>NZ_JBQQBP010000002.1:0-775305 GCF_052245875.1 Actinomadura sp. 3N407
GCGCCGTCATCCAGATCGGCATCGTCATCGGCGGCGCCGACGGCGACTTCGACGACAACGAGAAGGCCGTCGTCCGCGAGGCCTGCCACGCCGTGGGTCTCCCGCCCGCCGAATTCGAACTCTGACCCGCACCCGCCCGCTCCACTCAGAGGATGACGGACGCCGGCGCGTGATCGATTTGTCCAGGAACGCGTCCAGGTTGGCGCGGAGGTGGGCGACGTTCACACACCGCTCCGGACGATTGTCTCCGCCTTGCCCGTGGTTCGGCTCGGGCACCATTCAGGTGACCGTCGTGGCCGCCGAACGGCAGCGGGCGGCCCCGCCGGACTAGCGGCCGGTGGCCGGGGCGGTGGTGAATTCGCGCAGAGCCCGCGCCAGCCGGCCGAGACCTGGGTCCTCGACCGGCATGTGCCCGCAGTCGTCCAGCATGACCAGGCGCTTGCGGGCGGCCAGCCGGTCGAAGAACGGCATGCTCAGCTCGACCGGGGTCCAGCGGTCGGCGGCCGGGTGGACCATCAGCACCGGGCAGGCGGTGAACTCCTCCGGCTCGATCTCGGGGACCGAGTTCAGGTAGGTGCGCAGGAACCGCAATGAGACCCGGCCCCCTCCCCCGAGTCGGTCACGCGCCACCGCCGCGTTCAGTTCGGGCTGGTTGGACATCGCCGACATCCGGGCCAGCCACCTGACCGGGATGTGCAGGCCGTCCAGCGCCCGCAGAGCGTTCATGCCCGGCCTGGCGGCCCTGCCCAGCGGACCGAACCGTGCGGCGGCCGTCCGGGCCTCGGCGCTGCGCACGTCCAGCAGGCAGGTCACGGCGAGCCCGTCGGCGCCCGCGCGGGCGACCGCGCTGTAGGCGAGCATTCCGCCGACGCTGGCGCCCAGCACCAGCACCGGCCGCTCGTCGCGCTCGCGCCGGATCAGCTCCGCGGCTAGAGCGACCCACGTCGAATACTCGACGCGCCGCCCGTTGCAGCGGGTCCGCCCGTAGCCGGGCATGTCGGGGGCCACCACCTCCACCGGCCCGACCAGCCTCGCGTACGGCAGCAACATGTGCCCGTACCCGCCCGCGCCGTGCAGGACGAGGAGTTTCACCGGCGCGGCGGGGTCGGCCACCCGCTCCAGGTGCACGTCCATGCCGCGCCAGTGCCACCACTGTGACACCGCTTGCGGGACGTCCGCCTCGCGCACCCACGTCGGGAAGAACCGCAGGTAGTCGACGGCCATGACCGCTCCTTGCGCCGGTTGGTCGGTGACCGCGACGATAGTGAGCGATTGCTCGCTTTTCTACTCGCGTCAGGCCCGTCGATGCCCGGTACTCCCAGGCCGCTCCGCCCCCGTAAAACCCCACGTCAGAGTCGGTCGGCCGCGACGGATGAGCGGATCCTGGACGCGGCTGCTCGCGTTTTCGTCGAGCACGGCTACGCCGCCGGGACGACCAACCGCATCGCCGAGGCCGCGGGCCTGTCGATCGGGTCGCTCTACCAGTACTTCCCGAACAAGGACGCCATCTTGCTGCAGCTCGCGCGGCGGCACGTCGAGCAGGGCCGCCGGGCCGTCACCGCTGCCTTGCCGACCGGCCCACCGGCGACGTCGCCGCCTTCCGGCGGGAACTGATCGTCCTGCTCACCGGTGTCGTGCACCGCGCCCCTGACGGCCCCGGCGGGCCGACCGGAGAGCCGGGCACCGCCGGCAGGCCATGAGCCGGCCGGTGCCGGCCCCGGCCCGTCCCCGGCGGCGAACTGCCCATGCCGGGCCGCCTCACCCTCGCCAAGGGGGACAACGTCCGTGGTCGCCGACTTCAACGACTTCGGCCACGGGAAGCGCATACGCCCGTGGGAGCGACGCGGCAGCACGGGTCAACGGGGCCGGCCGAGGTGGTTGCGGCGTTCTTCGGGGGTCAGTTCGCGGGTACGGCGGGTCCGGGCGAGTTCGAGCACTCGTGCGCCGGGGCCGCATACCTCGCAGGCTCGGATGCGGACGAGCTTTCCGCCGAGACCGGTTGACAGATCACGTCCGATGATCAGCGGCGGGCTGAGTCCCCTGACGATCCGTGTGCCGTCCGGGTTGAAGGCGGCGAGGCCGCCGCTCGCACCCCAGCCGGTCAGTTCCAGCGGTTCGCCGCCGGTGGTCCGCCAGAGCCGCAGGGGGCCCGCGGGCTCATTGGTGACGAGCCAGCCGCCGTCGGGGCTGAACCGAACTTTGCGGACACGGTTCTCGGCGCCGCGCAGGACGGCGACCGGCTCCCCCCGGCCTCCGGTGTCCCAGAGCCGGATGGCGCCGTCCGCCGCCGCGGCGGCCAGCCGCCCTCCGTCCGGGCTGAAGGCCAGGCCCGTGATGTCGTCCTGATGGCCGCGCAGGACTCTCGGCTCGCCCTTATGAGCGAGGTCCCAGAGAAGAACGGTGTGGTCATCGCGAGCATCGGCCAGCAGGGTGCCGTCAGGGCTGAGCGCCACGTCGCCATCGGCCCTGGCGCTGGGCTGGGTCTCCCAGCCGGTGACCGGGGTCAGGTTGCCGGTCGCCGGCACCTGCCATACTCGCGGCTCCGTGCGGTGCCCGCCCGCCGCCAGCCGCTTTCCGTCCGAGCTGAAGACCAGGCTCGCCGGTGGGCCGGGGAAGGCCGCGGGCGTCGCGGCGGGCGCGCCACTGGCGGCCAGATCCCACAGGCTCAGCGTCCCGGCCCTGCCGACGCCCGCCATGCGCCGGCCGTCCGGGCTCAGCGCGACGAGGAATCCGGAGTCGCGCTCACCACGCACTTCGGTCGGCTTCGTGGTGCCCGCCGTGGTCCACACATCGATGCGGATCTCTCGCGCGCGGAGAATCGAACCGGCACTCCGGCTGACCGCCAGTGTGGCGGCGTCCGAACTGAGCGCCAGCAGTCTGCCCTCGCTCGGCGCCGGATCACCCGCCGAGGCGTCCCACAGTCGCAGGGAACCGCCCGCGTCGATGCCGACCAGCGACTTCCCGTCCGGCGCGAACGCCGCGCCGCGCCAATCCAGCCGGGGCGCCCGCAGGACCAGCGGGTCGACGTCGCTGCCCGTCGTCCAGACGCGGATCACGCCGTCGGCCCCGTAGGTCGCCAGGCGGTCGCCGCCGGGGCTGAACACCAGGCCGTTCAGCCTCGGCGCATGGTCGTCCAACTCGGCCTGCGGAGTCCAGTCACCGTCCGGTCGCTCCAGGCCGTCCCAGACGCGTGCCACGTCGTCTTCGACGGTCGCGACCCACGGCCCGTGCGGGCTGACGGCCACCTGCGCGGGCCCGCCTCGTGCGGCCGCGCGCCGCGACCGTGGCCGGTCACCGGTCATTTCCCAAAGGTGCAACGGTGAGCCGATTCCCCCGGTGGCGAGCAGCCGGCCGGTGGGGCTGAAGGCGACACTCCGCGCCGCGCGGCCGGGGGGACGGAACTTGATCGCGCCTTCGCCGGTCCCGGAATCCCAGATCCGTACACCGTCGTCGTGAGCGCTCGCCACCCTGCCGTCGCGGCTGACGCTCACGCCGTGCACGCCGCCCTCGACGGTTCCCAGCACCGTGGGAGAGCCGGCGGCCTCCAGATCCCACAGCGCGACCTCACCGGAGGAGCTTCCCGTGGCGAGCCGCCGGCCGTCATGGCTGAAGGCGGCACTCCGTATGCGGCGCGTGCGATCCGGCGGAAACGCGTAATCGATGCGCCGCGGAGCGGAATCGTCGAAGGTCCAGATCACCAGCCCGCCGGCGCTCCCTCCGGACCCCCAGATCGCGATCCGGCGACCGTCCGGGGTCGCCGTCATCCCCTCGGCCCTGTCCAGGCCGGACGGCTGGGAGCCGCGCAGCCGCGCGTCGGCGGTGGCCTGGCGGAGCACGAGGTCGGACTCCCGGGTGGCTTCGGTCTCGTACGCCTCGATCGCCAGCAGCAGTGCCAGCTCCGGGTCCTGCTGGAGCTGGCGGCGCGCCTCCGCGGCGAGCCGCACCGAGGTGCTTCGATCGCGTTCGGTGTCGGCGTTTCCCATCTGCACGAGAGCGAGCGCGGTCAGCGCGGCGACCGCGACCGCGGTGAGCGAGAGCGCGCCGAAGGCCAGGCGGGTCCGGCGGCGGCCCCGGGCCCGCCCGGCGGACGCATGCGCCCTGGACAACGCCAGGAACGTGCGCTCCAGCTCGTTCAGCGGGGGGACGCCCTCGTCGTCCCACGCGGCGAGGCGGTCGCCGCGGTACAGGTAGTCCTCACCGCGCCCGTTGCGGGACCATTCGGCCGCGTCGAGGGTGAGCCGCCGGTGCCGCAGCAGCCTCTCCCGGTCGGCGGTGAGCCATTCCCGCAGCCTGGGCCAGCAGTGAATGATCCCCTCATGTGCGAGGTCGACCGTATCGCGGTCCACCACGACGAGCCGGGCGGCGGCGAGCCGGTCGAGGACGGCGGCCACCTCTCCGGGGGCGCCGATGCCGGTCAGCTCGTCCCGCTCGATCTTGCGGCGGATGTCGGGAGTGCCGTCGCCCGGCGCGGTGAGGCGCAGCAGGACGGCCTGGAGCAGGTGCCTCCGGCCGGTCGCCAGATCCGCGTGCAGGTTCTCGGCGATCCGCGCGATCGCTCCCGTCACACCGCCCGCGGCCTGGTGGTCAGCGAGCCGCAGGGTGCCGTCCTCTTGCCGGCTCCAGGTCTCCCGCAGGGCCTGCGCCACCAGGGGGAGCGCTCCCATCTGGTCGGACGCCTCGACCAGCACCGTGGTCACCAGCTCCGGGTCCACGCTCAGCCCGACGCGTTCGGCGGGCTCGGTGACGATGGCGCGCAGTTCCCGCTCGGTCACCGGCCCGACCTGAAGGTGCACGCCCGCGCGGAGCGCCGTGGCCAGGCTCGGGTGCGCGGTGCAGTGCCCGACGAAGTCGGCGCGGATGCCCAGCACCAGCCGAGGGCCGTCCTCCGCGGCGGCCATCGCGCTCAGCGCGTCCAGGAAACCGGCCCGCTCCCGATCGTCCGCGCAGCGGGTGAACACCTCTTCGAACTGGTCGACGATCACCACGGCGGACGTGCCGGCATCGACCGCGCGCAGGGCGGGCACCGGGTGCGCACCCGGAGTGAGCAGCGTGACCGGGATGCCATCGGCGGTCAGCCGCGCCGCCAGCCCGGCCCGCAGCAGCGACGACTTGCCGCTGCCCGAGGCTCCGGACACCGCCGTCAGCGATGACCCGCGCACGGCCTCCAGCAGCTCGTCGAGCAGGCGGTCCCGGCCGGAGAACAGCTCCGCGTCGTCGGCGCCCAGCGGGAGCGCGCCCGGGTACGGGCAGCGCCACCGGGACCATTCGGCCTGCTCCGCCGCCAGCCGCCACCGCTGCTCCCATTCGGCGCGGTCGCCGCCGCAGGCGACGGCGTACGCCACGGTCGCCTCAAGGGTCGGCAGCCGCGTCCCGGCGGCGGCCTCGGCCAGGGTGCTCCGGGAGAAGTGCGCGCGGCGCGCGAGTTCGCGGTAGCTCGGCCGCCCCGCGCGCTCCCGGATCTGCCGCAGCTCCCAGGCGAGCCGCTCGACGGGACCGGCGAGCGGATCCACGGGCTGTTCAGACCGCCCCAACGTGCAGCCCTCCATATCGCCGCCGTGGCCCCAGAACCGATTGTCCGGAGTCCGCGGACGTTGTCCGGAGCCCACGACGACCCGTTTCGGACATGTCGCGACAGCCCTAGACCTTAAGGGTCAGCGTCCGCCACGGGGAAGGAAGGCATTGGTGGCACAGAGAAAAGCGGAGGGCACGGCGGTCGGCACACTGCCGCCGGGGGCGGCGTGGTCCTGCCGTTTCGGCCGGTCCGCCCAGGAGATGCTTCCGCGCGAGATACCCGATCATCTGCTCCCGGTCGTCGAGGCCCTGCTGTCCGCGCAGACGGACGAGGCGGCCAGGAGGACGCTGGGGCTCTCACCCCGCACCTTCAGCCGGCGCGTGGCGGAGCTTCTCGGCCATCTGAACGCCGCCACTCGGTTCCAGGGCGGGGCGGAGCTGGCGCGCCGCAGCCACCGGGACCACTGCGGGTGCGCGGCCGCCGCGGCGTCGCAGGCACTGGCGAGTTCTAGCCACGGCCCGTTCGCCGGCCTGCGGCCGCCCATATAGTCGCCGTGCAGATTGGGTTCCGTAGATTGCCGAAGTACCGTATTGGAGGTCGCATGGCTGCGTTTTCGGGGAAGCTCAAGAAACACCTGATGCAATATTCTGCGGTTCTGTTCGTCCATCTCCTCGGACGCCTCAACCAGTGGTTCTGCAAGACGGCCGGGGGCGCCGCGCGCCCGGTGGTTTTCGACATCGACGAGGCCGTTCCCGAACTGCGTGAAATAGAGCGGGCGTTCGCCGATATCCGCAGCGAGTTCCTGGCCGCGTCCGAACAGGTCGCCGTAATGCCGACCTACCATGAGCTCGACCCGCTCCAGCACTACATCTCCGCGACCACGCCGCACGACTGGCGGATGTTCTACCTGGTCGCCATGGGCGAGGAGGCGGAGGAGAACGCGGCACTGTGCCCGAGGACGGTCGCGGCCCTGCGGAAGGTCCCGAACCTGTTCCAGGCGAGCTTCTCCATCCTGGACCCCGGGAAGTCGATCCCGGCGCACGAGGGCCCCTACTACGGCTACCTGCGATACCACCTCGGCATCGAGGTGCCCGCCGACAACCCGCCGGGCATCAGGATCCGCGATCACCTGTACACGTGGAAAGAGCGGGACGGCATCCTCTTCGACGACAGCTGGAACCACGAAGTGATCAACAACAGCGCGGACCGGCGGGTGGTGCTGATCGTGGACGTGCTCAGGCCGATGCCGGCGATGCAGCACGCCGCGAACCGCTTCTTCGCCTACCTCGCACGCTTCTTCTACGGCCGCATGCTGCTGCGGCGCCTCGAGCAACGCGCCGCCGCGGCCACCACCGCCCGCTGAGTACGGGCCATCCGAGCGCCGGGCGTCCGAGCGCCGGGCGCCCGAGAACCGGGCATCACGCGGCCCCCCGGCCCGGTGCGCCTGCGGTCGCCCGGCGCTCGTCCTCGACGCGCTCGATCATCCCCGCCAGGAGGGCGAAGGACTCCCAGGCGAAGATGTCGCGGGCCGTGACCGTCCAGCCGTGCCGGCGGGCCGCCAGAGCGCACAGCTGGGTGGCGGCCATCGAGTCGCCGTGGTCGAAGAAGTTCTCGCCGGGATCGCAGCGGATGCCCAGCACCTCGTACGCGAGGTCCAGCAGGACGGAGAGCGGCTCGTCGACCGTGCGGGCGGGATGTGTCGGCAACGGAATCCTCTTCCTCTGTGCGTCTGCGGATGATCGGAGGGAACTGCGCATGCGTCATTCGGTGCGCCAGAAGCGCTCCACCTTGCCGGAATGCGAGCGCGGAAGGGCGTCGACGACATCGGCGGTCACCGGGATCTTGTGTGCGGAGATCAGGCCCCGGCAGTGCTCGCGCAGGGCGGTGATGCCCGGCGGATCCTCCGGGTCGGCGGGGACGACCAGCGCATGCAGGACGTCCCCCAGGAGCCGGTCCGGACGCCGCACCACCACCGCTTCCGCGATGCCCGGGTGCGTCAGGAGCACGCCTTCGACTTCGCGCACGTTCACGTTCGCGCCGCCGACCAGGACGACATCGTCCAGGCGGCCGGTGAGGTACAGGTAGCCGTCGCCGTCCGTGCGGCCGGTGTCGCCCACGGAATAGAAGCCGTCACCACGTCCGCGCAGCCGGTGAGAAGCCGCGCCATCGAAGGCCCGGGTCCAGGGGCTGCGCATGAAGACCTCGCCGACCTCGCCGGGTGGCAGCGGTCTCCCGTCCCGGTCCGCTATCAGCACCTCGGTGGACCCGAAGGGCCGCCCCACGGTGCCCGGATGGGCCAGCCATTCGTCGCCGTCGCAGAACGTCCAGCCCGTCATCTGGGTGGAGGTGTACATCTCGTGCACCCGGTCGCCGCCCAGCCGGGCGATCCAGCGCCGCTTGACATCGTCCGGGCAGGTCGCGGACGCGTGCATCATCCCCGTCAGGGAGGAGCTCAGGGCGTCCCAGAGCGGTCCGCTCGCGTCGAGCAGCGCCATCTGGTGCGGCGTCAGCTGGCACCAGGTGGGACGGAACCGTTCGACCGCCGCCCGCAGCGACGCGGGGTGGAGTCTCCCCGGCAGCACCACATGGGCTCCACCGGTGATGCCGGCCATGCAGGTCATGAGGGGTGCGGCGTGCGACAGCGGTCCCACGGAGAGCTGCACGGCGTCACGGTGCCAGCCGGCCGCCCGCATGAGCTCCCGGGCGCCGCCGAGCGCCCGGCCGGGGCCGGGGACGACGGGATACAGCCGGGGAAGGCCCGTGGTACCGCCCGTCGGCAGGTGCCAGGTCACGTCCGGCTCGGGCGCCGGCAGCCGCTCGTCCGACGCGGTCGAGCCGTGTTCCAGCGCCGCGGCCAGTTCCCGTTCCCCCAGCGGGAACGCGTCCGCGAAGGCCGCCCCCAGTTCCGCGCCGAGGGTCCTGCGCTCAAGCCCGGTCGCCCCGGGCGGAAGGATCAGCGGGTCGGCGCCGAGCATCCAGGACGCCAGGACGGCCCGGATCAGCCCCTCGCCGTTCGGCAGCGCGACAACGGTGTGCCTACCGGGCTCCCATCCGCCGTCCAGGACGAACCGGGCCGTCGCCACCACCCTGCCGGCCAGCTCACCGGCGGTGTGGCAGGACCACTCGCCGGACGGCTCCGCGACGCTCAGCAGCGGACGGGCGGGCGCCGTGCGCGCCAGCGACAGCAGCCGGCGGGCCGCCGTGGTCTGCAAGCGGAACAAGGTGCTTCAACTCCCTCCGGATCGTCCAAAGCCGGTTGCCACAATATTTTGCGCGCGGACCATCGAAGGCCCCGTGGCGAATTGTCGCCACATCGCTTCACCGCCGCCCAGCGGAACTGGTAGATCTGAGCCAGCCGGGAATGCGGCAGGAGAAGGCCGAGTGCAGAGGACTTGAGAATGCCCGATGAAATCGGGGACCGCAGCGGGACCAGTTCCGAGAACGAAGAGGCCTTGGTGCGCGAATTCATCAGGAGGCTGGTCGGCGAAATCGCCCCCGCGGAATCCCCGGAGGTGCGGCCCGGGCACATCCTGCTGGACGAGCTGGGTTATGACTCCGTGCGCGAGGTGGAACTGACCTTCGCACTGGAAGAGATATTCGAGTTCGAGCCGTTCGTCATCGAGGATTCACCGGTCATGAGAACCGTCGCCGATCTGGAGGACTTCACCCTCGACATGATCGCCCGGGGACGCGCGTCGGTCCCCACATGGAGCGAGGTCGACGGGGCGGGAAGCCTCATCTCCACGTTCGCGCGGACGAGTTGACATCGGGCATCCGGAGAAGCTGGGAGGCGGGGAGTGACGGTAGCCGACGACCTTGGACGGTCGGACGACGCCGAAACGCGGTTCGTCTGGGACTACGGGCGGTCCGATGAACGGCTGCACGCCCTGTACGAGCGGAGCAAGGCGGCGCAGTGGAACGCCACGACGGACATCGACTGGGACGCCGGCGTGGGCACGCCCGGCCATGTCGAACTCCTCGGCACCGGCCTTCCGCTGGAACGGGCCGGATCCCCCGTCCCGCCCGAGCGGTGGTCCGACTTCCAGTGGGAGTTCCACTCGTGGATGACCAGCCAGTTCCTCCACGGTGAACAGGGCGCCCTGCTGGCCACCAGCCGTCTGGTGGCGATGGCCCCCGACATGGACACCAAGTTCTACGCGGCCGCCCAGGTGGCCGACGAGGCACGGCACGTGGAGGCGTACGCCCGCTACGCCGGCCTGCTCGGCAACACCTATCAGGTCAACCCGTCGCTCAAGCGGATGCTGGACACGGTGGTGACCGAGAGCCGGTGGGACATCGTCTTTCTCGGCATGCAGATCATCGTCGAGGGGCTGGCGCTCGCCGCGTTCAGGCTGGAGAGCTGCCGTTCCTTCGATCCCGTGATCGCCCAGCTCACCCGGCTCGTCGCCCGGGACGAGGCCCGGCACGTGACCTTCGGCGTGCTGGCCCTCCGGGAGATCTACGGCGAGCTGACCTCCCGGGAGAAGGCCGAGCGGGAGGAGTTCGTCAAGGAGGCGGCGCTGCTGATGTCGCGCAGGTTCCGCCTGGAGGAGATCTGGCAGCGCCTGGAGGTGAACGCGGCGGACGGCGCCGCCTACGCGCTCCGGGATCAGCGGATGATCGACTTCCGCCGGGTGATGTTCACGAAGATCATCACCTCGCTCGCCAAGGTGGGCCTGCTGACCCCGGGTGTCCACGCGCACCTGGCGCAGCTCCAGTTGACGCGCGCCGTCCCCGCAGAGGTGAACGCATGACCACCGCACAGAGCCGTATCGCCGCCGCGAGCACCGCGCCCCCGTCCCCGTCGCCGTGCACGCCCTCGCCCACGCCCACGTCCAGGCCCACGCCCGAGTGCCCGGCCACGCCGCCGCGCTGCGAGCACGTCCTGTGCTGGCTGGACCATCCGGGCCTGGACGAGTCCGTCCACTTCTCCGACGGCCGCGGCACCTGGACCGGGTACTCCTACGCGGCGCTGGCGGCCGGAGCGCGCCGCAACGCCCACCTGTTGCGGACAGCCGGCATCGGCTCCGGCGACATCGTGCTCCTCATCGGCGGGAACACGCCCGGATTCGTCATGTCCCTCTTCGGCGTCCTGCACGCGGGCGCCACACCGTCCATCGTCGCGCCGGCCGTCCCCGCCGAGCTGGCCGATCGCCTCACGACCATCGTCGGCACGATCTCCCCCGCGGCTCTGCTGGCCGCGCCGGAGCCGGCGCCGCTCCTCGACGATCTCCTCCGCCCGCTCGGCTGCCGCGTCCTGGCGGAGGCTCCCGAGGACGCCCCGATGGACGACACCGCGGCGGAGCCGCCCGACGTGGCGCTCGTCCAGTTCAGCTCCGGATCGACGGGCGCGCCGCGGGGCGTACAGATTCCGTGGCCGACGCTGAACGCGCACGTGCGCGCCCTGGACGACTGGCTCTCGATCACCGGCGCCAGCCGGGTGGTGTCGTGGATGCCCTTTTTCCACGACATGGGCCTGGTGGGCTGCCTGCTGCTGCCGATGGCCCGCGGGGCCGCGGCCTGGTACCTGCGGCCGGAGGAGTTCATCGGGGCCCCGGACCGCTGGCTCGCCGAGATCACCCGGGTGCGCGGCACCGCGACCGCGCTCCCCGCGTTCGCCATGGGCCACGTGCTGCGCAGGCTGCGTCCCGCCCAGCTTGACAAGTACGACCTCGGCAGCCTGCAGAGCCTCATCGTCGGCGCCGAACGCGTCGACCCGGACGTGCTTGACGCGTTCCACCGGCTGCTGACCCCGCTGGGCCTGCCGCACCGGGCCCTGCTCCCGGCCTATGGCATGGCCGAGGCGACCCTGGCCGTGACGGGCATACGGCCGAGCCCGGAGAAGATCACCACCCGGGTAGTGGACATGGAGGCGCTGGAACCGGGCAAGCCGGTGACCTTCGCCGCCGGTGACGCGCGTCTCGACGATGACCCGCGTCCGTCCGTCCGGCTCATCTCGTGCGGCCGCCCGCTCGCCGGGGTGGGGGTCCAGATCCTGGACGACGGCGGCGCGCCGCTGCCGGAGGGCGTGTTCGGGGAGATCGCGGTGAGCGGGGACGGCCTGGCGGCGGGCTACCTGGAAAGGGAACTCGTCCCGTTCGGCGACCGCCACCGTACCGGCGACATGGGATTCATCCTCGGCGGAGAGCTGTACGTCGTCGGACGGGCCGGAGACGCCATCAAGGTGCGGGGCCGCTGGCTGTTCGCGGACGACGTGCAGACCATCGCCGCGGCCGCGTCGCCCAAGCCGCAGCGGACCGTCGCCCTTCTCGGCAGCCTGTCGGGACAGGACACCGCGGTCGTCACCGTAGAGGACTGCACCGCCGAGGAGGCCGCCGCCGTCGGCCGGGCCGTGGCCGCCAAACTGCCCGGGCTGCGGGTGACGGTCCTGCTGACGCCGCACGGCACGCTCCAGCGCACCACCAGCGGCAAGCCCAGGCGGCGCGCCATGTGGCAGGACCTGGTGGCGGCGGGCGCTCCGTCCGCCCACCGAGTCTGGGACTCCGCGGCGGACCGGGCCTGAGCCGCCCGAGGCCGCCGCGCCGGACCGAGAAGAGGATCAGTGGAACGCAGGGGAATCATCGAGCAGATATGCCGTTCGCTCACCGTGGCGCTCGACCGTGAGATCACGGAACTGCACGAGACCACGATGCTCTACGAGGAGCTGGGGCTGGACTCGGCCGGCACCCTCGCGCTGCTGCTGGACCTTGAGGACACCCTCGGGTTCGAGGTCGACCCCGAGGACCTCGATATCGAGGTCTTCCGCACGGTCGGCACCCTTGCCGACTACGTCACCGGGCACCTCGTCACGACGGCCACGGCGTGACCCATGGGCGCATCACCGGATACCGAGCGCGGGGCCCTGGGACTGTCCCGGGTGGCGGTGCGGCTGCCCGAGGGCACCGAACCCGTCGACCTCGTCCTTGAGCGGGCGGGCCGCAGCCTCTTCGAGCGGCGGATGGCGAAGAGGTTCCACGGGCTGCGCGACACCCCCGCCCTCGCCCCCGGCGAGCGCATGGAGGACCTCCTGGTCGGGGCGGGCCGGGAGGCTCTCGCGGGACTCGGCGCCGACCTCGTGCTGTACGGGCACTCGCAGGTCGTCCAGGAATTCGCGACGCGGCCGGGGTTCGGCCGCCGGCTGTGCGCCGCGCTCGGCGTTCCGGAGGCGGAGTTCTACGGGGTGTCCCACATCAACTGCGTCAGCGTGCTCCGGGCCGTGGAGATGGCCCGCCGCTACCACGACCGGCCCGGTGCGGGGCCGGCGGACCGGGTCCTGGTGCTCGGCGGGGACCACGGCAGCTTCGCCGGCTCGGCGCGGATCGTCTCGGGAGTGACCGTGGCCGGAGACGCGGCCGCCGCCGTCGTGGTGCACTCCGCGCAGGGCCCTGCCCTCCCCCGTTACCGCTACCTGTCCGGCGCGGCTCAGCGCGACCACCGGTTCCACCGCTCCCTGCGGATGTCCCGGGAGGAACTGGCGCGCTACCCGCAAGCCTGCCTGGAGCACACGGCCGCGGCCCTGCGCGAGGCCGCGGACCGGACCGGCCTCGCGATCACGGACCTCGACTGGATCATGCCCGACCTGTCCAGCGCCCTGTTCTGGCGGAACTTCTGCCGCGAGACGGGCGTCGAACGCGACCGCGTCTGCCTCGACCTCCAGCCCGCGCAAGGGCACAACAACGCCGTCGACGCGCTGTCGGCCCTCCAGTACGCCGACCTGACCGGACGGCTGCGGAACGGCGACCGGTGCGCGCTGGTCGCACTGGGGCACGGCGCGTACTTCCAGGTGATCGTCGTCGAAGTGTTGGACGGGTAGAAATGGCCGAGCTGTACATCGACGCGTTCGCCATCGCGGTCCGCTCGCGTCCGCGGCTCCGGCCGGCGGACGAGCTGGGCCGCAGGAGCCTGCGCCGGCAGGTGGCGGAGATGATCGCGCGCACCCGCGGCGTCCCCCTGGCGCGGGTGTGCGCGCGGCACCCCGAGCCGGGCGACCCGGCCGACGCCGCGGACTACGCCGCCACCTGGCGGGCGCTCGGCGCGCTCGGTCCCCCGGACGGCCACCAGACCCTCGTGCTGGTGCGCTCGGGCCCGGTGCTCGACCCGATGACGGCGCCCCTCGCGGCCACCGTCCGCGCGGTCGGCTGGACCGGTGACGACGTGGGGATCAGCCACCTCGCGGAGCAGGGCGGGACGCAGGTGTTCCGGCTGCTCGGCTGGGCCGTCCCCGAGGACCGGGGCGCCACCGTCGTGATCGTCGACGACCCCGCCTACGTGGTCGTGCCGGCCGAGAAGCCGGCCTTCGCCGCGGTCGCCCTGAGGCTCGCCCGCACCGGAGCGCTCCGTGTCGCCGGCTGCGGCGAGACGCCCCCGGAGGCGCCCGCACCGCCCGCGGAGGCGCGGCACGCACGCGTCTTCTCCGGTCCCGGCGCCTGCGACGCGTGGCTCGACCTGTACGCGGCGCTGTCGTCCGGGGCGGTCGCCCCGGGCGAGCTCGTACTGCTGCGGACGATGGGCGACGAGCGGTGGGGCTGGCTGCTCCTCGACGTCGTCCGTCCCGGCGAACTGACGATGTCCAGCGTTCCAGTGGAGGACCCACGGTGAAGAAGACAGCGGCCGCCGAGCAGCGCCTGCTCCATGAGGCGTTCCTGTGGAGCGTGGACGGCGACGAGCACGCGGAGGCGCTGCGCATCGGCGCGGAGAGCATCAGCTACGGACGCCTCCACCAACGCGCGCTGCGGCTCGCCGGCGATCTCGTCGCCCGCGGTCCGCGCAGGCCGCGCCGCATCGGCGTGCTCGGCTCCCGCAGCGAGGACATGTACGCCGGTCTGCTCGCCGCCCTGTACACCGGCGCGGCGGCCGTCCCGCTCAATCCGGCCTTCCCGCCCGAACGCCTCCGCCACATGATCGACGCCGCCCCGCTCGACGGCCTCGTCGCCGACGCCAAGGGGCTGCCCGTGGTCGCGGAGCTCGCCGACGCGCTGGGCGACGTCCAGGTGGTGCACCGGCCCGCCGGCCCCGGCCTGGACGAGCCGCTGCCGTCCTCGCCGGAGGACGTCGCGTACATCCTCTTCACCTCCGGCTCCAGCGGACGGCCCAAGGGCGTCCCCGTCCTGCACTCCAACGCGGCGGCCTACCTCCGGCAAATCAGGGCGCGCTACGACTTCACGGCGGCGGACGTCTTCTCGCAGACCTACGACCTGACGTTCGACCTGGCGATGTTCGACCTCTTCGTCGGATGGGGCGCCGGGGGCACCGTCGTCAGCGTCCCCAAGCACGTGTACGTGTCGCTGCCCGATTTCGTGGCCAAGCACGGCATCACCGTCTGGTTCTCGGCCCCGAGCATGATCGGCCTGGTCCGCAAGGCCAGGGGGCTGGAGCCCGGGTCGCTTCCAGGGGTGCGGTGGAGCCTGTTCTGCGGCGAGGCGCTGCTGGTCCGCGACGCCGCCGAATGGCAGGAGGCCGCGCCGAACTCCCGCCTGGAGAACCTCTACGGGCCGACCGAGCTGACCATCTCGTGCAGCGTCCACCGGTTCGACCCGGACCGGTCGCCGGAGCTGGCGGTCAACGACGTCGTCCCCATCGGGACCGTCCACCCCCGTCTGCGGTACCTGATCCTCGGCGGGGAGGAGAACGAGGACGGCACCGGCGAGCTGTGCGTCACCGGCGACCAGATGTTCCCCGGCTACCTCGACCCGGCCGACGACGGCGGCCGTTTCCTGGACCATGAGGGGCGGCGCTGGTACCGCACGGGCGACCTGGTCCGCCACGCCGAGGACGGTGAGCTCGCCTACCTCGGCCGCGCCGACCACCAGGTCAAGATCAACGGTGTCCGGGTGGAGCTCGCGGAGGTCGAAGCGGGCCTGCGGAGGCTGGCGGGGGTGCGCGAGGCCGTCGCGGTGGCGGTCGAGGGACGGCTGGTCGCGTTCCTGACGGGCGACGAGCGGCCGGCGGCCGTGCTGATGAAGGAACTCGCGTCCTTCTACCCCCGGTACCTGGTCCCGCGGCACTTCGCGTACGTGGACGACCTGCCGCTGAACGCCAACCGGAAGGTGGACCGGCTGGCGCTCACGCGGCGGGCCCGCGAGCTGCCGGGCGGCTGAGCTACCGGGTGGCCGAGGCGACGGCCGCGCCGGCCGCCCGTAGCGTCCGCCAGTCGTAGAACTCCCCGACGGAGACGTCCACCCCGAACACCTCCGACATCCGCGCCAGCAGCCGCACCGCGATGATCGAGCTGACGCCCAGCTCCTGGAAGTCGTCGTCCAGCCCGATCTGCTCGACCCCGACGGCCTCCTGCCAGAGCGTCGCCAGCGCCTTCTCGACCTTGGTCTGCGGCGGCGCGTACGGGGTGTCGACGTACCGGGCGGCCAGGGCGGACCCGGTGGTCTCGGTACCGGCCCCGCCCACGGTGGCGGCGAACCGGTCGACGAGCGCCTCCCGCCTGCTCAGCCCTCCCGGACTCACCACGACCTGCGGACCGGCGCCGGAGGCCAGGATCGATCGCAGCACCCCGGCCCCCTCCGGCGGGCTGACGGCGATCTCGCGGTAGGCGTCCTGGACGGCGTACTCGGCGCGGGCGGCCATGCCCACGCCCGTCCACTGCGGCCAGTTGATGGAGACCACGTGGCGGCCGGCGCTCCACTGGGCCTGAGCGTAGGCGTCCATTACCGCGTTGGCCCCGGCGTAGTCCGACAGGCCGTAGTCGCCCGTGATGGCCGCGATGGACGAGTACAGCACCAGCAGCTGCGGCCGGAACACCCGGTCCAGCACATAGGTGCCCTGCACCTTCGGCGCGAGCACCCGCCCGACGGCCGCCTGCGCGCGTATCTCGATGAGACCGCCGCCGGTGACACCGGCCAGGTGGAACACGCCGTCGACCCGGCCGTGGACGCGCATCACCTCCGCGCGGATCTCCCTCATCCGGTCCTCGTCCGCCACGTCCCCGGCGCACACCAGCACGTGACCGCCGGCCTTTTCCACGTCGAGGACCGCCCGGAGCCGTTCCCGCAGCGCCTCGTCCGGTGACCCGGCGGCGAGCGACTCCCACTCGGAGCGGTCCGGCAGCCCGGTGCGGCCCACCAGCACGACACGCGCCCGCGCCAGCGTCGCCAGATCCTTGGCCAGCTCCAGGCCGAGGCCGCCCAGGCCGCCGGTGACGACGTAGACGCCCTCCTCCTTGAGGACGGACGGCATGCCCGCGGCCTCCTCGGGCCGGATCGCGGAGTGCCCGGCGACCCACCTCTTCCGGCCGCGCAGCGCCACCTCCCGGTCCGTGGAACCGGACCGCAACTCCCGGAACAGCTGCGTGGCGACGGTCCCGGCCTTGCCCTCTCCCACGTCGACACCGCGGATGGCGACGGAACGCATCTCCCGGGGCACGGTCTTGAGCAGCCCGCGCACCGCGGCCTTCGCCGGGTGGACGTCGCCGTCGCCCAGGGCGTCCTGCATGCCGCTGGTCAGGACCGAGACTTCGAGCGCGGTCCCGGCAGACCTCCGGGAGAACTTCTGGAGTGCCAGCAGCAGGCTGTACAGGCCGAGGTCGAGGTGCCTGCGCACGGTGGCCTGCTCGGTGCGCACGGAGCCGCCGCCGAGGAGCCAGGCGTGCACGAGGTGGACCCGTCCCGGCCCGGCGTCGAGGACGGCGGCGGCCAGCCTGCCGTAGTCGGCGGCCTCGCGCGGCCGGACGGTGTGCGCGCCGTCCGCGGTCTCCGCGTACCGGCCACCGGGCGTGACGACGACGACGTTCCCGCTCCCGGCCCGGATGAGCCGGATCAGTTCGCCGGTCACGGCCTCGTCGGGATGGGCGAACACCACCCACGCGTCGGCGCCGTCCACGGCGGAGGCCTGCGGCGGGCCCGTCTCGGTCCAGGTCGGCACGTAGAGCGGTCCATCGTCCCGGGGGACGTTCGCGGTGGTCCTGTCGCCCGCCGGTTTCACCCAGAAAGTTTCGCGCTCGTAGGGGTAGGAGGGGGCGTGCGCCCGGCCGCGCTCCTCGTGCGCCCAGAAGCGGTCCCAGTCCACGGGGCAGCCGTACGACCACAGCCGGCCCACGCCCTCCAGCAGGACCCGGAGGTCGTCGCGCTCATCCCGCGCGGTGCGGAGCAGGGGAACGGCCGGGACGGGCTTCGCCCGGGCGGGGGCCGGCTCGGTGAGGGCCGGCTCGGTGGAGGCCGGCTCGGTCGCACGGGCCGTCTCGGTGACGAGGTTGGACAGCGTCTGCCCGGGGCCCACCTCCGCGAAGCAGTACCCGCCGTCCGCGAGCAGCAGCCGCGCGGCGTCGGCGAAGCGGACGCAGGCGCGGACGTGCCGCGTCCAGTACGCCGGGTCGGTGGCCTGCTCGGCGGTGATCCAGTCGCCCGTCACGGTCGACACGAACGGGATCCGGGGGGCCCGCAGCCGCACCGCGGCGACACGGTCCGCGAAAGCCCGCAGGACAGGGTCCATCATGCGGGAGTGGAAGGCGTGCGACGTGCGCAGGCGGCTGACCCCCGCCTTCCGCGCGGACAGCGACTTCTCCAGGTCGCCGATGGCGGCGTCCGGGCCGGAGACCACGCACATGCCGGGGGCGTTGACGGCCGCCAGGTCGACGCCGGGCGGGAGCAGCGGGCCGAGTTCGTCCTCCGGCAGGGCGACGGCCGTCATGGACCCGGACGGCAGCGACTCGATCATCATGCCGCGCTCGGCGACCAGGCACAACGCGTCGTCGGCGTCCATCACCCCGGCCAGGGCGGCGGCCACGTACTCCCCGACGCTGTGGCCCGCCATGGCGGCGGGCTCGACGCCCCAGGACGTCAAGAGCCGGGCCAGCGCGTACTCCACGGCGAAGAGGGCGGGCTGGGTGACCGACGTCCGGCCGATCAAGGCCTCGGCCCGTCCGGCCTCCTCGGCCGTCGCGGGGAACAGGACGCTCCTCAGGTCGAGCGAGTGCGAGCGGCGCAGCACGTCGCAGCAGTGGTCCAGGACCGCGGCGAACTCCGGCTCGCGCTCGTAGACCCCGCGCGCCATGCCCACGTACTGGGCGCCCTGCCCTGGGAACAGGAAGGCCGTCTTGGGGGTGCGGTCGCGCGGCACCGGGTGCGCCGGCGCGGCCCGCCCCGCGCCCAGCCGCCGTACGGCGTCCTCCCGGTCGGCCACGACCACCGCACGGCGCACGGCCCGGACGGGAAGGCCCTCGGCCAGCGTGTAGGCGATGTCCGCGAGCCCGCTCGCGTCCTCGTCCGGAGGGGACGCGCTCAGCCGGGACTGGAACGCCTCCTCCATGGCCGCCAGTGCGGTCGGGGTGCGGGCCGAGAACGTCAGGAGCTGGTACGGCCGCCGCGGCGCGCCGGTCTCCACCTCCGGGGGCTGCTCCAGGATCAGATGGGCGTTGGTACCGCCCACGCCGAAGGCGCTCACGGCCGCACGGCGGGGAGCGGGGTCGCGCGGCCAGGGCATGGTGCGGTCCACGACATGGAAGGGCCCGGCGTCGAAGTCGATGTCCGGGTTCGGGCCGGTGAAGTTGAGGCTGGCCGGGATGATCCCCTCCCGGACGCTGTGCACGGCCTTGATGAACCCGCAGATCCCGGAGGCCGCGCCGAGGTGGCCGACATTGCCCTTCACCGAGCCCAGCGCGACGGTCCGCGCGCCCCCGCGGCCCGCACCGTACGCCCGGTTCAGCGCGGCCACCTCGATGGGGTCGCCGATCGGCGTGCCCGTGCCGTGGCCCTCGACGTAGCCGACCGACGCCGGGTCGATCTTGGCCGTCCGCAGGGCGGCGGCGAGCACCTCCGCCTGGCCCCGCTCCCCCGGTGTCGCGAACGCGGGCTTCGCGGCGCCGTCGTTGTTGATCGCCGAGCCGATGACCACCGCGTGGACGGCGTCCCGGTCGGCGACGGCCTGGCTCAGCCGTTTGAGCACCACCGCGCCGGCGCCCGCGCCGAACACCGTCCCGGACGCCTTCGCGTCGTAGGGCCGGACGATGCCGTCGGTCGCCAGGAGCCCGCCGCCCTCGCTGTGGTGGTAGCCGCCGTACAGCCGGAGCGGGATGTCCACCCCGCCGGCGATCGCCATGTCGCACTCGCTGTTGAACAGCGCCGCGCACGCCATGTGCACGGTCACCAGGGAGGTGGAGCAGGCGGTGACGCTGCTGACGGACGGGCCGCGCAGCCCCAGGTGGTAGGAGACGGCGGTGGACAGGAAGTCGGTGTGGTTGTCGATCCGAGCGCGCGCCTCGCCGATCGTCTCCATGAACCAGGGGTTGGCGCGCACGTGCCGCGTCAGGTACTCGTTGTGCCCGGCCCCGGCGTACATCCCGATCCGGCCGCCGAAGCGGTACGGGTCGTATCCGGCGTCGTGCAGCGCGTCGTGGCTGATCTCCAGCAGGACCCGGATCTGGGGGTCCATCGCCTCGGCCTCGCGCGGGGTGATGCCGAACAGCGCCGGCTCGAACCGGTGGAAGTCGTCGATCTGCGCGGCGACCTTGACGTAGGCCGGGTCGGCCAGGACGTCCTCCGGCACACCGGCGCGGCGGAGCTGATCGTCGGTCAGCCGTTTGAGCGACATGGCGCCGGCGCGGAGGTTGTCCCAGAACTCCGGCAGGCCGCGCGCGCCGGGGAACCGGCCGGCCATGCCCACGACGGCGATCGCGTCCCCGTACTCTCCGTACACGTGCAGCTCCTTGTGCCGTCCGGCGGATCTACTTGCCCGCCCCGCGGTTGTCTCCCATGCGGACCTTCGCCGAGCCCGGCATCAGTCCGGCGAACGCGGGGCAGCCGGCCGCTTCCGGCGGCAGCGCCGACAGGTCGGTCCCCGCGCTGACCTCGTCGTGGGTCGGTCCGACCCGGTCCGCGACGGTGCGCAGGCGGTCCAGGTCGAACCCGTACAGCCGCGCCGCGTTCCCGGCCAGCATCCGCTCGGTGTCCGCGACCGGGACCCCCTGGAAGGCGGTGCTCACGGCCGCCGCGGAGAACGGGTAGGAGGCCTCCAGGTGCGGGTAGTCGCTGCCCCAGAGGATCTTGTCGATGCCGATGTCGTCCCGGATCGCGACCTCGCCCGGGTGGACGAAGGTGGCGCCCGCGTAGCACTGCCGATGCCAGTATTCGCTGGGCCGCAGGGACAGGCCGTCGACGGCGCTCTCGGCGTCGTAGGCGACCGCGCCGCCGCCTCCGGCCGAGCGCATGGACGTGAAGAGCCGGTCCATCTTGCGCAGCTCCCGGGGAATCCAGCCCATGCCGGACTCGGTGAAGACGACCTTCAGGCCGGGATGCCGTTCCAGGACGCCGCCGAGGATCAGTTGCCGGAACCGGCTGACGTCCCACCAGCGCAGGTCGAGCAGGAAGAACATGTCATCGATGGGCGTGTCGCCCGTCCTCGGGCCCGCCCCGCCTCCGTGGCAGTTCACCGGGACGCCGAGCTCCTCGCAGACGCTCCACAGCGGGTCGTAGGAGTGGTGGTAGAGCGGTGGCACACCGGAGCCGGGAGGAGCGCCAGGCAGCAGGACGCCGCCGGTGAGGCCCGCCTCGCGTGCCCACCGGACCTCCGCGACCGCCGCGTCGACGTCGTGGAGCGTGATCTGGAAGACGCCCGCCCGGCGGCCCGGGGCGTCCCGGCAGAACTCCGCCAGCCAGCGGTTGTGGGCCCTGAGCCCGGCCTGCCGGCGCCTCAGGCCCTCGGCGCCCGCCACCCCTTCCTGGGCGCTGGCGAGCGACGACGTGGAGAAGAACGGTGGCACGGTGTTGGGGTAGATGACCTCGGCCACGACCCCGTCCGACTCCAGCTCGGCCGTCCGGCGCGCGGAGTCCCAGTTGCGCGAGGCATTGGGGCCTTTCAGGTCCTCGTAGGGGACGGTGAACTCCGCGGCCCAGCGGTCGAAGTCGTCGGCGTAGGCGGAGTCCAGGTAGTCCCGGTACTGCACGAGCTCCGCGCCCCCGTGGCAGTCGGCGGAGATGATGACGTGGCGGCTGTGTCCGCCCATGACTGCTTCCTTTGCCTTCTTCAGGTGCTGTCTTCCGGTGCTGTCTTCCGGGAACCGGAACCCTGCGGGGAGGCCGGTGACGGGGGCCGCGCGAGCCCGTCCCCTGTCACCGGACCGCCGCTGGTCACGTGCGCGCGTAGTTGTAGGTGAACGCGTACGCTTCGGGGTCGATCGCGAGGTACTCCTCTCCGTCCTCGTCGGTGAGGAAGCTCTCGTCGTCGACGACGCTCCAGGATTGGGGCTTAACGTTGACTTCCCGCATGTCACACCTCCTCTCCATTACCGGCCGGACACGAGCCGGGCGCGCGAGCGCGGCCCGGAGCATCAGCGGAAGTGGTGGTCGCACTCGGGGACGACGAAGTCCATGTGCGCCCCGGTGAACCCGTCTCCGAATCCGATGTGCATGACGCCGGCGCCCTCGTTCAGCTGCGAATTCACCCGCCAGTCGACGTCCGGCAGGACCCCGAGGTTCGTCCCCAGGCCCAGTTCGAGGGCCTGGAGGCCGTGATCCGGATTGGTCGCGCTGAGCAGTTCCTCGGTGAAGTCCCTGCCGCCCGCGGTGATCCCGGTCAGCACGTTGTCCTTCATCTCCAGCCGGATGGCGCCGAGTTCGGCGATCTCCGCCCTGAGTACCCGGGCCTCCTCGACCCGTTTCCGCCCGGACTCGGTGCACCGGGGATCGCACGCGGCCAGGACACCGGCGGCGTGCGCGGTCCCGTCCATGCTGAAGGAGTCGGCACCGGTCTGCCCTGCCTGCCTGGTGATGGACAGTTCGCAGCAGCTGCCGACGCTCACCCAGTTGCCGGCTCCGATCGTCGCGCGCGGCCACGCGTCCACGGACAGGGCGGCGCCCAGCGAGCACACGAGCCGCATCGTGTCCGCGTCCCCGTCCGCGGGGAGCGGCTCAGGCGGCCCGAAGACGACCTGCCCGGCCCCCTCCCGCAGCTTCTCGATCCAGTAGGTCGCCGTGTCCGCGGCGCGGACCCAGTCGGTCCGCAGGGTCATGTCGAGCGTGTAGCGGGCGGGCCCGGGCGAGCCGTCGAAGCTGATGATCGGCACCACCAGCACGCTCTGGTGCTTGAACATCAGCCGGATCCGCTTGCTGATCATGTGGTGCTGGAGGAGGAGGACGACGTTCGCGCCGGCCGGCAGCTCCTCGGCCTGTTCCAGGGGGACGTACGCCAGCCCCCGCTCCGCCGCGGCCCGCCCCAGCTCGGCGTCGTCGGCCACGGCGAAGATGTCACCCCGCGGGAACAGCTGCCTGAGCAGGGCGTCGGATGTGGTGGAAGTCGTCATGGGCGGTTTCTCCCCGTCGCGGTGGGCTCAGCCGCGGAACCATTGCGCGGCACAATGGGGTTCTTCTCGATGAATTCTGCGACGATCCTCCGGGCCGCCTCCTTGTCCGCGGAGGGGACCACTTCGGAGGGGTCTCGCAAGGCGTAGTACTCGTCCCTGAGAATCGATCCGACGAGCGCGTCATGGTGGGACCCGTCAACGAAATAGTAGTCCCGGAGAACACCTTCGATGGTGATCAGCCCGGCGCACATGTTCTCGACCGCTTTCCGATTGAACATCCCGCAGGTGAATTCCACCCGATGCGCGTTCTTCGCGTCGAAGAGCATTCCCACGAGCAGGATCGACGCCTCCAGGCCGAAGCCGGCGCCCCACATGTCGGCATCGCCGATCATGATGCCGATCTCATAGTTCCCCGGCGTCTGGGTCGCCTTCCAGCTGACCATGCCGAGGGCCTGGCCGTCCGGCGTGCACGCGATCAGGAACTCGTCGTCGGCCTGCTCCAGAAATGCCTTCAACTCCGCCGGGCGGGCATGGCTGCGAACACCGGAAGCGTAGATCCAGGTATCCGACGAGGTCCACTCGGAGAGAAGGGCGTAATCCTCCTCCCGCAGTGGCGCAAGCGTCACCGAATACTTATTGGGCATGCGACCTCAGCCTCCCGTGTCTCGCTGGGGTGTAAAGGTAGCGGCCCGCCGGGGGCGGGGAAAGCCGGGTGGCTAGTTGTCGCCAACCCGCATTCGGGAAGTGCTGTTCGGCCGCCTTATGACTTACGGTTCCTCCTGTGTGAGCCGGTGCCCGCGGGCAGCGTCTCCCACGTGCCGTGGAACGGCCGCCCCGGCCTTCGCTCGCGTGGTGCCGGGCCGGCCGCACCGTCAGCACCGGATGCGGGAAGGAGGTGCCATTCATGGGCAAGGACCCGAAACGGGAAAACGAGACGGTCGACATCACCGCTCTTGCCGACGAAGAACTCGACGACGTCGTCGGCGGCGCGGACGACATCATCGTGCCGGCCAAGAAGAACCAGTGACGGTGACAGGCCGGGCGGCACGGGGGGCGCACCTGCTCTCCCTCGTGCCGCCCGGCACACGGCACCGCCCCGGGGAGGAGCCGAGGAATGACGGGTTCCGGAGAGACCGCTGAACTTCCGCTCACCGCGGGCCAACTGCAGCACTTCGCGGTGATACGCAGGAATCCCGCACTGCGCATGGCGATCTGGTCCTGTTTCCGGCTTCCCGGCGAACTGGACGTCGACCGGCTCACCGACAGCGTCGAGACCCTCGTGTCGCGGCACGAGGCATTGCGCGTCGAAATACTCGAACGGCCCGGCGGAGAACCGCGCCAGCGGATCAGGGACCTGCCGCCCCGGGCCGGCCTGATCTCCTGCCAGAGCGTCCTCGCCCGCTCGGAAGAGCAGTTCAGCCGCTATGTTCGGCACATCCTGGTCCAGGAGGTGCGCCGGGAATGGGGCGGGGACGCCTACCCCTTCAAGTTCCGGCTCTTCCGGTACAGCCCTACCGTCCACACGCTGATGGTCGGCTTCTCCCACATGGCGGTCGACGGGATCGGCGCCGATCTGCTCATCCACGACCTGCTGCGCACCTACGCGGACGCCGCGGCGGGCCGCACCCCCCGCGGTCTGCCCCGCCGGGGATTCGCCGACTCGGTCAGCCGGCAGTCCGAGGCGATCGGCGGCGGACGGCGCTCCACCGGACGGGACCGCCCGGATCCATCGCCGCCCACCCGGTTCGACGTGCCGCCACCGGATCCCGGGGAGGACGGCGGCCAGAGCAGGCAGTCCACCCTGTCCCTCTCCGGAACCGAGCTGGCGGCGCTCAGGGAGCAGGCCGACCTGCACGGCTGCACGGAGTTCACCTGGATCCTGGCCGCCTTCGCCAGGACCGTCTTCCGGTTCACCCGGCAGGACCGGATCAGCATCTCCGTGCCGGTCGACATGCGCGGACCGGGCGAGCGCGAAGTCGTCGGCATGTACGTCCTGGAGGTCCCCGTCGTCGTCGAGCGACCGCGGGACACCGGTGACGCGCGCGGTCTCGTCGCCGGGGTGGGCAGCGCGGTGCTCCGCGCCATGGTCCGCGCCCGGCGGTCCAGGACTTGGGGAGACGAGTTCGGCCCCGACCTGTCCATCAACTACCGGAAGATGTCCGCACTGGACGGCCGCGCGGCCGGCCGGCTGAGCGGCGCCCAGTACCTGCCCCGGATCGACTACCTGACGCCGGGCATGAGCCTGCTGGCCTTCAGTTACCCGGACGTCCTCGACGTCCAGGCGCTGCTCGACTCCGGAGTGTTCTCCGCGGACGCCGAGAAGGACGTCACCGAGACACTCAGAAGAGACCTGACGTCGGGTTCGAGCCGGTGAGGGAGAGGCCGAGTGCCGGATGAATCGTCGTTCGACTTCTTCGCCCGTCCTCCGCGCGGCCCCGCCGGCGAGGCCCGGCGCCCACCGGGGCCCGGTCCTGGAACCGGGCGTACGAGCGGCGCCCCGCGGTTCCGGGAGGAGGCGCGGCAGGCCGCCTCGGCCGGCCGGGAGCTGGGCCCCCCGATGGAGCGGGCCGGGTTCCCCCGGCCGCCGCGTCCCACCGGCGTCCGGGACCTGAGGCCCCGGACGCGGCGCAGGCGCCCGGTCCCCGTACAGCTCCAGTCACAGGTGAGCGACTGCGGGCCCGTCAGCCTGATGATCGCGCTGCGGCACCACGGCATCCGGGTGAGCCTGGAAAGGCTGCGCCAGGACACCGACAGCGGGCGGGACGGCGTGTCGGCCCGGTCCCTGCTGGCCACCGCCCGAGGGTACGGACTGCCGGGCAGGGGCGTGCGGACGTCCCTGGACGGACTGCGGAACCTGCCGTCCGGGTCCATCCTCTTCTGGAAGTTCAACCACTTCGTGGTCCTCGAACGCGCCACGCGCCAGCACGTCTACATCGTCGATCCCGCCTACGGCCGGCGACGGCTGCGCACGGAGGACGCCGACCGGCTCTTCACCGGTGTGGCGGTCGAGTTCGAAGCTCCGATGCGCCGGGTCCCCCGGCGATCCTCGGCCGAGGCGCCGCGCAGCCCCTGGCGGCACCTCCTCTATTTCCTGCCCCGGTCGAAGAAGTGGCTGCCGCTCGTCGCGGCGTCCCTCGCCATTCTCGTCTCCGGACTGCTGCTGCCCATGGCCACCGCCTACGCCGTCGACCACAACGGCCTCGGCGGCGAGCTGACGCCCGCCCGGGCCACGGTGACCGTGGCGTTGTCCGCGCTGTCCTTCTTCCTCCTGCAGCTGATCCGCGGCACGGTCATCCTCGACATCCAGGCCGCGGCGGAGAAGCGGGTGACGCTCGGCGTCTTCAACCGGCTCCTGGCGCTGCCCTACGGCTACTTCGCCCGGCGCGCGCCGGGCGACCTGGCGCTGCGCGTGCGGACGAGCACGTCGGTCCGGCAGGTGCTGACCGCCTCCGTGCTCTCGGCGGTCTTCGACGGAGTTCTGGTCATCTGCTATCTCGCCGCGTTCTTCCTGGTGGACTCCCAGGTCGCGGTCTGGGTCTCGCTGCTCGCGGTCGTCCAGATCGGGCTCCTGCTGCTCGCCTGGCGGCCACAGGTCTACCTGGCCGCCGACGAGCTGGAGAGCCAGGCGCATTCCAACAGCGCGCTGAACGAACTGCTGGAGGGCATCGGCACGGTGAAGGCCGGCGGCCTGGACGAGGTGGTGGGGGGCCGCTGGACGCACTCGCTGATGGAGGAGATCAACGCCGGCACGAGGCGCCGCCGCCACTTCAACCTGTTCTCGTCCCTCATCGGGTCCGTGCACTTCCTGGCGCCGCTGCTCGTCCTCGTCGCCGGCGCGTTCAAGGTGAGCGCCGGGGAGCTCAGCCTCGGCCAGATGACGGCCTTCACCTCCCTGTCCATGGGGGTCTTCAGCCCGCTGACCAGCATGGTCCAGGCCGGTTTCCAGGTGGCCACGCTGAAGGCACCGCTCACGCGGCTCGGTGACATCCTGGACGCCGCGCCCGACGAGCCCGTGCGGACGGCGAAGCCCCACTTCGACACGAGGGGGGACCTGACGGTCCGGCGCGCGCGGTTCCAGTATCCGGGCGCCGGGGCCCCGGCCCTGACGGACATCGACCTGGCCGTCCCCGCCGGGGGCTTCGTCGCGCTGCTGGGCGCCTCCGGCTGCGGCAAGTCGACGCTGGCCATGCTCCTTTCGGGGCTGTACCGGCCGAGCGCGGGCCAGGTGATGATCGGCGGTACGTCCTTCGACGACATCGACCGCGCGTCCCTGCGGCGGTCGATCTCCTTCGTCAACCAGGACGCCCGCATCTTCGCCGGTTCGATCCGCGACAACATCACCATGGGCGCCGCCGGGGAGGAGGGCCACGACTGCGACTACGTCCGCGCCGCCACCATCGCCCAGATCCACGACGAGATCGCCGCGCTGCCGATGGGCTACGAGACCCTGCTGGGCTCCGGCGGCACCGGGCTCTCCGGCGGTCAGCGCCAGCGGATCGCCCTGGCCCGCGCCCTGGTGCGGCGTCCGCGGATCCTCATCCTCGACGAGGCGACCAGCGCCCTGGACCGGGTGACGGAGGAACGGGTGATACGGAGCATTCGGAATTTGAACTGCACGCTGCTCGTCATCACCCATCGGCTGGCCGCCGTCACCGACGCCGACGAGATCTGCATCATCAGCGGCGGGAGGATCGTGCAGCGCGGCGACCATGGCCGGCTCGGCTTTCAGCCCGGCCCGTACCGCGACCTGATGACCGCGTCGGGCGTCATGAGCGCCCCGTGGCCGCAGGCCCGCTGAGAGACCGCGGTCGGGCAGAGGGCAGATTGAGCTGGAAGTCTTTCGGGTGAACGACGTCCTGGAGACCCTCCATATCCGCTCCCGTATCCGCCGCTGAGCCCCGCGCGGTCTTCGCCAGGACATCGGGGGTCCCGGTCGGCAATCGGGCGTACACGCGGAAGCCGCCGTCCTGGAGCGGCTCGGCTTGCAGGGATCCGCCGAGCGCCTCCGCCCGCTGCCGCATTCCGATGATGCCGTGCCCACCGCGGCTCAGGGCATGGTGGCCGTCCCGGTTCGGCCGGGCGTTGGTGACTTCCACGAGCACCGCGTCCGTCTCATGGATGATGCGGACGCTGACCGTTGTCGGCCCGGCGTGACGAAGGATGTTGGTCACGGACTCCTGCACGATCCTGTAGGCGGCCTGGTCGACGGCCGGTGGCACCGGGCGCTCGCCTGACGCGTCGAGGTGGATGGCCAGGCCGCAGCTCGCCATCTCCTCGATGAGGGCGGCGACCTGGTTCAGTCCCGCGCCCGGCCGTCCGGGCACGGTCTCGGCCGTGGAGGAGGGTTCCGCTGTGTTGAGCGAGTCGACTAAGGCGTGGACTTCCGCCGCGAGTTCCTTGCTGGTGGTCTTGATCGCGGCGAGCGCCGCGGTGGCCCGGTCGAAACCGTCGGAGGTTCCGGAGAGGGCGAGGGCGCCGGCGGCCTGGACGTAGATGATGGTGATCCTGCTGCCGAGGGCATCATGGAGATCCCTGATGGCCTGATGCCTGCATTGGTCGTGGACCGGTCGCGAGCTCATCGGACTCCTCCATGTGGACGTTGCTGTCCAGCACACTCGTGCAGCGGGACCGGTGGAAACATCGGCCATCGGGTCGATGGCGCGGGCGCCGGGTGGTTGAGATGGCCGCTGGACACGTCGCCGGGGTGTCAGTCCGGCATCGATTCTTGGTCGCGGACGGCGCGTGAGGCCAGGCCGGTGAGCTCGGTCCGGTTGGTCACGTCCAACTTGGAGAAGATGTGCGACAGGTGGGTCTTCACGGTCGCGCGGGTGACGAACAGGCGTTTGGCGATCTCGGGGTTGGTCAGGCCGTCGGTGACCAGGCGTACGACCTGCCGTTCGGCCGGGGTGAGACTGGCCCAGCCGCTGCTCGGCCGCGCCCGGGCACCCCGGGCGCGGGTGGCGTACTCGACGGCGGTGTCCAGAGACAGCGCAGATCCCTCGTCCTCGGCGGTGGCGAAGGCGTCGCCGCCCAGGGCGTCGAGGGCGGCGGCGCGGGTCTCGTCGACAGCGGGTTGGTTGACCGGGGCCCGGGCATAGCCCATCTCCTCTCGGGCCGCCTCGCAGGCGGCGAGCAGGCGCACGGCCTTGTCCGCGCCCTGTGACCGCGCGGCAAGGGCGGCGAGGGCCTCCAGGCTGTCGACGTAGAACGGGCGCAGCTTGTGTTCGAGACGGATGGCCAGCGCCTCATGGTGGAGGTCTTCGGCCCGGGCCGGATCGTCGGCCGCCGCGAGGTGTGCCAGTTCCTCCAGAGCATCGGCCAACGGGTAGTACGTGCCGATCGCGCGGGCCAGCGCCGCCGCCCGTTCGGCCCTTGCCCGCGCTCGGTCACGCTGCCCGAGCCGCCGCGCGGCGGCCGCTTCGACGACCAGCGCCATGCACGCCACGCGGTTGTCGCTCGTCGGCACAGCGAAACGACCGCCTCGCTCGGCCCATCTCGCCGCGCCTTCGAAGTCGCCGCCGTAGAGATGCAGTTTGCCCAGTCCCCACGCCAACCAGGAGATTTCGGTGAGGCCGGCGTCCTCGATCTGCCGGGCGATGGGGTCCAGAAGCCGTCGGCCGCCCTCCAGGTCCCCGGACAGGCAGATGAACCAGGCCTGGTGAACCGCCAGGTTCCCGACGGTGAAGGAGTCCGCCAGCCCCTCGGCGATGTGGGTGGCCTCGGTCGCCAACTCCACAGCGCGGCGGACGTCGCCGCCGAAGAACACGCCGAAGGATTCGCAGTTGCGGGTGAAGGCGGCGCTGAAGCGGTCCCCTCGGCGGTGCGCTCGGCTGAACGTCCGCCGGGCGAGCTCCAGGGACTCGGCGTGCCGGTCCTGTTCGTGGAGCGTGAACCCCTTCACCATCATCGCGAAGTCGGTGGTGAAGTCGTCACCGGCCGGGAGGCTGAATGACGTGGCCTGTTCGGCCAGCTCCACGGCGGTGGGGAAGTCGTGGTAGAAGGCGCTGTAGGACATGAGCGCCAGGCACCGGCCGCGCAGGGCGTCGTCGCCGCGTTCGATGGCGATTTCCAGACTCCGCCGTCCCGCGTCTTGGACCAGTAGCGGGTCCCCGGTGGCCATGCCCATGAGGGCCATACCGGCAAGCAGCCTGCCCTGCAGGACCGAGCGGTCCTCGGGAGCCAGGCGGATGGCCTGCTCCAGCATGCCGCGGCCCTCATGGAGATGGCCGTGCAGAAACCACAGCATGCCCATGGCAGCGGCCAGCCGCCGCCCCCGCTCGGGGTCGTCGGCGCCCAGCGCCCAGCCCAGCGCGTCGCGGATGTTGTCGTGCTCGGTCTCCAGCGTCCGGCACCATCGGTCCTGGTCGTGATCGATTCCCGCAGCCGCGGCCTCGGCCACGTTCAGGAAATAGCCGAGATGGCGATCGCGGGCGGCCGCGGTCTCACCCGCCTCCGTCATCCTGTCCCGCGCGTACTCGCGGATGGTGTCCAGCATCCGGAACCGGGCCTCGCCGGCACCGTTGTCGACCACCAGCAGGGACTTGTCCACCAGATGGCCGATGACCGCCAGCGCGTCCGCCTCACCGGAGCCGTCGCCGGCCTGGTCCACGGCGCAGACTGCTTGGGCGGCGGCCAGGTCGAAGTCACCGCCGAAGACGGCCAGCCGGCGGAACACCACCCGGTCGGGCTCCTCCAGCAGGTCGTAGCTCCAGTCCACCGACGCCGCCAGGGTGCGGTGCCGGGCGATCGTGTCCCGCCGGCCACTGATCAGCAGCCGGAAGCGATCGTCCAGCCCGGCCGCGATCTGCGCTGGGGACAGTGCCCGCACCCAGGCCGCCGCGAGCTCGACGGCCAGCGGAATGCCGTCCAGGCGGCCGCAGATGGTGGCCACCGCGGGGTCGTCGGCCAGGCCGGAGGCCTCGGGCTGCACCAGCGCGGCCCGGTCGGCGAACAGCCGCACCGCCTCCTTCCCGGCCAGCGAAGGCACTCGCCACACCGTCTCGCCCAGCACGCCCAACGGCTCGCGGCTGGTGGTCAGGACCGATACCTCAGGGCAGGCGCGCAGCAGCCCGCCGGTCAGGTCCGCGCAGGCGTCCAGCAGGTGCTCGCACGTGTCCAGGCACACCAGCAACCGGCGTCCGCGAAGCTGGGTGGTCAGCGCTCGCAAGGGTCCGCCGGTCGGCTCCACCAGCACCCGCAGGGCCGCCGCGGTCAGCTCGGCCACCAGTGCGCCGTCGCCGACACCGCCCAGCTCGATCCACCACACCCCGTCCGGCCACTGGTCGGCCATCGCGGCAGCGGCCTGCACGGCCAGCCTGGACTTGCCGCAGCCGCCCGCGCCGGTCAGCGTCACCAGCCGCTGTCCCTCCAGCAGCCGCTTGACCGTGGCCAGCTCCTCGGCCCGGCCGACGAAGCTGGTCCACTGCGCCGGCAGGTTGTTGGGCACCACATCCAGCGACCGCACCGGCGGGAAATCCTGCGAGAGATCCGAGTGCCGCAGCTCGTACAGCCGTTCCGGGCGCAGCAGATCCCGCAGTCGATGCGGCCCGAGGTCCGCCAGCCACGCCGCCTCCGGCAGGGAGTCGGCGGCCAGCGAGGCGGTGGCCGCCGTCAGCAGTGTCTGTCCGCCGTGCGCGACGTCCCGCACCCGAGCGCACCGGTGGACGGCCACATCGGAGTAGCCGCGGCCGTGCTGCCCGCGCTCTTCGGTGGTGTGCACCCCGATCCGTACACGGACTGCCAGCCCCGCCGGCCAGTCCTGCCGCGCCAGCGCCAACTGCACCGCCAACGCCGCGGCGATCGCCTCGGCCGCCGACTCGAACATCGCCTGCACGCCGTGGCCCGGCCCGACCCCGCCGGCCCGTACCCCGCCATGAGCCCGTACGGCCGAATCGATCACTTCGTAGTGCAAGGCGATCGCCGCGTCCGCGGAGTCCGGCGCCATTTCCCACAACGGCATCGCCGACTCGACCTCGGTCAGCAGAAAGGTCGCCGTTCGCCGCGACTCCCGTCGCGGTTCGCCCTCGGCCATCGGTCCTCGATCTCGGTGTGCTCCCTGCCCGCCAGTATTCCCTCCACCGCCGGGGCGCCTGATATCAACCACCTCGCCGACCGGCATCGGCCATCCGGACGAGGATCCTCGCCCCGGCCGCGGCCAGACTTGCCCAGCAAGCGCCCTAGGAGGAGGACGGAACGATGAGCCGCGAACATCCGATGCCCGTCGCACGTCCCGGGCAACTGCGATTCCGCATCGAGCACTGGCAGGCTCTTTGGGCCAGGCCCCATCCCGACCTTGCAGCACGCGCCGTCACTCCGGACGTCACGGTCCTCTGTCCCGGCGACTCCGAGCCCATCATCGGAATCACCGAATACAAAGAGAAAATCGCTCGCCTCCTGCATCGAGTACCCGACCTGCGCCGCGAGGCCGTCGATCACGCAGACAACGGTGAGGTGCTTTTCGTGGAATGGCTCGCCCGGGGCACCGGCGCACACGAGCCCTTCGAGTTCAGCGGAATCGACCGGATACGGCTGCGCGACGGACTGATCAAAGAACACCGGATCTACTACGATCCCGCCTGGCTCAACCTGGTGTGAACATACCGTACTCAACGCCGACCGGGACGCTGCGGTGCAGGCGAGTCCCGTCGTTCTCCCGCTTGTCGGCGAGCCTTTTTCCGCCGGTGACCCCGGCTACTCCCAAGGTCACTGCGCGTGCACACCACCCGCTGCGATGACGCCCCCCTAGAGCACGAGCCCATGTCGGCGGAAAGCCGACGACGTCCGATCGAAAGGACTCCATACATGACCACCAAGAAACAAGCGAAGCCGTTGACCATTGCTCGCGACGCGGGCGGACTCGGCGGCCCCGTGGCCGGGCTGATGTTCACAACTGCGATCGCGGGCGCAGGCCGACTCGCGGGCGACCCGTTCCCAGCGCCGGGTTCGTCCCCCGAGGTCATCCGCACCTACTACAGCGGGAGCGCGCGGGCGGCTCGGTTCAACGCCATCTGTCAGACGCTATCCCTCCTGGCTCAAGCGCGGTACGTGGCCGCGATGGTGCGCGTGGCATCGCGGCATCCGACCCATCCCCGGCTACTTGGCGGGACCGTGCTCGTCGCTGGTGGCGCCGCAGTGGCGGCGCTTGCCACTTCGGCGACCACTCAGGCAAGCCTGACCGTCCCGAAGGAACGCACCGACACCGAAGTTCTGGCTACAACGCGACGCGTGTTCGTCACCGGAGGGCCGGTCCACGGTGTAGCCAATGGCGTCCTCACCGCTGCCACCGTTGTCGCCGCGCGTCAGAAGGGACTGCTCGGTAGGACCGGCGAAGGACTCGGCCTGCTCTCCGCGGTGGCCAACCTGATCACTCCCGCCTACTTCCGCTGGGAGCCCGCCGGCTGGCTGATCCCGATCGGGCGGTTCAGCAGCTACCTCGTCAGCGGCGTGATCGGTGTCCGGCTCGCCACCAGGGAAACGAGCCAACGCCGACCACAACGCAGAAGGGCAGGCTCGAGTGCCTCCCGAGACGTCCGCTGACCACGTCGTACGGCCTCGCGGTGGCGCGCTGCGGCTACTTCGCGGCAACCGTGAGTTTCGGGTGCTGTGGATGGCCCGAGCGGTTTCGGTCCTCGGCGACTCCCTCGGTCTGGTGGCCTTGCTCGTCTACCTCCAGGCCGAGACAGGAGCCGCGATCGCCGTCGCGCTGCTGCTGTTGGCCGGAGACTGCGTCCCGGGACTGTTCGGCCCGGTCGCCGGCCTCATCGGTGACAGGTATGGGCTCCGCAGGGTGATGGTCGCCTGCGAGGTGGTTCAAGGGCTCCTGGTGCTCGCGATAGCCGCAGCCTTGCCGCCGCTCCCGGTCCTGCTGTTCTTGGTCGCGGTGCGGGGGATCGGCGCCACGACCTTCGTCGCGGCCTCACGCAGCGCCGTGCCCCGTGTTGTCGACGACGAGGATCTTGAGGCGGCCAACGCCGCCCTGGGCGTCGGCACCTACGGGCTCGAAGCGCTCGGCCCGCTGATCGCGGCGGCACTGTTCGCGCTGGGCGGGATCCGCGGTGTCCTGCTCGTCGACGTCGCCACTTTCGCCATCTCCGCCGCCTTGCTGGCCTGGCTTCCCCGGCTCAGTAGCGTGCGCCGGCCGGCGGCCGCGACCCACCGGAGCCCATCGGTCGGGTGGTACCGCGAGGTGATGGCCGGCCTCGGACACCTATGGTCGATCCCCACCGTGCGTGCGGTCGCCGCAGGTTTCGTCGGGGTGGTCGCCTTCAGTGGCGTCGACGATGTCGCTTTGGTCTTCTTGGCCCGGGACGAGCTCGGCGGGAACAGCACCGACGCGGCCGTTCTCTATGCCGGAGTGGGCACCGGCCTGCTGCTCGGCTACCTGCTGATCGCCCGCGCGGGCGGACGATGGCCGGCCCTGGCACTGCTGATCGTCGGGTTCGTGGTGAGCAGCGCCGGGAACCTGGTCACCGGGCTAGCCGGGTCGATTGCGGCCGCCATGGTGCTCCAGACCCTGCGCGGGGTCGGCATCGCCGCCCTCGACGTCGGCGTCAACACCCACTTGCAGCGCGTCGTCCCGCCCAGCGTCCTCGGCCAAGCATTCGGCACGCTCTACGGCGCAGTCGGGCTAGGCGCTGGGCTCTCCTACGCCCTGGGAGGTCTGCTGCTCGCCGCAACCGACGCACGCATCACATTCGTCGCCGCGGGTACAGGCGGTCTGCTCGTCAGCATCACCGCGGCCGCCGCGCTCCACCGCACCAGGACCCGCCGGGCAGGTTGCAGCACTGAGATTCGCACAGGTCCCTCTGACCGCCCAGTTGGCCGAGGCGACGACACTGGCGCAGAAGGCGCCGAACCTTCATGACCACGCCGCCACCGAGGGTGGAACCGCATCCCGCGTCCGTCCGCCAAAGCGCTCCGGTCGCTCCCGTGACGAAGACTCGCATGATCCCTCCTTCGACGCGGCGGGGAATTGACGGCCAATACCGGTCTTCTATGTCAAAGGTATCAACACTGAAAATCCGCTGGACACTGAAAGCGTTACAAAAGTGAGTCGCCGGTCTATTTTAAAAGGGCTCTTGCGTACCCCCGACAAAGGAGCTGTGCATGACCACCCGACGCGCCGGCATCTTGATTGGTGCTGTTCTCGCCCTGCTTTTCGGGATGGCCCTCCCCGCCACAGCGGCCGACGGATCCGACAGCGAACTCCGCCCTCCCGCCACCAAGGCCGCGCCGCCCATCATCGGCGGCACCACCGTCACCGACGCCCCCTGGGCGGCCTCGATCTATCGAAGCAGCGGATCGTTCACCTGCTCCGGCACCATCATCGCCCCGACGTGGGTCCTCACCGCGCGGCACTGTGTCAGCAGCGGCATCACCGTCCGCGTCGGCAGCGTCTACCGGTCGCAGGCCACCACGATCAGGGTCACCAACTACCAGGTGTCGCCGCAGGGCGATCTGGCCCTGGTGCGGTTGTCCAGCGCCCACAACACCACCTACTCGCAGCTCGCCGACGCCAACCCGCCGGTCGGCTCCACCAACCAGATCTGCGGCTGGGGCCGCACCAGCTACAACGGCCCGACCTCGAACCAGCTCAAGTGCGCCGACGTCCGTGTCACGTCCACCTCATGCCGTGACTACTACGGCGGCCAGGCGGTCTGCAGCAGCAGGATCACCGGCAACGCCTGGAGCGGCGACTCCGGCGGCCCGCAGCGCTACAACGGCCGGCAGGTCGGCGTCGCCTCCACCGCCGACGGCCGGTCGACCCAGCAGTACGGGAGCGTGCCCTACAACCGTTCCTGGATTCGCTCGGTAGCCGGCGTCTGACCCTCTCGCCGCTCGGAGCGCCCGGCCGGAACTCCCTCCCGGCCGGGCGTCTCCGTGAACCGGGGCAGGCGAGAGCCGGTTCAGTCGCGGGCGCGTTTCTCGATTCCGAACGTCAGCCGCATAGGAGCGCGGCCAGTGGACGCCCGCCGGGTCGAGGCCGTTGGCGGACTCGTCCGGGATGAGGACCCTCGGCTCGCCCAGGATGGCGGGGGCGAGGGCCGGCCGTCGCCGCATGCCGAGGGAGAACCCAGCGGGGACGTTGCGATTCGTCCGGAGAACCCGCTCAGTCCAGGAGCGTCCGTTCGTGGGGTGGGAGGGGGTCGAGGTCGGGCGGGACGCCGGGCGCCTGGCCGGTGGGGGAGAACAGCGGGAACCACAGGACGAAGGTGCTGCCGACGTCCGGTGTGGAGAACAGCCGGACGTGGCCGTTGTGCGCCTCCACGATGCTCCGCACGATCGCGAGCCCGAGGCCGGTGCGGCGGTCCCGGGAGCGGCGCGTGTCCGATCCGCGCCAGAACCGGTCGAACACCCGGTCCTGGTCGTCGGCGTGGATGCCGGGCCCGGCGTCCCGGACGGCGATCCACTGCCATCCGCCGGTCCGGTCGGCGGCGACGGTGATCTGGGTGCCGACGCGTGCCAGCCGCACCGCGTTGGACAGCAGGTTGCCCACGGCGCGGCGCAGCGCGTCGTGGTCGCCGATCACGGTGAGGCCGTCGCGCAGCCGGCGCTCGATGGTCAGCCCGCGCGCGGCCGCGAGCGTGTCGAACTCCTCGGCCGCCTCGCGCGCCGCCAGCCCCAGGTCCACGTCGGCGTCCTCGAAGGCGGGGGCGGACCGGCGCGCGGTGGCCAGCAGATCCTCCACCAGCCGCGTCATCCGGGTGGTGGCGCGGTCGACGACGTGGACGGCGCGGCTCCGGTCCCCGATGTCGGCGTCGGGTTCGCTGAGCACGGTGTCGAGGTTGGCGCGGATGATCGCCAGCGGGCTGCGCAGCTCGTGCGAGGCGTCGTCGATCAGCCGGCGCTGGGCGTGGAAGGCGTCGTCGAGCCGGTCGAGCATGGAGTCGATGGTGTCGGCGAGGTAGCGCAGCTCGTCCCGGGGGCCCGAAAGCCGGATCCGCCGGGACAGGTCGGTCGCCTGGATCTCCTCGGCGGTGCGCGCGATGGCGCCGACCGGCTTGAGCGCCCGTCCCGACAGCACCCAGCCGATGCCGAGGCTCGCCACGAACAGACCGCCCAGCATGATCACCGAATAGCGCCTGAGGGTCTGCTGGGTCTCGTAGTTGACCGCCTGCTCGACCTGCCGGACCCTGACGACCTCGAACTGCCCGAGCCGCTGCCGGGTGCCGTCCTCCAGCTCGACGATCTTTTCCGCGTTGAACGTCTTGGTGATCGGCTGGGCGTCGGAGCTGCGGGCCACGGCCAGGTAGACCCCGCCCAGCACGACCGCCGTGAGGACGAACAGCAGGGTCGAGTACATGACCGTCAGCCGGAACCGGATCGACTGCACCATGCTCAGCCTCCGCCATCCCCGCCGGGACGGCCGGTCGCGTCCCGGTCGTCCGGTGGGGGCGGTCATGCCGGGCTCCCCGCGGTGACGGCGGCAGGGCCGGTCTCGCGCAGCCGGTAGCCGTGCCGGACGACGGTCTCGATGACCTGCTCCTCGTCCGGAGCGGCGAGCTTGCGGCGCAGCGTGCCGACGGTGACCCGTACGGTGTTGGTGAACGGGTCGGCGTTCTCGTCCCACACGTGCTCCAGCAGTTCCTCCGCGGAGACGATCTGCCCGGGCCGGCTCATCAGATAGCGCAGGACGGCGAACTCCTTGGGCGTGAGCCGCAGCTGCCGCCCGCCGCGGAACGCCTCCCGGCGCCCGGTGTCCAGCCGCAGGTCGCCCACGGTCCACACCGCCGACCCGCCGCCGCTGTCGCGGCGCAGCAGGGCCCGGACGCGCGCCAGCAGCTCGGGGAAGGCGAACGGCTTGACGAGGTAGTCGTCGGCGCCCTCGTCGAGGCCCCGCACCCGGTCGGCCAGCCGGTCCCGCGCGGTGAGCATCAGGATCCGCAGGTCCGGGCCGCTCTCCCCGACCAGCCGGCCGCTGCGGATCGCGCGGCACAGGTCGAACCCGTCGCCGTCGGGCAGGCTGAGGTCCAGGATCATCAGGTCGTACGCGGAGGCGTAGAGCTTCTGTGTCGCCTCCTCCAGCCCGTAGACGACGTCGACGGCGTAGTCGGCGCGGACGAGCCCGTACCGCAGCGCCTCGACCAGGTCCTCTTCGTCCTCGACCACCAGCACCCGCATCGGGACGCCCCCCTTTTTCTGCACATCGGGCCGCACCGAGCCCGTTCCTGCGACGACCCGTCCCTACGACGGTACGCGGGTCAGCGCGCGAGCCGCGTGGCTCCTTCCCGCGCCCGGTCCGCGGGGATCGCGAACCCGATGCCGATCGAGCCGCCGCTCCCGCCCCGCGTCAACGTCGCGATCGCCGTGTTCACTCCGATGACCTCGCCGCGCGCGTTGACCAGCGGGCCGCCGGAGTTGCCGGGGTTGATGGACGCGTCCGTCTGCAGGGCCTGAGCCACGCCGCCTCCGCCCATGCGCACCTCGCGGTTCAGCGCGCTGACGATGCCGCCGGTGATGGTCCCCTGCAGGCCCAGCGGGGAGCCGAGCGCGAGCACGGGATCGCCGACCCGCACGTCCGAGAACCGGCCGAACGTCAGCGGAGCCGGGCTCTGGTCGGCGGGGATCGACAGCACCGCCAGGTCGAGGGTGCGGTCGGAGCCTGTCACCCGCGCCGGGACGCGGCGCCGATCGGCCAGCACCACGGTGACCTGGCCGCCGTCCTCGACGACGTGCGCGTTGGTCAGCACGTGCCCCTGGCGGTCGATCACGAAGCCGGACCCGGTGCCGCGCCCCGTCCCCGACCGCACCTCGATCGACACCACGGCGGCCTGCACCCGGGCGGCGACGTCGCTGAGATCGCCGGATCCGCCGTTCACCGGCCCGGCACCGGACTGCGGCAGCGCCGTGGACGCCGGGTCGCCGCCGGTCATCCGCCCGGCGACGCCCCCGGCGAGGCCCCCGGCCAGCAACGCGGCGAGCACGGCCGCGACGACCGCCCGTCCGGGGCCGCCCCTGCGGTCGCGGCGGGGCCCGTCGTGGTGCGGCGTCGTCCACGGGGCGGACGGCGCCGGACGTCCGAACGGATCGTCCCGCGGCCACGTGCGAGGGGGCGGAGGCGACCGGAAATCGGGGCCGCGAGGATCGCCCAGGCCATATCGGGCGTCCTCCCCGAAGCCGTACAGGGCGTCGTCGCCTCGGCCGTACCGGGCGTCGTTCCCGCGGCGGTACCCGGCCTGCTCGCCGAGGCCGTACCCCGTGTCGTCGCCGAGGCCGTGGGGGGTCGTGTCGTGGCCCATGCCGTACCCGGGATCCGCGTGCGGTGGATAGCTCATGAGGCTCCTCACGCTCATCTCTCACTGGTCAGTACTTCGGCTCCGCATGCAGTTCATTCACGGAAGGCGCGAGAACCACAGCAGGGATCCGGCAGCGACCACGCAAGAGAGCAGCAGACCGGCGCCGATGAACCAGCCCCAGATCTCCCGTTGCTCCACGCGGTAGCCGATGCTGCTGCCGATGTCCTCGTACACGCCGCGCAGCTCGTCGCCGGAGGCCGCCTCGTAGAAACGGCCGCCCGCGTCCTGCGCCAGCCGCTCCAGCGCGGGCCCGTCGACGGGCACCGGTATCTGCCGCCCGCCCTGCACCATCACGCCCCCGGGGGTGCCGTAGGCGATCGTCGACACCGGGACGCCGGCCTGCGCGGCGCGCTGGGCCGCCTCCTCCGGGCTCCGCCCGGCGGTGTTGGTGCCGTCCGACAGCAGCACGACGCGCCCCGGCGGCGCCTCCTCGCCGAACTGCGCCCCGAACCCGGCGATCGCGTCCAGCGAGGCGATCACCCCTTCGCCGATCGCGGTCCGCGGGCCCAGCGACAGCCCGTCGATGGCGGTGCGCATCGCCGGGCGGTCCGTGGTGGGCGGGACGACGACCGACGCCGTCCCCGAGAACGCCACGAGACCGACGTTGAAGCGGTCCGGCACCCGCTCAAGGAACGTCCGGGCCGCGTCCTTGGCGCCCTCCAGCCGGTTCGGCTGCACGTCACCGGCGCGCATGGAGTGCGACACGTCGATCGCCAGCATGATCGTCGCCTGTTCGCGCGGCACCCGCACGTCCGCGGCCGGACGGGAGAACCCGGTGACGAACAGGCCCAGCATCAGCAGGAACACCGCCGCGGGAAGATGGCGGCGCCAGCCGGGACGGGTGGGGGCGACCTTCTCCAGCAGCGCCAGGTTGGTGAACCGCACCGCGTACTTGCCGCGCCGCACCTGTACCACCACGTACAGGGCGACGAGGACGGGCAGCGCCAGCAGCAGAAGCAGCCGGGCCGGGTCGAGGAAGCTCACGCCGCACCTCCCGGAGAGGACGGCGACGGCCGCACCGAGCCAGGCGGTGGCGGCCGCACCGGGCCGGGCGCCGCCGCGGCGGTGCGGCGCTGCGCCAGGACGTGCTGGACGAGGTCGCGCATCCAGTCCCCGTCGGTGCGCAGCCGCAGATGCGCCGCGCCCGCGCGCCGCAGTCCCGCCGCGATCTCCTCGCGTTGCCGCACGGCGGCGTCCGCGTACCGCTCGCGCAGCCGGCGCCCGGCCGTGGCGACCTCCCGCCTGCGGCCCGTCTCCGGGTCGACGAGCGTGAGCATCCCCACGTCCGGAAGCGTCAGCTCGCGCGGGTCGACGACCTCGACCGCCAGGAGCTGGTGGCGTGCGCCCAGCAGCCGGAGCGGCCGCTCCCACGTCTCTGCCTGCTCCAGGAAGTCGGAGACCACCACGGCCACGCCGCGCCGCCTGGCTCCGGTGCGATGCAGCAGGTCGGCGGCCGTGCCGAGGGAGGCGCGCCCGTGCCCTCCCGCGCCGCGCGGCGCCGACAGCAGCGTGCCCAGCAGCCCCAGCAGATGCGGCCGCCCCGTGCGCGCCGGAACGCGCCGCACCCCGTCGTCGTGGACGATCTGGGCGCCCAGCCGGTTTCCGGTCCGTTCGGTCAGGAATCCGACCGCCGCCACGGCGAACACCGCCAGATCCCGCTTCTCGAGCCGTCCGGTGCCGAAGTCCATGCTGGCGGTGGCGTCCACCACCACCCATGTCTCCAGCTCCCGGTCGGCGACCCGGTCGCGCACGTGCGGAGCGGTCATCCGGGCGGTGAGGTTCCAGTCCATGGCGCGCACGTCGTCCCCGGCGACGTACTCGCGCCCCTCGGCGGGTTCCGACCCGGGCCCCGGCAGCAGGCCGAGGTGATCCCCCTGGAGCAGCCCGTCCAGGCGCCGGGTGACCAGCAGCTCCAGCCGGCGCAGGGCCTGCTCGGGGGCCAGCTCACGCAGACTCGGCTCGTTCATGCCGCCCTTCCGTCCTCGCCGGCCGGGGCCGCGGCGACCGGGGCCTCGGCGTCCGCCTCGGTGGGGGCGACGAGGGGCGTCGGCACCGCGGCGACGATCGTGTCGACCATCGATCGCGCCCCCACGCCGTCGGCGAGCGCGTCGAACGACGGCACCAGACGGTGGGCGATCACGTCCGCGGCCAGGTCGCGCACGTCGCCCGGCAGGACGTACTCGCGCCCGCGCAGCAGGGCCAGCGCCCGCCCGGCCGCGATCAGCCCGAGCGTCGCGCGCGGGCCCGCCCCGTACGCGAGCAGCCCGGCGACCTGCGGGACGCCGTGCCCGGCCGGATCGCGGGTGGCGGCCACGAGCCGCACCGCGTACCGCGCCACCTCGTCGTGGACGAAGACGTCCGTGGCCGCGTCCCGCAGGGCGGTCACCTCCGCGGCGTCCAGGATCCGGCTCGCCTCGGGCGGCCGCACCCCCATCCGGTAGACGATCGCCAGCTCCTGGGCCTCGGTCGGGTACCCGACGTCGATCTTCAGCAGGAACCGGTCGCGCTGCGCCTCGGGCAGCTGGTACACCCCCTCCGACTCGATCGGGTTCTGGGTGGCCATCACCAGGAACGGCGCCGGCACCGGGAACGTGCGGCCGGCGATGCTGACCTGGCGTTCGGCCATCACCTCCAGCAGCGCCGACTGCACCTTGGCGGGCGCGCGGTTGATCTCGTCCACGAGCACCAGGTTGGCCATCACCGGGCCGGGCTCGATGTCGAAGCTCTCGGTGGAGGGCCGGTAGATGCGGGTGCCCACGATGTCGGCGGGCACCAGGTCCGGGGTGAACTGCAGCCGGGCGAACGACCCGCCGACGACGGTGGCGAGCGTCTGCGCGGCCAGGGTCTTGGCCACGCCCGGTACCCCCTCCAGCAGGCAGTGGCCGCCGGCCATGACCGCCACGAACATCCGCTCGATCATGCGGTCCTGGCCGACGATGACCCGCTTGACCTCGAACAGGGCCCGCTCCGCCAGCGCGCTGGCCGCGGGCCTGGCGCGGGCGGCGTCGAGGCCGTCGCTCATTGCGTGCCCTCCGCCACGGACCGGCCGTCGTGCTCCGGGCAGTCGCGGCCGGGCGTGTCCGTCTGGGACGCCTGGTAGTCGACGATCTGGAACTGCGTGCGGACGGGTTCCGGTCCGGAATCGGCCAGCGCCGAGCCGCCGAAGGCCACGGTGCCCGCCGCGGCCAGTCCCGCCGTCCCGATGAAGATCTTCGTGCGTCGGCTGAGAGCCATGCTCCCTCTCCCCTTCGTCGTGTCCGGCCGCCCGTCGTCCGGACGGCACACGACGATCACAACAAGCCGGGGCGAAAGCGGACCTAAGGAACGCCTGGAACAGGATGTTCAGCGAGGCGGGGACGCTCAGCCAGCTAGGACGTCAGGGAGACGGGACGTCAGGGAGGCGCGACGTTCGGCGACCGGATCGGCTCACCGGCGTGCTCGGCGAGGACCCGGCGGAAACCCTCGACATCGGGAAGCTCCGGCATGACCGACCCCTACCCGCTGCTCACCGTCGATGCGTGCCGTTCCACTGTGCGTGGAGGTCCGCCCCGCCCGAGGTTCGGGGTCAGCGGTCGTCGAGAAGGGGTTGCCGCGGGTCCCACGGGGTGCCGTCGCGGTGGTCGCGGCGGCGCCGGGCGATGCCCGACAGGGCCTCCAGCACCACCCGGTTGGCCAGCGCGGACGTGATGTCGGCGTGGTCGTAGGGCGGGGACACCTCCACCACGTCGATCCCGACGACCGGAAGCTCGTAGGTCACCCGCCGGACCGCGTCCAGCAACTGCCGCGCGGTCAGGCCGCCGGGCTCAGGGGTGCCGGTGCCAGGGGCGTGCCCCGGATCGCACACGTCGATGTCGACGGACAGGAACACCCCGTCGCAGTCGTCGGTGGCGATCCGGAACGCCTCGGTCATGCACGCCTCCAGGCCGCGCGCGACGATCTCGGTCATTTCGTACGAGCGCATGCCCTGCTCGGCCATCCACGCGAGCGTCTCCGGGCCGGGCCAGTAGCCGCGCAGGCCGAGCTGCAGGAACCGGTCGCCGCGCAGCGCCCCGGATTCGATCAGCCGGCGCATCGGCTGGCCGTGCCCGATCAGCGACCCCAGGTTGACGTCGCCGGTGTCGGCGTGGGCGTCGAAGTGGACCATCGAGACGCGGCCCTGCCCCCAATGCCGGGCCACCCCGGCGGCGTCGGGCCACGCGATGGTGTGGTCGCCGCCCAAGGTCAGCGGGATCGCCCCGGTGCGGGCGACGGCGTACACGGCGGCCTGCAGGTCGTGGACGGAGCGCTCGGCGTCACCGGAGTACATCTCCACATCGCCCGCGTCGTAGACGGTCAGGTCGCCTCGCAGCCCGTCCACCCGCAGTGCCAGGGACGGCCGCGAACCGTCGTGCGGCAGGTAGCAGGTCTGCCGGATGTACTGCGGCCCGAACCGGGTGCCGGCCCGGTGCGAGGTGCCGCCGTCGAACGGCGCCCCGAGGATGACCACGTCGGCGCCGGCGTAGGTGGACGGGTCCGACCAGGTGCAGCGCGGCACCCCCAGGAAGGTGATGTCGGGTCCGAACTGCGGGCCGTACCGTTCCGGCGAGGTCATCTGCGGGCTCCAGAGTCCGGTGGGCAACACGCGGGGTCGACGATCCCGATGATGTCCACCTTCCCCGGCCGTATCGGCGTCACCCGTGCGAACCACCAGATTGCGGCCGCCGAGGGTCACTGGGGCACCGTGCTCCCCTCTCGCGGGAACGCGCCCGTCCCGGCAGCGTGCGTCCGTTTCCGCCCACCGGTCGGACGCCGCCGCAGATCATCTGGTCCCAGATCGGTCCGGGTGCGGTCGGCGCGCGCCGCCCGCACCCGGACGGTGATCAGAGGGAGTTCCAGAAGGAGCAGTTGCTGCTCTCGGAGATGTCCGTGCGGTGGATCCCGCCTGGTCCGGGTGCCAGCGACAGGACGTCGTCCGGCGAGCGGAAGCGCGGCCAGTGCGGCGTGTGGCGCGCCTTGGGCCGGCCGGTGTGGGCGAAGGAGGTCCAGTAGCCGACCATGGCGTCCGAGAGCCGCTGCTGCCCGGTGTTCAGCTCGCCGAGCAGGCCCGGGAACAGGAAGGTCAGCTCCGTGGCGTGCTCGGCGCCCTCGTCGAACCCGGGGACGTCGATCAGCGGAGGCGCGGCCCGGTCGGCGAACTGGTAGGCGTACACCGGGACGCCGGCGCGCTTGAGCGACCGGAACGCGTCCTGGTGCCCGCAGGTCGACAGCGCGCCGCCGAAGTCGGTCTGGATCGTGGCCAGGGCGATCCTCGGGTCGGGGTAGTCCGCTGCCGGGTAGTGGGCCAGGACCGCGTCGGCGTCGGCGCCGTAGGTGGAGCGGACGATGCTCTCGTACTGGTCCACGGTGATCGGACGCGGGTAGATGAGCGAGACGAACAGCCGCATCTCGTCCAGGGTGTTGCCGTGCATGATCGGCATCCGGTTGAAGCGGCCTCGTTCGATGGCCTCCGCCGGCTGCAATGGCAGGACGCGGTCACCGCCGGCGACGGGCCCCGCGTTCATGCCCTCGCCGTCGAAGGTCTCCAGGAGCGTCTTGACGGGGACGGCGCGCAGGCAGGCGGCGTTCTCGGCGGGTGAACCCTTGGCGCAGCCCACGGCTCCGGCGAGCGTCACCGCGTCCGCCTCCGCCGCGTCCTCGGTCCGGGCGGGGGCGGCGCAGCTGAAGCTCTGCGGGATGACCTTGTGGAAAAGTCCGGCGGCGGCCGGGGAGACGAGGTTGGCGCAGGAGTCCGCGGCGCCGGCGGACTCGCCGAACAGCGTCACGTTCCGCGGGTCGCCGCCGAAGGCCGCGGCGTTGCGCCGTACCCAGCGCAGGGCCGCCTGCTGGTCGAGCAATCCGTAGTTGCCCGCCTGGTGGCGCCGGTCGGCGCCGGTCTCCAGCCCCGGGTGGGCGAGCCAGCCGAGCGGCCCGAGACGGTAATTGACCGTGACGACCACGACGCCGCCGTCCTCCGCGAGCTTGGCGGCGTTGTAGACGCTGCCGTTGCCGGTGAGGTTGCTTCCGCCGTGCACCCACACCATGACCGGCAGCCCGTGCCGGCCCTTGCCCTCGGGCGGACGGTGCGCGCGGTTCGGTGCGGTGACGTTGAGGTACAGGCAGTCTTCGACGTAGGTCGTCTCGCCGCCGTAGGGCGGGGCGATCTGGGCGCACTGGCTGCGCGGGAACGTCGCGTCGTAGGTGCCCGCCCATGGCCGGGCCGGCTGCGGCGGCCTCCAGCGCAGGTCACCGGCCGGCGGCTGGGCGAAGGGGATGCCCTGGAAGAGCCGATGGTCCGCGTTCACCTGACCGCGCACCGGCCCGAGGTCGGTGTGCACGATCGCGGACGGGTCCGGTGGTCGGTGTTGGGCCGCGGCCGGAGCCACCGCCCCGAGTGCGACGAGAAGGGCGGACGCGAGCAGTGGGATGCCGGTGAGCCTCACAGGGCCCCCTTTCAGCACGATGCTTATGGCGCCCCCCGACTCCCCAAATTAGAACTCTATTCTAGGATGGGCGCAAGCGCGTAGGGCGAGTTCCGGCCCGGCAGGGTGGTCCGGGCCGGAACGCGCGCGGTTGGTCAGTAGATGTACGGCCAGGCGGCGCTGTCCCAGCCGATGAGGTTGATGCCCAGGTAGGGGGCGCCGCTGTCCGCGTAGTAGTGGTAGAAGAGCACGTCGCCGTCGACGTCATCGAGGACGGCCTGGTGACCGGGCCCATGGATCGAGCCGTGGCCGGCGAGTATCTCGGTGCCGCCGCCGGAGTTCATGGGCACACCGTTGCGGTCGACGTAGGGGCCGGTGATGGACGTCGACCGGCCGACCATGATGCGGTACGTGCTGGCGGCGCCCTGGCAGCACAGGTCGAAGGAGACGAACAGGTAGTAGTAGCCGCCGTGCCGGTAGACGATCGGCGCCTCGATCGCACCGCCGCCCCGGGATGCGATGGACCGCACGGCCGTGTCGGACGAGGAACGCAGTCCGCCACCGGAGTCCAGGCGGATCATCTTGATGCCGGACCAGAATGACCCGAAGGTCAGCCACCATCGGCCCGATCCGTCGACGACGAGGTTCGGGTCGATCGCGTTGTAGTTCACCGAGGGACTGCTCTCGATGACCATTCCCCGGTCGGTCCAGCTTCCGGCTGCGCCGGTGGGGCTTGTGGCCAGGAAGATCGCAGATCGCTGGGACCCGAACGTGGACGCCGAGTAGTAGAGGTAGAACTGACCGTTGTGGTAAGAGATGTCTGGCGCCCACAGGCTCCGGGCGCCGCCGGTGTACGGGGTGGTCCACGACGCGCCGCCGGGCCAGACGACCCCGGCGTCACTCCACGCGGTCCGGTCGGTGGACGTCTTGATCGGCAGGTTGTCGCCGGTCGTGACGACGATGTACGTCCCGTCGGGCGCCTTGGCGGCGGAGGGGTCGTGCGCGCCGGTCGAGCCGGTGATGATTCCGGGGTCCGGATACGCCGCCAGGGCCTTTTCGGCGGACGCGTTGACGAGCCGTGCCTGCCGGTCGCTTCCGCCGTCCCGGGTGATCAGGACGGCGGACGCCGCCACCAGCGCGACCGCCATGGCGATCACCAGGGCGCGCCGGGGTCGCCGCCTCAGGTGCGGCGTTCGGGGAGCGGTCATTGAGGATTCTCCTTTCGGGTGACGCTGCCGGCCCGTGTGCGCGGAGGGCGCTGCCGCGGCCGCATGGCCGACAGCTTTCCGATCCCGCGCACGACAGCAGTGTTACCGGTAACATCGACGCCTACGCACTGTTCTCGCTTTCCTCCGGGGATGTCGGCGTCGGCGCCCGCGCCTGCCACGGCCGGCGATGTGCTTGACGGGAGATGTCCTGCATCCGCCGTCGCCGACCGATTTCAGCGCTGCAAAGGAGCATGCACCGATGCTGAGAGGAACGCAAGCAGAACTTGTCTCACCGGCCCGGCCGGCCCAGGGGTCTCAGCGGGTCACCGCGCGCGGGGGCCGGCCGTGCTCCCCCGGACGATCAGCCGGTGCGGCGCCCGGAGCTCCAGGCCGGGCGGCGGGGTCTTGCTGCCGATGCGCAGGAGCAGGCGTTCGACCGCGGTGGTCGCGATCATCGCCTTGTCCGGCGAGATCGTGCTGACGGTCGGGTTGGAGTACCGGCCGTCTTCGATGTCGTCGTAACCGATGACCGCCACGTCCTCGGGGACGCGCATGCCGCGCGAGATGAGCGTGTGGATGGCGCCCAGTGCGACGAGGTCGCTGTAGCAGAAGACGGCGTCGGGCGGGTCGTCCCGGTCGAGGAGGTAGGCCATGGCCTCCGCGCCGTCGGCCCGGTTGAAGCGGGGCCGGCCGATGATGAGGTCCTCGTGCACGGGGAGCCCGCGCTGCTCGTGGGCCGCGCGGAATCCCCGGGTGCGCAGCTGGGCGGCCTCGCCGGTCTCGTACGGCTGGTCGCCTATCGCGGCCACCCGGCGGCGGCCGAGGTCCAGCAGGTGCTCGGTGGCGTGCCGGGACGCCGCGACGTCGTCGATGCCGACGTGGTCGAAGGTGCCGTCGCTGACCCGCTCGCCGAGGATGACCAGGGGCAGGTTCGGGTCACGGTCGGCGAGGGCCTCCTGGGACAGTCCGAGCGGGCTGAAGATGACGCCGTCGAAGAGCAGTCGGCTGGAGCCGTGGTTGATGAGCATTCGCTCGTGCTCGCGGTCGCCGTCGGTCTGGTCGATCAGGACGTTGTAGCCCTGGAGCCGGGCGGCGCGGATGACGTCCTGGAGCAGCTCGGAGAAGTAGGGGGTGTCCAGGTACGGCACGACGAGGGCGATCTGGCCGGAGCGGCCGCTCGCCAGGTTGCGGGCGAGCACGTTGGGCCGGTAGCCGAGCTGGTCGACGGCCTCCTGGACGCGCCGGCGGGTGCGCTCGGTGACGTTGGCGTAGCCGTTCACCACGTTGGAGACCGTCCGGCTGGACACGCCGGCGAGTTCCGCAACGTCGCGAAGAGTGACCTCTCGTCCTCGCCGCATCGGTTCCCTCCGCCGACGTTTCGATCCCGACGTTGTTCCGGGCTCCCCCGAGAAGTTTCCGGCAGGTCCCCCCTTGCCGTCCACGGGGTCTGCGTGCATCCTGTTTGCAGCGCTGCAAAACATAGTAGGACACGGTGGAACCCCGACCCCACCGTGGTGCATGCGATCCTCGCCACACCTTGCGCCCCTCGCGACGCCGAGTGTGCGGGCGGGACATGACGGTCGGCCCTTGGTGTGCCACCACCAAGGGCCGACGTGCCCAACACGCGAGACGAGTGCCTCGAACCCCCTGGGAGGGACCAATGAGTGTCAGGCACCTCAGTGTAGAACGGCGCTCACGCCGGGCGACCCGCGCGGCGGCCTTGGCGATGGTCATCGCCATGGCACTGGTGACGACGAGTTGCGGTGGCGGGGGTGACACGTCGGACGGCCCGATCAAGATCAAGGTCTGGGCGTGGTACCCGTCGTTCAAGCCGGTGGTCGAACGGTTCAACAAGACCCACACCGACGTACAGATCGAGTGGACGAACGCCGGCACCGGCCAGGACCAGTACACCAAGCTGCAGACCGCGCTCAAGGCGGGCAAGGGCGCGCCGGACGTGGTGATGATCGAGTTCCAGGAGATCCCCACCTTCCAGCTCACCGAGCACCTGGTCGACCTGGGCGAGTACGGCGCCAACAAGGTCAAGGGCAACTACGCCGACTGGGCCTGGAAGCAGGTGAGCAACGGCGACAAGGTCTACGCGGTCCCCGTGGACGCCGGGCCGATGGCGATGCTCTACCGCAAGGACATCTTCGACAAGTACGACCTCACCGTCCCGAAGACCTGGGCGGAGTACAGGGAGCAGGCCGAGAAGCTGAAGGCCGCCTCGCCGACCAGCTTCATGACCGACTTCGGGGCCAACGACGGCGGCTTCATGACCGGGCTGCTCTGGCAGGCCGGGGCGCGCCCGTTCGACTACAGCGCCGCCACGGCGCCCGGCATCGGCCTGAACGTCAACAGCGCCGAGGCGAAGAAGGTGATGACGTACTGGGAGGACATGGTCGACAGTGGCCTGGCCGACACCACCGCGTTCGCCACCACCGACTTCTACACCGGCCTGACCAGCGGCAATTACGCAACGTACCTGGCCGCCGGGTGGGGCCCGGGCTACCTGGCGAGCGTGGCCGAGAAGACCGCGGGCAAGTGGCGGGCCGCGCCGCTGCCGCAGTGGACCGCCGGAGGCAACGCGCAGGGCGACTGGGGCGGCTCGGCGTTCGCGGTGACCGACCAGACAGAGCACCCCGAGGCTGCGACCAAGGTCGCCATGGAGATCTTCGGAGTCGACAAGGACGCTTGGCGGATCGGCATCGACCAGGCTTTCCTGTTCCCGACCGCGACGCCGATCCTGGAATGGGACTACTTCCAGGGCAAGGAGTACGACTTCTTCGGCGGCCAGAAGGTCAACGAGGTCTTCGTGCCGGCGTACAAGGGCATCGGCGAGTTCGACTGGAGCCCGTTCAACAGCTACTACTTCAACCAGCTGACCACGGCCATGAACCAGGCGGTGGAGAAGAAGTCGTCCTGGCCTGGTGCGTTGGACACCGTCCAGCAGAACCTGACCGGCTACGCCTCGAAGCAGGGCTTCGAAGTAGCCGCGCCGTGAGGAGGCGCAACGGGTCGGCATCGGCCCGGGAGATGTCGCCCGGTCCCAGGGACGGGGACCGGGCGGCCCGCCCGGCGTACCGCCGGCCGGCCGCGCGACGCCGGCCTCGGATGGGCCGGCAGGCGGTCGCCGGGTGGCTGTTCGTCACGCCTTTCACCATCCTGCTCGTCGCGTTCCTGCTGCTGCCGATGGCCTACGCGGCCAAGCTCAGCCTCTACCGCTCGACCCTGGTGGAGGGCGAGGTCTTCGCCTGGCTGGACAACTACGGTCAGGCGCTGGGCGACCCCCAGTTCCGCCAGGGCGTCCTGCGCGTGATCATCTTCGGCCTGGTGCAGACCCCGATCATGGTCGGGCTGGCGCTGGTCTTCGCCCTGCTCATAGACGAGGCCATGTCCCGCCTCTCGCGGTTCTTCCGGCTCGCGGCGTTCGTGCCGTACGCGGTCCCGGCGGTGATCGGGACGCTGATGTGGGGCTTCCTCTACAGCCCAAGGACCGGCCTGTTCAACTCCGTCGCGGGCCTGGAGCTCATGTCCAGCAACCTGGTGCTGCTCTCGCTGGGCAACGTCGTGACCTGGCAGTGGGCCGGATACAACATGATCGTCCTGTACGCGGCGCTGCAGGGTCTGCCGCGGGACGTCTATGAGTCGGCCCGGATCGACGGCGCCGGCCCGGTGCAGATCGCGCTGCGGATCAAGACGCCGATGATCTCCGCGGCGATCGTGCTGGTCACGATCTTCACGATCATCGGCACCCTCCAGTTCTTCACCGAGCCGCTGATCCTGCAGCCGCTCAACCCGGGCGCCATCACCAACAGCTACACGCCCAACCTGTACGCGTATCACCAGGCCTTCTCGTATCAGCAGTACAACTACTCGGCCGCCATCTCGTTCCTGCTGGGAGCGGTGGTCTTCGTCGGGTCGTACATCTTCCTGTTCGCCACGAGACGAAGGAACGCGCTGCGATGAGGACGGTGACGATGGACGGGGCGGGCACGTCCGCCAGAACCACCGCGCCGGCGCCGCGCCGGACGTCCCGGTTCGGCGGCGGACGGATCGCCTCGCACGCGGTGATGGCGGTCATGGCGGTGTACTTCCTGCTGCCCTTCTGGTGGCTGCTGGTCGCGGCGACCAAGAACAACGACGGACTGTTCGGTTCGCAGCCGCTGTGGTTCGGCGGCGACTTCAGCCTGTTCGACAACCTGTCCCGGCTGTTCAGCCGGCAGGACGGCCTCTACCTCAAGTGGCTGCGGAACTCGGCGCTGTACTCGGTGGTGAGCGGCGTCGGCGCGACCGCGATCGCGGCGCTGGCCGGGTACGCGTTCGCCAAGCTGCACTTTCCCGGCCGCAACGCGCTGTTCGCGACCCTGCTCGGCCTGATCATGGTGCCGTTGACCGCGCTCGTCCTGCCGACGTACCTGCTGATGAGCGAGATCGGCCTCACCGACACGATGTGGGCGGTCATCCTGCCCTCGCTGCTCAACCCGTTCGGGGTGTACCTGCTGCGGGTCTACGCGCACAACTCGGTGCCCGACGAGATGCTGGAGGCCGCCCGCATCGACGGCGCCGGTGAGCTGCGGGTGTTCATCAGCATCGCGCTGCCCGCGATGCGTCCGGCACTGGTCACCGTGCTGCTGTTCACCATGGTGGCCACCTGGAACAACTTCTTCCTGCCGCTGGTGATGCTCAGCGACGACGAGCTCTTCCCGCTCACCGTGGGCCTGCGCACCTGGTACCAGTCGGCGACCATCGGCAGCGGCGGCGGGGAGGCTCTGTTCAACGTCATCGTGGCCGGCTCGCTCGTCGCGATCATCCCCCTGGTCATCGCTTTCCTCATGCTCCAGCGGTACTGGCGCGGGGGCCTGACCATCGGCGCCCTGAAGTGACCGCCCCTCGAAGGGAAACCATGCTGCACGCATCTGTCGTCCTCGACCCCGCCGCGGTCGTGGCCCCGGTCAGCCGCCGCACGTTCGGCTCGTTCGTCGAGCACATGGGACGCTGCGTCTACACCGGCATCTACGAACCGGACCACCCGTCGGCGGACGAGGACGGGTTCCGCACCGACGTGCTCAGGCTGACCCGCGAGCTGGGGGTCACGGTGGTGCGTTACCCGGGCGGCAACTTCGTCTCCGGTTACCGCTGGGAGGACGGCATCGGACCGCGCGACCAGCGGCCCCGCCGCCGCGACCTCGCCTGGCACAGCGTCGAGACCAACCAGGTCGGCATCGACGAGTTCGCCCGCTGGGCCGCCAAGGCGGACGCCGAGATCATGTACGCGGTGAACCTCGGCACCCGGGGCGTCCAGGAGGCGCTGGACGTCCACGAATACGTCAACCATCCCGAAGGCACGACCCTGTCGGAGATGCGGCGGGCGAACGGGGCGGCCAAGCCGTACGGCATCACGCTGTGGTGCCTCGGCAACGAGATGGACGGACCGTGGCAGACCGGGCACAAGACCGCCCACGAGTACGGACTGCTCGCGGCCTCCGCCGCGCGTGCGCTGCGCTCGGCGGAACCGGGACTGGAACTGGTGGCCTGCGGCAGCTCGAGCTCGGCGATGCCGACGTTCGGCACGTGGGAGGCCACCGTCCTGGAACACGCCTACGACCTCGTCGACTACGTCTCCTGCCACGCCTACTACGAGGAACTGGACGGCGACCTCGGCTCGTTCCTGGCCAGCGCCGTCGACATGGACCACTTCGTGAACAGCATCGTCGCCACCGCCGACAGCGTCGGCGCGCGGCTGCGCAGCAAGAAGAAGATCAACCTGTCGTTCGACGAATGGAACGTCTGGTACCTGTCCCGCTTCCAGGGCCAGGAGTCGCCCACCGGCTGGGACGTGGCGCCGCGGGTCATCGAGGACGAGTACAACGTCGCGGACGCCGTCGTCGTCGGCAACCTGCTGATCTCCCTGCTGCGGCACAGCGACCGGGTCACCGCCGCGTGCCAGGCGCAGCTCGTGAACGTGATCGCGCCGATCCGCACCGAACCGGGCGGGCCGGCCTGGCGGCAGACCATCTTCCACCCGTTCGCGAAGACCGCCGCCCTCGCCCGAGGTGAGGTGCTGCGCACGCGCCTCACCTCGCCGACCTACGGCACCGCCCGGTACGGCGAGGTGCCGGTGGTCGACGCCATCGCCACCCACGACGCGGAGACCGGCGAGGTGGTCATCTTCGCGGTCAACCGCGACCAGGCCGATCCCGTGGAGCTGACCGTGGACCTGCGCCTCTTCAACGAGGACCTGAAACTCGCCGACGCGTGCACGCTGACCGACGGCGACCTGTCCGCCACCAACACACTCGAAGAGCCCGACCGGGTCGTGCCGCGTCCCACCGAACGGGTCTCGGTCGACGGCGCCGCGCTCACCGTCGTCCTGCCCCGGGTGTCGTGGAGCGCGATCCAGCTGGGACCGGCGGGAGACGCGCGGTGAGCCGCCGGCTCCCGGTGCCAGGCCTGGTGACGGCGCTGCTGATGGCGCTCCCGCCGGGACAGGCGGTCCATGGGGTCAGCGGAGGGAGTTGCCTCCGTCGGCGATGAGTGAGCGGCCCGTGATCCAGGCGGCCTTGTCGTCGCACAGGAACGACATGACGCCGGCGAGGGCTTCGGGGAGGCCGGCGCAAACCCAAAGGTGTGGCACGTGCGGCGGCGGACAGGAGGCGCTCCGGGCGGGACGCCATGTGGCGGACCACCCGGAGCACCTCCGCCTGGAAGCCTGGTGAAACGCCATTGTCCGGCTGGTAGGTGAGCCCGTGGCGTCAGGGTTCCCGTGCGGGGGCGGTGACCTGCGGCGGCCGGCCCCGCGGCGGGGGCGTCGCCACGGCGGCGGTACAGTGCAGCCGCACCGGCCCGCCGCCGAACTCGTCCCGCCACCATTGCTCGCCGTCCAGCGGGGGCAACTGCGTCGGAGTTGCGGTTGCCAGGGATCGGTGGACGGTCTGGCCCGAGGGCGGACTCAACGGGCGGAAGCGCGGCCTACGGCGTCGGTCGGCTCGGCGCCCGGCCGCCCGCGCAGCTCATGACCGATCTGGTCATTTGGTTCGAGAGACGAATGTGCCTTACCGGAGGGGCCATGGAAGCGGCGGAAGAACCCGGGACGAAGTCCTCGCAGGCGGAGGGTGAGGCCGGCTCGCCTGGTCCGCAGGTTCCTGGACTGCATGAGCCGCGTTTGCGGGCCGTGATCAGCCTGTTGACGCGGCAGCTGGTGAAGAACCTGGTCGCTCTGGTGGTGCCGGTGGGCCTGATCTCCGCGGCGGTGGCGCTGTGCGGGACGATCGGCCTGCTGCTCGTGGCGGACTGGGGCGACCCCGTCGTGGACGACCGGCTGGTCCGGTTCGAATCTTCAGCGGGATCGGCCGTCACGGCCCTGGTGATCAGCATGGGAGTGATGGCGGCCCACCTGGGCCTGACCGCGCTGGTCGTGATCAAGGTGGCAGGCTCACTGCTGGGCAGGCCCATCTCGGCCGGGTGGGCCTTGCGCACGGTGGCACGGCGTTCCGGATCTCTGCTGGTGCTCTTCGGCGCATTTCTCGCCACCGGTATGGCGGTGCCGGCGATCGTCGTGGTCGCCGGAACGGAATCGATCTGGGTAGGCGTGATCGTCGCCGGGTGCGTCGCGGTGCCGCTGCTGTGGTGGCTCCCGGTGACCGTGCCGGTGGTGATGCTCGAAGGCACGGGGCCGCTACGGGTGTTCCCGCGGGCATGGGAGATCACCAGAGACCGGCGCTTGCGCATGTTCGTCCACCTGACGGTGGCGGTGGTCGCGATCCCCGTCGCACTGGGAGCCGGCCTCGCGTGGCCGGTCTCGCTGTTCACCGGTATCGAGCACCACGCAGCGCAAATCGTGGCTGCGACCGTTACAGGCGTGCTGACCACCATCGTCCAAGGGACGGCCCTGGCGGTGGTGGCGCTGGAGCAGCGGCGTCCGCCGACAGGTAGGCCGGACCTCGGTTCCGGCGGCCTCCCCGCAATCGACCTCGCCGCTGTGGCCGACCGGCTCTCCGCACACCGCCCCACGCCGAAGACCAGGCCCGCGGTGGCACTGCCGCTGACGGCGCTCACGATCGCGGCGCTGGCTGCACCCGGATTCATCTACGGGGCCTATCTCCATGGCATTCCCAATAGCTCCCTGGCCGTCGACGAGCAGCCCGTTCTCCATGACGTAGGTCACAGCGTCCTGCTGGACGACGGCACACTGATAACAGCCCGTTCCGACAAGCACCATCTCTGCTCGGACCGGGAATGCAGCGAAATCAGCGAGCTGCCCAACCTTCCCGGGGAAGCCTTCCCATCGGTGAGGGCGGCCAAGCTTCCGGACGGATCATTCGCCGTCGTTCAATGGCAGGCACAGGACGGCCGGAAGCCAGTGTCCGAAGATCTGAATGTCAAGCTCACACGGTGCACGGCCGAAGAGTGCGCGAACAGCGATCAGGACCCGCGCTTGGCGACCATTCCGAATTTCTTCGAGGGTGATGCGGACATCGCTGTCTCCACTCGAGGAATCCTGGTCGCGGTTCTGACCGATACAAAGGACCGGGGTCGCGCGGTCGACAGGTTGCGCCTCCTGCGCTGTGCAAGCGTGCCCTGCAAGAAGTCTGAGCTCCTCGCCGAACTCAGGCTCCCGGAACCCAATTCCTCAGGTTTGGAGCCGATCGGCCTCGCCCTCGGCGCAGGTGAACGGCCCGTCGTCGCCTATGAGGACGGCGCCACGGGCGCCATCACCCTTCTCAGCTGCGCCGACCCCGACTGCCGTCGGTCCGTGACGCGCCACCCGGTGGGCCCGGCCTTCTTCTCGAGCAGCGAAGAGGCGAAGTACTTCCGCGGTGCCGCGAAATATAACAGCGGCGTCGAGCTCGTGGTTCCTCCGGACGACCGCCCGGTTCTCGTCCACCGGGACACCAGGACCGGCACCGCCCGATTGCTGCGTTGTCGCACCCCCGCCTGCCCTGAGGTGGACGTCCTCCCCCTGACTGAACCAGACCTGAAGATGCGCCTGGCCAACCTGGCACTGGGGCCCGGCGGACTCCCCATTGTCGCCACCATCGACAGGCCGCACAAAAGGGCCGTACTGATCGTCTGCGACGTTGCCGACTGCTCCCGCCGCGACACCGTGGATCTCGGTGGATACTCCACAGACCACGCCGGCAGCCTCGACATGAGCGTTGCGCGGGACGGGCGACCACGGGTGCTCTGGGATTACAGAATGGGCGCGGAGTCTCCATATACCACGTTCCTGCTGACCTGCCGCGAATCCCGATGCGGCAGCTGAGCCCGGATCCACGGCATGACGTCTCCAGCTTGACAACAATTGACGCCGAGTGGGCCGCGTGCGGCCGGAGGAGCTAATGGAAGAAGCGGAGTCATCCAACAACAGACTGGTGAAGGACATGGCCGATGAAAAGGATGACGGCGTTTCCCCCGGTCGGATGCCGAAACCAGAAGCACCGGACATCTTGACCGCGATCCGCCTGCTGGGAAGGAACCTGGCCGCGCCACTGGTCCCGGTGGCACTTATCTCGGTGGCGCTGACGGTGCCGGTTCTCGCGATCCTCCTCATGGGCTTGGACGGCCAGGCGCTCATCATCAACGGTGAGTTGCGTTTCGACGAACCGCGACTGGAGTCGCTCGTCGCGGGCTCGGTGCTCACCGGTGTGCTGCTGGCAGGCCACCTGGTCATGGTGGCGATGGTCGTGGTCATGGTGGCGGGTTCGCTGCTGGACAGCCGTGTTCCGGCCGGACGCGCGCTGCTGCGGGCGCTGCGGCGATCCGGCCCGCTCCTGGTGCTCCTGATCTTGACCGGCGGCACGGTGATGGCAGCGGTCGCCGCCATGGCCGTCACGCCGCTCGTGACGCACACAGGACTGTTCGTTGCGCTGGTGCTCTGCCTGCTCGCGGTGTCCACGTGCTGGCTGTTGCTCACCGTGCCATTCGTAGTGCTGGAAGAGGTCGGGCCGTTCAAGGCGATGTCCCGGCTCTGGGAGATCAGCCGGGCCCGGCGAATGATGATGTTCCGGCATGCGCTGGTGCTGACGATTCTGTTCCCGGTCGCACTGGGATTGTGCGGCAGGGCGCTTTCATCGCAATTCACCGGCATCGCCAACAGCATCGCCGAGGCGCTGGTCGGGACTGTGGCGAGCGTGCTGATGGTGGTCCTTCAAGGTGCGGCGCTGGCGACAGTGTCGCTGAATCAGTCTTACCCGTTCTCGGCCGATCCGTTCGGGAGGGCTCGGAAGAAGCCCCAGACGCTGGACCTGGCCGGGGTGAGCGCCCGGCTTCCCACACGCACCCACTCCCGAAAGGCCCGGCCGGTACGTACGGCGGCGCTCCTGGCGCTGACACTGCCGGTCCTGACCGTCCCCGCATTGCTGTACGGGGAGTATCTGCAATCCAATCCACTGGGACTTCCCAACGTCGCCGTCTCGGAAGTCACCCCGCGGGCGGCGAACTATGAACTCCTGGTGCGAAGCGATGCCAAAGCGGCGGTCGTAGCCAGGTCACCAGATGACCCCCTCCAAATACAGGTATGCACTCACCGTGAATGCGACCATGCATCGACCTTCACACACCCGGTTCCCGACGGTCGCGGGCAGGTACGAGCGGCGGCACTGCCGGATGGAACCATGGCGGTCGCCTTGGTCACGATCTCGAAGCACAACGCGGCGGAGGATGACGACGAGCGCATCCCGATGGAGGTTCGCCTCATGCGGTGCACGGTTCAGGGATGCCCGAAGGAAATCGAAAAATCCCCGATCATCGCGAAGGGCATCGGCCTCAAGGGCCGGACCCTCTCACCCACCATCGCCATCGCTCCCTCTGGCCGGGGCATCGTGGCCGCGGTTCTCTTCGACATCGGGGAAAACGAATATGAACCTCGCCCAAGCCCTATGCACATCGTGCGGTGTGACGACCTTCCGTGCCAGGCACCCCGGACTTTGACCACGGCCCGCGTGCCAGCCGGCGGCGGCTGGGACAGGCGCAATGATAAAGACAGAGTCTCCATCACCACCGGCGCGGATGGGCGCCCGATCGTGGCGATCGAGGACAAACATTCCGGTGCCGTCACCCTCATCAACTGCGCTGACGCCGAATGCCGCCATTCCGCGAAGAGGCAGGTGGTAGAACCCTCGGGTAGAACCTCTTTCCGGTACCTGAGTTCGGACGGCGTCGAGGTGGCCGTCCCCCCGGACGATCGCCCGGTCATCTTGCACCGCCGAATCTCGAATGGGAAGGTGCGGCTGCTTCGGTGCCGCACGCCGAGCTGCGGCGTGGTCGACGCCGTCACCGTCGCACGACCCGGCTTCGTCGGCGGGAGCCCCGACTACACGTGGCCGACACGGGCGCTGGCACTGGACCACAACGGCCTGCCCTTGATCGCCACCCACGATTTCGACGGCGGGAAGATCATTCTTCTCGCCTGTGATGCCGCCGACTGTTCTCGACGCGAAACCGTGGTGCTGCATAACGATATTCCGCAGGATTATTATCCGCCCGCGAACCTTCATATGGAGGTGGACCGGGACGGACGTCCTCAGGTTCTCGTGTCCGGCATTCAATACGGCTACCGCGGGAGCACCCGTTTGCTGATTTGCCGCGACGCCCGCTGTGGCGCGTCCTAGCCCGTACCGACGTCCCATCGATCTGCTCTACGTCCCCCTGCCCATCAGTTCCTCCCGCTTTCCGTTGCACGTTTTCGCGCTCGTCGTCATAGCGGTCGATCGGTGGCGCGTCGTACCGCGCGCAGCACCGCGTCGGTAAGCGTGATCTGCTGTCCTTCCGGGTCGGTGGCCGGGCGCTCGGGGGCCGAGGTGGTGATGTCCCACGCCGACGGGTCCAGCACGGTGGCGATCTCTTCGGCCGTGAACATCAGGTGGGGCAGGCGCGGGCGGCGGAACGTCGTCACCTCCAGGTCGGCCGGGTGGTGACCGACGATGAGCAGCGTCCCGCCGGGCCGGACGGCCGCGGCCAGCCGACGGTGCAGGGTGTCGCGCACGGACCGGGGCAGCTGCATGTACTGCACCGACACCAGGTCGTACTGCACCGGGGCGGGATCCCACGCCGCGACGTCGGCCTGCCGCCACGTGACATCCACGTCGGCGTCGGCGGCGTGCCGGGCGGCGCGGTCCAGCGCGGCCTGTGACAGGTCGACCCCGGTGACCTTCCAACCGCGCGAGGCGAGCCAGATCGCGTCCGCGCCTTCGCCGCTGCCGACGTCCAGCGCCGTGCCGGGCGGGAGGTCGGCGGCGGTGGCGAGCACATGCGGATTGGGTCTGCCGCTCCGGATCCGTTTCGCCGACCGGTACCGCTCCTCCCAGTAGTCCCCGGACAGCAGGCGAACGGTGAGCCGTGTGTCCTCGGCGACAAGGTCGGCGTTGATCGCGGCGGCCGCGGCCGCCCCGCTGGCGGCCGAGCTCATCATCTGCGCCATGACGTCGGTGACGTTGCCGGCGACCCACACCCCGGGTACGTCGGTCAGCCCCGTCGGGTCGGCCGCGATCGACTCGCCGATGCCCATCGGATGCGGGGTCGGCTCGAGACCGAGACCCGTGAGCACCCCCGAGTTGGCCACCAGCCGCGGCGGGGCCACCACCACCGAGCACGCCACGGTCGTCCCGTCGGCCAGCCGCAGGCCGGTGATCCGGTCATCGGCCACCTCCAGCGAGCCCACGGGTCCGGTGACGACGCCGATGCCCCAGGCGGTCAGCTGGGCCACCTGCCGTTCGGTCAGCGCCGGGGCGGTGTGCTGGAAGAAGGTCACCTCCGGTGTCAGCTGCCGGAGCATCAGCGCCTGGCGCACGGCCCACTCGGTGTGAGTGGCGAGCACGCCGACCGGCTGGTCGCGCGACTCCCATCCGTGGCAGTGCGGGCAGTGCACCACGTCGCGGCCCCAGCGCTCCGCCACCCCGGGGACGTCGGGCAGTTCGTCGGTGAGGCCGGTGGTCACCAGCAACCGCCGCGCCGTGATCGACCGGCCGTCGTCGAGGCTCACCTCGAACCCGCCGTCGGTACTGCGCGCCGCACCGGCCGTCGCCGGCAGCACGAGCCCGCCGTAGCGCTTGACCTCCGCACGCCCGATCTCGAGGAGTTCGAGCGGACTGATCCCGTCGCGGGACAGGAATCCATGGACGGCCTCGGCGGGCGCGTTGCGCGGCGACCCGGCGTCGACCACGACCACCGAACGCCGGGCCCGGCTCAGTACCACTGCGCCGCTCAGCCCGGCGGCACCGCCGCCGAGTACCGCGACATCGAATTTCTCCGTCATGGCAGCCACCATCGGTTCCCGATGAAAGGGGGATCAATTAAATTTGCGGGGGTGGCAAACACGGACGAGGTGGTGGCCGCGGTCGGGTCCCGGCTCCGCGCGATCCGCAAGCAACGCGAGAGGACCCTCGCCGGCGTGGCGGCCGATACGGGCATCTCGGTGTCCACGCTGTCGCGGCTGGAGGCCGGTCGCCGCCGCCCCACGCTCGATCTTCTGCTGCCACTCGCCCAGGCGTACGACATGCAGATCGACGAGCTCATCGGCGCACCGCCGACCGGTGACCCGCGCATTCACCTGCGCCCGGTGCGGCGCAACGGCATGACGTTCATCCCGCTGACCCGCCGGGCCGGCGGCGTGCAGGCCCACAAGGTGATCATCCCGAAGCGACGCCGCCCCCCTGAGCAGAGGACCCACGAGGGCTACGAGTGGATGTACGTCCTCAACGGCCGCCTCCGGCTGCTCCTGGGCGACCACGACCTGGTGCTGACCGAGGGCGAGGCGGCCGAGTTCGACTGCCGTGTGCCGCACTGGTTCGACAGCGCCGACCCCGCCCCGGTCGAGGTGCTCATCCTGTTCGGCCACCAAGGTGAACGCGCCCACCTCCGCGCCCGCTCCGCACCGCGATAGCGGCGCAGCCGCGATGAAGGGGCGCGCGCCATCGTCCGCACCCTCGTGTGGCGGTGTCGGTTCCAGTTCGGCGATCGCCGCTCGGGCAGCCGCATCCGGCGGCGGATGGCGATCGGTCCCACCGTGGCCGCGGCACGTCAGAGGCGGCGGAGCAGGTAGGCCCAGGCGTCCTGAAGCTGGGCCGGGCCGTAGCAACGATCACGCTTGGCCCGCGACTCGTCCTCGTCCGACCACGTGTAGGACGTCCCTGCCGCTGCGACCTGCAACTGCATGCGGCATGCCTTCTCCAGGAGGACGGCGGTCATCACGGCGGTGGCAACGTCCGGGCCGGCGGTGACCAGCCCGTGGCGGTGGAGCAGGAGTGCGTTGCGGTCGGCGAGAGCGGTCGCGACCGCGGCCCCGAGCTCCCGGTCGCGGATGAGGTCGCCCGTAGCCGTGAAGTGGGGGATGTCCGGAGGCCAGAAGAGAGTTCCCTCATGGCCGATCGGTCGAAGCGGGAGGCCGGTGGCGGCGAACGCGACGGCCGACTCCGCGTGGCTGTGGACGACGGCGCCGACATCGTCGCGTGCGGCCATGATCTCGGTGTGGATCGGGTATTCCAGATGGACCTTGTCTCCGCCTTCGAGCAGGTGCCCCGCACGGTCGATTCGCACGACACGTTCCGGGGTGATCTCTTCCATGCCGTAGCCGGCGGATTTCAGCCACACGCCGTGTCCGTCGGGATCGCGGCAGGACAGGTGGCCCCACACCAGGTCGGCATTGCCGTGGGCGGCCAGGACGCGGCAGCCGGTGGAGACCTCGTCCGCGGGGCTCACGGGACGTCCTTGGCGAGGAAGTCCCCGACGATGCGGTTGAACTGCCCGGGCTGCTCGAACATCGGCCAGTGCCCCGCGCCCGTGATCATGTCGAAGTGCGCGTGCGGCATGATCTGGGCCGCACGCCGGCCCACCTCGGCGGGGGTGGTGGGGTTGTGGTCGGTCCAGACGATCAGAGTCTCGTTGCCGATCCGCGCGAGGTCCGCCTCGTCCAGCATGTGGGCCCGGTTCGCCTCTCCGGGCTGCTCGGCGACCAGCTTGGCCAGCGCTTCCTCGGCTCCGGGAAGCGTGTAGTAGCGGTAGCGGCATTCGACCAGTTCGTCGGTCACCGTGGCCGGGTCGGCCATGAGCCACTCCAGCCTGGCGCGGACGCTTTCGCGCGTGGGGGCCGTGGCGGCCTTCGCGGTGACCGTCTTGACCTGGGCGTGGACTCGTTTGCTCTCATCGAGGCTCTTCTCGTCCGACAGCAGCAAGCCCGCTCCGGTCACCGAGATGACCTTTCCCACCCTGTCGGGATGCTTCAACGCGGTGAACAGTGCGGTCCATCCACCGAGGGACTGCCCCACGAGGTGGGCCCGTTTCGCTCCGATCGCGTCGAGGAATCCCAGCAGGTGTTCGGTGAAGACGGGCGCGTGGTAGGTGACGTCGGTGGGGCGCGCGGAGAGGCCGTGGCCGAGAGCGTCGATGGCGAAGACGCGCAGGCCGCGCTCTGACAGGGGGACGATGTTCCGCAGGAACGCCTCGGCATGTCCCGTCAGGCCGCCCATGAGGATGACCGCGTCGCCGTCGCCGGCCTCGATGGAGCGTGTGCGCCAGCCGGCCGCGTCCCGGAAACGCACCTCGGCGCCGAGTGAGTCAGTCCAGAAGCTCATGTGGGTCCTCCTTGGAGAAAGGCGATGAGGGCGTCGTTGACGACACCGGGCCGCTCGTAGTGCGGCCACTGCTTGGCTCCCGGGATCGTCAGGACGCGGGCGCCGGGGACGGCGGCCGCCGCCATGTCGACGACCCGGGCCGGGGTGTGTCCGTGCTCGCCCCGGATGAAAAGCGCCGGGACGGTGAGTGCGGCCAGCCGCCCGGGGGTGAGCAGGGAGGCGCCGTTGTCGGTGCCGCGTACTCGCCGATGCACCTGGCGGGCCTCGGCGGGCCGGTACAGCACGCTGCGGACCTCGACCATCTCGGGGTCCACGCCGCCGGGATCGGCGAGCAGCCCGGCGAGCCGGGTCCGGACCGCGTCCGGGGTCGGCTCGGCGTAGGCGCGGCCGCCTCGCTCGTAGGCGGCGCGGACGGTGGCGTCCGACAGCCGTTCGTCCTCCGGCTGCAGGCCGGCCGGTTCTATCAGCGCGAGCCGGCCTCCCCGGCTCGGCGCGCGCAAGGCCAGCAGGGCCGCGACCCAGCCTCCCAGCGATTGGCCGACCAGATCGGGATTCTCCAATCGCAGGGTGTCGAGGACGGCCGCCGCGTGGTCGGCGATGTCCTCCACGCCATAGCGTCCGTGGTCGGCGCGCTGGGTGAGTCCATGTCCGAGCAGGTCGAACGCGATGGCCCGGCGTCCAGAGGCGGCGATGGCGGGCAGGGTGCGGGCGAAGGTCTCCAGGTGTCCCCCGCGGCCGTGCAGGAAGACCGCCGGAGGGCCCGATCCCATGGTGACGACTCTGGTCGTCACGTCTCCGGCGCGGATCTGCCGTATCTGGGCGCCCAGCAGGTCCAGCCAGAGGCTCACAGGTGCTCTCGCAGGAACGCCAGGGTCCGTTCCCAGGTGAGTCCGGCCGCTTCGGGATGGTGGTTGGGGTGGGTGTCGTCGTGGTAGGCGTGTCCCGCGCCTTCGTAGACGTGGACCTCGGTGGGCCTGCCGCTGCGTTCGAGGGCGTCGGTGAGCCGGGAGACCTGGTCCAGCGGGATCACCTCGTCGGCTCCCCCGAAATGGGCCTGCACCGGACATCTCACCTGGTCGGCGATGTCGATGCGCGACCGTGTCCGCCCCGTCGGGCTGTAGGGGGCGGGCAGTTCCGGGAGTCCGTACAGCGGGACGGCGCAGGCGAGCCGGTCGGTGCGGGTCGCCCAGACGAGCGCCAGGCCGCCGCCCAGGCAGAACCCGACGACCGCGGCGCGGGCGGCGTTCACGTCCGTCCGGCCGGCCAGATAGTCCAGGCCCGCCTGGAGGTCGGGGACGGCCTGTTCGTCGCGGGCCGCCAGGAACGCCTTGGCCCGGCGCTCCTCCGGGGTGGTGAAGTCCTGCGGGGGCCTGCCACCGGCGCGGCTGTAGAGGTCCACGGTCAGGCACGCGTAGCCGGCGGCGGCGAACCGTTCGGTGACGTGTTCACGGTGCCTGGTCAAGCCGAGGTTCTCGTGCGCCATGACGATGACCGGCGGCGGGGGGCCGCCGGCGGCGCGCGCCGGCAGGGCGAGGTAGCCGCGGATCTCGTCCGGGCCGCTGGGGAAGGTCACCCAGCCGGCGTCGGGGGTGGTGTCCATGTTCCTCCGATTCGGGTCAGCCGGCCCGTGGCGGGGCCGGTGGCTGGATCGCCGCGGCGCGGCCCAGCCGGAGCTTGAGGTGCGCGGCGAGGGCTTCGAGTCGCCGCCGCGGCATCCGGGATGTCGGGCCGGCGACCGCGACCGCTCCGGCGGGGCGTCCCGCGACCATCACGGGGACGGCGACGCCGGCGATGCCCGCGATGAAGGCCTCGATCTCGATGGCGTATCCGCGCTGCCGACATGATTCGATCTCCCGGAGCAGAGCCGCCGGGTCGGTGATGCTCGTCGGGGTGCGCTGGGCGAGCTTCAAGGCCGGGACGATGGTCCGGGCCTCCTCGGGAGGCAGCCCGCTGAGGATGGCGCAGCTGATGCATCCGTTGGCCAGAACCGACCGGCGTCCCAGCGGCGACAGCGCCTCCGGGGAGTGCTGGGCCTCCCGCTTGCCCGTGATCAGCAGGGACCGGTCACGCCAGTCGATCTCCGCCACCAGCACGGTCTCACCGGTGGTCCAGACGAGTTCCTCCGCGATGCCCTGGGTGAGGTGGGCCAGCGCGGTGGTGGCCGAGACCAGGCTGCCCAGTTCCAGTAGCCGGTTGCCCAGGACGTACGCGCCGTCCGGCTCCTGCCGCAGGAACCCGCGTTCGACGAGGGTGACCGCGATGCGGTGGGTGCTGGTCTTGGGCAGGCCGGCCGCCTCCGCGAGCTCGGTGAGCCGGAACCGCGGGTGGGCGGCGCTGAACGCGCTCAGCACGTCCAGGGCCCGGTCGACAGAGCGGACCCCGCGGCGGCGGGGGCCGCCCGCCGCCGGCCCGCCCGCCGCGGGTCCGTCCGGGAAGGGGGATCGAGAGTCGTCCATGAGGGTGCCTCAGCCGCAGTAGGGTGGTGCCTTACTCGCATTTTCCCTGGTCACGACGGTTTCCGGCACTTTCTCGATTTTCTTGGCCCCGGGCTCCTTACGCAGCAGATCGACCACGTTCTCCACGGCCATCTCCCCGACGTCCTTGGGAGTGTTGCTGACCGTGACGGCGAACCGTCCGGAACCGACCGCCTCGACGCCTTCGGCGGTGCCGCCGTTGGTGAGGATCTTGATGTCGGTCCTGTCCGCGGCCTTGAACGCCGCTTCGACGCCGAACGCCATGTCCTCGTTGTGCACGAAGATGTACTCGACGTCCGGCTTGGCCTGCAGAAGGTTCTCGGCCACGTCCTGGGCCTTGGCCCGCTGCCAGAGGGCGGGCTGGTCGAACACGACCTTCGCCTTGGAGCCGATGCCGTTCTTGAAGGCCTTGTTCATCAGGTCGGCGGCGGCGCCCGGGGCGCCCCCGATGATCGCGACCTCGACGGGCTCGCCGCCGCTGTCCTCGACCAGCCATTCGCCGAGGGAACGGCCGACCTGCTCGACGTCGGTGACGACGGCGCCGAGGATCTTCGACTGGTCGATGCCGGACACGACCGAGGTGAGGAAGATCGGGATGCCGGCCCGGTTGGCGCGGCCGACCCCGCCCTGGAGCGAGTCGATGTTGACGGTCTGGACGACGATGACGTCGACGCCCTTGACGATCATGTCGTTGATGTTGGACAGCTCCTTGCCCGGGTCCATCGCCGAGTTGGCGGTCAGGACCTCGACGCCTTCCTCGCCGGCCTGCGCCAGCAGCGCCTTCTGAAGGCAGGTGTGGAACTGGATGCTGTTCCCGTTGACGAAGCCGATGGTGATCTTCTCGCTGGAGGGGACGGCGGCGGCCTTCTTCGTGCCCTCGTCCACCGAGCAGCCGGCGGCCGCGAGGGTGAGGGACACGGCGAGCGCCGCGTGCGGGGCCGCCGAACGCAGGCCCCTACCGGTATTGGCGAACATGAAAGATCCTTCCGGACCGGATGGGATGGACGGGTACGGGGCGGTCAGCGGGCGCGGCCCCGCAGATGGTTGGTGATGGCCGCGATGAGCAGGACGCCGCCGACCGCGACGTCCTGAAAGTGCGCGTTGACCTGGAGCAGGTTGAGCGCGTTGGCGACGATGCCGAGGAGCAGGACGCCGAGGACGGTCCCGACGAGCGTGCCGCTCCCGCCGTGCAGCGCCGTCCCGCCGATGACGACGGCGGCGACCACGGTCAGTTCGAGATGCAGTCCCCCGGTGCCCGGGCTGGCCGCGCCGAGCCTGGCCACGAGCATGGCGCCGCCCAGCCCGGCCAGCAGGCCCGCGAGCGTGTAGAGCAGAAGGCTGGTGCGCGCGACCGGGATGCCCGCCAGCCGAGCGGCGTTCTCGTTGCCGCCGATGGCGAAGGCGTTGCGGCCGAACGCCGTCCAGCGCATGACCAGCCCGGCGACCAGGCAGATGAGCACCGCGAGCACGACCAGCGCGGGCACGGCGCCCAGTACCTCGCCGAACCCCAGTTCCACCAGGTGGTCCCCGATGGAGACGCTCTGGCCGTCGATGATGAGCAGCGCCGCTCCACCGAGAACGGTGGAGGTCGCCAGCGTGGCGACGAACGGCGCCACGCGGAAGAACGTCACGACGACTCCGTTGGTCAGCCCGATCGCCGCGCCCACGGCCAGGGCCGCGAGGACGGCCGCCCACTCGTTGACGCCGGAGGCGATGAGCTGGGCGACGACGCCGCTGGTCACGGCGGCGATGGAGCCGAGTGAGAAGTCGATCCCGCCGGCGGTCATGAGCATGGTGAGGCCCACCGCCAGTACCGCGGTGACGGCGACCTGCTGGGAGATGTTGAGGAGATTCGGGCCGGTCAGGAAGACGGGACTGTTGAGTGCGGTGACCAGGGCGGTGACCAGCAGGACGGTCAGCAGGCCCAGGTGCCGGGTCAGCCCGGCCGGCAGGCTCACGCCGACGCGGCCGCGGATGTCCGCGATGGTGGTCATGGCGTCTGTCCTCCTGCGGTGAGGGATATGAGGTCATCGCGGGTGACCTGGTCGATGGGCAGGTCGGCCGCCGTCCGCCCGGCGCGGACCACGACGACCCGGTCGGCGAGCCGGACGACCTCGTCGACGTCGGAGGACGCGAGCAGGACCGCGGTGCCGCGGGCGGCCAGGTCTCCGGCCAGCCGGTGGATGTCGGCCTTGGCCGCCACGTCGACACCGTTGGTGGGTTCTTCCAGCAGGCACGCGGTCGCCTCGGTGTCGAGCCACGCGGCCAGCAGCACCTTCTGCTGGTTGCCGCCCGACAGGGTGGAGACCGCCGGGTTCGCTTGGATCGTGGTGACGCCGTACCGGTCCCGGGCGGCGCGCCCCTGCCTGCGCATCCGTCCCCACCGCACCAGCCATGGGCGTCCGAGCCCGCGGCGGGCGAGATCGAGGTTCTCGTCGACGGTCAATCCGGGCACGAGGCCGTAGGCGAGCCTGTCACCGGTGACGCACCGCAGACCCGCCGCCAGCGAGGCGCCGATGTTCCCCGGTCGTACGGCACGGCCGTTCACCCGCACCTGCCCGGACCGCGGCCGGCGAAGCCCGCTGAGGAGCGGGAACAGTTCGGACTGCCCGTCACCGGCCGGGCCGAGCACCGCGGTGATCTGCCCGGCGTGCACCTTGAGGTCGAACTCGCGCAGGCGTCCTGCGGTCACCGCGCAGAGTTCCAGCACCGGGGCGGGTTCGCGCATCGCACTGAGTTCCGGCGCCGGTTCGTCCTCGGCCGGTACATGATCGCCGGTTCCGTGGACGAGCCGGTCCCCGACCATGGCCCGCACCAGAGCCGGCAGGTCGACGTCCGTGGCCGGGACGGTGACGACGCGCCGCCCGTCCCGCATGACCGTGATCCGGTCGGCGAGATCCAGAACCTCGTCCAGGTTGTGCGAGATGTAGACGACGCCCGTCCCGCGTGAGCGCAGCGTGCGCACCAGGCGGTGGATCCGCAGGGCGTCGGCGCCGCCAAGTGACGCGGTGGGCTCGTCCAGGATGAGGACGCGTCCGCCCAGGTGCACCTCCCGTGCGATCTCCACCAGCGTCTGCTCGGCCGGGCCGAGACCGGCGGCGACCAGATCGGTGGCGATCTCGATGCCGAGGTCGGCCAGGGCGCGTGCCGCTTCCCGGTGCGTCTGCCTCCAGGCCACCTTGCCCATGCGGGTGGGCAGGCGGCCAAGGAGGAGGTTCTCGGCGATGGTGAGACCGGGGACCAGGGACCGTTTCTGGTGCACGATGCTCACGCCCGACGCGTGTGCGCGCCGGGGAGTCAGCGCCGAATGCCGGTCTCCGGCGATGACGATGGTGCCGCTGTCCGGCGCGATGGCGCCGCTGATCGTCTCGACGAGGGTGGACTTGCCCGCACCGTTCATGCCGACGACGGCGTGCACCTCCCCGGGCAGCAGCGTGAAGTCGACGCCGGCCAGGGCGTGAGCGCCTCCGAACGTCTTGCTCACCTCGCGCAGTTCCAGCACCGGTGCGGCCGCCTCGGCCCGCCCGGGCGGGGTGATTTCCACCGCTCCCCCGGTGACCTGCGCGGATTCATCGGCTGCGGGCATGTCAGCCGCCCTCTGCGAGGTCGCGGGTGTACATGTCCTGGTGGGCGACACCGAGCACGACCATGAGGTTGCGCAGCGCCACCGGGTTCATCCCGTGCGCCAGCAGCCGGTCGGAGTCCCGGCCGGCGACCGCCCGCCGTTCCGGGGCGGTCAGCGGGTAGGCGGACATGACCTCCTCCGGATCGGCGTCGAAGCGTCCGAGCAGGCCGGGCGTGTGCTCCAGGTCCCTGGCCAGCCGGTTGAGGCCGACGATGCTCACGATGCCTCCTCGGCGATCTCGAAGCCGCTGATGCCGATGCCGACGGTCCACGCGGGCATCGGCCGGTAGGCGTACACGCGCGCCGGCCCTCCGGCGGCACCCGCGGCGAGCAGCCAGGTGCGCAGTTCCAGCGCGCCGTTGCCCGCCGCTCCGGTGATGTGGTCGTCGCTCCAGTCCAGGACGTCCTCCGCACGGCCCTGTTCCAGCAGCGCGAGAAGCTCGCGGTCGAACCGCTCGTTGATCTCGCCGAAGCGGGGAAGCCCGACCCAGTGCGACAGCCCGCCGGTGGCGAGCACACCGACCCTGGTGCCGCCGGGCAGGGCGCGGGTCGTGGCCGCCAGGGCCCTGCCCAGGTCGTAGCAGCGGCGCAGGGTCGGTAGCGGTTCGGTGTTGCAGTTGACGAACAGGGGGACGATTCCGGTGCGCGCCGCCGACGGCAGCTTGGTCAGCGGCACCGTGAAGCTGTGGTCGAGCCGCATGGTGTGCGAGCGCGCCGCCTCGAATCCCCGTTCGGTCAAGCCGGCCAGCAGCCGTGCCGCGATGTCCGGCCGGCCCCGCACCGTGGGCGCGGGATTGCCGAACTCCCCCCACCCCTGGTGCTCCTCGGCGAGACCGAGGCAGAAGGAGGGGTAGTTCTCCAAGCCGAACGTCTCGTAGTGGTCGGTGGCGACCACGACGACCGCGTCCGGCTCGGCCGCGGCGATGTCCTCGTCGAGTTCTTCCCAGGCGGTGTGCAGGGCCGCGGAGACGTCGGGGTCGGCGTGGGCGTTCTTGACGATCGCACCGACGTGCGAGGTGGCGGCGGCGAACACGAGGCGTCCCATCATCCGGCCCGCCCGTCCAGCAGGCGGATGTCGTCGGGGTGCTCGCCGCCCCGGCGGACCACGTCGGTGGCGTGCAGCCGCCCGCAGGACGGGCAGGCGTACCGGCGCAGCTCCAGCTCTCGGCTGAGACGCGTCGCGTGGCCGAGCTCGTGCACGTCGTAGGTGGTCTCCAGGGCGGCATGGGGACGCCACGGTCCGTCTGCGGACGACAGCACGGAGCCGCAGCCGCAGGCGATCCAGCGCCGGCCGGCGGCCGCGATCACCTCCAGCCCGTCGCCCATCGGGTGGAGCCGGGTCCGCGGCCCGTCCGGGACGGTGGGAAGAGCGCGTTCGGGCACCCGCTCGCGGCGGTGATTCCGCAGGTCCCGCCGTCGCGCGGCGGTGGCGGCCTCGTCGATCCGCCCGTCGTCGCCGAGGACGGCCCCGTACACGCGCACGGCGGCCTCGGGGGTGACGGCACCGAAGGCCAGGTCGCCCTGGAGTGCCTCAACGGAACGATCCAGCGGATCGCCCCAGCCGCCGCCGGCCTGCGGGACGGTGGCGAGGACATCGTCGTCTCCCAGGCGGTAGAGGCCCTGGCGGCCGCGCATGACCGGCCGGTCGCCCGACAGGTCGTCCACGGCGGGGACCTCCCCTGCGGCGAGACGGCTCTTGACGTCGCTCCCGTGGACGACGGTCCGGGTGTTCTGCGCACCCGGGTACCCGCCGAAGATCCCGACGGAGTTGGGCACCTCCCAGCCGTGCGCCGAGTTCAGCGCGGTGACGTCACGGCCGCCATGGACGGTGTAGACGGCTCCCATGCTCATGCCGCCCCGGTTTCGGCCGGCTCCGCCGGAGTCGGCGACCAGGCCGCGCCACAGGTAGAGCAGCGGAGCGTCCATCTCGACGGCCTCGACGTTGGAGATGCGCTGCCGCTCGATGTTGTGCTGGCCCTGCGTCCATGCGCCGTCACGGTGGGCGTAGGCGGCACCGCCCGTGGCCAGGCAGTCCATGATCACGTAGGTCTGCCGGCGGCCGTCCGCGGCGGCTCCGGTGAGGACGAACTTGTCGGGCCCGCCGGCAGGGACGGCCTGGGCCTCGCGCAGCAGCTCGTCGGAGCAGGCCGCGAGCTTGGACAGGCATTCCGTCGCGGTCATCTCGACCAGCCAGCCCGCCTCCAGGGCGCCGCCGCTGACCGCCGCGGGACGTGACGCGTTGCAGATCAGGCCGTCCGGGCAGTGGACGTCGAGGGGCTTGAACAGGCCCTCGTTCCAGGGCGCGTCGAAGGCGAGCGTCGGCAGCAGCGCCGCCGCGATCCCCGCCATCATCCCTGAGTGGGCGCAGTTGACGTAGCCCGCGGCCTGCGGAGACGAACCGGAGAAGTCGAATCGCAGAGAGTCGCCGCGCTTGGAGAGCACCAGATCGATCACGTAGGTCACGTTGTCGGTGGACCGCGCCAGGCCGCCGTCGTTGTCGAGGAACGCGCGCGAGTGCAGGCGGGCGTCGGGCAGCCTGCCCAGCCGATCGCGCAGCCGCCGCTCGGACAGCTCGATCAGGTTGGCCATCACCTTCCGGACGGTGCCGGGTCCGTACTTGTCCGCGAGCGCGGTCATCGCCCGGATCGCGGTGTTGTTCGCCCCGACCAGAGCGCGCAGGTCCAGGTTGACCGTGGGCGCCATCCGGGTGTGAGCGAGGATCAGATTCCACACGTCGGTGCGGATCCTGCCGCCGTCGACCAGTTTGGTCGGCGGCATCTGCAGCCCTTCCTGATAGGAGTCGGTCGCGTCGATGCAGAAGCTGCCGGGTGTCATGCCGCCGACATCGACCATGTGGCACATGGCGCCGGTCCAGGCCAGCAGCTCGCCCTCGAAGAAGATCGGTGCGATCAGGCCGACGTCCTGGGCGTGCACGGTGCCCTTCCAGGGGTCGTTCACGATGAACATGTCGCCGGGGTCGATCCCGGGGTCCCCCGCGCAGTCGGTGATCACCGACCGGGTGATCGCGGCCATGGACGAGGCGTGCGACAGGATGGTGCGGCCCATCGCGGCGACCGAGCCGTCCGGAAGGTAGAGGCCGACGTTGTAGTCGCTGGCCTCGACCACGTGGGTGGAGCCGGAGATGGCGGCCAGGGTGGCGCCCTGCTCGTCGGTGATGGCCAGCAGCCGGTGCCGGATGACCTCGAAGGTGACCGGGTCGATGTCGGTGGCGTCGGTGGTCACGCCTCCCCCTTGCCGTTGATGACGAGGTTGCTGCGGCGGTCGACGGTGAGTGACTGCGAAGGCCCGATCACCACGGTGGTGCCGGCGAATTCCAAGATCGCCGGACCGCGGAGTTCGGCGCCCGCCCCCAGCCCCTTGCCGCGGTAGACCCTCGTCGCGACCCGGCCCGTCTCCGGGAAGTGGACATCGCGCTCGCCCAGGAACGCCGCGTCCGGATCGGCGGCGCCCGGGTAGGCCCCCTGCTGGACGCCGGTGATGGCGACGCGTCCCTCGACCCGCAGGGTGTGGATCTCCACTCCCGCGGCCAGGAGCGCGGTTCCCGCCCCGTAGATCCGCTCATAGGCGTCCCGGAAGTCGGCGATGAGGCCGCGGAGGACCTCGGTGGTGATCTCGCCGTCGGGCACGGTGAGCGGAAGTTCGTGGGACTGGCGGCGGAACTTCAGATGGGCGATGCGGGCGAACCGTGCCCGCGGGTCGTCCTCCAGATCCGCGCCGCACCGGCGGGCCAGCTCGTCGAAGGCGGCGTTGATCCGCGCGGCGTCCAGGTGGACGGCCGGGTCCCCGGCGCCGGGCGGGGTCCGGTGGACCTCCGTGGTCTGCACCGCCCGGTACCGGTCGGAGGTGACGGCCCCGTAGGCGGAGTGCACGGTCGAGGTCGGCGGGACGACCAATGTCGCGATGCCGGCCGCCTCGGTGTAGGCGTAGGCGTGGGTAGGCCCGGCTCCGCCGTAGGCGTAGACCACGAAATCGCGCGGATCATGCCCTTGCTCGACGGTGACCTTGCGCAGCAGATCGGCCATCTGATTGTCGGCCACCCGGCGGATGCCCGCGGCCGCCTCTTCGACGGTGAAGCCGAGCGGCTCGGCGATGTGCTCGCGGATGGCCTTCTCCGCCATGGAGCGCTCCAGCGGCATCCGGCCGCCCAGGAACCGAACCGGGTCGATGATGCCCAGGACGACATCGGCGTCGGTGACCGTCGGGCGGTCGCCGCCGCGACCGTAACAGGCGGGCCCGGGAACCGAACCGGCGCTCTGCGGCCCCACCACGAGTACCCCCGACTCGTCCACCGCCGCGATCGAGCCGCCGCCCGCGCCGATCGCGGTCACCTTGATGCGCGGCAGCGCCAGATGCAGATCGCCGACCTCCCCGGTCCGCTCCACCAGCGGTTCGCCGTCGATGATCAGCCCGACGTCGAAGCTCGTGCCGCCCATGTCGGAAGTGATCACATTCGGGTGCCCCAGCCGGGCCGCGAGGGCGGCCGAGGCCAGTACGCCCCCGGCCGGTCCCGAGGTCAGCATGGACGCCGAGCGCCGCGCGGCGTCCTCGGCCCGCATGACGCCACCGCCGGAGTCCATGATCGAGAAATCACCCGCGAAGCCCGCCGACCGCAGGCGCCCCTCGAGGTCCGCGACATAGTCGCGGATCACCGGGCCGAGATAGCTGTTGACGACCGTGGCCGCCGACCGCTCGTACTCGCCGATCACCGGGGCGACCTGGTGGGACAGGGTCAGGTAGGCCTCCGGCCACTCCTCCCCGACGATGCGCTCGACCGCCGATTCATGGGCGCCGTTGACGAACGACCACAGGAACGAGACCGCCAGCGCCCGGACGCCCTCGTCGCGCAGCCGCCGCAAGGTCGAGCGGACCTCCTGCTCGTTCAAGGCCACGACCTCGGCTCCGTCGCGGTCGACCCGCTCGGTGACCTCCGCGATCAGCGACCGCGGCACGATCTGATCCGGATTGCGGCGGCGGCTGTAGTGCCCGGTCGCCGAACCCATCCCCACCCACGAGGTCATCGACCGCTGGATGAGCATGGTGTCGCTGAAGCCGCGGGTGGTCAGCAGCGCGGTCGGCGCTCCCTTCCGCTCGATCAGCGCGTTCGTCGCCGCCGTGGTGCCGTGCGCGAAGTACACGACGGCGGCGCACAACGCCGGCAGGCTCATCCCGTAGGACCCGGCGGCGAGCCTCAACGCGTCGACGACGCCCTCGGAGCGATCCTCGGGGGTGGTCGGCGTTTTGAACAGCTGCGGGGGATGCCCGTCTTGAAGAACGACGAGATCGGTGAATGTCCCGCCGACGTCCGTGCCCACAAAGAACCGCGCCGAGGTCTCCGGTTGATGATCCACACTGCCCCCACAAGAATTTCCATCCGGTCGCCGACAAGAGCCGTGCGAGTCGACGGCGTGACATGCCGGTTACGTCTGGACAACCCTGCGGGTGTGTCCACCGTCACCGCAACGGCCTGGTCCGCAGTGCGGAACGGCGCAGCTGAAACCACGTCTGAGCAGGCCCCCGCAGGGCCCTCACCCGCCGAAGACCACAAACAGCGGCCGGTGCGGCACAGAGCCGGGAAACGAAATTCCGCAGACCTGTTCTTCGATTGACATCCCGCAGGGCCGTAGACGCCTATGAAGCCCGAGGGAAGTTTCTCGACGAGGGAGTCTCGGTCAGCTCGGATCTCGAGAGCGGCGACGTAGACCGAATGAAATGTCGACAGGTGCCCGGCTTCAGCCCCGGGGACGATCCTGATCGCGGCTTCCAGAACGCCCATCCACGCGGTAACGGGCGAGGTGGAACTCTGGTCTGCCGGTCGGAGCGCTTTCGCGGGTGCGGTGCGGAAAAGGTGCAGGGCCGCCAGACCTGTCGGTCTGACGGCCCTGTCCGGCCGGTTCATGGTCAGGCCTTGTCGAAGGTGCTCTTGGCCCACAGGTAGGAGACGGCGGCGATGCCGACGCACCAGGCGGCGGCGATGGCGCCGCTGTCGCCGATCGGGGTGCCCAGGAGCAGGCCGCGGACGGTTTCCATGATCGGGGTGAAGGGCTGGTATTCGGCGAACCAGCGCAGGGCGGTGGGCATGGAGTCGGTGGGGACGAAGCCGCTGCCGAGGAAGGGCAGCAGGATCAGGGGCATCGGTGCGTTGCTCGCGGACTCGGGGCTCTGGGCCTTCAGGCCGAGGGCGACCGACAGCCAGGTGATGGCCACGACGAACAGGGTGAGCAGGCCGGTGGCGACCAGCCATTCGACGGCGGTGGCGTTGGGGCGGAAGCCCATGGCCAGCGCGACGCCGATCAGGACGGCCATGCCGAGGAGCTGCTGGATCACGGCGCCGACGACGTGCCCGGTGAGGACCGACGGCCGCCAGATCCGCATGGTGCGGAAGCGGGCGATGATGCCTTCGGTCATGTCGGTGGCGACCATGACCGCGGTTCCGGTCGCGGCGGTCGCCCCGGCCATGAGCAGGATGCCGGGGACGACATAGTTGACGTAGACGTCGCGGCCGCCGCCCAGGCCGGCGCCCAGGGTGCCGCCGAAGACGTACACGAACAGCAGCAGGAGGATGACGGGGGTGGCGACCAGCTGGATGGTCATGGACGGGTAGCGCATGAGGCGTTTGAGTTGACGCCGGATCATGGTGGAGGAGTCGCGTGCGGCGAGGGTGAGGGTGCTCATCGTTCGGTCTCCTGCTTCTGGCCGGTGAGGGTGAGGAAGACGTCGTCGAGGTCGGGAGTGTGCACGCTGAGGTCGGCCGGTTCGATGCCCGCCGCGTCCAGCCGGGTGAGCAGTTCGCGCAGTGACGCGACACCGCCGTCGGAGGGGACCTGCAGCGTGAGCCGGTCCTCGTCGGAGGGGTCCACGAAGCCCCGGCCGAGCGCGCCGAGCGCGCCCTTGAGCGCGTCGTCGTCGGTGAACCGCAGCGACACGTGGCCGCCGGGGATGAGCCGCTTGAGCTCTTCGGCGGTGCCTTCGGCGATCAGCGTGCCGTGGTCGAGGAGGGCGATGCGGTCGGCGAGCTCGTCGGCCTCCTCCAGGTACTGGGTGGTGAGGAAGATGGTGACGCCGCTCGCGACGAGTTCGCGCACGATCTGCCACATGGAGCGGCGGCTGCGCGGGTCGAGGCCGGTGGTGGGTTCGTCCAGGAAGATCAGGCGGGGGCCGCCGACCAGGGTCATCGCCAGGTCGAGCCTGCGTTGCATGCCGCCGGAGTAGGTTCCGGCCGGTTTGCGCGCCGCGTCGACCAGGTCGAAGCGCTCCAGCAGTTCGGTGGCCTTGCGCTTGCCGTCCCTGCGGGACAGGTGCTTGAGGTCGGCCATGAGGAGCAGGTTCTCCTCGCCGGTGAGCAGCTTGTCGACGGCCGAGTACTGGCCCGTGACGCCGATCGCGCCGCGCACCTCGTCCGGCTGCCGGGCCAGGTCGAACCCCGCGATCTGGACGGTGCCGCCGTCGGCCGCGATCAGGGTGGACAGGATCTGGACGGCCGTGGTCTTCCCCGCGCCGTTCGGGCCGAGCAGGGAGAAGACGGTGCCTTGCGGGACGGCCAGGTCGACGCCGTCGAGCACGACCTTGTCGCCGTAGGACTTGCGCAGCCCGTTCGCCGCGATGGCCGGGTTCGTCATGATGCTGCTCCTTCAGAGGCTGCGGATCAAAGGGTGCGGGCGGTGATGTCGCCGTGGGAGGTGGTGGCGTGGATGTCGAGTCCGGCGGTGCCGTCGTTCTTGAGCGCGTTGCTGACGCGGCCGTAGGAGGTGCCGGCGTCCAGGCCGGCTGAGACGCCGGCGGCGGCGCTGACCGAAATGTCGCCGGACTGGGTGCGGAGCACGACCGTGCCGCGCATGGCCTCGGCGATCCGGATGTCGCCCCTCTGGGTGCTGATCTCCGCGGGGCCGTCCAGCCGGCCGATCTCGACGTCGCCGTCGGTCGCGGTGAGGCGGACGCTCGCCGCCTCGTCGATCTTGATCTGGCGGTACGCGCCTTGGAAGGCGACGTCGCCGAGGCGTCCGACGGCCCGGAACTCGGCGCTCGCGGCCTTGGCCTCGACCCGGGAGCCGGCGGGCAGCTGAACCGTCACCTCGATCGCCCCCGAGGGGCCGAGGTACTGGTTGCCGGTCGCGGCCTGGACGCGCAGGACGCCGTCGCCGTACTCGACCGTGGTCTGCTCCGCCGCCTTCACGTCGCGGCCCTTGGAGGCGTTCGCGGGCAGGATCTCGACCGCGGTGTCGGCCCGGTCTGCGGCGATGAACTGGACGCGCCCGGCGGGGACGTCCAGGACGGCGGAGATCGGGGCCGGGGTGTCGAACTTCTGCATCGTGCTCTCCCTTGCGCTTGCGGCTCGTTGTTTCGAACGATGGAAACGCTACGTTGCTTTCCAATATCGCGCAACGAGATCTTTGCACTGAAGAAGCATCTATGCAGGTAGATGCCTAGATATCATTGCAACGAGTCTCTCATTTAACGCAACGATGGAATGTTGATCGTTGCAATGCAGTGACGATTAACGCTAGGGTGGAGGCGTCGGGGAACACCGGGCGGCGCCATGGAGCACCCGTGGGCATGAAGGGAGTCAGGATGCCGGGCGGCAGGCTCACCCAGCAGGACCGCCAGCAGATCGCGCTGGGGCTGGCCGACGGCCTCGCCTACGCCGAGATCGCCAGACGTCTCGGCCGCCCGACCTCGACGATCACGCGTGAGGTCATGCGCAACGGCGGCCCCACCGCCTACCGCGCCGACCTGGCCCACCGCGCCAGCGAACGCCGCGCCCACCGGCGCACGCAGGCCGCGCCCCGGGGGGCGGACTCAGGCCCCCTGCCGCACGGACGCGACGCCGAGGCCGTGCGCGAGTACGCGGAGACGTTCACCACCGCCATGATGGAGTCGGGCCTGCCCAAGATGATGGCCCGGGTGCTCGGGGCCCTCTACACCACCGACTCCGGCAGCCTTACCGCGTCCGAACTCGCCCAGCGCCTCCAGGTCAGCCCGGCCTCCATCTCCAAAGCGATCGCCTTCCTGGAGAACCTCGACCTCGTCCGCCGGGAGGCCGCCGAAGGCCGTCGCGAGCGCTACGTCGTCGACGACCAACTCTGGTACCAGTCGATGATCCGCAGCGCCCAGACCAACGACCAGCTCGTCGCGACCGCACGCCAGGGCGTCGCCGTCCTCGGCTCCGGCACCCCGGCCGCCGCCCGCCTGGAGAACATCGCCCGCTTTCTCGACTTCGTCGGCGAGAGCATCACCCGCGCCGCCGAGCAGGCCCGCGACCTCCTCTACACCGAAACCGAAACGACCTCGGACGGCAACGCCAAGCCGAGCTCAGATCACGGATAGAGCGCCGTCCCCACGGCCACAGCACGAGACGAACCCGACCGGATGGCCGCCGACCCCATGGCGCCGGAGGCGGGAGGCGTCCAGGCGACCGCTGCCGCCGGCCGGGACACCGGCCGAGCCGGCCGCCCCCCGGTGAACGGCTATGGGATGGTCAGGCGGGTGTCGGTCAGGGAGTGGGAGACCTCGATCAGGTAGGCACCGGGTGGTCTGTGCCAGCCTTGGTCGGTCCAGATTTGGCAGGAGCGTTCGGGAACGTCGATGACCACGGTGGCGCTTGCGCCGGGTGCGGCTTCAGCGGTCGCGAAACCGGCCAGCCAGCGCTTGGGGCGGTTGGGGTCGTCGGTTTCGGGGCGAAGGTAGAGCTGGATGACTTCGCGCCCGGGTCGGTCGCCGCTGTTGCGTACGCGGACGGTCACTTGGTCGCCATTGCGGGTGGCTTCTTCGTATGTCCAGGTGGTGTATCCCTTGCCGGATCCGAATTCGAAGGCTGGTGGCGTGTCGGCTCGTTCCCAGCCGCGGTAACCGACGCGGATTCCATCCTCGTAGTGCAGGATGCCGTCGCCGGGGGCGGCCGTTGTGACGGGGCAGTCGTCCAGGGTCGCCGGCCAGGTGGTGGGGAGGCGTCCGCCGGGTTCGGCATGGCCGAGCAATAGGTCGGCCAGGGCGTGGCCGCCTTCCTGGCCGGGGAACCAGGTGAGCAGGATCGCCGCGACATCGTCGCGCCACGGCATTGGGACGGGTGCACCCGCGTTGACGACCACGATCTTGTTCGGGTTGGCCGCCGCCACTCGCGTGACGAGCTCGTCTTGGCGTCCAGGGGGGTCGAGTGATGTGCGGTCGAAGCCTTCGCTTTCGACGTCCTTGGAGGTGCCGACCACCACGACGGCCACGTCGGCCTGGTTGGCGGCTTCGACGGCCTCGGCCAGGAGGTCCTCCGGGTCGCGGACGGTGTCGGGGGCGCGGTGGCCGAGTGCGAAGGACACGGCGGGGAAGAAGCCCGGGTTCAGAAATGGAGGGTCGGTGTGCAGCAGGCTGACGGTGATCTGCCGGCCGGGGACGAGCTGCACGGCCACTTCATGCTGGAGCGGGGCGAAGATGGCACCGGCCAGGTCGGTGATGTCGGCCGTCGGCACCTGGTCGTCGAAGAGCACTTCGCCGTCCACGGTGAGCTGGAAGGCTCCGGCCCCCTCGATGCCGAGGCGGTGGGTTCCGGCAGCCGGTGCGGTGAACGTGCCGGAGATCTCGACGGAGTGGACGTCGGCCGGGTCGAGTTCGGCGGGCATGTCGCCGTGCCACATGATGGCGCCGTCCGGCAGCGGCATTTCGGCCCGGATGCGCCCTGTGGCGTCGCGCACGGTCGCGGTCAGTTCGAAGCCGTCCGCGGCGGGCCGGAACCTCGTGCTCGGGTCTGCGCCGCGCGCGTAGGTCACTTCGGCGCCCGCCGCGAGCAGCCCTTCGAGCGGGGAGACGGCGTGTTGGGGGTGGACTTGGGCGCTGCCCCCGCCCATCACCCGGGGATCTTTCGCCAGGCCGCCGATCAGTGCGATCCGTTGCTCGGGCGGGAGGGGCAGTACGCCGTTGTCGTGCAGCAGCACCGTCGACCGTGCCGCCATTCGCCTGGCTACTGCTCGGCCGTCCACCTCGCCGGTGACGGCCGGGGCAGGCGGTCCGAGCGCGCCCACTCGTTCGGCCAATGTCAGTACTCGGGCGACGTGCTCGTTGACGTGCTCCTCGGAGATTCGTCCGTCGCGGACGGCGGCTGCGAGGGCCGGACCGTAGACCGTGGCCGGGCCGGGCATCGCCACGTCGAGGCCGGCGACGGCGGCACGGGTGGTGTGGCGGGCCGCGAACCAGTCGGAGACGACGACGCCGTCGAATCCCCATTCGCCGCGGAGCACGTCGTTCAGCAGTTCGCGGTGCTCGGTCATGGTGGGGCCGTTGACGCTGTTGTAGGCGGCCATGACCCCGTACGGGCGGGCCTTTTCGATGATGTGCTCGAAGGGCGCGAGATACAGCTCCCGCAACGTCCGCTGGTCCAGCACGACGTTCGCGGTCATCCGGTCTGTCTCGGAGTCATTGGCGACGAAGTGCTTGACGGTGGCCCCGACCCCGCCCTCTTGGACGCCGATGACGTAGGCAGCTCCGATCTCACCGGTGAGAAGCGGGTCCTCGGAGAAGCATTCGAAGTGGCGGCCGCCCAGCGGGGAGCGGTGCAGGTTGATCGTGGGCGCCAGCAGGACGTGGACGCCTTTGCGGCGGGCTTCGGCGGCGAGCAGGTTTCCGGCCCGGCGGACGAGGCCGGGGTCCCATGTCGCGGCCATCGCCGTGGGGCTGGGCAGCGCGATCGAAGGTTCGGGGCCGCGCCACCGGGTGCCGCGCACTCCGATCGGCCCGTCGGACATGACCAAACGGGACCTTCATGGGCCGCACCGCGGGCCGGCTCCTGCTCGAACGCAGCGAAGGCCGCAACTCGGCGGTGCGCTTCTCCGTCACCCCGAGCCTGATCCACCGCCGTTCCACCGCCCCTCCGGACGACCGGCTCCCCGGATCGGCGCCGCTCGAACGGGTCCCGCCGGAATACGACGAGAAGGGACCGCCGGCCGGGGCTGCTCGTTAGGCGGGCGGCCGGCTGCCACACGATGTCGTGATCACAACGTCTCACTGAAAGGCTCACTGAGTCGCCCGGGAGCGCCGCGGCCGGGGTGCGGCGCTCCCGGTGTTCGCCGTGGTCCGCGAGGGTGGGCGGGGTGGCGGCGATGATCAGAAGGTCACCAGCGGGTCGCCGATGAAGTCGGCGATGAAGTTGAGGAAGAAGAACCCGAAGAACAGGAAGTTCAGCATCAGGATGACGTAGTGCCACGGGCGGGGCCGGGCCGGGCGCGGCAGCCTGCTGTTGAGGTACATGAGCATGAACGGGAAGATCAGCGCGCCCAGGTTGGACATGTTCGCCGACCACTGCACCAGGCTGACCGGCAGCGCGAGGTGCAGGATGACCCCGATGATCACCAGTAGCAGCAGCATGAACGGGTAGTAGAAGCGCCGCGGGTCGCCCTCCAGCAGGGCGCGCAGCCTGGGGCTGGTGGCGTGCGCGGCATCGGTGGTCACGCGCACCATCGCCTCGAAGATGCCGAGCTGGGTGGTGAACAGCACCAGCACGCCCAGGATCAGCGCGATGTAGAACAGCCAGCGGCCGTACTCGGCGTCCAGGGCGCCGGCCACGAAGGTCGGCACGTTCTCCTGGGTGACCTCCCGGCCGGAGATCTCGACCGCGTGGGCCATCAAGATGGTCGGCAGCAGCATGCCGATCATCGCGCCGGCGAAGAAGACGCCCCACATGTCGGTGAGCAGCAGCCGGTACCAGCGCTTCCACAGCCCCCGGTTCTTCTCGTCGTCGGGGAAGGTCACGCCGCTGGGCAGCACATCGACGCGCCGACCTCTCAGGCCCGCGATGAACCCGACCCGGTGGCCCATGCCATAGCCCTTGTCGCGGTAGTGGCCCATCACGTACCAGTTCAGCCCGGACGCCAGCGCGGTGAACCCGGCGAGCCCGCCGAGCTGGGTGGCGGTGATGCCCTCCGGCGGCGCCGCCGGGGTGACGAAGCCGGTGATGCCGTCCCACCAGATTCCGAGCGGCACCAGGAAGACGCACAGCAGCAGCAGCGTGATCAGGATGACGCTGATCAGCACCCAGTTGGCCAGCTCCAGCGCGCGGGAGACCCGGCGGGCCGCGGCGGCCATCAGGAACACCACCACCAGCAGCGCGATCGCCCAGATCCGCGGTTCCTCGGCACCCTCGGGCGCGGTCTCGGCATGGAAGAGCGCGTACAGCCCCTCCCCCGCGGAGGCCGCCCAGCCGCCGGCGATGAACGCGAAGAGGACGAGGAACACCGATGCCGGCACCCACAGGAACCAGCCGGGCGGGACGCGGCCCCAGCCCACCACCGGCACCTCACCGGTCGCGACCACGTACCGCGAGCACTCGATGTTGTAGAGGGTCTGCAGCAGCGCGGAGACGAGAATGATCCAGCCGACGCCCTCGAACCCGAACTGGCCGACCGCCTGCGGGCCCAGCAGCCACTCACCGCTGCCGATGGAGATGCCGAGCGCGATCAGGCTCGGGCCGACCGCGTACTTGACCAGCTCCTTGGGACCGATCCGGCGGACGCCGAAGACCTCCTCGGGGGTGGGCAGATCGGTGACCGCCAGGTCGGGGCGGCTCACCCCCAGCTTGTACTGCCCGGTCACGGTGGCCTTCGCCGGCCCGTCCTCGGGTGCCCTGCCGGGGTCCTCGGGAACCCCGCCCGTCGGCTCGGGGGTCTCGGTCATGGGGCGCCTCCCGCTGGAACATGCCCCCGACTTCCTCGGCTGCCTGCATGATCCGCCAGGGAGGTGCCCTCGACAAGAGGCATCGGCGTCGATTGCGGCCGTCTGCGGAATTTATTTCAAATAGAATATTCGTTCCGCCGCGGAGGGCTGCGAGCGCGTGTGCGCCGAGCCCGAAAGTGCTGTTCTTGCCGTCTGGGCCGCCGGCCTCGGCGCGTGGCGGTGTGCTCGTCACCGGGCGTCCGCACGGCAGAAGCCCGTCGACAACTTCGCCGGCATTGAGAAGATCAAGGTCGAGGGCCGGTCGGTGAACGTGTCGTGCGCCGGCGGCTCGGCCACGGACAAGCCCGTCGTCGTCCTGCTGCCCGGGCTGGGTGACGGGCTCGGCAAGATGGCCGCCCTGCAGAAGTCCCTGAGCGAAAAGAACCGGGTCTGCGTCTACGACCGGCTCGGTGAGGGCGCCAGCGACCGGCCCGAGGGGCCGCAGACCTTCGCCGACACCGGGAAGATCCTGACCGGGGTGTTCGACCGGGTCGCCGGGGACCGCCGGGGCGTGCTGGCCGGGCACTCGCTGGGCGGGATGATCGCCGCCCGGTACGCCCCCGACCATGAGGACAGGATCAAGGGGCTGGTTCTGATGGACGCCACCTCCCCCACCTCGGTCGCCGACATCAAGGACACCATCCCCGCCTCGGCCACCGGCCCGGCGGCCGAGCTGCGCGAGCAGGCCCTCGCCATCGGCCAGGGCGACAACCCCGAGCAGCTCACCATCACCGACGCCGCGGTCCGCTCCGCCGGGAACATCCCCGCCCAGGTGATCCAGCACGGCAAGCGGTTCCTGGCGGCCGTCCCCCGAGTACGGGCCCCGCCTGGAGCAGTCCTGGTCCGAGGGACAGCGCAAGTGGCTCGCGGTGTCCAGCCGCAGCAACCTCAGCACCGCCAAGACCAGCGAACACTACATCTACCTCGACCAGCCTGATGCCGCCGTCAAGGCCATCCAGCGCGTCACCGCCCAGGCCGCGCACACCGAGTGACCCTCAAAGCCGGACACGCCCGCGCCCGCACCTGCCGACCAGGGGCGGGCGCGGACGGCATGACCGAGGCAAGACCCGGTGACCGGCTCTAGTTGCCTCCCGTCTGCTTTTGGAGGCATGCCTTGAGCGCCTTTTGTGCCTTCGTGGGGTCATAGCCGGGTGGCGGCGTCCACTGCTCGCCGGTTGCCGGAACCTTGATGCCGTGCCGGCGCAGGCAGTCCGTCAAAGTGCGGATCGAGCTGGGGGGCGCGGTGCTCGGGGCGGCCGAGCCGGGCTCGGGGGACGGGGTGGCGGGCGTCGGCGTAGCGGGCGTGGAAGGAGGAGTCGCCGTCTGCGGGGCGGTACCGCCCGCATCGTCGCCGCTCCCCCCGCAGGCGCTCAACGAAAGCACCAGTGCCAGTGGCAGGACCGCGAGGCGGCCTTGGCCGAAGGTGAGCTTCATCAGGAACCTCTCGGGACGGAAGGGGCGGGCCGTCCCCGGCTGAACCGGGGACGGCCCGCGGGCATGGCGGGTACCGGTCGGAGCGTCAGGTCACCGGGTTGTCGACCAGGTAGACGGACGGCGACGGCTTGCCGCAGGTCGCCCGGGTGGGCGCGCCGCCGTCGAAGGCGAGCTGCGCGGCGGCGCCGCCCAGCATCACCCGGACGTTCTGGGATCCGGGCGACGGCTTGAACGGCCCCGCCGTCAGCGTGCCGTCCGCGGGCAGCGGGACGACGAGCCGCTGGTCGCGCACCAGGGTCGTCGCGGGGATCGAGACGCCCTGGTCCGGGATGACGTTGAGGGTCTGCGGCGTGCCGCCCTCGACCACCAGGTTCAGCTCGGACACCTTGCCCGAGACCGTCCGCACGCCCTGGTCGAGGAGGCTGTTCACCGTCTCCTTCGGCACCGTCAGCGCCCCGGACGCGTTGGTGAAGGAGAACGAACCCGACGTGCCGACCGTGAGCGGGATGCCGTCGGCGCCGACCGCGATCCCCACGTCGTGCGGCTGCCCGTTCCAGGTGCACTGGTAGGGCGCGTTGATGATGCCCGCCAGTTCACCCGACCTGGGTTCGGGGAAGTTCAGCGGCGCGCCGTGGATCTTCGCGGGCGGCTGCCCGGTCTCCCCGCCGACCGCGATCGTCAGCAGCGCGTTGCCGCCCCGCGGCTTGCAGTCCGCGGTGATCGGCAGCGAGAAGCCCGCCGAGGACTTCAGGTCGACCTTCGCGAACGCGCTGTTGAAGCCAAGCGTGACCTTGCCGTTCCGCGGGGCGGTGTACGGCCCCACGTCGAACGGGTCCTGGCCCGGCGCGGGCAGTCCGACCTTCAGCGGCTCGCCCGGTTCGACCGGGATGTCGGTGAGCGTGATCGGGTCCTCGGCGAGGTTCACCGCGTCGGGCGTCGCATTGGTCGCGCCGATGGACATGTCGCTGACCGTCGCGTCGGCCTTGTCGATGCCCAGGATCGGGGCCAGCGTGGTCAGCCAGTCCGGGAAGGTGATGCTGCCCGAGCCCTGCGTCAGCCAGAATTCCTGGCCCGGACCGAGCTGCACCGGCGCGACCCCCTGGATGTCGACGTCCAGGGGCAGCCACAGCACCGGCAGCACTCCGGCGAAGTTGATCGTGCAGGCGATCGGCAGTTTGAACCGGCCGGTGTCCACGCCGATCGCCGGCAGGTCCTGTGGGGGGATCGCGTTGGCCGCCGGGGGCGCCACCAGCGTGGGCACCAGCATGGCCAGCGCGCTGACCGCGGACAGGATCGCGGTGCGGATCGGTCTGGGACGTGCCGGACGCCCAGGAGCGGCGGGGCGTGGTGTCGGGGGGAGTCGCATGTGGTCCCTCATTCCTTCGGGGATCGGGATGCGTCCCACAGTGTGTGTCACACAGTTGACCCCCGAGTAGGAACCGGTGTGCGGTTTCCGATCGGCGAACTTCTGCCCGAACTCACAACGACGTCCCCGGGACCTCAGCCGACCTGCGCGTCCAGCGCGACGCGCAGCCGCCCAAGCACCTCCGCGTGCCAGTCGTCCAGGAGGTCCATCGCCTGCCGGGCGAGCCCCATGTCCCCCGCCTCCCAGGCGCTGATGAGCTGGTCCCACCACCACACGTGCACGCCGGGGGCGTCGAACACGACGTCGAGCACCTCCGGGACCTCGGCCAGCATCGGCCCGAGCGAGTTCAGCACCCCGAGGAAGACGCCGCCGCCGACCGCCATCGACCCCGCTCGCAGGACCTCCAGCACGCCCTGGTGGACGTCCGCCGGGCCCGCCTTCTCGTCCCGCGCCAGCATGTCGAGGCGCCGCCACGCCCGCCGCGCCGGCGCGGGGTCGTAGGCGCCGGGGTTCGCCTCGACCCTGTCCGCGACGGACTCGTAGAACATGCGCAGGGTCTCAAGGATGTCCCGGAGGATCCGTACCGCCAGGTCGGGCAGCCTCCGCGAGAACCGGAACAGGTAGCGCCACGTCTCCACCCCGCCGTACGCCTCGACATCGCGGACCACGGCACCGACCCCGTGATGGATCTCCACGAACCCCGCCGCCCGCAACTGCCCCAGGACGAGCTGGACCGTGGACGGGTTGATCCCGTGCTCCCCGGCGAGCCGCCGGATCGACGGCAGCCGCTCCCCGGCCCGCAGCCGCCCCGACGCGATCGCGAACGCGATCTGCTCGGCGACCTGCTCGACCACCGTCCCGCGGGTCATGACGCCCGTACCCCATTCCCGAACGGCCCAGCGCACGCCTGTGAGCTCCGCATGCGGGACAGCGTAAGGCCCGTCCCGCTTTCCGGTGGACGGGACGTCCGTTAGGGGTCGGACGGCACGGGTAGTCACACCCCGGTTCCGTGCTGCTCGGCATGAGGGAGGGGGTGGCGGCATGCCCGGCGGGGGCCGTTCGAGCAGTGCCCTGTTGCGCTGGACGGGTGCCGGGAGGATCGTTTCCTTCTACCGGTACTTCTCGTTGAACCTTCCGCGGACGACCACCGCGTCGGGGTCATGCTGGTCCTCGGGGTGGGCGCCATCCACCTGTATCTGCTGGTCACCGGACAGGCGTTGGGCGCCGGGTTCGGCTGGCCGACCTGCGCGACCTGCCCCGGCAGACCCAGCGGGTGCTGCACAACTGCGTCCAGGGCTGGACGAGCATCGGAGAGTGGTCCGGCCTGCCGATGCGAGACCTGGTGGAACTGGCCAGACCTCTGCCGCAGGCACGCTATGTCTGCTTCCTGACCATGCAGGACTCCGGCCGTGACGAGCCGAGCGCCCAGGGCGCCGGCCAGTTCTACGAGGTGATCGACCTCAGGGTGGCGTGTCAGTCGCACACCCTGCTCGCCTACGAGATGAACGGCGAGCCGCTGCCCATCAAGCACGGCGCCCCGCTGCGCCTGCGGGTGGAGAACCAGGTCGGGTTCAAGATGGCCAAGTGGATCGCGCGCATCGAGTTCGTCCGCGACTACTCCGGCATCGGAGAGGGGATGGGCGGATGGCGTGAGGACAACGTCTTCTACGACAAGAACGTGGGGATCTGATGGCGAGCGAGCCCACCCGCCCCGAGCTCACCGTCCTGACCGGCAAGCAGCGGGACCGGGTCGCCAAGCGGCTGCGACGGCACCGGACCCGGTGCGCCGGCTGCGGGTCGGCCGAGTTCGACGTCGGCGACGCCCTCTACCTCGGTTTCCTTTTCCGCAGCGAGCAGCAGGACATGTACCTGGTCGGGCTCACCTGCACCGACCCGGCATGCCCCGCCCCCCGCATCGGCGTCCGCATGCAGGAGACCGATCTCTTCGAACCGGGGGAGGAACCCGCCGGGGGCAGGGAGCCGGGGCGGGCCGGCGCCCCGCCGTGAGCGCTCAGGCGTCCGGCAGCGGAATCCGCGGGCGGCCGAGCCCCAGCTCGTCGATGATCGGCAGAACCTCCCGCAGCCGCGACCGGAGCGCGGTGTATCGCTCGTGCTCGTCGGCGCTCAGGTCGCCGCCGCGGTGATAGTGCTCAAGCCTCTCCAGCCGGCCGGAGAGATACGTGCCCCAGCGGACGCCGAAGTCGTAGATCCGGGTGCCGTCCCGCTCGCCGCCGGCCAGCTCGCGCAGTGCCCGCACCTGGGCCTCGAGCAGTTCGAGGTCCTCGCTCACTCCCACCTTGCCCATTCTGACCCGCACATCCTCACAGCTCGGGATTGCCGATGCTCAACAGGTAGGGGTGGCCGGACAGCGTGAGATGAACGCGCTCATCGCCGACGGCGAGGCCGGACAGCCGCGCGGTCCGCAGCGGGTCCGGCAGGCCGGCCCGGAATCCGACGGAGGCGACCGGTTCGAGTCGCGCGTCCTCGTGGCCCACGAAGGCCTCGGTCTCGAACACCACCAGCCTCGTCGCGGTCGCCGCGTAGATCCGCACATCGTCCGCGCCGACGTATTCCACGGGGGCGTCGAGGCGCGCCTGCGCCAGCACCTCCAGACCCTTCGCGCCACCCGGACGCTCACCGACGGCGAGGAGCCGATCAGTGCCCTCCTCCGCCACATAGCTGCGGGTGACGTCGATCTGGTCCACCGTGCTGCGGTGGACCGGCACATCGATCCGGTCCAGCAGTTTCACCGACCCGGGCTCACCCTTGTAGCCGGCGATGCCCCAGGGACCGGAGACGTGATATTCGATCGCTCTTCCCCGCATGGGGCCGTCCACCTCGGCGTCCGGTCCGGCCCGCACCGGTTCCGTTCCGAGCGTCCGCAGCCCGCGCAGCCGGACGGCGGTCACGGCCGACCCGTCCTTCGACATTGCCAGCAACGCCCGGGACCCGCCGTCGATGTCCACCGAGGACGGGGCGGGCCCTGCGCGGAACGTACCGGCGAGGCGCAGATCCCGCCGGCCGAGCATGGCGACCCGGCCGAGCGACGGCTGCGGCACGTACACCGCATCCCGGACCCCGCGGTCCACGACGATGTCGTGGCCGATCTCCAGCGGCGGGGACAGTGTCGTTCGCGGCCGTTCGCCCAGGTCGATCCTGGCTACCCGGCTGTTGTCCTCGACAGGCGCGAACAGTGCCCCGTCCGACCAGACCGGTTCCCGCACCGCGACCGTGACCGGCCGCACCGCCACGTCGCCAACCCCGGCCTCGCCGTCGGGCCCGGAACCGGCCGTGCACGCGGCGAGCGCGGTGAGCGCGGCGAGCACCCCCGCGAGAGCGGCGAACCGGCGCACCGGGGTCCGCACGAAGCCCATCGATTCCCCCATCAGCCGCTCGCCGGCATGGCACCGCCGATCCCAAACAGCAGCCGCACGGCGCCCTGCAGCCGAGTACCCGGCCCCGGGAGCCGCAAACGGAGGATCTCCCAGGCATGGCGAGCGTCCTTACGCATTCTTGATGTAGCTCGCGGTAGTCGCCGCCAGTACGGGTAGTCACCCCAAAACGCCTGATCACTGGGGAGTTGTGATGCCTTCACCAACCGATGGCGAGCGCTTCGAGTTCGCTTTCGACCGCCGGTTGCGGCGCCCGCTGTCGCTGCTGGGAATCCGTCCGGACACGTGCCATGCCCTGATCACCGCCACCAGGCTGGTCGTCCGTTTCGGTCCATGGACGGTGCGCTCGCCCCTGGAGAACATCGCCGGCGCCGAGGTCACCGGTCCCTTCCCCTCCTGGAAGGTGATGGGTGTGCGCATGTCGATGGCCGACCGCGGGCTCACCCTGGGGACCAGCACCGAGCAGGGCGTGTGCGTCCGCTTCCACCGGCCGGTCCCCGGCTCGGAGCCGACGGGCCTGCTGCGCCATCCGGGGCTGACCCTCACCCTCGCCGATTCCCCGGCGGCGGCGCGGCGGCTGGAGGAGATCGCGTCCGCCCTGAGCAGGCCGCGACGGGCGGCCATCCGGTGACCGGCCCGCCATGCTCGTCGCGGGGTGCTTCCGCTCATCGCGGGTGTCCCCTTGGCACCGCGTTCTTCGAGCGGCGCCGGCCGGATCGTTTCGGTGGGACTTCCGGAGGTAGTTAGGAGAAGGTCCCAGCGCCGAGCCGGAGGGGAGGACGTGTGAGGGTCGAGGAGGTGCGGACCCACGCGTTCGAGGTCCCCACCGACGGTCCGGAAGGGATGGAGGAGGACGGCACGCTCCGGTGGGAGTCCACGACCATGATCCTCGTGGAGGTGCGCGCCGAAGGCCGTACGGGGATCGGGTACACCTACGGGGACGTCTCGGTCGCCGCCTTCATCGACTCGAAGCTGGCGCCCGTCGTCCGGGGCGGTGACGCGCTCGCCCCGGCGGCGGCCTGGCATCGCATGTTCGCCGGGATCCGGAACGCCGGACGTCCCGGTGCCGGCGCGATGGCGGTGTCCGCCGTCGACATCGCGCTGTGGGACCTCAAGGCGCGGCTGCTCGGGCTTCCGCTGTTCCAGGTGCTGCCCGCCTTCCATGACGGGGTGCCCGTCTACGGCAGCGGCGGGTTCACGAACTACTCGCTGGAGCGGCTCACCAGCCAGCTCGCCGGCTGGGTCGAGCAGGGCATCGGCCGGGTGAAGCTGAAGACCTCCCGCAGGCCCGGGGAGGACCCGCGGCGGCTGACGGCCGTCCGGGAGGCGATCGGGTCCGGGCCGGAGCTGTACACCGACGCCAACGGCGCCCTGACCCGCAAGGAGGCCCTGTACTGGGCGCGGCGGTTCGCCGAGGAGTGGGGCGTCCGCTGGTTCGAGGAGCCGGTCAGTTCCGACGACACCACGGGGTTGCGGCTGGTGCGCGACCAGGGCCCCGGCGGGCTGGACGTGGCCGCCGGCGAGTACGGATTCATCCTCAAGGACTTCGCCGAGCTGCTCGACGGACCGGCCGTGGACTGCCTGCAGGCCGACGTCACCCGGTGCGGCGGCATCACGGGACTCCTCCAGGTGGCGGGACTGACGTCGGTTCATCAGATCGACCTGTCGGCGCACTGCGCCCCCGCCGCCTCCGTGCACGCGTTCTGCGCCGTGAAGCGGCTCCGCCACCTGGAGTACTTCCACGACCACGTCCGCGTGGAGCAACTGCTCTTCGACGGAACCCTCAGCCCCGCGGACGGCATGCTGGCGCCCGCCGCCGACCGTCCCGGGCTGGGCCTCCAGGTCAAGTGGGACGACGCGGAGCCCTGCCGCGTGTACGGCAGCCGACAGACCTGACCTTTCCCGCAACCGCGACCGCAGCCGCAGAATGGGGACCCTTCACATGGCAACGACCCGCGCAGCGCGGACCCAGGAGGTCCCGGCGAAGACCGATCCCTCGATTCCGGGAGCCCTGCGGGGCCGGCAGACCATCGCGGTCCGCGAGCTGTCCCGCGCACTGCGCAAGGCGGTCAAGGGAGAGGTCCGGTTCGACGCCGGGTCGAAGGCGATGTACGCCAACGACGCCTCGAACTTCCGGCAGGTTCCGATCGGCGTGGTGATCCCGAGAACGCTGGACGACGTGGTGGCCGTCCACCGGATCTGCGAACGGTACGGTGCCCCGGTGCTCAACCGCGGCGGCGGGACGAGCCTGTCCGGCGAGACGGTCAACCACGCCGTCGTGATCGACCATTCCAAATACCTCACCCGAATCGCGGGCATCGACGTCGACGAGCGCCGGGTGACCTGCGAGCCGGGCGTGATCAACGAGGAGCTCAACCGGTACACCGGCCGGTGGAACCTGGTCTTCGGCCCCGATCCGTCGTCGCACTCGCGATGCGTGATCGGCGGCAACATCGGCAACAATTCCTGCGGCATCCACTCCGTCCAGTCGCAGCTGTACGGGCCGGGGCCGCGCACCTCCGACAACGTCCACGCCATGGAGGTCGTGACCTACGGCGGCGACCGTTTCTGGGTCGGTGTGAACGAGGAGGAACACCTCGACGACATCATCGCCGCCGGCGGGCGCAAGGGCGAGATCTACGCCGCGCTGCGCGACCTGCGGGAACGCTATGCCGACGCCATCCGCGCCGGCTTCCCGTCCGTGGCGGAGATGCCGCGGCGCGTCTCGGGCTTCAACCTCGATGAGCTCCTGCCGGAGAACGGATTCAACGTCGCGCGCGCCCTGGTCGGCACCGAGAGCACCTGCGCGACGGCCCTGCGGAGCGTGCTCCTGCTCACCCCCGCCCTTTTCAAGCGGACGCTCGTGGTGGTCGAGTACGACGAACTCGCGGACGCAGCCGAGAACTGCTCGGAGATCGTCGAACGATTCCGTCCGATCGGTCTGGAGGCGCTGGACCACCGGTTGATCGAAGACCAGCAGATGCAGAACAAGAATGTCCCCGACATCGAAGAGCTGCCGCGCCAGGGCGGCGGCGCGTGGCTTCTCGTCCAGTTCGGTGCCGACACCGCCGAAGAGTCGCTGGTCCAGGCCGAGCGGTTCACCGACTGGCTGACCAGGGAGAAGAGGTACGCCCCGGACCGGATGGTCACGGTCAAGAGCGCTCAGGAAGGCGGCTGGAGCGGGGATCTGTGGGCGATCCGTGAGGCCGGTCTCGGATCCACGGCGTTCCCGCCCGGTGAGGACCACTGGCCCGGCTGGGAGGACTCGGCCGTCCCTCCGCCCCGAGTCGGCGAGTACACCCGCGCTCTGCGCCGCCTCATGGACCGGCACGGGATCGAGGGCGCCATGTACGGCCATTTCGCGCAGGGCTGCATTCATTCCCGCATGAGCTTCGACCTGCGCAGCACCCGGGGAATCGCACGCTACCGGGCTTTCATGCAGGACGCCGCCGACCTCGTCGCGTCCAACAACCACTTCCACACCGATGTGGGGGTCGCCTGCGTCGAGGCGATCGAAGCGGCGGGCTGGCGGGTGATCATGCCCGAGGGCCATGTCTGCTGCGGGCGTCCGCTCTACGACTACGGCTTCCTCAGCGCCGCCGAAAGGTACCTCCACCGCGTCCTGGACGTTCTGCGCCCGCATATCCGGGCCGGCACGCCTGTCGTCGGGATGGAGCCGAGCTGCCTGGCCGTCTTCAAAGACGAACTCACCCAGCTCCTGCCGCATGACGACGACGCGGCCCGGCTCGCCGCCGCCTCCCACCACTTCGCCGAGTTCTTCCAGGCCTACGGCATCACTCCGCCCAAGCTGTCCGGCGAAGGGAAGGCCCTGCTGTGGGGGCACTGCCACCATCGCGCCACCGGCGGAATGGACCCGGAGAAGAAACTGCTGGAGCAGATGGGGCTCGACACCGAAAGCCTCAAGGGCGGCTGCTGCGGCCTCGCCGGCTCCTGGGGCTTCGAATCCGGAAAGTACGACATCTCGATGGACTGCGGCGAACAGGCATTGCTCCCGGCCGTCCGGGAAGCCGAGGACACCACGTCCATCGTCGCGAACGGCTTCTCCTGCCGGACGCAGATCGAACACGCCAAGACCGGACGGCGAGCCCTGCACGTCGCCCAGCTGATGCAACTCGTCCGCGACCAGAATGGCCGTCTCCCGCCCGGCCGGCCGGAGCGGATTCACGGCGACGGCGAACGGAAGCCGGCTCCGCCCATGACCTACCGTGCCGCCCGCGTCTCGGCGGTGGCCGCCGCCTGCGGAGCCGCGGCATTCGCCGCCGATCACGCCCTGCGCCGACGAAGCGCAGGACGGGCAAGACGCGGCCGCCGTGGTCCTTACCGTCGTTGACGGCGACCGCTGGCCCGCTGGGGCGGTCCCCGCCGTCCGGTCATCGTTGACGCGCAGGGGCCGCCAGGCCGGATTGCGGTAGCCCGGTGCTGAACGTGACTGCGGAGGCGGTGCTTCGGTGCGGGCGCAAGCCGGCAGAACTGAGTGGGTACTTCGGGCGTAGCCGTGGGGTGCGGCGTTCGATGACGGGGCGGGCGATCGCGGGTCAGGCGCAGGGGAAGTGCTGGGCCGCGGTTTCGGTGGTGTGGCGGTGGTCGGTGTGGCGGGTTCGGATCGCGGTCGCGGCCGCGGCCTCCAGGACAGGTGCCAGCCGGTTCTCAGGATTCATGGCGGTTCCCTTCGTCGTCGCGGTGGGCGAGACCCGCCGCCAGGAGTCCGACGCCCAGTCCCAGCCACAGGGAGAAGGTCGACCCGGTGCCCTCGATCCACTTCTCGCCGAGGGACTGCTCGACCGGCACCACCACGGCCGCCGCCAGGAAGGCGGCCCCCGCCGCCATCGCGGGGATCCGCAGTCCGAGGAGGCCCGCGACTCCCGCCAGGACGCCCAGGACGGCGGCGATCACCACGGCCGTCCCCGGCATCGCGACCATCTCCCACGGGTCCCCTTCGGCGGCCGTGAAGACGACGCTGACCAGCGAGGCCAGGCCGAGGGCGAGCACGGCACGATCCGGAGCCTTCACGACAACCTCCCCAGGAGCCGGACGGCGCGGTTCGGCGACCGAAGCCAGACCGGGCGCCACAGCTCGTCGATCCCGTAGGCGCGGCCCGCCGCGGTCGCCAGCAGCGCCAGGTGGGCCAGCAGCATCAGGAAGTACGCCCAGTGCCACTCGTGCGGCGCGTACAGCACCGAGAACGTGATCACCAGGGACTGCCCCATGCCCACCAGCGCCCAGAACCGGGTCAGCAGGCCGATCAGGAGGAAGGCCCCCAGGGACGCCTCCACGAGCAGGGTCGCCCACCCGAAGAAGACGAAATTCTCCAGAACGACATGTTCCACGAACCACGCCCACGGCGGAAATACCTCGTAATCGATGGCAAATCGCGTGAACCTATACAACGCGCCGTTGTTCTTCTCCCCGAAGTGCGGCGGATACTTCCACCCCGAGTTCTGGATCCACATCAGGGCCACGCCCACGCGCACGACGGCAATTCCCGCCTTCGACGCCACGGGCGTGCCTGCGACGCCGACCGGCTCGTCCATAGCACCTCCTCCGGGAAATTGACCTGTCCAATTCAACCGCCGGGAGACGGCGTTCACCAATACCCCGGGTCCTTACGAACTGCGAACGTCCACCGGTTCAGAGAAGTGATGGCCGGCGCCGCCGCAGGGCCGTGGAGGAGTGCGACCGGTGGCGATTCGTACCGGTGGCCCCTGGTGAAGGCGATTCACGACCGGGTCTCCGGGGACGAGGGGGCGGGCCGGCCGGAAGAGGTGGGCCGAGGTGCCGCAGGCGGTCAGGGTGTCCTGTGTCACGGCGGCGCTGGTTCCGGAGGAGACGGCGGTCAGCCACGCGGCGCGTACATGATGACCGCGACGCCGATCAGGCAGACCAGGGCGCCGGTGATGTCCCACCGGTCGGGTCGGAACCCGTCGGCGACCATGCCCCAGGCGAGTGATCCGGCGACGAACACGCCACCGTAGGCGGCCAGGATGCGGCCGAAGTGGGCGTCAGCCTGCAAGGTCGCCACGAATCCGTAGAGGCCCAGCGCCACCACGCCGGCGCCGGCCCAGGCCAGGCCGCGGTGCTCGCGCACGCCCTGCCAGACCAGCCAGGCGCCGCCGATCTCGGCGAACGCCGCCAGGGCGAACAAGGCGATGGAGCGCAGCACGGTCATGGCGAGCACCTTAGGAAAGCGGTGTGCGGGTGCTGCAGGGGCTAGGACGTCGGGCCGGTGTCGTGACGGGGAGAGAGGCCGAAGCTGCGGCGCAGCAGGCGGTCGAGAAGGCGCTGGGGCATGAGGGTCTTCAGGAGCGGTACCCAGCGTCCGTCGCGTCCTGCCCCGTAGCGGTACCGCGGCGACCGGGCGCGGGCGATCTTGACGATGAGGGCGGCCACCTTGTCCGGGTCGCCGCCGCCTCGCAGGCTCTGCCGAAGGGTGCGGCGGGCGGCCTCGCGCGCACCGTCATAGTCGGCGATGGCCGCTTCGGACGCCGACGAGGCTTTCAGGACGCCGGTGGTGAACGCACCGGGCTCCACCAGGCTGACCGAGATGCCCAGCGGCCACACCTCATGCCGAAGGGCCTCGGTGTAGCGAGCGACGGCCGCCTTGGACGCCGCGTAGAACGCCTCCCCCGGCTCGCCGACCCACGAGGCCAGCGAGCCGATGTTGATGATGCGGCCCCGCCGGCGGTGGCGCATGCCGGGCAGCGCGGCGTTGGTCACTCGCGCGACGCCGAACAGGTTGGCCGCGAACACCGCGTGGGCGTCCTGCAGAGTCGTTTCCTCCGCGAACCCCTCATGCATGATCCCGGCGTTGTTGACCAGCACATCGATGCGTCCGGCCCGGTCCAGCACCTGGTTCACGCAATGGGCGACGGACTCGTCGGAGCGCACGTCCAGCCGCAGCATCTCCACGCCGTGCTCGTCGGGGCGGTCGCGGCGGCTCGTCCCGAACACCCGGAAGCCGTTCTCGGCGAACAGCTGGGCCGTCGCCCTGCCGATCCCCGAGGATGCCCCAGTGATCAGGACGACCCCGTCGGATTTCTGCCGATGCCACATCACCATCCAGCATGCCAGTGCCGTCCCGCACCCCCTACAGCGGCCACCGGGTGGCTCGCCGTGTGCGCGGGTCGGCCGCGGCCGGTTTTTGGACGCCGCCTCCGATCAGACCAGGTCGTGGTCTGCCGGCGCGGTCACCGGGCAAAATCCGGTCACGGTGCGCTTGTGCACGTCGGCGCCGGGTAGGCAGCGTCCGACCAGGGGGGAGAAATGATCAGCACACTTCACGGGCGGGGCGTGGAATCCACCCTCGTGTACGCGGCCGGCGTCGCCTCGGTCGGCGCGGCGATCGCCTCATGGGCCGCATCGAACCGGCTCGGGACAGCGGGTCTCGAACCGGCGGCGATGCGATAGCCGCCCGGAAGCGCAGGCCGGTCGTGGATCACCACTCGGACACCACGCGCGAAGACCTGTGCCTGGTGACGGGTGCCGGCGGCTACATCGGGGGGCGACTCGTCCCCGAGTTGCTGGACGCCGGTCACCGGGTGCGGTGCATGGCGCGGTCGGCGCGGCGGCTGCGCGATCACCCCGGTTCCCGGTGGTCTCGCGCGCCCTCTGGTGGAGTCGCTGCGCAACGAGGTCGTCTGCAGCGAGAACGACATCAGCCGGTATGTCGCGCCACCGCCGGAGGGCCCGATCGGCTTCGACGATTCGGTCGCGCTGGCGCTGCGCCGGGTCCGTGAAGCGGACGTCGCCACACGCTGGTCGTCGGCCGCCGTCCCCCGGCGCCCCCAGCGATCCGCTGCCGACGGATCCCGACTGGACCGGCGGCAGTCTCTACACCGACGACCGGTCGTGCCGCACGGACGCGAGGCCGGAGCGGCTGTGGGAGGTCATCGAGGGGATCGGCGGGGAACGCGGCTGGTACTCGTTCCCGATCGCGTGGCGGGCACGGGGCGTCCTCGACCGGCTGGTGGGCGGTGTCGGGCTGCGGCGGGGCCGCCGGGACCCGCGGCGGCTGCGCATCGGAGAGACCGTGGACTTCTGGCGCGTGGAGGAGATCGAGACGGGACGGCTGCTGCGGTTGCGCGCCGAGATGCGGCTGCCCGGCCTGGCCTGGCTGGAACTGGGGGTGTCGGAGGAGGACGGCCGCACCCTGGTCACGCAGCGGGCGCTGTTCCATCCGCGGGGACTGGCGGGCCACGCGTACTGGTGGGCGTTCCGGCCGTTCCACGACCGGATCTTCGGAGGGATGTGCCGCGGCATCGCCCGCGCCGCCGAGCGACCCTGCGCGGCCGTGGAGGACGGCACCTGAAGTTCCTGAAGTAAAGTCGGAAGAGCCGGGGAACCGCGACATCCAGCCCAGAGGCTGACTCGCCCCACCGGCTCACCCCCCGAGAGGGGACGTCTTGCCGCTCCTGAGAGACCTCATCGCCCCGGCTCCTTGGCGACACGGATGAACCCGGGGCCCGGCCTGAGCCTCGGCGTCCTGGCGCGCACGGCCAAGGAGAACGAGCACCGCCAGCCGATACATCCGCTGCACCTCCAGCGGATCGACCCGGGGCTGCGGTCGCGCATCTACCTCGAACGCGGCTACGGCGAGAGCTTCGGCATCCCGGACGAGCAACTCGCTCCCCATGTCGCCGGGCTGCTGCCCCGCGACCGGCTCATCGCCCGCTGCGACGTCATCCTGCTGCTCAAACCGCTGCCCCACGACCTCAAGGAACTGCGCCCCGGCCAGATCCTGTGGGGCTGGCCGCACTGCGTCCAGGATCAGGAGCTCACCCAGGCCGCCATCGACGGGCGGCTCACACTGATCGCGTTCGAAGCGATGAACCACTGGACGCCGGACGGCGGGTTCAACCTGCACGTCTTCCACAAGAACAACGAGCTCGCCGGCTACTCCTCCGTCCTGCACGCCTTGGCCCTCACCGGCTCCACCGGCGCCTACGGCCGGCGGCGCCGCGCCGCCGTCATCAGCTTCGGGGCGACCGCCCGGGGCGCGGTCACGGCCCTCAACGCCCACGGCATCCACGATGTCCACGTCCTGACCCACCGGGGCGTCAGCGCCGTCGCTTCCCCCATCCACTCCGCACAGATCGTCCACTTCGACCGTGACCCTGAGGCCCCAGCCCGCACCCGCGCCCTCACCGATGACGGCCCGATCGCGACGGCCGCCTTCCTCGCCCGGCACGACATCGTCGTCAACTGCGTCCTGCAGGACACCGGCGCCCCGCTGATGTTCGCCACGAACGACGACCTGCCGCTCTTCTCCCCCGACACCCTCATCGTCGACGTCTCCTGCGATGCGGGAATGGGCTTCGAATGGGCCCGGCCGACCACGTTCACCGACCCCATGTTCACGGTCGGCCGCAACATCCGCCACTACGGCGTCGACCACAGCCCCTCCTACCTGTGGGACTCCGCGACCTGGGAGATCAGCCAGGCCCTGATACCGCACCTGTCGACCGTCCTCGCGGGCCCCGCCGCCTGGGACGCCGACAAGACCATCCGGCGGGCCGTCGAGATCCGCGACGGCGTCGTCCAGAACCCCGCCATCCTGTCGTTCCAGCACCGCTCCCCCGACTACCCGCACACCACGAACCCTGAGGGCTAGGGCCGTGGGGTGAGGACCGCCGGCAGGCCAGGGGCCTGTATGTGGTCGTGAGGGTGGGACGCCGGTCCCCTCGACGCCTCGGCTTCGGTGCGTGCCGTGGAGACCGGGACGGTGAACAGGCGTTGGGGGCCTTGCCGCAAGGGAAGGCGGCAAGGCCCCCCAAACCGAACCCGTGTGGGTTGGGACGGGCTATAGCTGGGTCCCAGGCGTCCCGGCGGTGCGCGGTCAGATATGGGCGAGGACGATGACGTGGCGTCCGCTGTGAGCGTCACCGGCGCCGTCCCCAGCACGATGATCTTTGACATGTCCCGGGGGTTCGGTGGGACGTCGGGCCTCCAGGGGGGCTCGTATTATGCTCATACTATGAGTCAGCGGGAACGACAGAAAGCCGAGTCCCGGCAACGGATCGTTCGGTCTGCGGTGAACCTGCTCAGAGAACGCGGGCTGGCCGACGTGAGCGTCTCCGAGGTCATGGCCGGCGCGGGCCTGACCGTCGGCGGATTTTATGCGCATTTCCCGTCCAAGGGGAGGCTTGCCGAGGAGGCGGTCCGGCAGGCGATGCTCGACCGGCGCGAACAGTTCCTCGATCGCCCCGATGAGGACGGCTGGCGGCTCCGGCTGCAGTCGGCCATGCAGGGGTACTTCTCTGAACGGCATCGGGACGATGTTCGTCACCGCTGCCCGATGCCGATGGCGGCCATCGACGCGGCTCGCGACGGAAGTGCCGCCACGGTTTTCACCGAGGAGATGGCGGAAATGGCGAAGGCGTTCGAGGCCGGCGCCGATCCCACCGGCCCACGGGCCCCGCGAGACGCGGCGCTGGGCTCATTGGCACTGATGGTGGGGGGCATGATCCTGGCCCACGCCACCCGGGGGACGCCGCTCTCAGGTGAATTTCTGGAGTCGGTGTCGCGCTTTGGCGCCGCCGCGGTCGAAGACTTGGAGGAACAGGTATGAGCGGCAAAGGGGCCTGGTATGTCGTCGTGCAGTCCGTCTTGATACTGGCCGCGTTGCTCGCGCCGGTGCTCGGTATCCGTTCGGCTTCCTGGCCCGGCGCCCTCGCCGTGGCGGGCGGCCTGCTCGCTGCAGCACGGCATCTTCTCCGTCATCCGCCATCCCATCTACACCGGCCTGACCGTGTTCTTGCTCGGCTGGGGCCTGGCCTGGAGCAGCCCCGCCACCGTGGTGGGAGCGCTGATTCTCTTCGTGTTCTTCGACTTCAAAGCGCGGCGGGAGGAGCGCTGGCTGGAGGCGCAGTTCGCCGGTTACGCCACGTACAAGCGGCAGGCGAAGAAGCTGGTCCCGTTCATCTATTGAGCAGAATCCATCCAGGTACCGGTCACGTTCCGCCACTCCGGTCGGGGAAGCACGCGGGTGCCGCCGCGGTGTGACGGCATTGTCGGCGAGTGCGGCGGCACCCGTGGAGCGCCTGTCACTCGCGAGTTCCCGCGGTGGCGGCGGTGTGGTTTCGGGTGTGGGCGGCGCGGTGGGCGGCCATGCGGACGGGCGCGTTGGCGGTGCCGTAACCGGTATAGCCGGAAGAGCGCTGGACGATCTCGAAGAAGACCCGCGACCCGAGAATCTCGGTGCAGAGGTGGAAGTACTCGGCGTCGCCGTCCCGGTCGTAGAAGACGTTGTGCTCGCGAAGTGCGGCGAGCAGGGCGGGGGCCGGGGCGAGCCGGGCGTCCAGGTCGTGGTAGTAGTTGGCGGGGACGTTCAGCAGCGGGGCGCCGCGGTCGCGCAGGGCCTGCGCGGTGCGGAAGATGTCGTCGGTGTGGAAGGCCACGTGCTGGGGGTCGGGGACGGCCGGGGCCCAGGAGCCGCGGCGCAGCAGGGTCCCGTCGAGCAGGAGGCGGAGCCGGCGGCCGGGGTCGGTGACGGCCCGGCTGCGCACCAGCCCGAAAGGCGCGGCGAGTTCGGCGTCGTGCTCGGGCGCGAGCCCGAACAGGGACCGGTAGAAGAGGGTCGCCTCGTCGAACGCGTCGAAGGGCTGCGACAGGGCGAGGTGGTCGATCGCGGTGATGCCGGTCCGGGCCGGTCCCGGCGTGCCGGAGAGGATGAAGTCGCCGAGCCAGCCGTCCGGGGCGCCGGTCCGGCAGAAGAAGACGGCGGTGCCGTCGGGGGCGGCCACCGATGTCAGGTCGGCCTCGGCCGCGCCGCGGGTCCGCGGCAGGGCGGGGGCCAGCAGCGCGGTCGCGCGCCGCCCCGAGCGTTCCGGGTCGCCGGTCTCGACGGCGAACGCGCCGATGGCGGCACGGGCCGTGCCGGTGGCGTTGAGCAGGACCCGGGCGTCGCCCTGTTGCCAGAGCTGCACCGGCTTGGACCGATGCTGCCCGATGTGCGCGAAACCGGTGGCGGCCAGGGTCCGGGCCACCTCGGTGCCGGACTCGGCGTCGACCGCCAGCTCAACGAAGGCGAAGCCCTCCGGCGCCGGTGCGGGCGGGGGCGGCGCGGCGCGTCCACGGCGGGCCACCGCTGCGGGGTCGCGGCGGGCCACCGCTGCGGTCTCACGGCGGGCCGCTGCGGGATCGCGGCGCCCGAGCCCCTCCTCCAGCACGATCAGGGAACGCATCGCGTCGACGGCAGCGCGGTCGGGGGGCGCCTGCCGGAAGACGTCGTTGAAGACCTCCAGCGACAGCGGGCCGGGGTAGCCGGCCGCGAGCACCCGCGAGGTGAAGCGGGCGAGGTCGAAGGCTCCCTGCCCCGGGAAGAGCCGGTGGTGGCGACTCCACTGGAGCACGTCCATGCGCAGGTGCGGGGCGTCGGCGAGTTGGAGGAAGAAGAGCTTCTCGGCGGGGAACCCCGAGATGCCCGCGATGTCGCCGCCGCGTGACAGCACGTGGAAACTGTCGAGGCACAGACCCAGCGCGGGATGGTCGGCCCGCAGGACGATGTCCGCCGAACGCTCCCAGGTCCGGACGAACTTCCCCCAGGCCAGAGCCTCGTAGGCGACCCGGACCCCATGGTCGGCGGCGACGTCGGCGAGTGCGCGCAGTTGCCCTGCGGCCAGGGCGTCGTCGTCGACGGCCTCGGGCGCGACCGACGAGCACACCAGGACGGTCCCGGCGCCGAGCCGCCGCGCCAGCGCGAACTTGTGCGCCGCCCTGCGCAGGTTGCGCAGGTGCAGCTCCTCCGGGACGGCTTCGAAATCGCGGAACGGCTGGTAGAGCTCGACGGTCAGGCCGAGGCCGGCGCAGCGTTCGGCGACCTGTTCGGGGCTGAGCGGACAGGCGAGGAGGTCGTTCTCGAAGATCTCGACGCCGTCGAAACCGGCGGCCGCGGCCGCGCTCAGCTTGTCCTCCAGCGTGCCCGACAGGCACACCGTCGCGATCGACCGTCGCATGGTCCTTCCCTCCATCTCCGCCCTCCGTTCCTGGGCGGGCGGTTCGCGGCCCGCCGCCGGAGCGGGCCGCGAACCGCCCCGCTCCGGCCGATGCCCCGGGCCCGCGACGGCCTGCCGGACCGCCACGTCGGGGCCGGGTTCGCCGGGTCAGGGAGCGGTCGAGCGGATCGTCTTGTACAGCTCGGCCTGCTCGCCGTCGAGGTTCTCGTTGAAGTACGCCCTGGCCTTCGCGGCGAACGCGGCGCGGTCGACGTCCTCGACGATCGTGGGCTTGCCCTTGCCCTTCCACTCGGCGAGGATCTTCGCCTCGTCCTCCTCGATGCACTTCCGGTTGCCGGCGCGGGTGTCCGAGACGGCCTTCTGCAGGGCCTTCTGCTGCTCGGGCGTGAGCTTCTTCCAGCTGTCGTCGTTGACGACGATGAGCTGGGAACCGGTCTGGTGGCCGGAGAGGTTGACGTGGGTCTGGACCTCGTCGAGGCTCTTCTCCGCGATCGTCGGGACCGGGTTCTCCTGCCCATCGATGATCTTGCGCTGGAGGCTGAGGTACAGCTCCTCGAACGCGACCGCGGTGGGCGTGGCGCCGACGGCCTTGGCGTTCTCCAGGTAGATCTTGGAGTCGGGGAACCGCATCCGCAGGCCCTTGAGGTCGTCGGGCGTACGGATCGCGGAGTTGGCGGTGAAGTGCCGCATCCCGAAGTACCAGACGTCCAGCACGCGGGCGCCGGTCGCCTTGGCGAACTCCGTCTTCAGGCGGGTGCCGTGCTGCCCGTCGAAGAAGGTGAACAGGTGGTCCGGCCCGTCGAACACGTAGGCCATGTCCAGGACGCCGATGGGGGCGTAGCTCGCGGCCAGCGCGGAGGAGCCCTGCACGTCCATGTCGAGGTCGCCGGACCGCACGGAGGTGAAGCGCGTGGAGTCGTTGCCGAGCTGGCTGTTGGGGAACGTCTCGATCTTCACTCCGAGGTCCCGGCCGTTGACCGCGTCGGCGACGACCTGGATGCCGCAGCGGGTGTGCGGATGGTTGGTGGTGTAGCTGTTGGCGAAGGACAGCGTGACGGTTCCTCCGTCGTCTCCGCTGTTCATCGCGCTGCAGCCGGTCGCCACGACGGCCGCGGCGGTCAGGGTCAGCAGCGCCTTGTGGGGGGTTTTCGGCATTTGCCTTGCTCCTCACGGGGGTGGGGTGCCGGGTCGCGGTCGCGGATGGTGACGGCCCGGGATCGCTACAGGCCGAGCAGCCGGGGCAGGAAGGTGACGGTCGCGGGGACGAAGGTCACCAGCAGCAGGACGGCCAGGAGCGGGAGCAGGAACGGGAGGGTGCCGCGGAAGACCTCGTGGACCGGCATGCGCACGACGGGGCTCATGACGTAGAGCACCGCGCCGATCGGCGGTGTGAGCAGGCCGATCATCAGGTTCATGATGATGATCACGCCGAAGTGCATCGGGTCGACGCCGAACTCGGCGGCGATCGGCAGCAGGATCGGCACCGTGATCACCAGGACCGAGATGCCCTCCAGGATGGCGCCCAGCAGGATCATCAGCACGTTGACCAGCAGCAGGAAGACGAGGGGGTCGTCGGTGAGGCCGAGCATCGCCTCGGAGACCCGCTGGGGGATCCGCTCACGGGCGAGGATCCAGGCGAGGAGTCCGGACGCGCCGACGATCAGGGTGATCGACGCCGTGGTCGCGGCGGTCTCCCGGGCGATGCCGAACAGGTCCCGCCAGGTGATGCGGCCGTAGACGGCGCCGAGGACGAGCACGTAGGCGGCCCCCACCGCCGCGGCCTCGGTGGGGGTGAACACCCCGCCGAGGATGCCGCCGAGGATGATCACCGGAGCGCCCAGGGGGCCGAGGACGCGCAGCCCCGCGCGGCGCAGGGTAGCCCAGGAGAAGGGGTCGCCGCGCAGGCCGCTCCGGCGGCGCACCAGCACGTAGACCATGACGGCCAGACCCGCCGCCATGAGGAGCGCGGGGGCGACGGAGGCGGCGAACAGCGCCCCGGTCGAGACTCCGGCGATGCCGGCATAGACGACCGCGGGGATGCTCGGCGGCATGACCGGCCCGATCAGGCTGGAGGAGGCGCTGATGCCGACGGCGAACCGCGGCGGGTAGCCGTTGCGGACCATCGCGGGGACCTCGACCTTGCCGAGGCCTGCGGCGTCGGCGAGCGCCGAACCGCTCATCCAGGAGAACCCTAGGCTCACCCCGATGTTGACGTAGCCGAGGCTGCCCTTGACCCGGCCGGCGGCGGCGAGCGCGAACTCGAACAGCCGGTCGGCGATCCCGGCGTGGTTGGCGACGACGCCGAGGAGGATGAAGAGCGGGACGGCCAGCAGCGGGAAGCTGTTGACCGCCTCGGTGGCCTGCCGGACGCTCAGGCCCGCCGAGTATCCCTCCAGGGAGACGTAGGTGAGGCAGGGGCCGAGCAGCGCGAACGCCACGGGGACGCGCAACAGCAGGAGCGCGGCGATGGCCACGGCGAGTAGCACCATGCTCATGTCGGCTGCTGGTCCTCTCGGTTGTCGGGACCGGCCTGGCCGCCTTCGGCGGTCTCGTCCGTCTCGTCCACCTCGTCCGTTTCGGGTTCCGGCCGGAACACGGCGACGATGGAGCGGACGGTCGTGAGGAGCAGTCCGGCGAGCGGGATGACGTAGAACAGGCGCATCGGCATGCCGAGCGCGGGCGAGGCCTGCGCGTTGTCGGCCGTGACCAGGACCCACGCCTCGTAGAGAAGGTTGAGGCAGACGATGGCGACGGTTGCGTTGGCGACGGCGCCGATGACGCGCAGCAGCCGGGGACCGGCCACGATGTCGACGAGTTTCAGGGTGATGTGGCCGTCGCGCGCCGCGAGGTAGCCCGACATGGCGAAGGTGAGCCAGACGAAGCTGAACCGCGCGAGTTCGCCGGTCCAGACCCAGCCGCCGGCGGGCAGGTAGCGCTGCGCGGCCTGGAGCAGCATCAGCGCGCCGATCACCGCCAGCAGGAGGCTGCCGGTGATCGCCTCGGCCAGGGACAGCGCCCGCAGGACGCGGCCGGGCCGGCGACCCGGGGCCGCGGTGGTGACAGGGGTCATCGGTGGTCCTCCCCCCAGTCGGACAGGTCGATCCAGGACTTGCCGGGTGCCGTCCGCGCCTCGGCGAAGGCACGTTCGGCCTGCCGCGGGGGCACGCCCGGCCGCAGCAGCCCGGCCAGCCGGGGAGCCGCACCGGCGACCGCCGCAACGGTCGCGGCGAAGTCGTCCGGGTGGTCGTAGATGAGGGAGCCCCGCACCTGGAGCTGCCGCCGCGTCAGCTCCATCGTCGACAGCCCGACCGGTTCGCTGCTCATGCCGATCACCATGACGGTTCCGCCGGTCGCGACCTTGTGCGCCGACGTCTCCCAGGCGGCGGGGACTCCGGCGGTGTCGAAGACGAACGCGAAGGGACGCTCGTCGTCGGGGGCGACGGCCCGGGCTCCGATCCGCTCGGCGGCCACGACCCGGTCGGCCCGCGGGTCGGTGACGAACACCCCGGCTCCGGCCTCCAGGAGCGACAGGCAGGTGAGGAGGCCCTGCGATCCGGCGCCGACGACCAGGCACTCGGTACCGGGACCCACGCCGGCGCGCCGCACCGCCGACCGGGCGACCGCGAACGGCTCGACGCAGGCCAGCGTTCCGGCGCCGACCGGGGACGGCACCGGCCAGGCGAACCGCGCGGGGACGGCGACCCGTTCGGCGAGCAGTCCCGGGACGGTGATGCCGGGGCTGAGCCTGCGCTCGCAGCCGGAGGTCAGGCCGCGCGCGCACGGCGAGCAGGAGAAGCAGCAGTAGTTGGGCTCGACGACCACTTGCTGCCCGACATGCCGGTCGTGCACGGCCGACCCCACGGCGACGATCCGCCCGCCGCCCTCATGTCCCGGCACCCAGGGCAGGGCCGGTGTGGGGCGGGTGCCGTCGTGGACGGCGAGGTCCGACCCGCACAGGCCGACCGCGCTCATCGCGACGACCACGTCGTGACGTCCGGGTTCCGGCTCCGCCCAGGAGTCCACGACCTCGGTGCGCCGGGGTTCCGTCAGGACGATTGCCCGCATGTGATCCGTTCTTCGCGCACGGGTGGCGGTGCCCGCTGTGACCCCCGCCACATGTCTCTGATGTGCCGTTGACCCTAAAATCAGTGGTCGAGCGATGGCAAGCGGTTGCCAAAACTTTCCATCATGGGAAACTGTGGCCGCGCCGGCGGGCCGAGCGGAGGGTGGGCGAGTGGCAGAGGGAAGAGCGGGCAGCGGACGGCCGACGATCTACCACGTGGCGAAGGAGGCCGGGGTGTCGCCCTCCACGGTGTCGCGTGCGATGTCCAACCCCGGACGCGTCAACGCCGCGACCGCCGCACGGGTGGCCGAGGTCGCCGCCCGGCTCGGCTACCGCACGAACACCCTGGCCCGGGCGCTGCCCTCCGGCCGGACCGACACCCTCGCGCTGTTCGTCTCCGACATCACCAACCCCCACTTCTTCGGGGTCATCCGCGGCGCCGAGCACCAGGCGCGCGCCGCGGGCTGCACGCTCATCGTCGGCGACACCGAGGAGTCACCCGAGGTCGAGGCGCGCAACATCGAACGGCTCGGGCCGTCCGTCGACGGTTTCGTCATCGCGGCGAGCCGCATGTCCGACGAGGAGATCACGAAGCTCTCGGCCGGGCACCGCCTCACCCTGATCAGCCGCCAGGTCGCCGACGTGCCCAGCGTCATCGTCGACCACGCCGAGGGCACCCGCCAGATCGTCGAGCACCTCGCCTCGCTGGGGCACCGCTCGATCGTCTTCCTCGGCGGGCCCCCTCGCTCCTGGCTGGGCGCACGCCGCTGGGAGTCCCTGGCCGCGGCCGCCGGCCGGCACGGCATCTCCACCCGGCGCATCGGGCCCTTTCCCCCCACCGTGGCCGGTGGCGCCGCCGCCGCCGACGCCGCGCTGGGGACGGGCGCCACGGCCGCCGTCGCCCACAACGACCTCCTCGCCATCGGCGTCCTGCGCCGCTGCGCCGAACGGGGCGTGGCCGTGCCCGGGGACATCAGCGTCGTCGGCTACGACGACATCTTCGGCGCGGACTTCTGCTCCCCGCCGCTGACCACTCTCGCCGGCCAGTTCGAGGAGTCCGGCCGTACCGCCGTCGACATGCTCCTGGCCATGCGCGACCGCGACGGCATCCGCCCGGCCCGCGACCAGGTCGTCCTCCCCTCCCACCTCGCCATCCGCCGCACCACCGGCCCCCCGCACTGACCCGGGACCACGAATCGCGAGTCCGGCGGACTCATGATCCGCAGCTTGCGACACCGCACTCCGGGCACAGCGCCTTCACAGACGACGACTCCCAAGTCGGCTCAGGTGCCGGTGTCACGGCGAGGGGGTCGCGGCTTCGACCTCTACGTCATCGGTCGAGGCCTCATCAGCGTCGAGAACTTCCAGGCGAGCGCGAACCCGGCGCGCCTGCGGCGCCTGCAGTTCCTCGAGTATGGTCAAAGCCCTGCTCCAGGAGTCGCGTGCCGCCTGCGGCCGACCGGTTTCGAGTTGCGCCTTGCCCAGGTTGTAGAGAGTCTCACCTTGGCCTTTCCAGTCGCCGATCTCGCGAAAGACCGCGTGGGCCTGCCGGTAGTCGTCGATGGCATCGGTGAAGCAGCGGAGGCCATGGTGGGCGTAGCCGAGTCCGTGCAGGGCCCATCCTTCGGCGCGGCGTTCGGTCTCCCGAGCGATGACGAAAGCCTGCCGGAAGTGCCCGATCGCCTCATCGAACAGACGAAGGCTTCCATAGCCGTAAGCGAGTCCGCTGAGCGCCCACCCTTCGCCCCGCCGGTCACCGATCTCCCGAAAGAGGTCCAGAGCCTGCCGATGACGCTCGATGGCCTCGCCGAACCGGCGTAGCCCCCGGAAGGCGTTGCCCGTCCCATGCAGGGCCCACGCTTCGCCGTTCCGGTCGTTGATCTCTTGAAATATGTTCAGGGACCGTTCGAGGCATCCGAGGGACGCCTCGAAGTTCTGGCGATCCTGATGGGCGTAGCCCAGTCCACCGAGTGTGTAGGCCTCCCCGCCCTGATCGCCGAAGCGCTTGGCCGCATCAAGACCGCTCTGATAGGTGGCGACCCAATCGGTCCAGGGTCTTCGTAGGAAGAAGAAGCTCCATAGAGCGAGCGGAAGCCTCCACGCAATGTCGTCGTGCTCCGCGGCGGCCGCATGGCGTGCCGCCGCGAACAAGTTGAAGCGCTCGGCCTCGCACCAATGCCGGGCTTGGTCGTGCGTGGCGAACGTCAATGGCTGCCGGATCACACCTGGCAGCGCGAGTTCGGTGGTTATACGTTGTGGACAGAGAATTCGCCGCGCGCTGTCGGCTCCTTGCAGGTACCAGGCGAGTACACGGCGGACGGCACTGGACCGTTGCCGGCCGGTCTCCTCGGTTTCCACCAGTTCCGCGGCATAGCAGCGCAGCAGCTCGTGGAAGCAATAGCGGTCCTTGCCGGTTTCTTCCAGGAGGTGCATCCGGACCAGCAGGTCGAGCAATTGACGTGCGGAGGCCGGAGCGGTGTCGGTCAGCGCGGCCGCCGCCTGCAGACCGATTTCCGGGCCAGGGTGCAGGGCCAGCAGCCGGAACATGTGGGCGGCCTGAGGCGGAAGCGCGTAGTAGGACCAGGAGAACACCGTGCGCACCGCGGTATGAGGGTCAGCGGCATTCAGCATGTCCAGGCGGTTGTGCTGGGCGAGTTCATGGACGAAATCGGTCAACGTCAGATGGGGGCGCGTCGCGACGCGTTCGGCGACGACCCGTAACGCCAACGGCAGATGGACGCAACGGCGAGCCAGGTCCGCCGCCGCGGCCGGCTCGGTGTCGACCTTCAAGGGCCCGATGACGCGGCGCAACAGCGAGATCGCCTCCGCTTCCGCCAGACGCCGCAGGCCGATGGGGTGGGCACCATCGCGGGCGATCAGGCCGGCCAGGTCTCCACGGCCGGTCACCACGACCACGCAGCCCGGCGCACCCGGCAGGAGCGGCCGGATCTGTTCGGCGTCGGCCGCGTTGTCCAACACCAGAAGTACCCGCCGTCCATCCAGCAGCGATCGATACAGCGCGGACTGCGCTTCCAGATTTGCGGGCACCTTCTCAGCGGTGACGCCCAGGGCGAGCAGCATCGCTTCGAGAGCCTGCTGAGGAGCGGTGGGACGTTCGGCGTCGTAACCGTGCAGGTTCACATAGAGCTGGCCATCGGGGAATTGGTCGCGTACCTGATGTGCCCAATGTACGGCCAGCGCGGTTTTCCCCACCCCCGCGGTGCCCGTGATAACCGAGATCACCGTCCCACCGCGATCGGCACGTTCCTTCAGCAGGTTCGTCAGGACATCGAGTTCGCGCCGGCGGCCCACGAAATCCCGGACTCCCGGGGGGAGTTGGCGAGGAACGGGGTCAACGGATCCGGCTGTTCGCGGTGAGCGATCGAACGCTGCTTCATCTGCACGACCGCGGCCACGCGGTAGGTGGACCCAGGCATTCGTCCGCGTCTCTTTAACCGCAACGCGGATCGAACGATATTCATGAGGATTGCTCTGCGGCACATGCCGGATGACCTCATCGTAGAACCACGACGACGCAATCAGCGCGAGCGATTCGGGCGAGTCGCGCAATGCCGCTTTGAGTGCGTCGGCCTCCAGCATTCGAAACGCCGCGTTGATGGCGGCACCCGCCACCCCATGGGTGTCATGGTGGATTTCTCCGGCATGCACCGCGACTCGCAAGCGGAGACGGGTACGGTGGTCGGCGGCATTGTTGTATCGATCGAGCTCGGCGGCCAATTCGTCCGGCAGCGGACTTACCAATAGCTCTTTGGGTACGCTCGCAGGAACCAGGATGAGCACACCATCACCGCGGTCCTCGTGATAGCAGTCACCCCAGCGCACACCTGAGCGGGTGAAGGCATCCTGCAGAGAACGGTACATGACGGCCCGGATCTTGATCTGATCCCTGTTGGTCCGGCACCGATCTCCGAATCCTTGCACATCCACGCACACGATCGTCCGGTGCACTGCAGGCGGCATTGAGTCCATGGATGTGCCCACACCTCTTAAGTGAACGGTCCTGCCCTCAAATCGCGCGGCTCATGGCCGGATTCCCTCGAACGAATAGGGATGCACACTGGACCGTAAGGCCGCGTCAAACGCCGGCACCTACGTCCGCGCGCATGGAACTATCCGTCAGACGCAAGCACCGGCGAAGCCGGCGCCGTCCACCTCTTCTCGCCCGCACATGCCCGCTGGACGGCAGGGACGCCGGTCCGCTGGATGTCACGGCAGCCGCAGACGAGGGGTATTACGCTGCGAGCGCAAGGCGTCACGACCAGATGTGCTTTGGCGAACACTCGTCGCCAGCAACGCGCCGAGCGGTTCCGGGAGGAGTGTCTTCCGTGGGCGGAGGGACCTATGTCGTCGAGTCGACGACGACCGCGGATCTGGAGCCTCGTGAACGTTCCGAGTTCTGGAGCGAGCACGTCACGTCGTACCAGTGCCGAATGCATTACGAGTACTCGCGCACCGACGACTTCGACGGCGGGACGATCCGCCAGCACACCGACACCCACGAGCTGGTCGAATACTGGTCCGACGAGATCGGTTACGTGCGAACCGCACGCCAGGTGCGGCAGTTTCCCCTGGACGACTACCGGCTCGTGCTCCCCCTGGCCAGTGACATGGTCGTGCGCCAAGGCGACCGGCAGACGAGGCTCGCCCCCGGGAAGGCACGCCTGATCACATGGGACGCACCGGTCGAGGGTATGCAGAGCCGCTCGATGCGGGGGCTCATCATGGCGGTTTCCGCTCATGAGGTGAACAGCCTGCTGAACCGATCATCGCCGGTTGCGGTGGGCCTGGACCTGAACCGCGGTCTGGGACGGGTGGTGGGCAGCATGCTCACCGAACTGGCCAGGGAACGCGACCATCTCTGCGCAAGCCAGTTCGACGCGGTCTGCGACCGCATCGTCGAACTACTCTGCATGCTCGCAGTGGGGGATGACCGTCCCGACGCGCCCGGGCATCTCGCGGACGTGGAGGCCACGGTGCGCCGGTTCGCTCGTGATCACGCGGCCGATCCGCGGCTGAACGGCACGACGATGGCGCGGGCGTTGGGGTGGTCGTTGCGACAGGTGCAATTGGCCCTTCAGCAAGCCGGCACGACGCCCCGCGACCTGATCCGGCAGGAACGCCTGCGGCTGGTGCGAGATCGGCTGCAGAGTCCCGACTACCATCACATGACCATCACCGAAGTGGCGTACGCCTCGGGTTTCTCCGCCATGAGCACGTTCAATCCGGCGTTCCGGCAGTACTTCGGGGTGAGCCCACGCGAACTGCGGCACGGACAAGATCTGCGAACCACGACCCTCAAGCCCGAAGGCCGCCACGGCGCCGGATGCCCGTAGCCGGTGACCTTCCAGTGCCTACGGCTCAGACCTGTGGGCCCGTGGCAAGGATGGGTGGCAAGGAGTTTGTCGGAGGACTGACTCCCCGCGGCATGTCCTGCGGGTTTCGCTGGTCAGACCAGGCCTCGTCGGGCGGCGTGCACGCCGGCCTGGAATCTGGTGCGGGCGTTGAGGGTGCGCAGCAGGCGGGCGACGTGCCGGCTCACCGTGCGCGCGCCCATTCCGGTGTGCCGGGCCACCGCTTCGTCTTTCAGGCCGGCGGCGAGCAGGGTGAGCAGGTGCCGGTCGGCATCGGACAACCGGGGCCAGACATCGTGCGTACCGGACTCGTCGTCGACGTGGAGCGGTGTCGCCTGCTCCCAGCAGGTGTTGAACACGCCGATGAGGATGTCGAGGAGCGTCGAAGGGCGGATGAGCGCGGTGATGCCGGGTTCGTCGCCCTGCAGCGGCATCAACGCCATTTCATCGTCCACGATGACGAGTTTGGCCGGCGGGTTCTCCAGAATGCGGGCGCGTTCACCGATGCCGGAGTCGTGCCGGGCCATTTCGAGTCGCTCGGGGATGGCGAGGGCCTCCGGCGTGTAAATGACGCGGTATTCCACGCCGCTCGCGAGCCGATCGCGTTCGATCTCGTTGGGACGGGCGGGATCGACGGCGTAGGGCGGCTTGTCAATTGCCTTGACCTGTTCCACCGCGCCGCGCTGGACCTGCTCGTAGCGCTGAACCACCGCGTCCAGCCCGTCGATGATCTCCACCAGTTTCTCGGGGTTCGTCCGCTGCTCGGCGGCCAGCAGGTCGCCGCTGAGGCGCTTCGCCTCGATGCGCGCACGGATGAATTCCGTCTCCCGCCTGCGTATCAGCGTCTCGACGACGGCGTCCGGGGGGTAGGGGAAGTACGTCGGGTCGGCGGCGGAGTCGACGCCGACCATGCCGAGGGCCTCCAGTTCCACGAGCAGTTCCGCCAGCCGGGGCCGCGGCTCTTGCGAAAGCTGCGTCAGCTCGCTCAACGTGCTGCCGGGGTTGTGCAGCAGCGCGGTGTAAAGCGTCTGCTGCGAGGCGGTGACACCGAGAGCCGCGAATGGATTCTCACCGGCTGCGTTCGCGGGGAACATGAACGGGATTATCTAGCAAGGACGTGAAGCGGCCAAGCCTTCACGGCTCATTCGAGTCGGCCGGCTATGCGCGGCCCGTCCACGCTGGGCCCGGTTCGCGGCCGGAAACCGCAAATTCTTTCTCCGGCGCCACCGCCGACCGCACATCCTTCACGCCCGCGCGTCCATTGCGCACTTAAATCGGCTTACTTGACTTTGCACCGAGGGTCCGCGCGAGGCAAGTGGCATTGATGGCGAATATCGACACCGGCGATAACTCGCCAGAACGCGGCCGGGAGAAGGTTCCTCACCCTACGCAAAGTCATCTACTTTTGCCGCACCCCCCACTCCAAGGAGAGACCATGTCTCACAGACGCGTCTTGCGCGTCGCCGTGCTTTCCGTCGGCGCGCTGGGCCTGGCCGGCACTCAGGGCGTCGCGGCGGCCCAGCCGGACCCCGCCGGGCCGGCGCAGCCGGCGCCGTACTCCGCGGCGGCCGCGGCGGACGTGCCGCCGGCCATGCTGAAGGCGATGCAGCGCGACCTCGGCCTCACCGAAGCCCAGGCGAAGGAGGCGCTGGTCAACCAGTTCGAAACCGGCGTCACCGCCGGCAAGCTGCGGCTGAAGCTCGCCGGGAGCTTCGCCGGAAGCTGGGTCAGCGGTAAGACCGGCGCGACGCTGCACGTCGCCACCACCGACGCCGGCGAGGTGGACGAGATCGCCGACCGCGACGCCCGCGCGAAGGTCGTCGACCACAGCCTTGCCGAACTCGACGCCGCGAAGGCCACGCTGGACCGTGCCGCCGAGCGGAGCGCACCGGCCCACTCCCCGGTCTGGTACGTGGACGTCCGCAGCAACCAGATCGTGCTGCTGAGTTCCGCGCCCGCGAAGGCGCGGGCCTTCGTGAAGGCGGCCGGGGTCGGCCTCGGCAAGGTCACCGTCAAGCGGTCGAACGTCCGGCCGCGCCCGTACTACGACCTGCGGGGCGGCGACGCCTACTACATGGGCAGCGGAGGACGCTGCTCGGTCGGCTTCTCGGTCACGCGAGGCGGGCAGCCCGGCTTCGCCACCGCCGGGCACTGCGGCCGGCCGGGTACGAGCGTCAGCGGGTTCAACCGGGCTCAGCTGGGCAGCTTCCAGGGCTCCAGCTTCCCCGGCAACGACTACGCCTGGGTGGCGGCGAACAGCAACTGGACCCCGACCGCCCGCGTGAACGGCTACGGCCGGGTCCAGGACCGGGCCGTGGCAGGTTCGACCCAGGCGCAGGTGGGTTCGCAGGTGTGCCGCTCCGGCTCCACCACCGGCTGGCACTGCGGGACCATCCAGCAGCACAACACCAGCGTCACCTACCCCGAGGGCACCATCTACGGGGTGACCCGGACGACCGTGTGCGCCGAACCGGGCGACTCGGGTGGGTCGTACATCTCCGGCACCCAGGCGCAGGGCGTGACGTCCGGTGGTTCCGGCAACTGCAGCAGCGGCGGCACGACGTTCTACCAGCCGATCAATGAGCTGCTCCAGGTGTACGGTCTGACGCTGTTCACCGGCGGTTCCGATGACCCGCCGGACGACCCGCCGGACGACCCGCCGAGCGGCACCTGGGCGGCGGGCACCGTGTACCAGGTCGGGGACGTCGTCACCTACAACGGCGCCAGCTACCGGTGCCTCCAGGCCCACCAGGCGCAGGCCGGCTGGACGCCGTCCAACGTCCCGGCACTGTGGCAGCGGATCTGAGGACGGGAGCCGCCCGTCCCCCTGTGAACGACGGCGCCCGGCACCGCTGACCGGGTACGCCGTCTCGCCGGACCTTCCCCCAGCACCACCGCTGGGGGAAGGTCCGCTTCGTCACCGGCGGTGGAACTCCGGCCCGGTCAGGGCGTGGTCGCCGCCTCGCCGGCGAGCCGGGCGCGCAGGCTTTTGCGGTCGAGCTTGCCGACGGCGGTCTTGGGGATGGCGTCGCTGAAGACGACGTTGCGGGGCTTCTTGTAGGAGGCCACCCTCTCGGTCACGTGCGCGACCAGCCGCTCGCGGAGGTCGTCGTCCGGGGCGGTGCCCTGGGCGAGGACGACGACGGCGGTGACCGCCTCCACCCAGCGCTCGTCGGGGGTGCCGACGACGGCGGCCTCGCGCACCGCCGGGTGCTCCAGCAGGGCGTCCTCGACCTCGCGGGGGTAGACGTTGTAGCCACCGCTGATGATCATGTCGGAGGTCCTGTCCTTGAGGAGCAGGAAGCCGTCGTCGTCCAGGACGCCGATGTCACGGGTGCGGACCCAGCCGTCGCGGTAGGTCTCCGCGGTCAGCTCTGCGGCGTCGAAGTACCCGGCGGTGGCGGAGGGCCCGCGCACCACGATCTCGCCCGGCTCGCCCGGCGGGACCTCGCGGCCGTCCTCGCCGAGGAGCCGCAGGTCGATCTCGGCCGCGATCTGCCCGCAGGCGGCGAGCCGGTCGCCGGTGTGGTCCTCGGGACGGAGCACCGCGATGCACAGCGGGATCTCCGTCTGCCCGTAGTACTGCCAGAAGCGGTCCCGGCCCCATGCGCGCATGGCCCGCTCGATGACGGGACGCGGCATGGGAGAGGCGCCGTAGATGACCCGGCGCAGCGTGGAGACGTCGGCGGTCGCGAAGTCCGGGTGCTCGGCCAGCATCTGGATCATGGTCGGCACCAGGTTGATCGCCGTGGCCCCGTAGCGGGTGATCGCGTGCAGGAACGGCTCCGGCGCGAAACCGGGGAGGATGACGGTGCGGCCGCCGCGCAGCCACAGCGGCAGGACGAACACCCCGCTGGCGTGGATGAGACTCGCCGCGTGCAGCATGACGTCCTCGTGCGTGGCCGGGAAGAGGTTGAGCAGCACGTTCCGGCAGATCCCCGCGTAGGACGCCTGGGTGTGCTGGGCCGCCTTCAGCGTGCCGGTCGTGCCGGACGTGAACAGGGTGAGGATCACGTCGTCGGAGCCGACCCCGACGTCGGGCAGGGTCGCGGGCGCGCTCCTCGCCCGGTCCATGAGCGGCGGTTCGCCGTCCAGGCTCGTCTCCAGGCCGAGGAACGTCACGCCGGGCAGCGCGGCGGCCAGCTCGCGGGCCCGGTCGGTGAGGTCGGCGCCGAACACCACGAGTTCGCACCGGGTGTCGGTGAGCATGGTGACGTGTTCGGCCACCGACAGCCGGGCGTTGAGCGGGACGCGGTTGATCCCGCCCTTCACGCAGGCGAAGTCGAGCGGGACGCTGAGCAGGCTGTTGTTCACCAGGAGGCCGACGCGCCGGTGGTGGCCGGCGCCCTCCCGCGCCAGGGCGTGGGCGAGCCGGTTGCTGAGCTCGTCGGTCTGGCCGAACGTCAGCTCCTCGTCGCCGAACACGACTCCGACACGGTCGGTGTGCTGACGCGCGCCACGGATGATCAGCTCGCGGGTGGTGGGGCTCATCGGGTGGTCTCCTCTCGGGCGAAACGTCCGTGCCGGCCGGCGCCGTCGACGAAGCGGGCGGCGCCGGCCCGGCCCTCGCGCTCGACGATGGGGACGCCCGCGGCGCCCTCGGCGCGCAGTGCCTCGGCGAGGGGCAGATCGAGACCGGCGTAGGTCGAGGCGCGGTCGGCCAGGACGCATTCGAACGGGAAGGCCGCGATCTCGTCGGCCAGTTCCCGCGCGGTGTCGACCGCCCGCCCGGGTTCGACGACCCGGTTGGCCAGGCCGATGGCGAGCGCCTCGGCGGCTTCGACCGGCCGTCCCGTCATGATCAGGTCCAGCGCCCGGCCGAGGCCGACGATCTGGGGCAGGCGGACGGTGCCGCCGTCGATGAGCGGCACGCCCCAGCGGCGGCAGAAGACGCCGAGCACCGCGTCGCGCTCCACGACCCGCAGGTCGGCGAGCAGGGCCAGCTCCAGCCCGCCCGCGACGGCGTGACCGCTGACGGCGGCGATGAGCGGCTTGCCGAGCTTCATCCGGGTCGGGCCCATGGGGCCGCTGCCGCCGCCGTCGGGGTCGAGTTCGTTGCTGCGGGCGGGATCCCCCACCGCGGTCAGGTCGGCTCCGGCGCAGAACGTACCGCCGGCCCCGGCGAGCACCGCCACGCGCTGCCCGGGGTCGGCCTCGAACGCCTCGAACGCCTCGCGCAGTTCCGCGGCCATCGACCCGTCGACGGCGTTGCGCCGGTCGGGGCGGTCCATCCAGATCGTGGTGGTCGTGCCCGCCACCTCGACACGCACGTCAGCCATCGGTACCTCCTGCGGTCCGCAGACACACGTCCTACAGTGAAACGACCTGATCTATTTGTAACACATCTTGAAAGAATCGCACCGGGAGCTGTTACAAGTGCTCGACGAGCTGACCGCCCGCAAGCTCCTGCTGGACCTGGTGACGGCCCGCCCGCGCACCCGGTTCTCGATCTCCGCGCTGTGCCGGGCCGGGGAGATCGTGGGCCTGAGCGCGCCGAGCATCCGGATGGCCGCGAAACGGCTGAACGAACAGGGCGTTCTGGAGCGCGACGGCCGCGGCGTCTACACCCCGCACCCGGAACGGCTGCGCGCCTATCCCCACATCGAGCACTGGGCGACCCGCCACGCCTCCCGCGTGCCATGGACGGGACGCTGGGCCGCGGTCGAGAACTCCGCCACCGCCCGCACCGCCCGCACGACCCTGCGCCACCACGACCGGGCCCTGCAACTCCTGGGGTTCCACACCTGGCGCGGCGCCCTGCACGTCCGCCCCGACAACCTCAGCGGCGGCGTGGACGAGCTGCGCCGGACCCTCACCGGCACCGGCATGGCCCCCGGAGCCGTCGTGTTCGCGATCGATCGGCTCGACCCGGCCACCGACCGGGAACTGCGCGGCCTCTGGAACACCGGCGACCTGATCGCCCGCCTCACCCGGACGGCGGACGAACTCACCCGGAGCCGCGAACGCCTCGGCACCCTCAGCCCCGAGGAGTTCGCCCACGAGTCACTCCTGCTCGGCAGCCGGGCGATCTCGACGATCCTGCACGACCCACTGCTCCCCGAAGAGCTCTGCGACCCCGGACCCCACCGGCACCTGGTCGCGCTGACCACGGCCTACCAGGACACAGCCCAGGCCGTCTGGGGGCGGCTCCTCGGCCTCGACGACGACACCGGCGACACCGACCCCCCGGAATGAGTCCCGAGCCGGTCCATGCGCAGGTTCCCCTCGCCGGTCTGCAGTTCATCGACCGCGGCGTGCCGGCCGGTCAGGGCTGATGGCTCTGCGGCCGCTCGACCAGCCCGTCGGCACCCCGCCCCTGGACGGCGCTGGCCGGGTGCGCCGGCATCCTGGCGGTCTCGGTCGCGCTGTCAGGCGTCCTGTTCCGCCGCCGCACCCCTTAGCGGGATCGAATCAGCCACCGGTTTCCGCTCCGGGAGTGCGCGGATGAGGAACGCGATGACCACCAGCGAGGACAACGCCCACCAGACATGCGCCTCCCCCCAGGCGACCGGATCGAGGCGCGTCATGTACACGTAGCCGAAGGCGCCCCAGAAGGAGCAGACGATGATCAGGGGCCAGGTGCCCCGCCCCGACCGCATGATGAGGTAGGGAATCGGCCACATCAGGTACTGCGCGCCGAACCGGTAGGTCACGATGAGGAAGACCAGCAGGAGCGCGAGGGTGAGGTCGACGGGGTCCGCCCTGCGCCACCACCAGACGGCGGCGAGCAGCGCGATCCCGAGCACGGGCGTGCCGACGGTCCCGTACCCGCCGGACACCACCTGCTGGCCACCGGTCACGATCGCGGTCCATCCCCAATCTCCCACGACCGGGCGTGCCGACAGCGACGCCGACAGGGTCGCGGGCAGCCGATCGACCGGCGTGCCGAAGACCGGGATGCTGCTGAGAAGGAACGCGGCGGGGACCACGGCCGTCCACGCGAGGACGGTGAGCCGGTGGCGCAGGGCGGGGACGGCGAGCAGGACGCCGGGCAGAAGCAGCACCGACCAGTTCGCCGAGGTCACCGACAGGCCGATGAGCACCCCCGCCAGATGGACGCGGCCGTTGCGGGCGGCCAGGAGAGCCGCGACGCCCAGCGCCAGCGTGATGGGCCCGAACTGGCCGTGCAGGGCGCTCACCGCCAATACCGGCGGCGCGCACGCATACTGGAAGGCTCGTAGGGCACGGACCCTCTGGGTCGGGTCCGTGCTCAGTCTCGCCACCAGCGGGACGAGGGCGAGGTCGGCCAGGACGGGTACGACGCGTCCGGTGATCTCCCAGGGCAGCCCCAGCAGGTCGCCCAGTTCCCGTGCTCCGGCGAGGAGGTAAGCCAGCATAGGCAGGAAGTGCCAGCCACCCTCGCGCAGATCGACCAGCGGATCGCGGCCGTCGAGCACGGCGTCCGCGGTGGCGCGGAAGTCATGGTCCAGGTCGTAGGGCTGCCAGGGGTCCTGTGCGGCGATCAGCATCACCGCGAGCCGCAGCACCGCCCCGACGCCCAGAGCCACCGCCAGCGGGGGCGCCCACCGTCTCCGCCCCGCCAGCAGCGCGAGGGCCAGCCCGGCCGCCAGCGGCAGGCCCATCACCAGAACATGGATCACCGCTCGCCTCTCATCCGCTGGTCATCATGCCGGACCCGGTGCGGGTCGCCGATTCGAGTCGGTACCACGGCCGCGGTTCCGTTAGGGTCGGCGATCATAAGTTTCACGAGCGTACGGCGGGTGAGCCAATGACAGGGACGACGGCCCAGCGGGAGGAGCCCGGCCTCACGGGCGCGCGGGTGCTGGTGACCGGAGGAGCCGGATTCATCGGCGGCCGCCTGGTCACCGCATTGCTGGACGCCGGGGCGGAGGTCGTCGTCGCAGATCAGCGACCCCATCCCGACCCCGCCGTCCGGTCGGTGGTCGGCGACCTGTGCGACCCCGAGGTGCGGCGCGCCGCCGTCTCGGAGGGGCTGGACGGGATGGTCCATCTGGCCGCGGTGACCTCGGTGCTGCAGTCGGTGAAGGACCCGGCCGGCGTCTACCGGCTGAACGTCGACGCCACCGCCGACCTGCTGGAGCTGTGCCGCGAACGCGAGGTGCCGCGCGTGGTGTTCGCCTCGACCAACGCCGTGACCGGCGACGTCGGCGGCACCCCGATCAGCGAACGGATGCCGCTGCGGCCGCTCACCCCCTACGGCGCCACGAAGGCGGCGGCGGAGATGCTGCTCAGCGCCTACACCGGCGTGTACGGCATGCGGACCTGCGCGGTGCGCTTCGCGAACGTCTACGGCCCGGGCATGCGGCACAAGGACAGCTTCGTCCCGCGGCTGATGCGGGCCGCGGCGTCGGACGGCGGAGTCCAGGTGTACGGCGACGGCACCCAGTTGCGCGACTACGTACACGTCGACGACGTGGCGCAGGCCGTGCTGCTGGCGTGGCGGACCGCCCACACCGGCCCGCTCGTCGTCGGGTCGGGCTCCTCGACGAGCGTCAACGACCTGATCGAGACGGCCCGGACGGTCACCGGCGCGCCCATCCCCGTCGAGTACACGCCGGCGAAGGCGGGTGAGATGCCCGCGGTCGTCCTCGACATCTCCGAGGCGCGCGCGCTGGGCTACGAGCCGCGTCACGACCTCAGCTCCGGGATGGCGACCGTCTGGCCCGACTTCGCTCCGGTGGAGGTCGCGTGACCGGGACACGGGACCACACCGACGGAGTCGACGGCGTCGACGAGGCGGCGGCGTCCGCCTTCGCCGAGGAGTACGGCACGAAACTGCCTCCGATCGCGGTCGTCATCGCCGCCTACGACGAAGAACGCGGCATCGGCGAGGTCGTGCGCTCGATCCCCGCGGCCGTCGCCGGACATGACACCGCGGTGATCGTGGTGGTGGACGGGGCGACCGACAAGACCGCCGCCGTCGCCCGCGAGTGCGGCGCGATGGTCTGCGACGTGCCCGTCAACCGCGGGCAGGGGGCGGCGCTGCGGCTGGGGTACCGCCTCGCCCGCGAAGGCGGCGCCGAGTTCATCGTCACCACCGACGCCGACGGCCAGTACGACTCCGCCCAGATCCCGCGGGTGCTGGCCCCCGTACTGGAGGGCGACGCCGACTTCGTCACCGGGTCGCGTCTGCTGGGCCGGCAGGAGACCTACGACCGCGTCCGCCGCCTCGGCGTTCACGTCTTCGCCTGGCTGGTGAGCAGGCTGACCGGGCAGCGCATCACCGACACCTCGTTCGGCATGCGCGCGATGAGGGCCGAGGTCACCGGCGCCGTCACCCTCCGGCAGCCGCAGTACCAGTCGTCCGAGCTGCTCATCGGCGTCATCTCCAGGGGATACCGGGTGCGGGAGGTGCCGGCGACGATGCGGCTCCGCGCGGCCGGGGCCACCAAGAAGGGCGGCAACCTCGTGTACGGCTACCGCTACTCACGGGTCGTCGTCGGGACCTGGTGGCGGGAACGCCGCGGCGCGTCCGCCTCACCCGCGCCGGGCCGGGTGTCGGGTCCGCCGGCGAAGACGAGGTAGTGGAACAGGCCGAACTTCACCACGAACATCAGCCCGTAGACGGCGAGGAAGACCCCGCCGACGAACGCCGTCCGCAGGCCCCCGGACTCGAACAGCCGGGGGCCCAGCCGGTCCGCCACACCCGTCGCCCACGCGGAGATGGCCATGCTGGCCACGGCGATCCCCCAGTACGGCACCAGCTCCCGCCACAGGGACGCACGGCCTCGCCGTCCCCACGCCCACCTCCGGTTGAGGACGTAGTTCAGGCCCGCGCCCGCACCCCAGGCCGCCACGGACGCGGCACCCGGGCTGAGCAGCCCGGGTCCGTACGTCAGCAGCAGCGTCGCCTCGCTCGCCACCGCCGCCAGCACCGAGCCGATCGTGTAACGCGTGAAGATCAGCCGGAAGGCTCGCCGGCCGCGGGACCGGGGCTCGTCCTGGGAGGGGGTCCGGGACTGGGCGGGATCGGCGCGCATCAGTCCCGCGGTGTCCCCGGCTCGTCCGGTACGCGGGCGACCGCCAGGATCGACTGGCCGAAGGGCACCGGCAGGAAACGGTCCAGCACCCGGGTGACCGGGACGATCACACGGTCGTACACGCCCACGGCACCGCTGTTCGGCGCCGCCGCCCGCCCGAGCCGCATGGCCGCCCACCAGGCCAGCCCGCCGAGCAGGTTCACCGGCCGCGCCAGCTCGCACTCGAGCCCGGAACGCCGGATCGCGTCCCGCAGCGTCGCGGGCGTGTAGCGACGGAAATGCCCGACCCTGCGATCGAAATCGCTGTAGAGGCTCTGGTAGCCGGGCACCCACAGCACGACCGTGCCGCCCGGGACGACCGAACGCGCCAGCGAGGCGAGCACGCCCGCGTCGTCCTCGAAATGCTCCAGCACGTTGATCGTCACCACCGAGTCGACCGGCCGGTCCAGGCGATCGCCCGCGTCCAGGTCGAACCCGTGGACCTCGATCTCACCGGCGATCTTCCCGTCGCCGGAGAACCGGTCCTTCATCACCGCCACCGCATCGGGATCGACATCGGTGACCACGAGGCGGTCGAGGCCGGAGAACTGGGCCGAGAACTCGCCCAGCCCCGCGCCGACCTCCAGCACACCGGCACCGCAGTGCGGGGCGATCAGATCGAACTGGTAGCGCCGGTAGCGCGGCTTGTCCGCGCCCGCGGACTCGGCGTCGCGATCTCCGAGCCCGCGGCCGGTGGCGCGGGTGAAGGCGCCCTGTGAGTCGTTCATGAGGCCGCTTCCTCCATGGGGCTCCCAGCCGTCACGTTTCCTGCACGGGCCCGGCCTGCTCACGCCAGTTGACCTTGGGACGCAGGGCCTCGTCCTTCGCCCGGCCCGCGTACCGCTTGGCGACGTCGAACAGCGAAGTGATCAGCGTATCCGAGAGCAGGTGGGGCGAGAGGCCGAGATCCAGCAGCCGGGTGTGGACCACGTTGTAGTAGTGCTCCTCGCGCTCGACGCGGGGGTTGTCGAGATGGTCGATCCGGACGTCGCCGGGGAAGCACCGGGCGACGGTGTCGGCCAGTTCCTGGACGGACGCCGCCTCCGTCATCTGGTTGAACACCCGGAACTCGCCCCGCTCGGCGGGGTTCTCGCAGGCCAGTTGGACGCACCTTACGGTGTCGCGGATGTCGATGATCCCGCGCCGCTGGCCGCCGCTGCCGTACACCGTCAGCGGGTGTCCGAGCACGGCCTGGATGACGAACCGGTTCAGCACGGTGCCGAAGACGGCGTCGTAGTCGAACCGGGTCGCGAGCCGGTCGTCCAGCATGGTCTCGGGGGTCTGCTGCCCGTAGACGACGCCCTGGTTGAGGTCGGTGGCCCGCAGCCCCCAGATCCGGCAGGTGAACTCGATGTTGTGGCTGTCGTGGACCTTCGACAGGTGGTAGAACGACCCGGGCCGCTTGGGGAACAGGACCCGGTCGGTGCGGCCCTTGTGCTCCACCTCCAGCCAGCCCTCTTCGATGTCGATCTCGGGCGTGCCGTACTCGCCCATCGTGCCGAGCTTGACCAGGTGGATGTCGGGGTCCACCTCACCGATCGCGTACAGCAGGTTCAGGGTGCCGACGACATTGTTGACCTGCGTGTACACGGCGTGCTTGCGGTCGATCATCGAGTACGGCGCCGCCCGCTGCTCCGCGAAGTGCACCACCGCCTCCGGGCGGAACTCGCGCAGCATCCCGTAGGTGAACTCCGCGTCCGTCAGGTCGCCGACGTACACGCCGATCGATTCACCGGTCAGCTCCCGCCACGCCTCGACCCGGGTCTGCAGCGACTCGATCGGCACCAGGCTCTCGACGCCGAGCTCGAAGTCGTACTGCCGCCGTACGAAGTTGTCGGCGACCGCGACCTGGTGACCGCACTGCGACAGGTGCAGGGCGGTCGGCCAGCCGAGATATCCATCGCCGCCGAGGACTAGAACACGCATGTACCTCTCCTGTAGTTGTGCTGGCACTACATGAGGACCGGAACTACCTCAAGCCACGACTGGCCGGACGAGACCGCGATCGTCGCGTCCACCCCTGTGGACGTGGCGAGGTGGGCCGGACTCCCCCCACACCGACACCACTGGACCGCCCTGGGTCCGTGCTCGTCACCGTCCCGCCCATCTCGGGTGGTGGGTGTGGCTGCCTCGAAGCGGTCAGCATGGTTCCCCTCCTGAGCCGTGCCGTAACCACCGTGCCGACCAGACTTCCCGGCTCACCTGGCCGACACCCTATCGACCATCTCAACCCGGCGGCCATCGCACGCGGCGCGGGCACGCACTCGGCGAACGGCCCGCCGTCCCGCTTCGTTCCTTGTGATCATCATGGCAGCTTCCCGGACGGGCTCGGCCACGCCGCGTCGAAACCGGCCGAACTACGCGCCCACGTGGACGAACGCCGCCCATCTCTCCGGATGGCCGGGCCGGCGATTCCGTAGCCGGCGCGTGGTGGCGTACAACGCGTAGGCGGTCTCGGCCGTTCCCCGCGCGGCGACCTGCTTGACCAGATGGGCGGTCCGCTCCCCGCCGATGTCCGGCTGCTCATGTTGCTGCGCTGGCTGAACCCGGAGCTGCCGCCGGTGTACGCCGGGACCGCGCTCACCGCCGACACCCTGGGCGTGCTCGCCGCCGCCGCACTCGACCCCCTGGAAGGATCACCGCAGATCACGACGCGTGGTGGACGAGCTGACCGAGCACCACACGCTTGCGACTCTGGCGCTGTGCCCGGGTGGAGCCGAACTCGGCGCCGTGGACGGCAGGCTGCGTGACATCACCCGCCGCTGGAAGGACGTCAGCGCCCAGGCCGGCGGACGCCGTCCGGATCTGCCGCAGGCGCTGCGGGACACCCCGGAGACCAAGGCCGAGCTGTTGCTGATCGCGCTCGACGCCGGACGGGCGATGGCCCGGCTGGCGGAGCAGATCCCGGTGGGCCGGCAGTCGCTGCCCGTCCCCGTCCCCTGGTTCGATCAGCTGTCGCAGGAAGTGGGCGACGACACCGTCGGCCTGCTGGTCGTACGCCAGGCGCTGCCCGTCGCGGCGGGAGAGGCGCAGCAGATCCACAGGGAGATCATCGCCCGGGGACGCCGGCGGCCCCGAATGGGAGAGCGCGGCGCTGCGCGTCCTCGACCGCAATGCCCGTATCGCGGTGCTGGCGGCCGAGTGCGCCGCCGTGACCGCCGGCACCGGCCGGCCCCCTCCCCATCCGCTCCCCGAGCAGATGCCACTGGCCGGTCAGACCGACGACCTCACCGCCTGGTGCGCGAGCGCGGACGCGGCGATCGCGGAGACGGAGACCTGGCTGGCCGAGTCCGCGGCGATCGAGATCGGACGGCACATGGCCGAGGCCTGGCGGAGCGTCCGGCCCGGTGAGCCGGAACCCGAGGTCTTCTCCGCCGAGAAGGTCATGGAGGCCCTCCGAGCCGCGTCCCGGGCCCGCACCCGGGCGGCGACCCTGCGCGAGGCCGACCCGGATTCGCCGGCCGCCGACGTCACCCGCATCGTGGCGCGGCTCGTCACCGACGTCGCCGCGGAGGACCTGGCCACCGTCCGGCGCTCGGCCGCGAAGGCCCTCGTCCGCGACCTCGGCTGGTCGACGTTCCCGTCTATTCCGGGTATCCGATGAGCCGGCTGCGGCGGGACGCGGCGGCACGCCGGGTTCTGGACCTGTGCGACGCGGTGATCGCGGGCCCGTACGTGGCGCGGCGTGCCACCGACCAGCCGTGGCGGGGGTCGTCCAACCAGCGTCTGGTGCCGCTCACAGCGCTCGGCGAGGAGCGCTACCCCACGTCGCCCGTTGACGCCCCGCGCATGCAGGTGGTCCAGGACGGAAACCGCGTCTGGTTCATCGGTATCCCGCGTGACGAGATGGAACGCATGGCCGATCGGCTGACCAGGATGGGTGTCACCTTCGACGGCGCGACGTGGCGGGCCTGACGGCGGCGCATCGACCGTTCCGTCCCAACGGGGTCAGCGGCGCCGCCACAGTTCCGGCGATCGGGTCCGTACGCGGAACCGGCCGGTCCCGAAGACCAGGACGAGCAGGACGGCTCCGGCCGCCAGGGTGGCCAGGGCCATGATCACCGCCATGGGCGGGGTGGTCGTCGCCCAGAACACCGTGAAGACGATGAGCGCGACCGCGATGATCGACACGGGGCCGGCGAGACTCATCCGAGACGCCCGGATGGGCTGGTCGGCGCCGGCGTGGCGGGCGCGGTCCGGGAGCGGCATGGCTTCCCCCTCCGGGGGCGAGCCGGCGTGGCGGGTCAACCGCGGGCGGGATGCCGTCGTTGCCGGATACCCCTCAGTCTACGCGTTCGGATTCGCGCCTCCGTTGCGTAAGCTGGTGGTGCCGAGGGCATTTCGCGCGCGGGCCGACTCGCCGGCGCCGTCCCCGGCGATTCACGACCCGGTACCGCATGGACCGAGATTGAGGCCCGCTACATGGCCCGCTCCGCTCAGTTCGCCACCTCGCCCGCCACGGTCACGATCCCCGAACTCGTGACAGCGCCGCCGCCGCGGTTGCGCCTGGCACCGGGTGGCGAGGGACGTGGAGTCATCGACGGCGGCTGGTGGCCGCGATCACGCGCCGCCGGCACCGAACTCACCGCGCTGGTGACCGCGCTCGCCGGGCGTTCGGACATGGTCACCCGCGTGAACGTCGACTTCGACGACTGGGACGACGTCCCGCTCCGCATCACCGTCCAGGGACGCGAGGTCAGGGTCGGCTGGCTGGCCCACCTCGATCACATGGTCGCGGTGACCCGCGGCCACGCGGACCCGACCCTGCTGCTGGTCATCCCGCCCGGGGCGACGCCGTCCTCGGCGGAGGCCGCCCTGGCCATGTCCGCCGTAGAGACCGAGGACGTGATGCCGCAGGAGATCCTGGCCTCCTGCGACATCTCCACCGCCCGCACCTGAATGCACGATCCGGGCGTTGAGCCGGGCCATGAAGCTCGTCGCCCGCGACTCGTACCTCGGCCGCGCACGAAAGGCCCGCGAGGTGGGCGCCGGCGCTGGACACGTCCTACAGCGGTTCGCTGACCCAGCGCCAGGCGCCGCCTTCATGCCGCGCGCCGACCAGTTGCGCACTGTTGGAGTCCGCGAGTTCGGCGATCATCCGGATCAGCTGGCGGTGGAAGTCGCCGGGCGGGTGGGCCCCCGGCGAACCTTCCAGAAGCATCACGCTGACCTTCGCCTCGTCGCGGAGCTGTGCGGTCAGCCGACCGGTCTTGTCCAGGCGGACCATCACGATCGCATCAGCGCGGACGAAGTCGCACCCTTCCCCTGCCTCGATCCACACTTGGGACGTCGTCGCGCCCATGCGCCTCATCTCCTCGACTCGGAAGCCACAGGGCCGTCACACTCAACATAGAAGACACGAACGGGATCGAGCGGGCCGCGCGGTCGTCACCTGCCGAAACCGGATCCGGCCGGGGCCGTATCGATACCCGTTCACCCCTAGCTTCCCGAATCAAGTTCTAGTATCTAGGAAGCACAACCGGCTCCAGTCCATCAGGAGGCATCAGTGGAGACTCGAGCGGCGATCCTGTGGGAACCGCACACCGACTGGAGCATCGAAGACATCGAGCTCGATGATCCCAGGGCGGGCGAGGTCAAGATCAAGCTCGCCGCGTCCGGCCTGTGCCACTCCGACGAGCATCTCGTCACCGGCGACATGGTGCTCGACGACGAGATCTCGGCGCTGCTGGGCGTGGAGCAGTTCCCGATCATCGGCGGGCACGAGGGCGCCGGCGAGGTCGTCGCGGTCGGCCCCGGTGTCACCACCCTGCAGGAGGGCGACCACGTCGTCCTGTCGTTCGTCCCGGCCTGCGGCCGCTGCCCCTCGTGCGCCAGGGGCCGCCAGCACGTCTGCGACCTGGGCGCGGTCCTCCTGGCCGGACGGCAGATCGGCGACATGACCGCCCGGCACCACTCCAAGAGCGGCAAGGACCTCGGCATCATGTGCTGCACCGGGACCTTCTCGCCCTACACCGTGGTCAACGAGGCGTCCGCCATCAAGATCGACGACTGGCTGCCGCTCGACAAGGCCGCGCTGGTCGGCTGCGGCGTGACCACCGGCTGGGGCGCGGCCGTCAACGCCGCCGCCGTGCAGCCGGGCGAGAGCGTCGTGGTGATCGGCCTCGGCGGCATCGGCATGAACGCGGTGCAGGGGGCCGCCATGGCCGGCGCCCGCCATGTCGTCGCCGTCGACCCGGTCGACTGGAAGCGGGAGAAGGCCGCCGACTTCGGCGCCACCCACACCGCCGCGTCCATGGAGGAGGCCATGGCCAAGGTCTCCGAACTCACCTGGGGCGCCAACGCCGACAAGGCCCTCCTCACGACCGGCGTCGCCACCGGCGACCTCGTCGGCCCGATGATGGGCATGGTCGCCAAGGGCGGCCGCGGCGTCGTCGTCGCGGTCGCGCCGATCCTCCAGGAGGACGTCAAGCTCAACCTGTTCGACCTGGCGATGCAGCGCAAGGAGCTGGTCGGCTCCATCTTCGGCAACGCCAACCCGCGCCGCGACATCCCGCGCCTGCTGCGCCTCTACGACGAGGGCAAGCTCAAGCTGGACGAGCTGGTCACCAACACCTACACCCTCGACCAGGTCAACCAGGGCTACCAGGACATGCGGGACGGCAAGAACATCCGCGGAATGATCAGGTACTGACCCCGGTCGGGCCCTCCCGGCCCGCGCCGTGGCGCGGGCCGGAGCCGACCCACCGGGACGCGGCGGTCGGGCCATCGCCTCCGGCCGTGGCCTCCCGCACCATGTTGATCTACGTGATTGTGTTCGCGCGCGATCTGGCGGACGGCACGGGACTTTCCGACTATGACGGCACCCACCCCCGTCCGAGGAGGTCACGTGCGTCTGAGGATCAGACAAGGGATCTGGGCCGCGATCGCGGCCGCGGCCCTGGCAACGACCTCGCTGTCCATCGTCCACGCCGCCGTCCCGCCGCCCACCCGCGCCCCGCTCGCCAAGTACGACATCAGCGCCACCTACGTCAGCGGGGTGTCGGCCGGCGGGTTCATGGCCAACCAGCTCCACGTCGCCTACTCGTCCCTGTTCCAGGGGGCCGGCATCTTCTCCGCCGGCGCCTACGACTGCGCGCAGAACAGCCTGAGCACCGCGCTCAACGCGTGCATGGCGACCTACCTGCCCCGCAAGACCCCCGCCCAGCTCGAACAGCTGACCCGCGACCGCGCCGCGGCCGGCACCGTCGACCCCGTGGAGAACCTGCCGGGCGATCCGGTCTGGCTGTACCACGGCACGTCCGACACGACCGTCGCCGAGGCGGTCAACGACGACCTGGCCACCTACTACCGCGACCTGGGCGCCGACGTCGTCTACGACCGCGACTCCCGCGCCGGGCACGCCTGGATCAGCCCGATCGGCCCCGGCTCCTGCTCGGTCACCCAGTCGCCCTGGATCAACGACTGCGGCGGCGACGCCGTCGGGGACATGCTGACCCACCTGTACGGCACGGTGCGGCCCGCCGCCTCGACCCTGACCGGCCGGCTGATCCAGTTCGACCAGAACGCCCACGTCCCCGGCGGTGACGCCACCTCCGTCAGCATGGGCGACGAAGGATTCGCCTACGTCCCGCAGACCTGCGAGCAGTCGTCCTGCAAGCTGATGGTCGCGCTGCACGGCTGCTACCAGTACTACGGCAACATCGGCGACACCTTCATGGACAAGGCCTACCTCAACGAGTACGCCGACACCAACGCCACGATCGTCCTGTATCCGCAGGCCACCTCGTCCGGCACGAACCCGCGCGGCTGCTGGGACTGGTGGGGCTACCAGTCCGCCCAGTACCCGCTCAAGTCCGGCCCGCAGATGACGGCCGTCGTCACCATGGTCAGGGCCATGAGCGACGGCGTCACCACCCCGCCGACCACACCTCCCACAACCCCTCCGACGACGCCGCCCGCGGAGTGCGTGACCGCCTCCAACTACGCCCACACCACCGCCGGAAGAGCCCACCAGTCCATGGGCTACACATACGCCAACGGCTCCAACCAGAACCTGGGCCTGTGGAACCTCTTCACCACCAGCACCATCAAGGAGACCGACCCGGGTTACTGGGTCAAGTGCTGACCTGACCATCTGCCGGGTCTCTCGCCCGTGCGGTCAGTATGGAAGGACGTTCCGGCAGCACTGTGGCGCGGCGGTCATGGGCGCCGCCGCGCCACAGGTGCGGTGTTCGAGGGTCAGCCCGTGCTGCAGGAGACCGTCGGCCACGTCCAGTTGCCGTTGTGCTTGATGGTGACGCCCCAGTTGTTGCCGCTGCCGTTGGGCTTGGCCGTCAGGACCTGGGCGCTGGGCCAGCTGGCGTCGATGTTCCAGGTGGCGATCATCTCGGCGGGGGACGGGACGTTCATCGTCACGGTCCAGTTGCTGGAGCCGGACACCGAGACGTTGAGGTTGTACCGGTCGTCCCACTTCTCGCCGGCGGACAGCGTCGCGGTGCAGCCGTTGTTGCCACCGCCGCCACCGCCGCCGCCACCGCCGCCGCCTCCTCCTCCGCCGCCACCGGAGCCGCCCACGGTGATGTTGGAGCTCCCGCTGCTCTGGTAGCCCTCTGTCGCGAGGATCATGTAGTCATGGCTGCCCATGTTCATTCCATGGCTGGCCCACGCGTCGAAGTGGTTGCCGGAGGTGATGCTTCCGCCCGTGCGCCTCGACTGCCGGACGCTCCAGAACTGCGGGAAGGTCGCGGTGCCTTCGATGGACGGCTTGTTGTACCGCATCGTCTTGTAGATGTCGTACGTGCCGCCGTCGCTGGTGACCGTGCCCATGTAGTCCCCGGTGGGCCGGTAACTGCCCCAGTTGTCGACGACGTAGTACTCCACGAGCGGGTTCCTCGTCCACCCGTAGAGGGTCAGGTATGAATTGCCGGACGGGTTGAAGCTGCCCGAGTAGGACACGGTCCTGCGTCCGCCGGTGCTCCAGCCTTTCCCGGCAACGAAGTTCCCCGTGTTGTTCCACGAGGTGCTGTAGTTGCCGCCGGACCCGAGCTCCATGGAGACCGTGCCCTGGCTGTCGGTCCAGAACGAGTAGAAGTAGCCGTTGTGGTTGCCGGTCTGGTTGGTGGTCACGGCCGCGTTGGCGACGCCGGGCAGGGCCGCGACCAGCACGACGGCGGAGGCGGCGCCGATGAACGCCCTGAGGCGCCCGCGGCCGCGGGCGCGGGTCTTCCGGCGGGCGGGGGCGGCGCTCATGCGCGCGGGATTCGGATGCGTGATGCTCATGTGCGTTCTTCCTCCTCGTGAACGCTGGCGGGGCGGCCAGGCAGCACGACATGACCCGGCGGAACTCTCGGTGGCCAGGCGACGGCCGCCGCGGGGTCGGCGTCGTGCTACGTGGCGGGTTTCGAGGGTGGAGGTGGGGGGTGGGGTGGGGGCTGGCCGGTCGTCGTGCGGCCGACGACCGGAGGACTGTCGCGGGCGGGTGACCCGCATCGACAGCGGTCGAGGTCTGTCGATGGCGACAGTGTTGGTCCACCCCTGCAGACCTGTCAACAGTTTTCGAAAGATTTCGATGGCTTTAATCTTTTTGAGAACCCATTCGACCTGGTCAATCCATATCCCCGATCAACTCCGCTCCGATCTGTCCATGAAAGCGTCGATCAAGAGATCATGAACCGGGCCAATGTTCCGAAAGTTTCGAACCCTCGATCCCGCCGCTGAAGCGATGGGCGAGAGCGCGGGACACCACGAGATCCCGTCGGTGCCGCCGAGTACTGTCCGCGTCATGGAGCCGCCGATGTTCGCCATGCCGGACGCGAAGCCTGTGCGCCTGGACGTTCGGCCCAGGCTCGCGAGCTGGGACGCCGCCGGCCACCCCGGCCGGGTGCGGCTGGAGGAGTTCCTCGCCGAGGCCGCCCGGGTCTGCCGCCCCGAACTCGATCGGCTTCCGGATCCCCTCGCGCTACGCCTGGACGTGGCGCTCCCGCCGGCCACGCCGCTGCTGGAGCAGCACGACCTGGACAACTACCTGTTCCCGCTCGTCACTCACCTGAGCAAGACCAGCGGTCGGCGGTTCGTCTCGGTGTGGGGTACCAAACGGCACGGCGAAGCGTCGTACATCCGTGTCGCGGAGGCCACGCCGGTCGACACCGCCTCCGCCTCTGTGTTCACGGTCCGGACGACGGCGTCGAGCGGAGGCGAGGAGTTCAAGCGGCAGATCGACCGGCAACTCGCGAAGCAGGCGCCGCTCCCGGAAGGCCCGGTCGCGTTGCGGCTGTGCTTCCGTACCGGGCCCAGCCGGAGTTGGCCGAACCTCTGGAAACCGGCCATTGACGCCCTCGGCGGCCTCCTCGGACGCACGGATCCCGACCGGCCCTGGCATCCCCGCGACGGCCGCATCGTCGAGCTCGGCCTGAGCAACCACATCGAGGCGCCCCTCCGCAACGATGTGGCGATCACCATCACGGCGACCCGAGCCTGACCGCGTTTCCGTGGTGATGTCGCCGGCTCGGGCGTCGGCGGTTGGGAGGCGTTGTTCAGAGTGTGTGGCGGTACCAGCCGCCGTTGGAACCGGTGGTCAGCCACGAGCGGTCTCCGAGGGGGACGATGTCCTCCCTGGTGACGAACTCGGAGGGGAGGGGGTCGAGCACCCGCCCGGTCCGCGTGTCGACCAGGTGATTGTGGTGGAAATCCGTCAGCGACTCGTCCATTTCCGGATCGGCGCGCTCGCCGTGAACGGAGACGATCGCGGTGACGGCGTCGAGATGGCCCACGATCCAGCCGATGAAGAACGTCTCGTGCTCTTCTTCGTCGTACCCGAGTTCTTCGGACGAGACGATGACGTCCTCCTCCCCGTCGGGGCACGTACGGAAGACGAGTTCCTGGAGCAGGGTTCCCGGCGTGTCCCGGACCGTCGTCATGCGGCTGCCGTCCGGGGACAGGTCGTACAGGGTCGCGTCCCACGGGTATTCGGCCATCGCGATTTTTCCGTCCTCGATCCGGGCGCGATACACCCTCGATCCCTCTTGGCCTTCACCGACGTCCAGCAGTATGTGCCTGCCGTCCGGGTGGACGAAATGCTGCGCGCCGTGGCCCATGCTTCCCAGCTCGACCTGGTCCAGGACGCGGCCCGTGGCCGTGTCGAACGCGAGCCACTGGTCGACGTGGCCGCGTCCCTTCATGGCCAGGTCGGGCCGGTAGAGCCACACCACGTCGCCGTCCAGCGAGAACGCGCAGTCGGCCCGGCCGTTCATGTACTGCTTCGGCGCCGCACCGAAATCGCTGCGCCACCTGGACGCACCGTCGCGCCCGACGCAGACGAGGGCTTCACCGGTCGTGTACACGGCGCATTCCAGATCGGGGGACGCCGCATGGCCGCGCGGCTCGCCCTCGGCGGGGAACACCGCCGCCCGGTCGAGGAGGCCCGCGTTGACGACCAGCCCGGAAAGGTCGTAGGCGACGACGTGGGTGAGTGTGGCCTTTGTCAGAATGCGCCGATTCGCGGTCATGTGCCGGTAGATTAGCTGATCAAGTCGTATTGGACCGGGGAAGTGCGATGGACGAGACTCGACCCGGACGACTACATCCAGCGGCCTTCTCACCGGCGGCGAATTCGGGTCCGCCAGGTAAAGGATCTACGCGGCCGAGGTGTACGATCTGTTCCTCCGCGTTCCGGGCATACGGGCTCGGAGTGTTGTTCCGCCGCTGCGACAGTCGAGCATGATTCGACCCTGTCCCACTCGCGCAAGGAGAATCATGGCCGACTCCGTCAAGCTGCAGGTGACCGGTTCGCCCGACCTGGTCGGTCCCCTGCTGGAGCAGGTGTTGCAGGCCGAAGGCTTCCGTTTCACCTGGGCGAACGCCGGGGACTGCATCATCGAGAAGGGCAGCCGCACCAAGGCGTTGCTCCTTGGGGCGTTCGGCACCCACTACAAGTACCGCGTGCTCCTCCACCAGCAGCCCGACGGCAGCCTGGTCGTCGACCTCGGCCTCGCCACGACCGGCATGTCCGGCGGCGCCGTCGGTGTCGCGAAGGTCCGCAGGAAGCTCGACGAGATCGGCGGCATCCTGGTCAACGCCTTCCAGCAGGCCGGCACGCTCATCAGAGCATGAACTGACGGCCTCTCTCCTCACCTTGCGGCGGCCGACGGCCGGTGGACGTCCCGAGCCCGCCGCCACCGCCCTTCAGCAGCGCTGACGGCGTCGTCGGAGACGCCGATTCTCCTGCGTACGCGGCCTTCATGTGGCGACGATCACACCCCGTGTTAGCAAGATCTACCGCGGCGACCCCTTATTTCCGGCCGTGCTCATGGCTAACGTTCGCCCTGTCCGTCCTGTCCGCACCAGTTCGTCACACATTGTGACGCCATGACCGACCAGTGGTGACCACCGTGCGTCCCGCGAGGGCCGCACACGGTCACCAGGAGGCACGTTCACAGGAGGCAGTCCGATTCAGCGCCAAGAGTTCGGGGACAATCCGACCGAGGTTCGCGACACCGATCACTACACGGAAGAGTACGTCCAGGGCTTCGTGGAGAAGTGGGACGAACTCATCGACTGGAAGAGGCGCTACGAGAGCGAAGGCAGCTTCTTCATCGACCAGCTCAGGGAACGAGGCGTCAAGAGTGTACTCGACGTCGCCACCGGTACCGGGTTCCATTCGGTCCGGCTCCTTCAGGAGGGCTTCGACACCGTAAGTGTCGACGGCAGCCCGGAGATGCTGCGCAAGGCGTTCGACAACGGCTTCGCGTTCGGCGGCCACATTCTCCGCGTGGTGCACGCCGACTGGCGCTTCCTGAACCGGGACGTCCATGGTGAGTTCGACGCGATCATCTGCCTGGGCAACTCGTTCACCCATCTCTTCTCGGAACGCGACCGGCGTAAGGCCCTGGCGGAGTTCTACGCCATGCTCAAGCACGATGGCGTGCTCATCATCGATCAGCGCAACTACGACTCCATCCTGGACAACGGCTTCTCCAGCGAGCACTCCTACTACTACTGTGGTGAGGAGGTGCTGGCCGAACCGGAATACGTCGACGAGGGACTCGCGCGATTCCGGTACCGGTTCCCGGACAACAGCGAGTACTGCCTCAACATGTATCCGCTGCGCAAGAACTACATGCGGCGGCTCATGCGGGAGGTGGGCTTCCAGCGCATCGACACGTACGGCGACTTCCAGGCGACCTACAATGACGACGACCCCGACTTCTTCATCCACGTGGCGGAGAAGCGTTACTGGGAAGACGACATGAACACCGCCTACTCCCCCGCGGTGAACACCGCTCGCGAGTACTACAACTCAAGCGACGCCGACGCCTTCTACCACTCCGTCTGGGGCGGGCAGCACATCCATGTCGGCGTCTACGAGGAGAACGACACGATCGACGCGGCCAGCGACCGCACCGTCCAGCGGATGGCGTCCGGCCTGGACCTGACGCCGGACACGCGGGTCGTCGACCTCGGAGCGGGATACGGCGGATCCGCCCGATATCTCGCCCGCACCTACGGCTGCCGGGTCACCTGCCTCAACCTCAGCGAGGTGGAGAACGCGCGCAACCGCGCGATGAACGAGGAACAGGGACTCGACCACCTCATCGACGTGGTGGACGGGTCCTTCGAGGCTCTCCCGTTCAACGACAACGCGTTCCATGTCGTGTGGTCGCAGGACGCGCTGCTGCACGGCGGCGACCGGATCCGGGCGCTGGAGGAGATCGCCCGGGTGCTCAAGCCCGGCGGTGACTTCGTCTTCACCGACCCCATGGCGGCCGACGACTGCACCAGGGACGCCCTGCGGCCCATCCTGGACCGCCTGCACCTCGACACCATGGGATCTCCCGGCTTCTACCAGCGCGAGATCGCCCGCCTCGGCATGACGCCGAGTTTCGACGACCTCACCACGCACCTCACCACGCACTACGGGCGGGTGCTCCAGGAGACCGAACGGCGGGAGGCGGAGTTCTCCGGGCAGATCAGCACGGACTACCTCGAACACATGAAGGCGGGCCTTCGGAACTGGGTCCACGGTGGCGAGTCCGGCCACCTGAAATGGGGAATCTTCCGCTGTAAGGCGTGAGAAGGACGAGGCCGGGAGTGGGCGCTTCCCCTCCCGGCCTCGCCGTGCGCCCTCCCCGTCAACTCCAGCGGAACGTCTTCGCGGCCGCGGCCCCGGCCAGGAGGGCCGCTCCGGCCAGGGCGGCGAGGTGCCACAGGTCCGGCGCCACGCCCATCCAGGTGGCGCCCAACGCCTCCAGGCCCGCCCCGAACGGCAGGTACTGGCCGAGCGCGGCCAGCCCGTCCGGCAGGTTCTCCCGGGACCCGAACCCGCCGCCGAGCGCCATCGTCGCGAAGAACGACACCAGGCCGATGGCGACGGCCGCGTTCGTGCTGGGCGCGATCGCCGCCACCAGCATGCCGATCGCGTACATCGCCGCCGTCACCAGGCAGAACACGCCGATCGCGGTGAGCGGATCGCGGGGCATCGACACGTCGAACGCCAGCCGCGCCAGGAGCAGGGCCAGCGCCACGCCCACCAGCACCTGGGCCAGGCCGGCCACCACCTGCGCGACCAGCACCATCACCGGATGCGCGGGCGTCACCTCCAGCCGCCGCAGCACGCCCGACGTGCGGTAGGACGCGAGGACCGCCGGCATGTTCACCATGCCGATGAGCGCCACGACCATCACCATCGTCAGCGGCACCACATAGGCGTCCAGGGCCGGGAGGCCGCGGAAGCGTTCGGCTCCCCGGCCGCCCGCGCCGAGCCCGTTCATCACCATGATCAGCATGGGCAGGCCGAGCGGAATGACCAGCCCGGGGGTGTCCCGGGTCACCAGCTTGCCCTCGGTCCAGGTCAGCAGCGCCCACGCGCGCACGGAGGGCCGGTACGTCGTCATGCCGTCTCCTCTCCGGCGCGGCCTTCGCCGGGCGCCCGGCCGGTCAGGGCGAGGAACGCGTCTTCGAGCGTCGCGTTCTCGAGCCGGGTCCCGGTGGCGACCACGCCGTGCCGGACGAGCGCCGAACTGACCGTGTGCAGCAGGTCCCCCGTCCCGGTCACGACGGTTTCGCCGCGGTCGGTGCGCACCTCGCCGACGCCTTCGAGCCCCGTCAGCACCGCGGCGTCGAACGGCGCGGCCGCCCGGAACCGGACCCGCCGCGGGGAGTCCAGCCGTGCGATCAGCCCGCCCGGGGTGTCCAGAGCGGCGAGCCGCCCCCGGTCGATGACGGCGACGCGGTCGCACAGCCGCTCGGCCTCGGCCATGAAGTGCGTGACCAGCAGCACCGTCACGCCGGTGTCCCGGATCTGCTCGATGAGGTCCCAGACGCCCCTGCGCGCCTGCGGGTCGAGTCCGGTGGTGAGCTCGTCGAGCACCGCGATCCGCGGCTTGCCGATCAGCGCCAGCGCGATCGACAGCCGCTGCGCCTGACCGCCCGACAGATTCTCGAACGCCGTGTTCCGCTTGGCGGACAGCCCCAGCTCGTCCAGGAGCCGCCCGGGATCGGCGCCGTCGGCGTAGAACGAGCGGAACAGCGCGACCGCCTCACCGACCCGCAGCTTCTCCGGCAGCGCCCCGTCCTGCAGCTGCGCCCCCATCACCTGCCTGAGCCGCGCACGGTCCCGCAGCGGGTCCAGCCCCAGCACACTGATCCGGCCCCGGTCGGCCCGCCGCACCCCCTCGACGCACTCCACGAGGGTGGTCTTGCCCGCGCCGTTCGGGCCGATGATCCCGAAGATCTCGCCCTGCTCGACGGCGAACGACACGTCCTCGACGGCGACCGTCTCGCCGTACCGCTTGCACAGCCCCTCGACCTCGACCACCGCCATCGCCACGTCCCCTTCCGGCCGGCCTGTACCGGCCCGGCAACGCTAAGCCGCCACCCGGCGCGTCGGCGCGTGCCGGAGGTCATGACCCGCACCCATGACTTCCGGCACGGTCAGGCCGGGCACCGTGCCCGTAACCTTCGGGGCATGGCCAAGTCCCATCTCGAAGCCTGGGGTGCGGCGAGCGCACTGACCGTCTGCCTGCTGGTCGGGTCGCCGGTGCTGCTGGCCGACGGGGACCCGACCATCGGGCCGGCCTGGCTGTGGTGGGTCTCCTACCTGGGGTTCCTCGCGCTGTTCACGCTGACGCTGCTGGACGTCGCGCCGGGGCGGACCGGCCGGAGGGCAGTGCTGCTCGCCCTCGTCCCGGCGGGGGCCGCGACGGTGCTGCTGGGCGCGCACGCCGGCTGGCTCTCGATCCTGCTGGTGTTCGTCACCGCGCTCGCGGCCCACTTCTCCTCACGTCGCAGCACGTTCGCGGTGCTCGGGTTCAACAGCGCGGTGGCCGCGGCGGCGCCGCTGATCCGGGACGGCAGCGCCATGGACGTGACGCTGACCGCGATGATCTACACGATGCTCCAGGTCTGCACGGTCTGGGCGGTACGGAGCGAGCAGCGGGAGGCCGCGGCCCGCGAACGCCTCGCCGTGGCCAACACCGAACTCCGCGCCGCGACCGCCCTGCTGGCCGAGTCGAGCCGGTCGGCCGAACGGCTGCGCATCGCCCGCGAACTGCACGACCTCCTCGGCCACCAGCTCACCGCGCTCGTCCTCGAACTGGAGGTCGCCGCGCACCACAGCGCGCCGCCGGCCGGCCCGCACGTGGAGCGCGCCCGCGGTCTCGCCAGGGACCTGCTCGGCGATGTGCGCACCGCCGTCGGTGAGCTGCGCTCCCGCACCCCGTCCCTGCGCCAGGCCCTCGCGGAGATCGTCGCGGACCTGCCGGCCCCGCGCGTGCACCTGAGCGTCGACGACTCCGCCGAACCGGACGAGGCCTGCACGGCGGCGCTGATCCGCTGCGTCCAGGAGGTCGTCACCAACACCATCCGCCATTCGGAGGCGGGGAACCTGTGGATCGACGTCGGGCGAGCCGGCACCGGGGAGATCGTCCTCACCGCCCGCGACGACGGCCGCGGCGCCTCGCTGCTGCGGCTGGGCAACGGCCTGACCGGCGTCCGCGAACGCATCGCGCAACTCGACGGCGTCGTGTCGTTCGACACCCGGTCGGGCTTCACGGTCAACGCCAGGGTGCCGGCACCGTGATCCGGGTGTGCGTCGCCGACGATCAGACGCTGGTGCGCCAGGGGATCCGGCACCTGCTGGAGCTGTCACCGGAGGTGACCGTCACCTCGGAGGCCGCCGACGGCGACGAGGCGCTGGCCGTCCTGCGGGACGACCCGCCGGACGTGCTCCTGCTGGACCTGCGGATGCCGCGCCGGGACGGCATCGCCACGCTCACCGCCATGCGGGAGCGGAACATCACCGTGCCCACCCTCGTCCTGACCACCTTCGACGACGATGAACTCGTGTTGCGGGCACTGCGCGCCGGAGCGTCCGGCTACCTGCTCAAGGACGTCACCCTCGACCAGGTCGTCGGCGCGATCCGCGCCCTCGCGCGAGGCGGCACGCTGGTCCAGCCCGCGCTGACCGAGCGGCTGCTCCAGGCCACCAGGCGCCTGCCGGACCCGGACGAGATCCGCGATCTCCCGCCCCAGCCGCTCACCGACCGGGAACAGGACGTCCTGCGGCTGCTGGCCGGCGGCTACGCCAACCGCGAGATCGCCGACGCCCTGCACCTGGCCGAGGGCACGGTGAAGAACCACGTGTCCAGCCTCCTGGCCAAGCTCGGCGTCCGCGACCGCACCCGCGCCGTCCTGAAGGCCCTCCACCACGGACTCCTCCCCGACCCCCCACCAGACCGCTAGACCGTCGCGGGCCGGTTGTTCAGAGTCGCGGGAGGGGTCCGTGCCGGGGCGCGCTCACCGACGCGCGAACCCCGGAGGGCGTAGACTCGTGGCGAACGAGGGGTTCCCGATGCGAGCGACCAAGCCCGCGTCCCCCTGGTTCCCCGCTACTCGGTCCCCTTCGGGGGCCCAGACAGGTCGGCGCCCATGACGCCGCAACACCAGCCCGTCCGGACGCGGACGTTCGTTTCCCGCGCCGGGGCCGTAGTGGACACCGCCCGTGACGCCGAGTGGCCGTCACTTTGACCCCGGAGCCGCGGCGCCAGTGCCGCGAGCTCCTCACCACGGGCTGACCGCCCGTGCCACCGTCCGGAACCGGCTTCGGCCGTGACCGGCGCTCTCATACTCCGGATCGGAGATCCAGCATGCCCACCATCGTCACCGCCTCCACCGAGGCGGGGCTGAGCCGAAAACGGCTCGCGGAACACACCGTCATCGCCATCAGCGGCGAACTCGACATCGTGTCCACGCCGTCCCTGCGCGAACGCCTGCACGCCGCGCTGCGGGACACCGGACCGTACGTGGTCATCGACCTGTCGGGCGTGACGTTCTGCGACGCGTCCGGCCTGGCCCTGCTCGTCGACGCGCGCCGCCGGACGGAGCCGAAGGGCACCACCGTGGTCCTCGCCGCCCCGCGCCCGCAGATGGGCAGGCTGCTGCGCCTCACCGGGCTGGCCCGCACCTTCACGATCCGTCCCTCCGTCACCGCCGCGCGGCTCACCCGCACCGGCACCCGATCGGCCGCGGCCTGACCGCGGCGTTCCCGGCCGGAGGAGGAGAACGGGATGACGACATGACCGGCGACGAGCTGCCGTCGATCGGGTGGGGGCCGCCGGCGGTCACCCGCGCCGCGGACGACCACGCGCGGTTCGGCGCGTCGATCGACCTGATGACGGCGGTCCTGAACGGGACCCGCCTGCCCGAACTGCTGACCCTCCTGGCGACGCACGCGCGCACGATGGCGCGCGTCCCTCTGGCGTTCATCGCCATGCCCGTCGAGGACGGCAACACGCTGCGGATCGAGATCGCGGTCGGTGCCGACGGCGACCGGATCCGCGGGCTGATGGTGCGGCGCGGACGGTCGATGCTCGGCCGGGCGTTCAGCTCCCGCCGCGCCCTGTCCGCGCGGATCGCCGCCGACCAGACGCTCAGCGCCCTGCCGGCCGGCCCGATCCTGATCCTGCCGCTGGACACGGGCGAGGACACCCGCGGGGTGCTCGCCGTCCTGGGGCATCCGGGCGCGCAGCCGTTCAGCCCGGCCACCGCCCGCCAGCTGCTCCTGTTCGCCGACATGGCCGCCCGGCTGATCGAGCTGGCCGAGGGCCACCGCGCGACCGCCCCGGCGGATCCCGCCGCCGGCGGCGCGCACATCGTCCGACCCCTCCGCCCGCCGCGGTTCACGCAGATGTGAGGCGAATCGGGCCGGATGACGGCCTTCGAAACCCGTCCGAGCCGGGCTGAGCCCCGGCGCGGTGGGACTTTCGTGCGCGGCGGCGCTCACCGGATTCACGGATATGGGGCGCGGCCGCGCGGGTTCCGTACGGGTCCGAGCGGGATCTCAGAGCTTGAAGAGCTTCGCGTACGGGGCGAGGATCCGGACCTTCCGCGTCCCGAAGTCGACCAGGACGGCACGGCCGTCCTCGACCTCGACGACGCGTCCGAGCCCGTACTTGTCGTGGGTGACCTGGTCGTGAGGTGCGAACTCCTTGGTCGGTGGCGCAGCGGGCGGGGGTTTGAAGGGGCTGGTGGGCAGATGTCGCCGCCTGGCGGGTCCTGTGGGTTTCATTACTGCCAGTATGCGCCCACCTGAGCGATGTGGGGAGTCCGACCCCGCTGCCGTCACAGAATTCACGGTTTCCTGTTCCGTCCCGCGGACCACGTGGTAGTATTTGGGTAGTTGCGGTTCCCATAGACATGTGTGTGCGCCTGCCGGTTCCACCACAGGCGCATTTTTTGTTGTTCTGGATCTTCCGGATGGGCCATCGCGGCGTCCCCGGTCGCACAAGGTGTGCGACAGGGACCGACCCCAGAAGGAGACTGTCATGGCCACAGGCACTGTTAAGTGGTTCAACGCCGAAAAGGGCTTCGGCTTCATCGAGCAGGACGGCGGCGGCGCCGACGTCTTCGCTCACTACAGCAACATCGCGGCCCAGGGCTTCCGTGAGCTTCAGGAGGGCCAGAAGGTGTCGTTCGACATCACGCAGGGCCAGAAGGGCCTGCAGGCGGAGAACATCGTCCCCGCCTGATCACCGACGACGCGGCGGGCGGGCGTTCGACCGCCCGCCGCGTGCGGTGCCCCTCACGGGCATCGTCCCGGGCCGCGGTTCACCGCGCGGCCACGCTTCACCCCGCCGCCACGGTTCATCCCGCGGCCGGCGCTCCCACCACGGCGCACGGCACGAACGCCGCACGCCGTCTCCCGGTTCGTTCTTGAGAATCCTTCGCCCGGCCGCAATCCAAGGCCGCGAGCCCCGCGCAGCGGAGCACTTCCTCGACACGCACCGCTTCGAGGAAAGGCTCCACAGTGCCCCGCACCAACCCTCCGGCCGCCCGCGGCCGCTCCCCCCGATCCCGTCCCGCCGCCGGTCATCGCCGTCCGGCGCAGCAGGGGCAACGCCCCGGCACGGAGTTCGCGCAGCCGGCAGGCGCCACCCCGCCGCTGCCCCCGATCGAGTCGTTCACCGAGCTGAGGATGCCGGCGCCCCTCCAAGAGGCCCTGGCCCGCCAAGGCGTGTCGGCCCCCTTCCCCATCCAGGCCACGGCGCTGCCGAACGCCCTCGCCGGACGGGACGTCCTCGGCCGGGGCCGCACCGGCTCCGGCAAGACCCTCGCCTTCGGCCTGGCGCTGCTCAGCCGCACCGCCGGCCGCCGAGCCGAACCCCACCGCCCCCTGGCCCTGGTCCTCGCCCCCACCCGGGAGCTCGCCCAGCAGGTCACCGGTGCGCTCACCCCGTACGCGGACGCCTTGGGCCTGCGGCTGACGACCGTGGTCGGCGGACTGCCGATCTCCCGCCAGGCGAACGCCCTCAAACGCGGCACCGAGGTCCTGATCGCCACCCCCGGACGGCTCGCCGACCTCATCGAACGCGGCGACTGCCGGCTGAGCGAGGTCGGGATCACCGTGCTGGACGAGGCCGACCAGATGACCGACATGGGGTTCCTGCCCCAGGTCACCCGGCTCCTTGAGCAGACCCCGCACGGCGGGCAGCGGATGCTGTTCTCCGCGACGCTCGACCGCAACATCGACCAGCTCGTCCGCCGGTTCCTCAGCGACCCGGTCACGCACTCGGTCGACCCGACGGCCGGTGCGGTCACCACCATGGAACACCACCTGCTGCACGTGGACGACACCGACAAGCACGAGACGACCGTGCACATCGCGGCCCGCGACGGCCGGGTGATCATGTTCGTCGGCAAGAAGCACGGCGCGGACCGCCTCGTCCGCAAGCTGACGGCCCGCGGCATACGCGCCGCCGCGCTGCACGGCGGCAAGACCCAGTCGCAGCGCAACCGCGCCCTGGAGCGCTTCCGCAGCGAGGAGATCACCGTGCTGGTCGCCACCAACGTCGCCGCCCGGGGCATCCACATCGACGACATCGATCTCGTCGTCAACGTCGACCCGCCCGCCGACCACAAGGAGTACCTCCACCGCGGCGGACGCACCGCCCGCGCAGGCCGTACGGGAACCGTGGTCACCCTCGTCCTGCCCGACCAGCGCCGCGAGGTGGACGGTCTGATGGCCGAGGCTCGCATCACCCCCCGAACCCTCCGCGCGCGTGTCGGTGACGGTGAGCTGGCCCGTATCACCGGTGCCCGGCCGCCCGCCCACGCCGCCCCGGACGTCAACCGCCCCGCGAAGCCGCGCCAGGGAGACTCAGCCGGGCGTGGCTCCGCCCGCGCGAACACGCAGGCCGCCTCCGCGGGGCGCGGCTCCCCACGCGCGAACACGCAGGGCGCCGCACCCAAGCGCAGGCCGCGGCGCCGCACGTCCTCCCAGAACACCTGACGCCGCCACCGCGGTCAGTCACCGGGGTTCGACAGGTGGCGCTCCTTCAGCAGGGCCTTGTGGATCTTGCCGACGGGGGTCATCGGGACCTCGGTCGTGACGACGAACTGGCGGGGGACCTTGTAGTCGGCCAGGCGGTCCCGGCAGTAGGCGGTGAGTTCCTCCGCGGTGGGCGGTTGGTTGCCCGGGCGCGGGACGACGTAGAAGCGTCCGACCTCGCCCAGCACCTCGTCCGGGACGCCGATCCCGGCGGCCATCGCGACCTTCGGGTGCGCGGTCAGCACGTTCTCGATCTCCACGGGGTAGACGTTGAAGCCGCCCTGGATGTACATCTCCTTCTTGCGGCCGCGCAGCACGAGATGCCCGCCGGGCTCCATCGCGACCATGTCGCCGGTGGCCAGCCAGCCGTCCGGCAGGAAGACCTCGGCGGTCTCGGCCGGCATGTCCCAGTAGCCGGCGGCCACGCAGCCGCCGCGGACCTGGAGTTCGCCGGTCTCGCCCGGCGGGAGGACGGCCCCGTCCGGTCCGGTCACGCGAGCCTCGAAGTCGCCGATGATCACGCCCAGGGTGCGCGAGACCGTTTCCGGGTCGTCGTCCAGCGGGGACAGCACGCACGCCCCCGAGGACTCCGACAGGCCGTACAGCCCGTACAGGGGCGCGCCGGGGAAGCCGCGCCGGATCGCCTCGGCGAGCGCCGGCTCCACGTTCGAGCCGCCCGCCACGCAGAGCCGCACGGACGACAGGTCGTGGTCGGCGAAGTCGTCCCGTCCGAGCATCAGCACGTACATCGTCGGCACCGCGCCGCAGAAGGTCACCCGGTAGCGTTCGATGGCGCGCAGTGCCGCGTCCGGGCCGAACGCCGGCAGCAGCGCGACCGAACCGCCGCTGACGAGGGCGGACATGATGGTGCAGGTGATGCCGCCGACATGGTTGAACGGCAGATGCCCCAGCAGGACGTCGGATTCGCTCATCCCGAAGTGGTCGGCCTGTGCCTGCGCCGACGCCAGGACGCTCCGGTGCGTGATCGTCGCCCCCTTGGGGCGCCCGGTCGTCCCCGAGGTGTAGAGGATCAACAGCGGGTCGGCCGGGTCCACCGCGGCGCGCGCGGCGGCCAGCGCCGCCGGGTCGGGCGGCGCGGCGGTCAGCTCGTCGAACGTGCCGCTGCCCGCGAAGCCAGCGCCGAAGAACACGTAGTCGCTCACGCCCGGGACCCGGTCGCGGAATCCGTCGAAGAACGCGGCGAAGTCGAAGTCGGGGACGGCGTCGACGCTGATGACCGTCCGGGCGCCGCTCCGCTCCAGCATGTGGGTCAGCTCTTGCTCCCGGTAACGCACGTTGAGCGGGACGACGACGGCGCCGATCCGCGCCGCGCCGAAGAACGCGGCCAGCCATTGCGGCGTGTTGAGGCCCAGCAGCCCGACCCGGTCGCCGCGGCCGATCCCGCGTGCCAGCAGCCCCGCCGCGACCCGGTCGGCCAGCTCGTCGAACTCGGCGAACGTGACGGTGTCGTCGCCGTCGTGCAGAAACGCCTTGCCCCGCGCCGCCGCGTCCGCCAGCGCCGCCCCGGCCGTCCTCGCCCGCATGTCGCCTCCCACGCCCGATGCCCACTTAACGATCACTGATCGGGCGGCGATCTGCCAAGACCGCGACGCGAACGCCCTGCGGATTCTGGCACGATGACGACCATGAGCGACCGCATCGGCCTGCGCACGGCCGAGGACGATCTGCTTCCTCCCGCGGACTGGGGCCGCCGCGAGCCCGCGGCGCCCGGCACCCGCGCAGCATGGGCGTTCGGCCTGCTGGCGGCCGTGCTGGTGCTCGGGCGGACCTGGGTGGCGCCGCTCGTCGACGCGGGCGCCCTGGACGCGTGGACGACCATCTTCGTGGCGGTGTGCGTCCAGGCGCTGCCGTTCCTCGTCTTCGGGGTCGCGCTGTCGGCCGCGATCACCGCGTTCGTCCCGCCGTCGCTGTGGCGGCGGATACTGCCGCGTCGGCCCGGGGCGGCGGTGCCCGTCGCGGGCGCGATGGGGGCCGTGCTGCCGGGCTGCGAATGCGCGTCGGTGCCGGTCGCGGGCGGGCTGATGGCCCGCGGCGTCGTCCCCGCCGCCGCGCTGACCTTCCTGCTCGCCGCCCCCGCGATCAACCCGATCGTGCTCGTCGCCACCGCGGTCGCCTTCCCGAACCAGCCTGAGATGGTCGTGGGACGTTTCGTCGCGTCCCTGCTGGTGGCCGTCCTCGCGGGCTGGACGTGGCTGCTGCTGGGCAAGGGCGAATGGATCAAGATCCCGTCCCGGCCGGAGGCGCACGGGGCGGCGGGGCGGCTGGAGGCGTTCCGGCAGGCCATGCGGCACGACATCGTCCACGCCGGGGGGTTCCTGGTGGTCGGCGCCTTCGCGGCCGCCACCATCAACGTGGTCGTGCCGGCCGGGTGGGTGTCCGCGGCCGCCGGCAATGCGGTGGTGTCGGTGCTGCTGCTGGCGACACTGGCCGTGCTGATGTCCATCTGCTCGGAGGCGGACGCGTTCGTCGCGGCGAGCCTGTCGCAGTTCTCGACCACCGCGCGGCTGACCTTCCTCGTGGTGGGCCCGATGGTGGACCTGAAGCTGATCGCGCTCCAGGCGGGCTTCTTCGGCCGCCGCTTCGCCGTCCGGTTCGTTCCGCTGACGTTCTGCCTCGCGGTCGGGGTCAGCGTGCTGGTGGGAGGGCTGCTTTCATGAGCAGGGCCGCGCAGAACCTGCTGCTCATCGGTCTCGGCGTCGCGATGCTGTGGATCACGCTGGGCAGCGGCGAGTACGTCAACTACGTGCGGCCGGGCTTCCGGTATCCGCTGGTGGCCGCGGCGGTGGCGCTGCTGGCGCTGGGCGCCGCCGGGCTGCGCCGGGAATGGCGGGACGCCGGCGACGATCAGTGCTGCGGGCACGGGGACGATGGGCACGACCATTCGCGGGGGCCGCGGGTGGCGTGGCTGCTGGGCCTGCCCGTGCTGGCGATCTTCGTGATCGCTCCCCCGGCGCTCGGGTCGTTCACCGCCGCCCGCGACACCGACCGCGCGGCGCCCCCGCCCGCACCTCCGGATGACGGCTTCCGCCCCCTGTCCACCACCGGCGGGCCCGTCGAGATGACCATGGGCGAGTTCATCGGCCGCGCGTACGAGGCCCAGACCGGTGATCCCGCGAGCCTCCGGGGCGTCCCCGTACGGCTGACCGGGTTCGTGACCCCGGGCGGGAAGGGACGGGACGGCTGGCAGATCACCCGGATGAAGATCGCCTGCTGCGCGGGCGACGCCGTCCCGTTCCCCGTGACGGTGCGCGGCGTCCCGCAGCCGCCCGCCGACTCGTGGGTCCGGGTCGTGGGCGTCTGGGAGCCGCCCGCCCCGGACCGCGGTGACAGGACGGTCGTGCAGACGCTCCGCGCCCGCTCCCTGCAGAAGATCGAGAAGCCGAAGAACCCGTACGAGTGACCGCGGCCCGTCAGGGTGCGCGCGGAGCGGCGGTTCCGGTCACCGGGACCTGCCTTGGCAGGACGGCCGGGGGCTTCTACCGTCGGCCTGTTCGGGGCGATCGGGCCAGGCGCGGGTCCTCACGAAATGGTCGCCCGGCCATCGGCGGACGCTGAGAGGAACACATGGACCAGACCGCTGATTACGTCGTCGTGGGAGCCGGCAGCGCGGGGTGCGTGCTGGCGAAGCGCCTGGCCGAGTCGGGCGCGGACGTCGTCCTGGTGGAGGCCGGCGGCCCCGACCGGACCCGGCTCGTCCGCAAGCCGGGTCTGATCGCCGTCTTCCACAATGTCCCGCAGCTGAAGAAGCGGCTGGACTGGGGCTTCTACAGCGCGCCGCAGCCGAACGCGCTCGACCGGAAGATCCCGCAGACCAGGGGCCGGGTGCTGGGCGGCTCCGGATCGATCAACGGGCTGCTGTTCGTGCGCGGCAACCGCAGGAACTACGACGACTGGGCGGCGGAAGGCTGCACCGGCTGGGGCTACGACGACGTCCTGGACAGTTTCAAGCGGATGGAGAACTGGGAGGACGGCGCGACCGACCTGCGCGGCGCGGGCGGGCCGATCCAGGTGACCCGCCAGCGGGACCTCACGCCCGCGTCCGAGGCGTTCATGGAGGCGCTCGCCGAGACGGCCGGTGTGAAGCGGAACGACGACTACAACGGCGAGGTGCAGGACGGCGTGGGCGTCTTCCAGCAGAGCGCCCACGAGGGGCTGCGCTACAGCTCGTCCGTCGGCTATCTCGACGACCACGCCCTGCCGAACCTGACGATCCTGACCAAGGCGATGGTGGAACGCGTGGTCGTCCGCGACGGCCGCGCGACGGGCGTCGAGGTCGTCACCGGGAAGGGACGCGGAACGATGCGCGCGACCCGTGAGGTGATCCTCGCGGCGGGGGCGTTCGGCTCACCGCATCTGCTGATGCTGTCCGGGGTCGGTCCCGCGGCGCATCTCCGTGAGCACGGCATCGAGGTCCACGCGGATCTGCCCGTCGGGGACAACCTCCACGATCACATGTTCATGCCGATGACCTACGTCATGGAGTCCGCGCGCAACCGGGGCACCGCGCCCTACTTCGCGTCCGGCGTGATCAAGGAGATGGTCCGGGGCGGCACGTGGGTGAGCCGCACCGTGTTCGAGGCGGTCGGGTTCGTCCGCAGCCCGCGGGCCGGCGACATCCCCGACCTGCAGATCCACGCGCTGCCCTGGTCGTACCCGTTCCCCAACCAGGACGCGCCGGTGCGCCACAAGGTGGACAAGCGCCCCGCTCTCACGATCATGCCGACGCTGATCTATCCGAAGAGCCGCGGCACGGTGCGGCTCGCGTCCGCCGACCCGGCCGACGCGCCGGTCATCGACCCCGGCTACCTCAGCGACCCCGATGACGCCCGGCTGCTGCTGGACGGGATCGAACTCGTCCGCGAGGCGATGGCGAGCAAGACCATCGCCGGCGGCGTGACCGCCGAGCTGTCCCCCGGTCCGGACTTCCCCGACCGCGCCGCGATGGCCGAGGAGCTGCCGAACCGGGCGACGACCGTCTACCACCCCGTCGGCAGCTGCCGGATGGGCGCGGACGAGCGCGCCGTGGTCGATCCCGCGCTGCGCGTCCGCGGCGTCGAGGGGCTCCGCGTCGCCGACGCCTCGATCATGCCGAGCATCACCGGCGGGAACACCGCCGCCCCGAGCATGATGATCGGCGAACACGCCGCGAAGCTCATCCTCGGCGGCTGATCCCGGCCGGCGGTCCGCTCAGGCCGGGAATCCGGTCACCCAGCGGCGCTGCCACGGGGTTTCGACGGCTCTGGGGTGGTGGTGTTCGCGCGTCCAGGGGACGGCGTCGGCCGGGTCCAGGCCGGACAGGACGGCGAGGCAGGCGATGACCGTGCCGGTGCGCCCGACGCCGCCTCCGCAGGCGACCTCGACGGACGCGCCGGACCGGGCCCGCTCGTGCAGCGCGCGGATCTGCCGGACGGCGTCCGCCCGGTCGCGCGGCAGCAGGAAGTCGGGCCACTCGATCCACGCGGAGGACCAGCCCAGCTCCGGCTCGTGGCGCCGGCGGAGACGGCGGGAACCCAGATAGAGGCCGAAGTCGGGCACCGGGCCTTCCGGCGCCGGGTTCCGCAGGCCGCGTCCCCGGACCCACGTGCCGTCGGGGAGCCGCAGAGAGCCGGTGAGCGGGGCCGTCACGAGATCACCACACCTCCTGGACGAATTCAGGAGGACTTTACGCCTAGACCGTCTCCCTGGTGGTGACGTGGAACTCCAGGCCGCCGTTCACGGCGGAGATGCGGATGTGGCTGCCGTGCCGCAGATCACCGGCGAGCAGCAGGTCGGAGAGCTTGTCGTCCACCTCCCGCTGGATCGTGCGGCGCAGCGGGCGGGCGCCGAACTCGGGCTGGTGGCCGCGCTCGGCGAGCCAGTCGACCGCCTCGGTGGTGAAGGTGACGTCGACGTCCTGCGCGTGGAGGCGGCGGCGCGTCTCGTCCAGCAGCAGGTCGGTGATCTGGCGGAGCTGGCCCGCCTCCAGCCGCTGGAACACGATGATCTCGTCGATCCGGTTGAGGAACTCGGGCCGGAACGCCTCCCGCAGGCGGCGCATGATCCGGTCGCTGAGCGCCGTGCCGGGGCCGTCGCCGGGCGTCCCGAAGCCGATCTCCATACGGCCGGTGATCAGTTCGGAGCCGAGGTTGCTGGTCATGATGACCACGGTGTTGCGGAAGTCGACGGTGCGTCCCTGCGCGTCGGTGAGGCGGCCGTCGTCGAGGAGCTGGAGGAGGACGTTGAAGACGTCCTGGTGCGCCTTCTCGATCTCGTCCAGGAGGACCACCGAGTACGGCTGCCGCCGGACCGCGTCGGTGAGCTGCCCGGCCTCCTCGTACCCGACGTATCCGGGCGGCGCGCCCATCAGCCGGCTCACCGTGTGCCGCTCCTGGAACTCGCTCATGTCGAACCGGACCAGCCGGTCGCGGCTGCCGAACAGCGCCTCGGCGAGCGCCTTGGCCAGCTCGGTCTTCCCGACGCCGGTCGGGCCGAGGAACAGGAATCCGCCGATCGGGCGGTCCGGGTCGCCCATGCCCGCGCGGGACCGGCGCACGGCCCGCGCCACCGCGGCGACCGCGTCGTCCTGCCCGATCACACGCCCGTGCAGATGCTCTTCGAGCCGGGCCAGCCGCTCACGCTCGGCCTGGGTGAGCTGCGTGACGGGGACACCGGAGATCCGGGACACGACCTCGGCGATGTCCTCGGTCGTCACCTCGGGGACCGCCGTGGGACCGCCGTTGTCCCGCGTCGCCGCGAGGTCCTTCTCCAGCCGGACGATCTCGTCGCGGAGCTCGGACGCCTTCTCGTAGTCCTCGTCGGCGACGGCCTGGTCCTTCTCCCGGCGCCGCTGGTCGAGGCGGTCCTCCAGCTCGCGGCGGCCGCCGTCCCGCGTCCCCGAACGCAGCCGCACGCGGGCGCCGGCCTGGTCGATCAGGTCGATCGCCTTGTCCGGGAGGAAACGGTCGGTCAGATAGCGGTTGGACAGGTCCACCGCCGCGATCAGCGCCTCGTCGCTGAACCGCACCGAATGGTGCGCCTCGTACCGGTCGCGGAGGCCGCGCAGGATCTCGACGCTGTCGCCGACGCTCGGCTCCGGTATCAGGATCGGCTGGAACCGGCGTTCCAGCGCGGCGTCCTTCTCGATGTTGCGGCGGTACTCGTCGATGGTCGTCGCGCCGACGACGTGCAGCTCGCCGCGCGACAGCGCGGGCTTCAGCATGTTGCCCGCCGACATCGCCCCCTCCCCGCCGCCGGCGCCCACGAGCGTGTGGATCTCGTCGATGAACACGATCAGCTCGTCGGCGTGCTCGCGGATCTCGTCCACGACCTTCTTCAGCCGTTCCTCGAAGTCGCCCCGGTAGCGGGTGCCGGCGACGACCCCGCCGAGGTCGAGCTGGACGATCCGCTTGCCGCGCAGCGTCTCCGGGATGCCGTCGTCGACGATCCGCTGCGCGAGGCCCTCGGCGATCGCGGTCTTCCCGACGCCCGGGTCGCCGATCAGCACCGGGTTGTTCTTGGTGCGCCGCGACAGGACCTCGACGGTCTCCTCGATCTCGTCCTCACGTCCGATGACGGGGTCGATGCGGCCCTCCCTCGCGAGCGCGGTCAGGTCGCGGCCGAACTCGTCCAGCGTCGGGGTACCGGTCGCCTGCCCGCCGCCGCCCGGCCCGCCCGGAGGCTGCTGGCCGCCGGCCGCCGCCGACTGCAGCGAGTCCGGGGTGACGTGCTCGGCGTCCAGGATCCGTCCCGCGCCGGAGCCGCGGTCGAGGGCCAGCGCGAACAGCAGGTGCTCGGGCCCGATGTAGGACGACCCGAGCGCACGCGAAACCTGGTGGGAGTCCAGCAGGGCGCGTTTCGCCGACGGGGTCAGCTCGGGCGGGACGTCCCGCGGCTCGCCCCGCCGGGCACCGTCCTCGATCTCGCCCTTGATCTTGTCCGGGTCGGCCCCGGCCCGCTCCAGCCAATGCCGGGTGCCCTGCTGCCGCGTCGCCGCCCACAGGAGGTGATCGGTGTCCAGGTCGACGCTCCCCCACCGCGCCGCCTGCGTGGCCGCGTCCCGCACCAGCTCACGCGCGGGTTCGCTCATCAGCCGCGCGATGCTGATCCGCTCCATCGGACGGCGGTGCGCCCGAGCCCCGAAGAAGCGGGCGAGCATCTCCTCGAACGGATCCATGCCGCCCGATCCGTACCACCCCGAGGTCATCTCCGATCCCCCCTGCACAAGCCGTCATAGCAACGGTCAGTCACGTGCCCGTGGACGACCTTCGGAAACCCGGCCGTCCGGCCTGCGGGAGGATGCGTTCGCCGCGTCGCGAGCGTCGAACGAGGTCGCCGGCGGCCGCCGGCCATTGGGGATGGTCGAAGGCGAAACCCGCTTCGAGGAGCCGGCCGGGGACGACGCGGCGGCTCTTCAACAGGAGTTCGGTGTCCGAGCGCATCGCCAGCGCTCCGAGTTCCGCCATCCACGCGGTCGCGGGCAGGCCCACCGGGACGCCCCACGCGGCCCGCAGCGCGCGCATGAACCGGCGCTGCGGGAGGGGGTTCGGGGCGGCGAGGTTCACCGCCCCGGCGATGTCGTCCCGGTCGACCAGGAACTCGATAGCGCGGACGAAGTCCCGGTCGTGGATCCAGGACACGTACTGCGCGCCGCCCGCGACCGGTCCGCCGAGGCCGAGCCGCGCCAGCCGCAGCAGGACGTCGAAGACGCCGCCGCGGTCCGGGCTCATGACCATGGCGGAGCGCAGGGCGACCTTGCGGGTGGACGGGGTCTCGGCCCGTTCCTGTGCCCGCTCCCAGTTCTTCGCGATCTTGACGCTGTAGGCCCAGTAGCCCGGGACTCCGGGTTCGGCGCCGCCGAGCACGCCGGTCGCCTCGTCGTTGGGGGCGCCGAAGCGGTGGGCGTAGATGGTCGCGGTGCTCATCTGCAGCCAGACCCGGGGCGGCCGTGCGGCGGCCGCGATCGCCTCACCCACGACCTGGGTGGAGTGCACGCGCGAGTCCATCATGGCCTGCAGGTTGGCCGGCGTGTAACGGCAGCTGACGCTGCGTCCGGCCAGGTTGATCACCACGTCGCTGCCATCGACGACCTCGGCCCAGGCGCCCGCCGTCCGGCCGTCCCAGCCGACCTCGCGCTCGCGCGTCGGCCTCCTGGTCAGGACCACGACCTCGTGGCCCGCCGCGGTCAGGGCGCGATCCAGAATCGCGCCCACCTGCCCGGTCCCCCCGGGAATCACAATCTTCATCGCGCACCCCTCGGCATGTGCGAACAGCCTAACCCCGAGAACTGAACACGTTCAAAGAGGGGTGCGCCTCTCCCGCGTCATGGTGTTCGAGCAGGTTTCCGCGTCGGCGGCTACACGGTGGTGAGGTAGTCCCGCAGGCCGGCCAGGTCGTCGGGGACGCCCCATGCCTGAAGCATGGTCTCGATCACCGCGTCGTCCCACGAGTCCGGGGGCAGGTCGGCGAGGGCCCGGACAACGTCGCGTTGCCGGTCGTCGAGGTCCTCGAAGGGTTCGAGCTCGTCGCCCGCCGGGAGTTCCTCCTCGTCATAGGGGACCTTGATGCCGGCCAGGAACGGCGCCGTGGTGTGGATCGAGGAGTCGCCCAGGTCAAGGATGCCGAAGGCGAACGTCAGCGCCGCCCCCACCATCAGCCGCGTCTGTGCCACCGGGCCGGTGCGCAGCCCCTCGAGGGCCCGGTCGAACGCGGCCGGGTCGGCTTCGGCGTTCCGCAGGGACCGCGTGGCCGACTCGAGTGAGCCCGAGGCGGCGAGGGTGCGGAAGGCGTCGTCGGTGTGGCCGAGATTCGCCCAGACGGAGGAGACGGTGAGCTGCCCGATCACGGTCTCGTCCACCTCGCTCAGGCCCACGAGCGCCGTCGCCGCCGCGAGCCGGTGCACGGGACGGTCACCGGACAGGAACGTGCGGATACGCGGGATCGCCGGCCGGTGCCCGAGCATACCGAGCGCGGTGATCACGTTGCTGAGCGCGAAGGCGTCGCTCTCGGCCTCCAGGCGTGCGCTCAGGGCGGGGATCGAGGAGGCCGCTTCCTCCGGGAACAGACCCAGCAGGGCGGCGGTCCAGGTGCGCAGGCCGCTCTCGGGGGACTCCAGCAGCGGCCGCAGCACCGGGACGCCCACCAGAACGGCGTCGTAAACGGCCAGATCAATCTCCATTGCACGCAATTCGGCCTGCGGATCCCGCTTCTCACGCAGCCAGGTGCGCCTGTCGCGCTGGTGCTCGTTCGGCGCCTCCGCCACCCAGGCGTCGAGCCGGCGCTCCCATCCCTCCGGGGTCAGCGTGCGCCGTTCCCGGAGGTCGGCACGCCAAGCGGCGATGTCGACGCCGTGCGGCAGCTTGTCGTCCGGGTAGCCGACGGACAGCATCATGAGCAGGTGAACGATCTCCGCGCGATCGGGCGTGGCCGGATCCGCGGCCAAGGCGACCAGGAAGGGCACCGTCGCGACGGTCGCCGGATAGCGGGTTCCCTGGTGCCAGATGCTGTGCCACAGGCGTTCGTTGAGCGCTTCCCCGCGCTCGTCGGAGGAGGGGGATCGCAGCGCTCGCAATGCGGCGGGGATCCCCTCCGCCGACCCGTAGGCGTGGCGGAGGGACGCCCAGTCGATGTCGTCGAGTCCTTCAAGAGGGTCCATGACCTTCATCCTGCCGGGCACCGACCCTACGGCACGGCCCCTTCTGGAACCCCACGCGGCGGCGGATGGCGCTCAGTCGGCGATCGCCGGATAGATCGGCTCCTCCCCGTACTCGTATTCGTCGTCCTCATCCTCGTCCTCGTACTCTTCGAGTTCCTGGCGCTCGCCGACGTCAACGCCGACCCCGGCCTCGGTGAACCGGCCGCGGAGCCGCTCGGTCATCTCCTCCGACATGTGGTGGTAGTGCAGGTCGAGGCGGTCCAAGTCGAGGAACACCGGGGTATCGAGCAGAATCTGGGCGCCCTTGTCGGTGAGGGTCCCCAGTGACAGGTCGAGTACGGACAGCCGGCCGGTGACGGGGGCGTCGGCCAAGGCGGCGACCAGCGCATCGGTGTCCTGCCCGTTGCGCAGTCCGAGGGATGTCAGGGCCGGGAAGGCCGCGCCCGCGAGCAGCGGAGCCAGGTCCTCCGGGGAGGCGCCGTCGCCGTCGGCCGAGCCGAGGTACAGCTCCAGGTGCTCCAGCGCCGGAAGATCCGAGGAGAGGACGCCGCGCACCACGGCCGGGTCGAGCCGATGGGTCTCGAACGTCAGGCGTCGAAGCTCATCGTGCCGGGGCACGTTCCAGGCGAGGGTGAACGTCCCCCAACTCCCCCCGAACGTCATCTCGTCGGCCCCCCGGACGATGAACTCGCGCAATCCGGGAAAGGCGGCCAGGAGCGGGGAGACATCGGTCTGCGCGATCCACGAGAGCCTGTCGGTCTCCTCGCGGGTGACCTCACCGAAGAACAACGCGCGCAGCGCGGGGAATGCCCCGGCGTACTCGGTCAGCACGTCGCGGACGGCGTCCACGTGGTCGTTGGCCAGCGCGGGATCCCAGCAGTTCCCGACGATCAGTGCGGTGACGGCGGCGGTGTCGATCTCGGCGATGAAACGCCCGAGGTGGGTCCGGAAGTCCTCCTCTTCCCCGAAGGGCATCAGCTGCAGCCGCCACGCGAACGCGCCCGGCCCGGCCTTCGCCGCCGCGAAAGCTTCGTCCGGCGGAAGCGCGTCGGGCCTGGGAAGGCCCTGCTCCTCCGCCTCGAACCCGGCGCGCAGAAGCCGCGTGGCGAGCACCTCACGTGAGGGGAACTCGATGGTTCGCAGCCCTGCGAATTCAGGGAGATGCTTCAGGTTCGGCATGCACGGGCTCCTCACGACGACAGTGCCGATCAAGGTACACGGAGCCCGACAGTCCGCCGTGCCGTCATGCCGGCCGGTCGTCGCCGGATCTTCGGCGCTCGACTCCGCGCCGCATCGCTTCGAGCAGAACCTTCACCACGAGGCCCAGGATGACGAGGTCGCCGAACATCTGCACCGTCGTCAAAGCACGTGCCGCCTGCGAGCGGGGCTCACCACGTACGGGCGGCAGGGTGTTCAGCGCCTTCGGAGGGTGAAGGTGGTGCAGTCGCGGGTGAGAATGCGGCCCTTGATCCTGCTGGGCCGGGCCTCGGTGACATCGGCGGAGAGTGCCACCCGCACGTAGCCGCCGCCTTCGGGCTCGTCCACCCATTGGTCCGGGTCCAGTGTGAGGTGGCCGTTGTACAGGAGACCGGTCTGTTCGAAGGAACTGTAGGGGCGATCGGGATTGCCGGGCACGGGACTCGACTCGAAGAGCGACTTCAGCTCGCCGTCGTCGCCCTTGCGGATCGTGAGCTTCAACCCGGTCGGTTTGCCGCTGCACTGGTAGGTCCCCGCCCACGTGCCGGTGACCGCCGAAACGGGGGTGCGGTGCGTGACCGCCTTCGTCCGGGACAGCACGACCGTGTCACCGAACTTGGGGTCGACGGAGATCTGGTTCTTGTCGCCGGTCAGGTCGAGTCGGAGATCGGAGCAGTGAGGGGACCCCTTCATCCGTTTGGATTCGAGGAGAACCCGGCGCTCGTACGCCTCCTTCACTCTCCCGGTCGCCACGCACTCTTCCTTCAAGGAGGTGATCCGGACAACCGCCACCCGGTCGCCCTGCTTTCCCTGCTCAACGGAGAGAAGCATTTCCATCGGGTCGCTCTTCGAGTCCACCTCGCCCGACCATGTGCCGACGAACTCCGCCGGCACGGACGCGGTGACCTTACCCCGCTCCTCCCTGTCCTCCGCCTGCCGCTTCTCCGATTGAAAGCCGGCGAAGGCGATGAGGCCGATGAAGGCGAGGACGGCGCAACCGGCGGCCATCAGCACTTGCCTGGTGATCGCGAAGACGAAGATGAAAGCCCCGAAGGACACTGCGACGAAGAGCACTGATCCCCCGGGATGACAACGGCCGGTGCGACGCCGAGCGTCAGCCTTACCGCGTTCGTACGTGGACGCCTCGGTCCAGGATTTCTACCACGAGGCCCGGCAGGTCGGCGATCCATATCTCCCCACCTCGTCGATCGACCGGGGGGGGGGCGGCGAAAGCTTACCAAGTGGTAAGTTCTGTGCGTGCGTACTTCGTTTCCGGACGGGTTCCTCTGGGGCGCGGCGACCAGCGCCCACCAGACCGAGGGGAACAATGTGGCCAGCGACTTCTGGGCGCTGGAGAACAGGCCCGGCTCGTTCCTCCCCCAGCGCAGCGGGGACGCCTGCGACTCCTACCACCGCTGGCGGGAGGACCTCGACATCGTGCGGGGCCTCGGGCTCAACGCGTACCGCTTCAGCATCGAGTGGGCGCGCGTCGAGCCGGTGGAAGGCCATGTCTCGCGGGCCGAACTGGCTCACTATCGCCGCCTGATCGAAGGGTGCCTGGAACGCGGCCTCACTCCGGTGGTGACGCTGCACCACTTCACGAGCCCGTTGTGGTTCCAGAAGGCGGGCGGCTGGAAGGCGCCGGGGGCGGTCGAAGGTTTCCGCCGCTACGTGCGCGCCGTCCTCCCGATCCTGGACGGCGTCGAGTGGGTCTGCACGATCAACGAGCCGAACATGCTCGCGATGATGGCCGCCGCGGTGAAGGCGGAGAAGCGCGAGGAGAACGTCGCGGGCGCGATGCCGCCGCCCGACCGGGCCATCGCGGACGCGCTGACGGCCGCGCACCGCGCCGCCAGGGAGGAACTCGCCGGGTTCAGGTCCGGGTGGACGATCGCGAACCAGAACTTCGAGGCGGTCGGCGGCGCGGACGCCGAATGCGAGGAGTGGGCCTGGTCGCGGGAGGACCGGTTCCTCGACGCCGCCGCGTCCGACGACTTCATCGGCGTGCAGGCGTACACGCGGGTGCGGATCGGCCGGGACGGAGCGCTGCCCGTCCCGGACGACGCCCGCCGCACCGTCACCGGCTGGGAGTTCTACCCGGAGGCGCTCGGCAACGCCGTCCGGCACACGGCGTCCCGCGTTCCTGGCGTGCCGATCCTGGTGACCGAGAACGGCATCGCGACGGCCGACGACGCCGAGCGCGTCGAGTACACCCGGGGCGCCCTGGCCGGGCTGCACGAGGCGATCAAGGACGGGATCGACGTGCGCGGCTACCTGCACTGGTCCCTGCTCGACAACTACGAGTGGGGTTCCTACGAGCCGACGTTCGGGCTCGTCGCGGTCGACCGCACGACGTTCGCGCGGACGGTCAAGCCGAGCGCCCGCTGGTTCGGCGATGTCGCCTCGGGCCGGGCGGCCTACCCGTCCTGACCGTCGAGGTTCCGGACGGCCGCCACGAGGTCGTCCACGACCTCGGTGGTCAGGCCGATGCCGAACGTGCTGAACTTCGCGAGCGGGATGCCGCGCGCCAGCGCGAAGAGCGCCGGTGAGCTCACCGCGGTGCCGGTCAGGGCCGGCGCGAGCCGTTCCTTGAGCACCCGGCCGCCGACCGGATGGTCGAGCCATTCGCCGAGGGTGGACATCCGCCCGAGGGCGTCCACGTGTCCGTCGCCGGCGGCGGTCAGTTCGGCGCGCAGCCGGATGTCGCGGGACGAGGCGCCCACCTCGACCGTGAAGGTTCCCGCGTCGATCCGCCAGCCGCCGCGGGCGACCGACCACCATGCGATATCGCGTCCCGACAGCGTGAACGAGACCCGCGTCCCGGCGCCGGCGGCCAGTTCGACCTTGGTGAAACCGCGAAGCTCGTGCCGGGGACGCGTCGGCATGTCCTCATCGAAGGCGACGTAGAGCTGGACGACCTCGGAGGCGGTTCGCCCACCGGTGTTGGCGACGGTGCATTCCACGGCCCACTCGTTCGCCCCCGTCTCGCGGACGGCCAGGTCGGAGTACTCGAACCGCGTGTAGGTCAGGCCGTGCCCGAACGGGTAGGCGACGTCCGTCCCGAGGGTGTCGTGATACCGGTAGCCGACGTACCGGCCCTCGCCGTACGCGACGTGACCGTCCGAGCCGGGGAAGTGCAGGTGGGACGGGACGTCCGCGAGCCGGTTCGGGATCGTCTCGGTGAGCCGCCCGGACGGGCTGCACACGCCGAGCAGCAGGTCGGCGATCGCCGAGCCGCCCGCCTGGCCGGGCAGCCACGCTTCGAGGATCGCGTCGGCGTCGTCCTGCCAGTCCGCGACCGACACGACTCCGCCGTTGGCGAGCACGACGACGACCCGCGGGCACACCCGGGCGACCTCGCGGAGCAGGTCGATCTGCACGCCCGGCAGGTCGATGGACGTCCGGTCGAACCCTTCGGACTCCGCTTCACCGGGCAGCCCGAGGAACACCAGTGCCACGCCGGCCGCCGATGCGGTCTCGGCCGCCTCCCGGGCCAGTCGCCCGTCCGGTTCCCCGTCCAGGCGGTATCCGGCGGCGAAGGTCGTGTCCGGCCCGGCCGCCTTCAGGGCGTCCCAGGCGGAGTCCAGCCTGGTCGGGACGACATGAGAGCTGCCGTGCCCCTGGTAGCGGGGGCTCCGGGCGAGTTCTCCCACCACGGCGACCCGCTGCGCCGCCACGTCCAGCGGCAGGACGGAGTGCTCGTTCTTCAGCAGGACGGCCGATCCGCGCGCCGCCTCGCGGGCCAGTTCGTGGTGCGCGTCGATGTCCCAGTCGTCGGCGGGCTCGGCCGCGGAGACGCGCCGCGCCAGCGTCCGCACCCGCTCGGCCGCCAGCGTGACGGCCGGCTCGGGCAGCCGGCCCGCCCGGACGGCGGCGACGATCTCCTGGTCGGTGCCGGTGGGCGGCATCTCCAGGTCGAGCCCGGCCGCGAGGGCGGCGACCCGGTCGTTGACGGCGCCCCAGTCGGAGACGACGACGCCGTCGAAGCCCCACTCGCCGCGCAGGACCTCGGTGAGCAGCCAGGGGTTCTCACTCGCGTAGACGCCGTTGATCTTGTTGTAGGAGGACATGACCGCGTGCGGCCGGGCGTCGCGGACGATGTACTCGAACGCCGCCAGGTAGATTTCGCGGAGCGTCCGCTCGTCCACGTCGGCGCTGATCCGCATGCGGTCGGTCTCCTGGTTGTTGACCGCGAAGTGCTTGACGCACGCGCCGATTCCGAGCGACTGGATCCCCGTGACGATGGCGGCGCCCATGATCCCCGTCAGGTGCGGGTCCTCGGAGAAGTACTCGAAGTTGCGTCCGCACAGCGGGGAGCGCTTGATGTTGACGCCCGGCCCGAGGACGACGTCGGCGCCGAGCGCGGACGCCTCCCGGGCGAGCGCCTCGCCGACGCGGCGGGCCAGGCCGGCGTCCCAGGACGAGCCGAGCGCGACGGACGGCGGGAAGCAGGTGGCGGGGACGCTGTCGGTGAGGCCGAGCGCGTCGCCCGACCCCCTGACCTGCCTGCGGATCCCGTGGGGTCCGTCCGCGAGCCTGATGGCGGGGACCACGTCCCGGACGGCGGTCGTGCGCCAGGTGCTGTCGCCGGACGTGAGCGACGCCTTCTCTTCCAGCGACAGCTCGCCGGTGGCGGTCGGTACGGACTCGGACCGGGTCATGAGTTCCCTCGGGGAGCGAAGTCGGTGGTGAGGCCGAGCTGGCGGAGGAAGGCGACGACGGACGCGTGCATGTCGACCGCGTCCGGTTCCAGGAGCCACTGGGTCTGCAGACCGTCCATCAGCCCCAGGAGCTGGCCCGCGACGAGTTCCGGGTCGTGGGTCAGCGGCGGGTCCGCCTGCGCGAACAGTGCCGTGAACGCCTGCGTCAGCCGTTCGCGGAGCAGCCGGTAGCGCTCGACGAAGTAGTCGTGCGCCGGGTGCTCGGGGTCGGCGGCCTCACCGGAGATCTTCACGTACAGGCCGACGAGGCCCGGCGTCTGCATGTTGCGCCAGACGATGCCGACGATGATGCCGAGCAGTTCCTCGGGCCGGTCCTGCACGCCGGGGCCGAACAGCAGCTTGGCGTCGACCCGGTCCCGCCGTCCGAGCACCTTGATCAGCAGGCTCTCCTTGCCGGGGAAGTGGTGCAGCAGCCCCGCGTGGGTCAGGCCCGCGTGCGCGGCGATGTCGCGCAGCGACACCGCGTGGAACCCCGACTTGGAGAAGAGCTCGGCCGCGGAGTCGAGGATGCTCGCGCGGGTTCGCTCGCCCTTCGTCGGCTTGCGCGCGGTCTGTTCGGTCATTGAGCGGGGGCCTCTCTGGGATGTCCGGCGTTCTCGGGCACACCGGGGGCGCCGGCGGTGCGTGGGGTGCTGCGCCAACGGTACGGCCTGCGCCTTCCTCCCTGCCGCAGCGAAACCTACCAGTTGGTTAAATTCGTCTCAGAAAACCTACCACGTGGTTAGTTCCATCTGTATGCTCGCCGGAATGAAGAAGATCACAAGGGGCACCGCCCTCCTCGCGGCCTGCGTCACCGCGACCGCCCTGGCGGGATGCGCCGACTCCGGCGGCGAGACCGGAGCGTCGGCGAACCTCACCATCGCCACCCTGACCCTTCCGCAGAGCCTCGACCCTGCGGATGCGACCGGCAGCGCGCTGCCGTTCTTCCAGGCGGTGTACGACACGCTGGTCAAGCGCGAGGCGGACGGGTCGTTCAACCCGATGCTCGCCACCAAGTGGGAGTACAACAGCGACCGCACCGAACTGACGCTCACGCTGCGCGGCGACGTGAAGTTCGACGACGGCTCGCCGTTCGACGCGGCGGCGGTGAAGGCGAACATGGAGCGCTTCGCCAAGGGGACGGGGGCCTCCGCCAAGACGCTCCAGGACGTCGAATCGATCGAGGTGGTCGACAAGACGCACCTGACCCTGAACCTCGCCCAGCCCAACCCCGCGATGCTGCACTACCTCAGCGACGCGGCCGGGCTGATGGCCAATCCCGCCGGCTTCGGCAAGTCCGGCGACCCGCTGAAGACCAGGCCGGACGGCACAGGCCCCTACGACCTCGACCCGGGGCGGACGGCCATCGGCACCAAGTGGGTCTACAAGCGGGCCCCGGACTACTGGGGCGCCCGCCTGCCCTACAACGAGGTCACGTTCCGGTACTTCAACAACGAGACCGCGATCGTCAACGGGATCAAGACGGGGCAGATCAACGCCGCGCTGCTCCAGGCCGCCGATCAGCAGCTGCGGATCGAGTCGGACCCGAAGGTCGAGGCGACCAAGCAGGAGTTCGACTTCCAGGGCCTGCTGCTCTTCGACCGCGACGGCAAGATCACGCCCGCGCTCGGCGACCCCCGCGTCCGGCAGGCGCTGAACCACGCGATCGACCGCAAGACGATGCTGGACAAGCTCCGCCAGGGCCGCGGCGAGCTCACCGACCAGGTCTTCGGCACCCAGACCGCGGCCTACGACAAGCGCCTCGACACCTACTACGCGCACGACCAGGCCAAGGCCCGCGACCTGCTCGAGCAGGCCGGGTACGCGGACGGGTTCACCCTCAAGCTGCCGCGCATCACGGCGATCGTCCCCGACGCGCTGGCCGCCTCGCTGAAGACCGACCTCGGGGCCATCGGCGTCGAGGTGGTCTGGGACGTCATCGACCCGTCGCAGGTCAAGCGGATCTACACCGAACGCGAGTACTCCGCGATGGTGATGAACGTCGGCCAGTCCTCCAACGACTGGGTCACCATCGGCGGGCTGGTCCTGCCCGGGATCGGCAACATGTTCGGCACGACCGACGCCACGGTGCAGAAGCTGCTGCCCAAGATCCAGGCGACGTCGGCCGACAAGGCGCAGGCGGACCTGCGGGCGCTCAACGAGCACCTCGTCGAGGACGCCTGGTTCGTGCCGTTCTACCGGATGTCGTACCTGCACGTGTCGGACGGGAGCGTGAAGATCAAGCCGCAGGCGGGGATGGCCGTCCCGTCCATCTACAACTACGCGCCGGCCTGATGCCGGGCTTCGTTCTCCGCAGGTCCGCGTCGGGAGCGGTGCTCCTGTTCGTGATCTCCTTCCTGGCCTACCTGCTGCTGTCGATCCCGGACAACGACGTGGGACGCCAGCTCCTCGGCGGCCAGGCGTCCCAGGACCTCGTCGACGCCAAGAACGCCGAACTCGGGCTGGACCGCACCGTGCTCGTCCAGTACGCCGACTGGCTGGCGCACGCCGTCCGCGGCGACTTCGGGACGTCGTGGTTCACCGGCGAGAACGTGGTCCAGGCGATCTCCACCCGGCTGCCGGTCACCGTCAGCCTGATGGTCGGCGTCACGCTCGTCACGGCCGTGCTGTCGCTGCTGCTGGGCGTGTGGGCGGGCGTCCGGCGCGGCCCCGTCGACCGGTTCGTGCAGATCCTCGGCGTCGTCGGGTACGCGCTGCCGGGCTTCCTGGTCACGCTGATCATCGTCGTGGTGTTCGCGGTGCGGCTGCGCTGGTTCCCCGCCATCGGCTACACCGGTCTGACCGAGTCGCCGTCCGGCTGGCTGTCCACGGTCACGCTGCCGATCGCGTCGCTGTCGATCGCGGGCGTCGCCGGGGTCTCCCAGCAGGTCCGCGGCGCGGTGATCGACGTCCTCCGGCAGGACTACGTCCGGACGCTGCGGGCGCGCGGGCTGCCGCCGTCCCGGATCCTGTTCCGGCACGTGCTGCGCAACGCGGCGGCGCCCGCGCTGACCGTCCTCGGCATGCAGTTCGTCGGCCTGCTCGGCGGCGCCGTGCTGGTGGAGCAGATCTTCGGGCTGCCGGGCATCGGCAGCATGACCGTCACCTACACCACCCGCGGCGACATCCCCGTGATCATGGCGCTGGTCATGGTCACCGTGATCGGCGTGATCGCGGTCAACCTCCTCGTGGACGTCCTGATCGGCTGGCTCAACCCGAAGGCGAGACTCACATGAGCGGAACCCGGCGGTCGGGGGCCGTCCGGCGGCTCCTGCGGAACCCGCTCGGCGTGATCTCCGGGGTCGTGCTGCTGGCCATCACCCTGGCGGTGATCTTCGCGCCCGCCCTCAGCCCGCAGGACCCGGGCGCCGCCGACCTGAGCGACTCGTTCGCCGGTCCCGGCGCCGGGCATCCGCTCGGCTTCGACTCGGCGGGACGCGACGTCCTGTCGCGCCTGCTGCACGGCGGCCGCAACACCCTCGGCGGCGCGGTCATCGCCCTGCTCGTCGCCCTCGGCATCGGCGTCCCGTCCGGGCTGCTGGCGGGCTACCGGGGCGGACGGTTCGACGCGGCGGCGAACTGGACGGTCAACCTCGTCATGGCGCTGCCGGCGATGGTGGTGCTGCTGGCGTCCCGCGCGATCCTCGGCTCGACGGTGTGGGTGCTGATGATCGTCCTCGGCGTGCTCGTCGCGCCGAGCTTCTTCCGGCTGGTGCGCGGCATCGTCGCCGGGGTGCGGGGCGAGCTGTACGTGGACGCGGCGCGCGTGTCGGGTCTGACCGACCTGCGGATCGTGGCCCGGCACGTGCTGATCGTGGTGCGCGCCCCGATCATCATCCAGACCGCGCTCGTCGCCGGGCTGGCGATCGGGCTGCAGGCGGGGCTGGAGTTCCTCGGCATCGGCAGCGGCGACACCCCGACCTGGGGCGCGATGCTCAACGAGGCGTTCCAGAACATGCAGCGCGCCCCCACCATGATCGTGTGGCCGGGGCTCGCGCTGGGCCTCACCAGCGCGTCGCTGGTGCTGCTCGCCGGTGCGCTGCGGGACGCGCTGGAGGACCGCGGGACGTCCCCGTCCCGGCGCCCCCGTCCCAGGACCGCCGTCGCCCCGCCCGGTGCCGACGCGACCGGGACCGCTCTGCTGTCCGTGCGCGGCCTGTCGGTCGCGTACGCCCAGGCCGACGGCACCGCCAAGGAGGTCGTGCACGGCGTGGACCTCGACGTGCGGGAGGGAGAGATCGTCGGGCTGGTCGGGGAGTCGGGTTCCGGCAAGACGCAGGCGGCGTTCTCGATCCTGGGGATCCTGCCCGAGGGCGGCCATGTGAGCGGCGGCAGCGTCATCGTGGACGGACGGGAGGTCGTCGGCCTGCCCGAGCGGGAGCATCGCGCGCTGCGCGGCGGTGTCATCGCCTACGTCCCGCAGGAGCCGATGAGCAACCTCGACCCGTCCTTCACCATCGGGAGCCAGCTCGTGGAGCCGATGCGCTACAAGCTCGGCATCTCCAAGGCCGAGGCGCGTGAGCGAGCCCTCGGCCTGCTGCGCACGGTGGAGATCGACGACCCGGGGCGGACGTTCGGCTCGTACCCGCACGAGATCTCCGGGGGCATGGCGCAGCGCGTGCTCATCGCGGGGGCGATGTCGTGCGACCCGCGGCTGCTCATCGCGGACGAGCCGACCACCGCCCTCGACGTCATGGTGCAGGCGGAGGTGCTCGGCCTGCTGAAGCGGCTGCAGCGGGAACGGGGCCTCGGCGTCCTGCTGGTCACCCACGACCTCGGCATCGTCGCGGACGTGTGCGACCGCGTGGCCGTGATGCACGGCGGGCGCGTCGTCGAGACCGGCCCGGCGGCGCGGGTCCTCCGCGACCCCCGCGAGTCCCCCACCCGGCGGCTGCTCGACGCCGTCCTGGACGACATGCCGGCACGGGAGCCCTGGCGTCCGGCGGAGGCCGCGGAAGGCGCGTCGTTGAAAGGCGAGAAGGCGTGAACGTGAACGCGACGGTGAACGTGAACGATGAGCTGCTGACGGTCGAGGACCTGCGGGTCTCCTTCCCTGGGAAGGGCCGGCGCGCCCCGCGCAACGAGGTGCTGCGCGGCGTCTCCCTGGGCGTCCGTCCCGGGGAGACCCTCGGCCTGGTCGGCGGGTCGGGGTCGGGCAAGACGACGATCGGCCGGGCGATCCTCGGGCTCGCCCCCGTCCGGTCGGGCGCGATCACGTTCGCGGGGGAGCGCGTCGAGCGGGCGGCGGCCGGGCGGCGCCGCGAGCTCAGCAGGGACCTCCAGGTCGTCTTCCAGGACCCCTACACGTCGCTGAACCCGTCGCTGACCATCGGTGACACGCTGTCCGAACCGCTGCTGGCACAGGGGCGCGGCAGGGCGGACGCGCGCCGCCGCGTCGGGGATCTGCTCGACCGTGTCCGGCTGCCGTCCGACGCCGCCGGGCGGCTGCCGCGCGAGTTCTCCGGCGGGCAGCGCCAGCGCGTGGCCATCGCCCGCGCGCTCGCGATCGGGCCGAAGCTGATCGTGTGCGACGAGCCGGTGTCGGCGCTCGACCTCACCACGCAGAAGACCGTCCTGGAACTGCTCCTGGAACTGCAGGAGCAGACGGGCGTCGCCTACCTGTTCATCTCCCACGACCTGTCGGTGATCCGGGTCGTGAGCCACCGGGTCGCCGTCGTCCACGAGGGCCGGATCGTGGAGACGGGCGACGCGGCGGAGGTGACGTCGCGGCCACGGCACGCCTACACGCAGGCCCTGATGGCGGCGGCGTCCCACGCGACGGCGTCCCACAGAACGGCGGCCCCCGGGACGGAGTCCTAGGGCTCGAACACGTCCGCGGAGCGGTAGTAGCCGTCGAGGCCGAGGCGGCTCCACCAGTCGCCGTGCCCGGCCACGCGGGCGCGGTAGCCGTCCCAGTCCGTGCGGGACGGAGTCCACGCCTTCTCCGCGATGCCCGCCAGCCGGGGCAGCAGGAGGAACGTGAGGTCGTCGAACCCCGCGACGGTCTCGCACCAGACGGCGGCCTCCACCCCGGCGAGCCGCGCCGCGTCCGGGATCTCCGTCAGCGCCGTCGGCGACCAGCCGAACAGCTCGCGACAGGTGCGCGGCTCGTAGGAGTCGTGCCCGACCTCCGTCCGCCGGGCGGTCTGCCCGGCGAGCCGGGACTCCTCGGCGTACTGGCGGTCGAGGTACATGACGCTGCTGGCCGAGGCGAGGACCGGGGCACCCGAGGCGACCGCGGCCGGGACGTCGTGCACCGAACGGGCGAACGTCTCCGCGACGATGTCCAGCAGCGGATGGTATTCGGACGGTGTCTTCTCCCGGGCCGCTTCGAGGTCGAACTCGTCACCGGCCCCGATCCACGCCTGCGCCACGTCCGCTGAGGTCAGCGCACCCGACCTGGCGATCTCCTGCCAGCCCACGACATTCTTCCCGGTGCCGCGCGCGATCTCCAGGGCGCGGACGACGAACGCCGTGAACAGCTCTTCCGGCATGCCGAACGCCTCGTCGCCGCCGAGGTGCAGATACGGGCCGGGTGTGAGGGCGGCGACCTCCTGGAGAACGTCCTGGACGAACCGGAACGTCACCTCGGCGCGCGGGTCGAGGTAGGCGAGGTACCTGTGCGGGGGCTCCGCATCGCCCTGCAGCTCGGGATAGGCGCGGACGGCCGCCAGCACGTGACCGGGCATGTCCAGCTCGGGGACGACGGTGACGAACCGCGCCGCCGCGTACGCGACGATCTCCCGGTAGTCGTCCCGCGTGTAGAACGGCCGCGCGGCGTCGCCGGTCAGCCGCGGCCACCGTGAGATCTCCAGGCGCCACGCCTGGCTGTCGGACAGGTGCAGGTGCAGGACGTTGAACTTGTAGAGGGCCAGCACGTCGATGACCTTCTTCACCTGCTCGACGGTGAAGAACCGGCGGACGACGTCCAGTGACAGCCCGCGCCACGCCATGGCCGGGCCGTCCGCGATCAGCGTCGCGGGGACGGCGCCGCCGCCCGTGCGGTCCGGTTCGAGAAGCTGCGCGAACGTGGTCGCGCCTCGGAACAGCCCCTCGGGCGAAGACGCGGTCACGGTGGCGCCTTGCTCACGGACGTCCAGCTCGTACAGTTCGCGTCCGTCGTCGCCCTCGTCCAGCGGGTCGATGCCCTGGACGCGCACGATGTCCGCGACCGGCGGGTCCTGCGTCAGCAGCAGCGTCAGGTCGCCCTCGCCGCCGACGCGCAGAACCGGGTCCACGCCGTGCAGCGTCCGCAGCAGGCCGACGACGACCTCGCCCAGCCCTCGCAGGCTCTCGGACGGTACGGCGACACGGGGCCGCGGGCCGAGCCGCAACGGCGCGTCTCCGGCCGGCGTCACTCGCTGAGGAAGGGGCACGAGGGCGGCGGTTTCACTCACCCCCATTTTCTACCACGTGGTAAGCAATGGTGCCGCGGTGAGTCAGACGTGGTCGGCCGGCTGGACCAGGGGACGCAGCAGAGTGGCCTGGACGCGGTGGTCCTCGCCGACACCCGTCATCGGGTACTTCTGCGCGATCCGCAGGTGGTCGCGCAGCAGACGGGCCACGCCGTCGGCGTCGCCCTCCTCGATGAGGGCGAGCGCCTGAGCGTGCTCGTCCAGGGCCCGGCGGCGCAGCGCCGGCTCGGGGAAGAAGCCCGCACGGGTGGCGTGCTCGGACCAGTCCCTCTCCTGCGCCGTCCACAGGGTCTCCAGGGCACCAGCCACGACGAACAGCGTCTCGTTGCCGCAGAGCCGGACGATCGCCTCGTGGAACTCGCGGGACGCCGGCGTCGCGCGCTTCTCGTCACCGGTCTCGACGGCGTCCACGAGGCTCTCGTGGGCGCGGCGCAACGCGGGCACGACGGCCGTGTGCCGGTCGGGACGCTGCGCGCAGAGTGAGGCGCAGAACGGCTCTATCTGCTGGAGCGCGAACCCCACGTCCGGCAGCGCGGCCTGCCTCGACTCCAGGACGAGCGCGAGCATGTAGGCGACGCTGTCGCGCTTCGGCGCGTGCACGACCGACCCGCCGGTGTTACCGCGCCGGACGGTGATCAGGCCCTCGGTCTCCAGGATCCGCAGCGCCTCCCGGGCGGCGAGCTTGCTGACCCCGAACTCCTCCAGCAGATCGGACTGCTTGGGCAGCAGGCTCCCATCGGGCAACTCGCCTCTCAGGATCCGTGCCCGCAGCGTGTCGGCGAGCAGGTCCGCCACCCGCGGCTGGCGCATCTGCGCACGCGGTTCCGGGGCACCCGTGTCCTCCACCGTGTCCGTTTCCTCTCGGCTGTCGTTGTTCCGGCCATCACCCGCATCTCATCTTCCCCCCTGCGGCGAGACGGCGCGCGCCGCGTCCTCGGGCCTCCCGGAGGCCGTGACGCCCATCGCGCGCTGATACGCGGCGTCCAGGTCGCGGCCCCCGTCGACGGGGTCGGACGCCTGGCCGCGCAGCAGCACATAGCCGCGGTCGAGACGGTCCCGGATGGCCCCGATGGACGGCTCGACGACCACCACGGCGGTGCCCTCGTCGGCGAGCCGGCGAGCGGTGTCCATCAGCTCGGCGACGATGAGGGGCGCCAGGCCGGTGGACATCTCGTCCAGCAGCAGCGCCTTCGGGGAGCCCATGAGGGCGCGGGACACCGCCAGCATCTGCTGCTCGCCGCCGCTGAGGACTCCCGCGAGCGCCCGTGCCCGCTCCCGCAGGACGGGGAAACGGTCGAGCGCCGCCTCGACCTCGCCGGCGGGCAGGCCGAGCGTGTCCACCATGACCTGGAGGTTCTCCCGGACGGTCAGCCTCGGGAAGATCTGCCTGCCCTGCGGGACGAGCGCGAGCCCGCGGCCGGCGCGGCGGGCGGCGCTCAGCCCGCCGATGTCCTCGCCGTCCAGGGTGACGCGGCCGGTCGACGCGACGGACCCGTACGCGGCGAGGAGCAGGCTGGACTTCCCCGCGCCGTTGGGGCCGACGACGCCGGTGACCGCTCCGCCCGTGAAGGTGAGCGAGGCGTCCGCCACGGCCACGGACTCGCCGTACCGGACGGACAGCCCGCTCACCGTGAGCTCATGCGCGTCCCTGGATTTACGCGACAACGTTCTCACCGCCGGTTCCGAAGTAGACGTCCTGCATCTCTGGGCTGGCCAGGCATTCGGCGGGATCGCCGTCGAAGACGACCGTGCCGGAGCGCAGCAGCATGATCCGGTCGACGAGGGACGCGACGATGTCCACGTTGTGGTCGACCAGGATGATCCCGCAGCCCTCGGCCCGGACCGCGCGCACCGCGTCGGAGATCGCCGCGATGCCGGCCGAGTCGGCGCCGGCGAACGGCTCGTCCAGCAGCAGCACGGACGGTTCCTGGGCGAGCGCGCGGGCGACCTCGACGAGCCGTTGCTCGCCGAGCGTGAGGTCGCCGCAGCGGCGGCCCAGATCGCCGATCTCCAGGGCGGCGGCGACACGGTGCAGGGTGGCGTCGAAGCGGGCCCCGGCGGGACGGAACGCGCCCGCGACCAGCCCGCCGATCAGCCCGCCGATTCCGGCGAGCTTCGGCGCCGCGGCGCCGAGCAGGATGTTCTCGCGGACGGTGAGGTCCAGCGCCAGGTGCGGGTGCTGGAACGTCCGGGCGAGGCCGGCGCGGGCGCGGCGCGACGGCGGGCCGGTGAGCCTGCGGCCCCGGATGGACAGGCTCCCCCCGTCGGCGGGCTGCGCGCCGTCGAGCAGGTCGACGAGTGTCGTCTTCCCGGCGCCGTTTGGGCCGATCAGGCCGAGGACCTCCCCGGCCGACAGGCGCAGCGACACGTCGTCGACCGCGTGGACACCGCCGTAGCTCTTGCGGAGCCCGGTGCCCTCCAGCAGAACGGTCTCGGTCATCGCCGTGCTCCTCCCGCCGGTGCTTCGTCCTTGGGCGCCCCGCCCTCGGGTGCTTCGCCCTCGCGGGCGAGGAGTCCGCGCAGCCATCGCGCGCCCCGCCCGGTGTAGCCGAGGATGCCGCCCGGCGCGATCAGCAGCACGGCCAGCACCGCCACGCCGAAGATCAGCGATCCGGCGCGCTCGAAGATCTGCAGGTTGAAGGTCAGCTCGACGACCAGAACCGCGCCGAGCACAGGTCCCCATGCCGACCCCTGCCCGCCCAGCAGCGGCATGAAGATCGCCAGCATGATCAGGTGGAGTGTGAACGTGTCCGGGCCGATCGCCAGATTGGCGGTGGTGAACAGGCCGCCGCCGAGCGACGCGATCGCCGCGCCGGCCCCGAGGACGGTCAGCCGGAGCGTGGGGACGCCGATCCCGGCGGCCTCCACGGCGGCCGGGACGTCCCGGGAGCTCTGCAGCGCGACCCCGAACGGCGACCGGCGGATCCGGTCCACCGCCACCGCGACGATCCACACGACCAGCAGGGTGAGGGCGATGAACGTCTGCCGGTCCAGCTCGTTTCCGAACAGGGTGAGCGGACGGATGGAGCCGATGCCGAGCGCCCCGCCGGTGATGCTCTCGGCGTCCAGGAGGAAGCTCTGGAACGCCATGCCGAACAGCAGCGTCACCGCCGCCAGGTAGAAGCCCGACAGCCGCCGCGTCGCGAACCCGAGCACGACGGCCAGCAGCGCGGACGCGACCGCGCCGAGCAGGTAGGCGACCGGCAGCGGCCAGCCGGTCTTCGTCGCGACGAGCCCGACCGCGTACCCGCCGATCGCCACGTAGGCGCTGTAGGCGAGCGAGAGCGCACCGGCCAGGTTGAACGGCATGTACATGCCGAGCGCCAGCAGCGCGTAGGTGGCGCCGAGGAGCGCCAGGTCCTGCTTGAACAGGTCGCCGCCCGCCCACGCGATCACGCACAGGGTCAGCGCGAACGTGCCGAGAATGCGGCCCGTCTCCGCCGACCGGACCCACCCGAACGACCCGACGCCCGCGGGCCCCTTCTGCGTCGCTTCGCTCATATTCTCTCCTCCTGTGGGGGGACGCCCCCCCACACCCCCCGGTTCGCCGCGCTCATATTCGGACCTTCCGCACGAACAAGCCGCTGGGACGCAGCGCGAAGAACAGGATCGCGACGGCCAGGACGGCGTAGTCGAGCGACGCGCTGCCCAGGTAGTAGGGGACGAAGGTCTGGGCGAGTGCGAGCAGCAGCCCGCCGGCCAGCGGCGCCCACACCGAACCGGTGCCGCCGATGACCATGGCGAGGAAGCCCGAGAGCGCCCAGCCGAACCCGGACTGGAAGCTCACCCCCGCCTTGGCCGAGAACAGCTGCCCCGCCAGGCCCACGACGAGGCCGGCGAGCCCGAACGCGACCAGCCGCACCCGCCCGACCGGCATCCCGAGGGTGCGCGCCGCCTCCCGGTTGCTGCCGACCGCGCGCAGGATCCGGCCGTACTTGGACTTGCGCATCCACAGCCACACGCCGGTGAACGAGACGAGCGTGCAGGCGACGAGCACGAGCGTCTGCCCGTCGATGGTGACCACGCCGAGGTCGAGGGACGTGCCGGGCAGCCATGACCGGCCCGGCATGAGCTGCCGTCCGAACAGGGTGCCGGCGAGCTGCTCGACCGCGAACAGCACCGCGACCACCGCGATGAGGGACGGCAGTTCACCGCCGCCCGTGCGCGCGTCGATCGGCCGGACGAGCGCGATCTCGGTGACCACCGCGAGCACCCCGGCGATCGCGATGCCGAGCACGGCGGCGAACCCGAGCGGCCAGCCCTGCTTGACCATCAGCCACGAGGCCGTCAGGCCGGAGAACATCGCGAACGGGCCGAGCGCGAAGTTGAAGAAGTCGGCTCCTTCGAGGACGAGGTAGTAGCCGAGGGCCACCAGCCCGAAGAAGCACCCGACATGGACGACCGAGACCCACAGTTGCGCTGACATCACGCTCCTTCCGGCCGTGTTCTGCCGGCCGCGTCTGTGGGATCTTATGTTTAAAAGAAAGCTATGACAATGCTCACGACGCTGCTAACTTCGGGGCAGCGTGCGAACCCGGGGAGGCATCTGTGACCAGTCCTTTCGCGACCGGCCCCTTCGAAGAGGCGACCGTCGCGGCGTACCGGGCCGCGGGCTGGTGGGGGGCGGAGACCGTCGCCGACCACGTCCGGCGGCACGCCGCGGAGCGTCCCGGCGACGCCGCCTACGTGACCCCCGGCGAGACGCTCACCTGGTCGCGGTACGCGGAGAACTCGACGACGCTGGCGCGCCACCTGGCCGCACTGGGCCTGGCGCCGGGCGAGCGTGTCGCGACTCTGCTTCCGGACGGCCCGGCCTGGCATGTCGCGGCCGTGGCCGCGGAGAAGGCCGGGCTGATCCTGGTCGGCGTGGGGGCGCGGGCGGGCCGCCGCGAGCTGCGCCACCTGCTGGGACGGACCGGCTCACGGGCCCTCGTCACCCTCGCGGACCATCGCGGCGGACCGTCCGCCGCCCTGGTGGACGAGCTGCGCGCGGACGGCGTCGACCTCGTCCACCACGTCGTCGTCGACCGCCTCGGCGTCCCCGCCGGCGCGCGAGACGCCGACATCACCGGACGCGCGCTCGGCCCGGACGACTTCTCCATGCTGAACTCGACGTCGGGCACGACCGGGCTGCCCAAATGCGTACCGCACACACAGAACCGCTGGTTCTACTTCCACGAGCTGGCCCGCCGCGCGGGCGCGCTGGACCCGTCCGACGTGTTCATGGGCGCGGTTCCGTCCCCGTTCGGGTTCGGGCTGTGGACGGCGCACTTCTCCCCCGCCGCGCTCGGCGTCCCCACGGTCCTGATGGAGCGGTTCGACGCGCACGCGGCGCTCGACCTGATCGAGCGGCACCGGGTGAGCGTCCTGCACTGCGTGAGCACGCAGTTCATCATGCTGCTGAACGCGCAGGCCGAGCGGGAGCGCGACCTGACCTCGCTGCGCTGCATGTTCACCGGCGGCGAGGCCGTCCCCTACGACCGGGCGGCGCGGTTCGAGGACGCGACGGGCGCGAAGGTCCTGCAGTTCTACGGCTCGAACGAGACGGGCGCGCTCAGCCACACCAGCCTGGACGACACCCGTGAGCACCGGCTGCGCACCGCCGGGCGGATCATCCCGGAGATGCGGGTGCGGCTGTTCGACCCGGCCGACGGCTCCGACATCACGGGCGGCGGCCGTCCCGGGCAGCCGGGCTGCAAGGGGCCCGCGACCTGCCCCGGCTACTACGACGACCCGAAGGCCGACGAGGCTCTGTTCACCACGGACGGCTGGATGCTCATGGCCGACCTCGTGGAGATCGACGACGAGGGTTACCTGCGCGTGGTGGGACGGCTCAGCGACCTGATCATCCGGGGCGGCAAGAACATCAGCGCCGCCGCCGTGGAGGAGGAGGTCTGCACCCATCCGGCGGTCGCGCTCGCGGCGGCCGTCGCGATGCCGGACGAGGTGTTCGGCGAGCGCGTCTGCGTCTACGCCGAGCTGCGTCCGGGCGCGTCGCTCACGCTGGACGATCTCACGGCGCACCTGACCGGACGCGGCGTCTCGCGCGAGTGGCATCCCGAACGGCTCATCGTCGTGGACGATCTGCCCCGCTCGTCCGGCGGGAAGGTCGCCAAGGGCGAGTTGCGCGATGACGTCCGGCGCCGCGTCGCACGCTGAACGGCCACGGGATGGGCGCGGGGCCGCCGTCCCGTGTCTCTCCTTTGCAGGTGCTAAGATTTAGATGTTAACGGTCTGGTTAAGTTCATCTCACTCATGACGGGAGACCGGTGGAGGGAACGCGCCCGGCGCGCATTCGCCAGCCCCGCCTCGCCGACATGGTCGCCTCCGTCCTGCGCGAGCGGATCGTCAGCGGCGAGCTGGCCGACGGCGAGCTCATCGGTCCGCAGGACGACCTGCTCGCCGAGTTCGGGGTCAGCAAGCCGTCCATGCGGGAGGCGCTGCGCATCCTGGAGTCGGAGGGGCTCATCACCGTCCTGCGCGGCAACAAGGGCGGCGCGATCGTGCACGTCCCGCGCACCGAGACGGCGGCGCAGGCCATCGACCTGGTGCTGCGGACCCGCCACTCCGCGCCGGACGACATCGCCGTCGCGCTGGTGCGGCTGGAGCCGGTGTGCGCGGGCCTGTGCGCCGAACGCCCCGACCGGGCCACCAGCGTCGTCCCGGCGCTGGAGGCGGCACAGCGCGACGTGGAGGCGCACCTGGACGACCCGCTCGGCTTCACCCGCGCCGCCCGCGGGTTCCACGCCCAGCTGGTGTTCGGCTGCGGGAACGCCGCCATGGCGGTGGCCGTCGGCGCGCTCGAACGGCTCTGGACCGCCGCCGAGGAGGAATGGGCGGGCAGCGCCGCCGGACGCGGCGAGTTCCCCGGAATCGACCAGCGCGCCCAGGGCATGACCGCGCACCACCGGCTGATCAAGCTGATCGCGGCCGGTGACGCCGCGGGCGCCGAACGCGCCGCGCGGCGTCACCTCACCGCGGCCCAGTGCCACGTCCTCGGCTGACCGGCACCTACGCCGACCAGGCGATGGGGAGGGCGGACGGGCCCCACATCATGAACGAGTCGACGCGTGTCGGCTCGCCGGCCAGGCGGAGGCCGGGTAGGCGCCCGCCGAGCAGCTTCAGCGAGATCCGCGCCTCCCGCCGCGCCAGCGCCGCGCCCGGGCACAGGTACCGGCCGACGCCGGACGACAGGTGACGGCGCCGGGTGAACCGGCGCCCCTCGTGCTCGGCGGTGAGGAGGCCGGTGAGCAGGTCGTCGGGCGGCGCCCCGCACCGCGGGGTCGGCGGCGTTCTGGCCCGCCATGAACCGGTCGTGGTCCCCGGAGGCACCGGCACCCGGCGAGCGCATGATCGTCATGGTGGTCTCCCGGTCAGAACGCGTTCGGGTCGGCCTGGACCTCGGCCGGGACGGGATGCCGGTACAGCTCGGCGGCGTTCTGCCAGGTGAAGCGGCGCACGTCCGCCTCGGGAAGCCCGCCGATCTCCGACTCGATGACGGCCTGGGTGTCCGGCCACGTCGAGTCGCAGTGCGGGTAGTCGCTCTCCAGCAGGATGTTCTCCACGCCGATGCGGTCGCGCTGCACGAACGACGACTGGTCCTCCACGGCGCAGAACCAGAAGTTGCGCTTGAGCACCTCCGCCGGGGTGAGGCCGATGTCGGGCGTCCACGTCCCGTACATGTCGTGGTAGCTGAGCATGTGGTCGAGCCGGTCCATCAGCCCGGCGACCCAGCCGATGCCGCCCTCGCTCAGGCAGATCTTCAGGTCGGGGAAGCGGACGGGCAGCATCGAGTACAGCCAGTCCACGGCGGCGAACATCGCGTACCCGAAGAACAGCACGCCGACCGTGTCCGGCGGTGCGTCGTCGGCGGTGGCGGGTGACGTCCCGGACGACCCGATGTGCAGGTTGACGACCGTCCCGGTCTCCGCGCAGGCCCGCATGACCGGGTCCCAGTACCCGGTGTGCAGGGACGGCAGCCCGAGCTTCTGCGGCGCCTCCGAGAACGTCACCGCCTTGAATCCGCGCTCGGCGTTGCGGCGGATCTCCTCGGCGCCGAGCTCCGGGTCGAGCAGCCACGGGATCTGGCAGGGGATGATCCGGTCCGGGTAGGTTCCGGCCCACTCCTCCAGATGCCAGTCGTTCCAGGCGCGGACGGAGGCGAGCGCCAGCTCGGTGTCGGACGTGGTGAGCTGGAGCCGCTGCCCCGCGAACCCCGGCAGGAACGACGGGAAGTTCAGCGACGCGTAGATCCCGCCGAGGTCCATGTCCTTGATGCGGTGGTGGATGTCCCACGCGCCGCGCCGCATCTCGTCGAACCGGGACGGCTCGAAGCTGTACTCCGACACCGGCCGCCCGACGACCGCGTTGAACCCGACGTTCGGGAAGTCGTTGCCGTCGTAGACCCACACCTCCGCGCCGCCGTCCTTCTCCACGACCTTCGGGGCACGGTCGGCGAACTTGGCCGGCAGCCGCCCCTCGAAGGTGTGCGGCGGCTCGACGATGTGGTCGTCCACGGAGATCACGGTGTAGGCGCGTTCGCGGGGCTCGGGCTCGGGCAGCCACGTGGGGCCCTCGGCGCCCTTGCCTCCGGTGGTGAAGCCGGTGTCGGCCGCGAGGTCGTCCAGGTTGATGCTCATGAGTCCACCACCTCCGGGTGGTCGCGGAGCAGCGCGCGGACCGCGCCGTTCCAGAAGAAGTCGGTTCCGCGTTCCAGGAGCGACGCCTTCATGCTTCGTCGCAGGCTAGGCGCCACGAGGGTGTGATCCCGCCCGGAGACCAGCACGTCGTACATCAGCCGGCACTGCCGGTCGAGGGTCGCGGCCCGGTAGGTCGCCTCCTCCACCGACGGGCCGGTCACGATCACGCCGTGGTTGGCGAGCAGCACCACCGACTTGTCACCGATCCGGTCGGCGAGGTCGGCGCCGAGGTCGGCCGTGGCGACCTCGCCCGTGTACTCGTCCACGAACGCCAGGTCGCCGTCGAACATCGACCCGGTCTGGTGCAGGAACTCGGGCAGCACGCCGAGCGCGGCCAGGACGGTCGCGTGGTACGGGTGGTTGTGCACCACGACCCGCACGTCGGGTCGGCGGCGGTGCAGCTCGGTGTGGATGTGGATGGCGGGCGTGACGTCCCATTTGCCTTCCAGGACCTCCGCGTCCGGCGACACCCGGCAGATGTCGGACGCGGTGATCTCCTCCCACCACAGTCCCCACGGGTTGATCCACAGCTCCTCGGTGCCGTCCACCCGGGCGGTGATGTGGCCCGCGATGTTCTCGGTGAAGCCGGAGCGGCCCAGGATCCGGAACGAGCACGCGAGCTTCTGCCGGTCGCCGAGGTCCCTCCCGATCGGCGGCATCACCTGGGGCGTCCACTCGGCGGCGCCCCCCGCGACCGGGTTCGGCGCGGGCGTGCGCTCGACGTCCGTTGTCACGGCCCCTCCTTTCTGTCAGCCACAGGCCGGCTGGTAAACGGGCCACTGACGGCCCGGTTCGCTGTTCTCGAACTGCATGAGGATCAGGCCGCACAGCCCGTCGGTGCCGCTGTGCTTGCCGGGCTTGAACGACAGCGTGTAACCCTTCTGGCCGAACGAGGCCGGGTAGCCGGACACCTGCTCCAGTCCCTTGTTGATGGCCTCACCGTCCACCTCCGGCCCGGCCTTCTCGATCGCCTTGGCGAGCATCCCGATCGCGTCGTACGCCTGCGCGTCGAAGGCGGTGATCTCGAAGTCCTCGCCGCGCTTGCTCGTCAGGAACTTCTTCAGCGCGACGGTCTGCTCGTTCTCCTCGGTGGTGGACCCGACGAAGACGAGCCCGTCCAGCGCCCCCGGCTTCGCCTGCTTCCACAGCTGGGGCTGGTTGCCGATCGACGCGAGCGAGAAGCGGTCCATGTCGGGGATGAGCTGGTACGCGGTGTTGTGGACGAGCACCTCCATCTGGCCGCCGAGCGCGGCGACGAGCATCGCGTCCGGCCTCGCCTGCTTGATCTTGGTGATCTGCGCGGTGACGTCGCTGGCGTCCACCGGGGCCGTCTCGTTCGCGACGACCTCGATACCGGCGTCGCGGATCGGCGTCATCAGCGCCTTCTCCATCCCGGCGATGGACGCGCTGTCGTCCTTGAGCAGGGCGAGCCGCTTGTACCCGGCCTGCTTGAACGCCTGGGCGTAGACCTTGCCGAAGTCCTCGGTCGGGTTGGCGAGCGAGTACGCGTAGGCGCCCTCGGGGCCGTCCCCGATGCCGGGGGTGATGTTCACCGGCGCGATCGCGGGCACCTTCTGCTGCTTGAGCAGCGTCTGGACCTGCAGGACGGACTGCCCGCCGGAGTTCATGACGATGGCCTGCGCGCCCTCGCTGATCAGCTGCCGGACGACGGTCGGCGCCTTCGTCGCGTCGTTGTCGTCGCTCTTGACGACCAGCTTGAGCTTCTTGCCGCCGATGCCGCCCTTGTCGTTGATCTGCGCGACCGCGTCCTTGATGGTGTCGCCGACGATCCCGGCGTACGCGGCCGCGCCGCCGGAGAGGTCCTCGTCCATCCCGATGACGATGGTGTTCTCGTCGGCCTGCGCCGATCCGGAGCCGGACGCGCACGCCGTGAGCGAGAGCGCGGGCAGCGCCGCCGCGAGCAGGACGGTCGCCTTGCCCGCCCTGCCGCCGGGCCTCGGGGCGATTCTTGCCATGGGGGTCCCTCCTAGGGATGGGTGGGAGTCGGGGGGACGGTGTTCGGGGTGATGGTTCCGGGGGTGATGGAGTCGGGGTCGGGGGTGATGACGACGCTGACCGGGGCGGTGCCCGGACGGTTTCCGGCGAGCGTCTCGATGGCCTCCGCCGCGTCCTGGAGGGCGAAGGTGTGCGTGACGAGGCGGTGCAGCGGGCGGCCGCCCGCCTCGATCAGCGCGACGGCCCGCCGGAACGAGGTGTGCCCGACGGCGCGGACGCCCTGGACGCGCAGCCCCTTGATGACGACGTCGTCGCTGACCCAGCCGGGCACGGGCTTCCCGCCCTTGAGCCCGGCGAGGATGACCGTCCCGCCGGGCCGGACGATCCGCATGGCGTCCAGCACGGTGGTCGGGTCGTGGGACGCGACGTCGATCACCACGTCGGCCGGGGTGCCGCCGGTCAGCTCCAGGACCTTCGCCGGCACACCGCCGTCCCCGGCCCCGTCCCCTTCGCCCGCCACCACGACGGCGGTCGCGCCGAGGTCGAGCGCCAGGTCGAGCTTGTGCCGGTCGGCCGCCAGCCCGGTGACGATCACGGGGTCGGCGCCCGCCGCCCGCGCCGCCGGCACGCAGGCGAGGCCCCGCTGCCCGGCGCCGAGCACGACCACGCAGTCGCCCGCGCGGGTGCCGGGCACCTCCACGCCCCACTCGACCCCGGCGGCCAGCGCGTTGAACGTCGCGGCGACCACCGGGTCCACGGTGTCCGGCACCCGGTGCACGACCGAGTTGGGGTGCAGGTACATGAGGTCGGCGAACCCGCCCCACAGCGCGGGCGGGATCTTGGCGGGGATGAACCCGTAGCTCATCGGATAGTGGTCCCATCCGGCGCACAGCACGTACCGGCCCGTCCGGCAGTCGCGGCACGCGCCGCACGGCAGCGCCGGCTCGACCACGACCCGGTCGCCCTCCGCGAGCCGCCAGCGCCGCGCCGCCCGCGCGCCGATCGCCGCGATCCGGCCCACCGGCTCATGCCCCGGGACGAACGGCGAGGTGGGGCCGATGGAGTCGAACAGCGCTCCGCCGTACTGCTCCACGTCCGTCCCGCAGATCCCGCACGCCTCGACGCGCAGGAGCGCCTCGTCCGGCCCGATGTCCGGGAGCGGCAGCTCCACCAGGTCGAGGCGACCCGGGGAACGCTGGAGGACGGCGTTGGCCGTGCCCGCCCCGCTCATCCGGTGCCCGCCCTGCTCATCCGGTGCCCGCCCCGCTCACTTGGTGATCGTCCTGATGCCGCCGAACACCCGCCGGACGCGCGGCGCGAAGTGCTCCAGCGGCGGGGTGTCGAAGCCGGGGTCGAAGGCGACCTGGTCCCACTCGTCGGCGAACCGGAGGGCCTCGGCGTACCAGGGCTCGTCCCTGAACGCCTCCCGCTCGGCCGGGTCCCAGCCGAAGTGGTGGCCGTAGTGCGCCGCCTCGAACGTCTGGTGGGCATGGACGACCCGGTAGATCTCCTCGCACACGTACGGCCGCAGGATCTCGGCGGCGACCGCCGCGTGGTTGGCCGTGGAGATCACCTTGCCCATGTCGTGGCACAGCGCCGCGACCACCATCTCGTCGCCCGCGCCCGCCGCCTCGGCGTGCGCGGCGGTCTGCAGCGAGTGCTGGAGCTGGTCGACCGCGAACCCGTCGCTGAACGACGACAGCGCGGCCACCATCGGCAGCACCCGGTCGGGCGCCTCGTCCTGCGTCCTGAGGGTCTCGCGGCGGATGTGCATCCACTCCTCGCGGGTGCCCTCGTCCATTCGGGTGAACATGTGCCTCCTTACCGGTAACGCGGCCGGAAGTCCGGCTCCGCGGGGTCGAGCCCGTTCTCGTGCTCGGCGAACCAGCGCGTCCGGACCGCCCGGGTCAGCCGCGTGTCGACGAGCACCGGCCCGGACGGGTCGGCGATCAGTCCCTTGAGGTCGTCCAGCTCACCGGGCGTCCGGACGGTCACGGCCTCCGCGCCGAACGCGCGGGCCACCGCCGCGAAGTCGGGGCGCGGGATCAGCGACAGCCCGGTGTCCATGCCCCGGTGCAGCATGTTGTGGTACTCGTAGCCGAACGCCCCGTCGTTCATGACGACGACCACGAGCCGCAGCTCCCGCCGCACCGCCGTGTCCAGTTCGGCGAGGTTCATCATCAGCGCTCCGTCGCCGGTCACGGCGAGGGTCACCCGGTCGGGCCGGGCGGTCGCCGCGCCGATCGCCGAGGCGAGCCCCAGCCCGATCGACCCGAAGTTGACGGGGAACACGAACCCCGGCGGGTCGGGCACCGACAGGCCCCGGCACGGCTCCGACAGCGCGGCGTGCCCGCCCTCGACCACCAGCGTCCGCTCACGCGGGACGATCCGGTCGAGCGCGGCCACCACCGTGTGCGGGTCGAGGCCCGTCTCGTCGCTGCCATCGGGGTACTCGGACTCGTAGGAGGAGGCGGCGAGCCGCCGCGCCGTCTCGTCCGTCCGCCACCCGGTCTTCGGTGCGGCCGTCTCGGCGAGCATGGTCGCGAAAGCCCCGGCGTCCCCGAGTATCCGCAGGTCGGCGGGCACCCAGGCGCCGAAGACCTCCGGCCGGACGTCGTTGTGCACGATCACCGGGTCGCCGGCGAGCATCCGGCCGCCGTCGACGGTGAACGAGTTCAGTCCGGCGCCCACCGCGAGCAGCAGGTCGGAGCCCCTGATCAGCTCCCGCCCGATCTTCGTGGCGAAGCCCCCGCACACGCCCACGTCGAACGGCTCACCGGCGAAGAGGCCCTTGGCCTTCAGCGTCGTGGCCAGCAGCGCGCCCGCCCGCTCGCCCAACGCGACCAGCGCGTCCTTCGCGGCGACGGCGCCGCGCCCGGCCACGATGACCGGCCGCTCCGCCCGCGCGAGCGCCTCCGCGACCCGCGCGACCTCCTCGGCCCGCGGCGTCGGCGCCGGCGTGCGGTCTTCCCGGAACGTTCCGGGCCCGTCCCCGGCGGCGAGGGCCAGCAGCGGGGTCGGGACGTTCAGGACGATCGGCCGCCGCTCGGTGAACGCCCGCCGGACGGCGAGCACCACGTCCCCCACCGCGGACTCCGCCGAACGCACCCACTGCACGCCCGCCCCGGTCGGCCGGACGACGTCCTCCTGGTCGATGTCCTGCGGGTTCCGGCGGTCTCCCGGTGGCGTGTCGGCGGCGACGAGCAGCATCGGCGTCCCGGCCCGCGCGGCCTCGGTCAGGGCGGTGACCGCGTTGGTGAGCGCCGGGCCGTGCGTGACGGTCGCGACGCCGAGCCGTCCCCCGGCGCGGGCGTACCCGTCCGCCATCAGGACGGCACCGTCCTCCCGCGCCGCGGCGACGTACTCCGCGCCGTGCTCATGGACCAGCACGTCCAGGATCGGCAGGTTCCCGTCGCCGAGGACCCCGAACAGGCACGTCACCCCGTGCGCGGCGAGCGTCCCCGCCACCGCCTCGGCCACTCGCATCCGCGCCTCCCAACGCACACCGCATTGGTAGGGACTATCTTATAAAAGAAAGACATCAGTCAAGGGTTCGTCGCACGGAACCCGTCCGGCTGAGAGCCGCGGACATGGCTGAAGCACCCCGCGCGCACTGCGGCCGGACCTCGTTCACTGCGATGGAGTGCGTGGCCGCTGCGCGGCAGGTGGCGCTCGATGCGGAGAAAACGTCGCCCGGCGAGCTGCGTCCGGGGACGAGAAAGTACTGGGGCGCGGACGTCTTCAGAACGGTGAACCCTCATGGCGACCGTGCGCAGTTCCCCCCGCCCGGCGCCCGGCGGCGCGACCGCGAAATCAGAGTCGCGGTTCAAGGAGGCGCATTGCGGCGGATCGCGATCAGAGGTGATCTTGGGCTTGGGCCGGTGGACGTTCGGTCAGTGTCCAGTTTCGCCGAGTGGCGGGGGATCTTGCGGTGGAGCGTGGTCGCTCCGGTGGGAAGGACGGGGGCGGCGCCCTCGCCGTTGAAGGCGGCCGTTCCGTCCGGGCTAGATGAGGCCCTGGGCGAGCATCGCGTCGGCGACGCGTTCGAAGCCCGCGATGTTGGCGCCGACGACGTAGTCGCCGGGGGCGCCGTAGCGTTCCGCGGTCTCGTAGCAGATGTCGTGGATGCCGATCATGATCCCGGCCAGTTCCTCCTCGACGCGGGAGAACGTCCACGACGCGCGGGCCGCGTTCTGGCGCATCTCCAGCGCGCTGACCGCGACACCGCCGGCGTTGGCGGCCTTGCCCGGCCCGAACGCGACTTCGGCCTTCTGGAAGATGTGGACGGCCTCGGGCGTCGTCGGCATGTTCGCCCCCTCCGAGACGGCCTTCACGCCGTTGCGGACGAGGGTCATCGCCGCGTCGGCGTCCAGCTCGTTCTGCGTCGCGGACGGCAGCGCGATGTCGGCGGGGACGTCCCATACACAGCCGCCGGGTACATACCGGGCCGCGGCGCCGCGCAGGTCGGCGTAGTCGGACACGCGGCCCCGGTCGACCTCCTTGACGTGCTTGAGGAGATCGAGGTCGATGCCCTTCTCGTCCAGCACGTAGCCGGCGGAGTCGGACACGGTGACCACGTTGGCACCGAGCTGCTGCGCCTTCTCGACCGTGTAGATCGCGACGTTCCCGGAGCCGGACACCGCGATCTGCTGGCCGTCCAGGTCCTCGCCGCGCCGCCGCAGCATCTCGGCCGTGAACAGCACGTTGCCGTAGCCGGTCGCCTCCGTCCGGCCCGCGGACCCGCCCCACAGCATGCCCTTGCCGGTGAGCATCCCCGCCTCCCACCGGTTGGTGACGCGGCGGTACTGGCCGAACAGGTAGCCGATCTCGCGGGTCCCGACGCCGATGTCACCGGCGGGGACGTCGGTGTGCTCGCCGACGTGCCGGTACAGCTCGGTCATGAACGACTGGCAGAACCGCATGACCTCCTCGTCCGAGCGTCCGTGCGGGTCGAAGTCGCTGCCGCCCTTGCCGCCGCCGATGCCGAGCCCGGTCAGCGCGTTCTTGAAGACCTGCTCGAAACCGAGGAACTTCACGATGCCGAGGTTCACGGTCGGGTGGAAACGGAGACCGCCCTTGTAGGGGCCGAGCGCGCCGTTGTACTCGACGCGGAAGCCGCGGTTGACCTGGACGCGGCCCTGGTCGTCCTGCCACGGCACCCGGAACATGATCTGGCGTTCCGGCTCGACGAGGCGCTCCACCAGCTTGGCGGCGGCCAGGCCGGGGCGCGCCGCCAGCACCGGCCCGAGGGTCTCCAGCACCTCGTGGACGGCCTGATGGAACTCCGCCTCGCCCGGGTCACGGCGCAGCACCCTGTCATAGGTCTCCTCCAGGGCCGACAACGTCTCGGGTGGGGCCGGCAGGCGGGGGGCCAACGGCATGTGTAGATCCCTTCCTCGAAGTCCCCTCCACTCTAAATCGTGTTCCTCACCGCCTGTGACGGGCCCCTTCGCAGGTCCGGGCCGCTGCGGCCGCGGATCCGGGGGTCCTCCCGGGACGCGGACGGACAGAACCGGGCCGCGCCCTCCCTGGGTGAGAGCGCGGCCCGGCGGGACGGTAGGTCAGCGGGCGGGGCACTTCTTCCACGCGAAGTGGTAGGTGGTCTTGACGCTGCCGTCGGCGGAGTCGAACGCCATGAAGCTGGTCTTCGACGGGTCCGAGCTGCCCCTGTACACGCGCAGCTCCGTGTTGATGTTGAAGTTCCGGTCCTCGCCGCAGGGCTTGTAGACGAGCTCGGTGACGTCGGTCCGGTCGGAGAACTGCCAGTTGTCAGAGAAGCTTCCCTTGATCGTGTGGCCGACCGACGTCGTGTCCGACAGGCCCTGGTGGTAGTAGCTGGCCTGTTCCATGCCGGACGCGCCCGCCTGCAGGTGAGCGAAGCCGCGGTAGTCCGCGCCGGCGATCGCGTACGTGAACCCCTGGGGGACGTGGACGCGCAGGTTGATCTGGCAGTTCTTGCGGAAGTCCGTCGGGTCGGAGTTCCCGCCGGTCTGGGCGAGGTAGTCACTGTAGGTGACGGTGAACGCGGTGTTGTCGCTCGCCGAGGCGACCGCGGCCGTCCCCGCGGCACAGCCGGACCCGTTCACGGTGAGCACGTCGATGACGATCCGGTCCGGCGGCGGGGAGTCGCTCGCGGCGGCGGACGCGGCGGGGGTCGCCGACAGCGGCAGCGCCAGGGCGGCGAGGCCGGCCGCCGACGCGGTCAGTTTGCGCATCGGTTTTCTCCTTTTACAGCGGGGGGCATGTCTTCCAGGCGAAGTGGTAGGTGGTCTTGATGGAGCCGTCGGTGGAGTCCATCGAAATGAAGCTGGTCTTCGACGGATCCGAGGTGCCTCTGAGGACCCGGAGCTCGGTGTTGATGTTGAAGTTGCGTTCTTCACCGCACGGCTTGAAGACGAGCTGCGCCACATCGTTCTCGTCCGTGAACTGCCAGTTGTCGGCGTACTCGCCCTCCAGCGTGTGGCTGATGGCGGACGTCTGCGGCATGCCCTGGAAGTAGTAGCTCGCCTTCTCCATGGCGGTGGCGCCGGGCTGCAGGAAGGCGAACCCCCGGTAGTCCGCGGACGCGATGGCGTAGGTGAACCCCTGCGGGACGTGCACCTTCATGTTGATCTGGCAGTTCTTGCGGAACTCCGTCGGACTGGAGGAACCCCCCGTCACGGCCATGTAGTCGCTGTAGGTGACGGTGAACGCCTCCTTGTCGTCCGACACGGCGACGGCGGCCGTCCCCTCCGGGCAGCCGGACCCGTTGACGGTCGCGATCTCGATCGTGACCCCGTCGGGTCCGGGAACCCGGAACGAGCCGGAGGCGGAGGCCGGTGCCGCTGTAACGGCGGCCAGGGCCAGTGCGGCGGCAGCGGAAATGGCGATCCCTTTACGCATGCGATTCCTCCTCGCTGGAGCCTGCGCAAAGGGAGCGTAAACTTCGCAGATCAGAGCGGTCAATCAGGACTTTTCAACAGTGGAAAAGAATGCAAGATGCCTTGACGGCGCCCCGAGCAGGCAATTTGGAATTTCCAACGCCATGCATTTTGAAAGGAGCGTTCCATTAAGCGCTCCGCCAATTTCAATGGCTGCGTACAGAACGCGTAGAAGACGTCCTCCGGCCCGCCCCGTCTGGTAGAGGGGCGGCGGGCCGGGGGACGGACACCGCCGGGCGTACGGCCGCCCGGCCCTAGCCGCCGCGCAGGCGGGACGCCAGGACGGCGGCCTGGCTGTGGTCGATGTCCTTGGTCGCGGTCAGCAGGGTGACGGGCCCCTGACCCGCGAACTCCCGCAGGCGGTCGAGGGCGGCCGCACGCTCGGGGTCGTCCAGTTCGGCCTCGTAGCGGCGAGTGAACTCGCCGAACCGGTCGACGTCGTGGCCGTACCACTTGCGAAGCTCGGTGGACGGGGCGACGTCCTTCTCCCACTCGTCCAGGCGCGCCTTCTCCTTCGACAGACCCCGCGGCCACACCCGGTCAACCAGGATCCGCCGGCCGTCGCCGGACGAGACCGGGTCGTACACCCGGCGCAGTCGTACCTCCATGTCTCCTCCCAGCCCCGTCTATACCCACACGTCCCACCACCGCCGGCCTGCCGGACACCACCGGCCCCGGGGGTTTGTCGGTGCCGGCGTCTAAGGTCCCGAGCGTGGCGGACGCGGGCAAGGCGCGGGTGCCGCTGTGGCGGCTCACCCCGACGCAGCGGCTGCTCGAAGGGGGCGCGCTGCTCAACTCGCTCGCCTTCTTCGCGGCGATGCCGTTCGCGCCGCTGTACCTGAGCGAGCACACGGGCCTGGGCAAGCCCGCGGTCGGCGCCGTGGTCGGGGCCGTCGCGCTCACCGCCGCGTTGGGGGGGCTGCTCGGCGGGATGATCGTCGACCGGCTCGGCGCGGTCCCGCTCATGCGGGCCGGGCTGGTGTGCTACGTCGCCGTGTACGGGCTGCTGGCCTCGGTCCGCGGCGCCGCGGCGATCATCGTGCTGTTCCTGCTGCTGGGCGGGGCGCGGCTGATGGTGGAGCCGGGCGCGAAGAAGCTGCTGTCGCACGCGGCGGACGACGAGGGCCGCATGTTCCGGGTGCGGTACATGACGCTGTGCGCGGGCGCCATCGGCGGTCCCGCGATCGGCGGCGCGCTCTACCACGTCGGCCCGGTGGCGTTCTTCGCCGTCCCGGCCGTGTTCTACGCGTCCTACCTGGTCCTGGTGCTGGTGCGGAACCGTGATCTGGTGGCGCTCCGGCCACCGGCGGGCGACGGCGCCGCGTCCTCCCCGTCCGCCCGGGAGTCGGCCGGGGCGGTGCTCCGGGACCGGCGGCTGCTCGCGGTCGTCGCCGGCGGGATCGTGGTCTTCTTCGTCTTCTCCCAGCTGGAGTCGATGATCCCCCTGTACATGAAGGGCCAGTACGGCGACAGCACCGAGGCCTACTTCGCCGTGCTGTTCATCGCCAACGCCGTCCTCGCGCTGGCCTTCCAGGTGCCGATCGACCGGATGTCGGGCAAGCTCGGCCGCAACACCATGATCACGCTGGGCGCGGTGAACTTCACGGTCGCGTACGCGTGCTTCTGGGCGGCCCCCTGGGGGGCGGCATGGCTGTACGCCGGGATCGTCTTCTGGACGATCGGCGAGGGCGTCCTGCTGCCGATGCCGGACATGGCCGTCCACGAGATGGCGTCCGACGAGCACAAGGGCGCCTACTTCGGCCTGTCGGAGGTGCGCCAGCTCGGGTTCTTCCTCGGCCCGTTCGCCGGCGGCTTCCTGCTGGACGCCGGGACCACGCCGTACTTCATCGTCATGGGGACGTCCATCTTCCTGTGCGTCCCGCTGCTGATGCGCAGAACCTCCAGGGTGCCGGAGAGCGCCGGGCAGCCCCCGGTGGAGGTGGCGGCGAACGGCTGAGCCGGTCGGCGGCCGGGCGTGGTCACGGACCGGGACGGCGGGCGCCGCCGGGATCGGCTGCGGAAGGGTTCCCCGGCGGAGCGGCCCGGCGGGTGGCGTCCCCGCGGCCGGTGGCGGTCCGGTCGGCGAACTCGGCGGCGGCGGTCCGCCGGGCGAACTCGCCGGCGAGGGCACGGCAGAGGACGTCGTCGTCTGGACGGTTCCGTTCGAGGTATCCGAGGGCCTCGGCGAGTTCTCCGGCGGTCAGCTGCCGCACCGGCTTCACGGCCCAGCGCGGAAGCGCCGGATCCGGACGGCCGGCGGGCGGCGCGGCGCGCGGTTCGGTGTTCACGTTTTCAAAGCCTTTCCGTTTCGGTCTGCGTAACGTGCGGCGCGGCGGCGGGTGACGCATTCGCCGGCTCGAATAGGATCGCCGCGTGCATTGGTGGAGCCAGCAGGCCTGTGACGCGGCCGCGGAGGCACAGGCCGCCGATCCCTCGCCGCGAAACCTCATGGCGGCCGCCCAGGTGCAGGCGATGGTCTCGATGGCGGAGGCGCTGCACCGCATCGCCGCGGCCCTGGAGGAACAGGGCGCCGCCGAAAGCGTCCCGCCAATGCCCGTCCGGCCGAAATAGCACGGGACGAGGTCAGCAAAATACCGGTGCACCCGCCGGGGGGCGCACCGGTATTTCACGCAGTTTCAGGCATCGCTGAACGACTTGCGTTCCGTCCTGCCGTTGGTGCTCGCGGCGAGGCGGGAGGTCTTGGCGACGGGCGGGCGCGGCGGGGCGGTCTCCGTGGCGTACTCGGTGTCGGGCACCGGGGAGGCCGACCGTTCGTCGGACGCGGCCGGGCGGGGCTCCTCGCGCGGACGGTCCCGCAGCCGCCGCGCGGCCTGCCTGAGGGCGCGCTCGCCGACCAGCCGGGTCAGCTCCAGGCCCCAGCAGTCCAGCTTGTCGGCGTCGGTGAGGTCGTCGCGGTGGCTGAGTTCGGCGGCGAGCCCGCCGAGCCGCTGCGCCTCCGACAGCTCGAACTCCCGCATGAGGTGGCAGCACAGTTCGGCGAGGGCAGCGTGGTCGCGTTCGAACGACAGCCCCGACAGGTCGTTGTGCGACAGCCTGCTGAGCGCGCGTTTGCGTTCCAGCTCGCCGTCGGCGATCCGGAGGATGCCGTTGAGGAGGGCGATGGGGCCGGTGCCGATCGCCCTGCTCTGGGCGGGGCCGAACGACATGCGCAGGACGGCCGCGGAGCCGACCCCGGCGGTGATCACCTGGATTACCGCCAGGCTCGCCGGGGGCGTGGTGACGGGCAGGCCGAACGTCCAGCCGGAGGCGGTCACCGCGATCAGCGCGACGATCGCCGCGCTGGCGTTGACGAAGAGGAACAGCAGCCCGCCCGGTGAAAGCATGGCGGCGAACGGCTTGTCGCGGTAGCGCGCGACGAGTTCGGCGAGGCCGATCGCGCCGCCGATCAGGGCGGCGATAAGCATCTCGATGGTCATGACCTTCCTCTACGCGCTGCGGGCGGTCAGCCGGCCGAACGGGGACTCCTCGGGCCTGCCGCGCCGCGACAGCAGGGGCGCGGCGCGTTCGGGGCGCTCGGGGCGCTCGGGGCGCTGCCGGGAGGCGAGTTCGGCGCGCTCGACCTCCAGGAAGACCAGCAGCCATTCCGCGGGGCCGGCGGCGAGTCCGGTGTGGGTGCGCATCGCCTGCTCGCGTGCGCCGAGAAAGGCCAGGAGCCATCCGGTGGGCCCAGACGTCCCGGCGGCTCGAATTCGTGAATACATGGGGGAGACCATTCCGCAGCCAGGCCCGGAAGTCGACTTCCGCCGCGTCAAGTTTTCGCGGCGCGGTCCGTTCGGGTACGCCATTGCCGTTACGCCGGAAACATCCCGCACCGGCCGGCTGATCTTCTCCCCATTGGCCGGTCGACAATTCCGTTTGGACGAGCCCGGGAATTCCTTTACGAAGAATTCCGGTTGTGCCCCGCGGTGGAGATCGCGTTTCAGGCGGCGGTGAGCGTCTCGTCCCGGGAGACGAGCGCGGCGTAGCGGCCGCCGAGCGCGAGAAGTTCGTCGTGCGTGCCGTGTTCGGCGACGCGCCCGTGGTCGAGGACGATGATCTGGTCGGCGTCGCGGACGGTCGACAGCCGGTGCGCGATGGTGATCGTCGTGCGTCCCTCGGCGAGCGCGTCGACGGCCGACTGGACGGCGTGCTCGGTCCGCGTGTCGAGTGCGCTGGTGGCCTCGTCCAGCACCAGGATCGGCGGGTTGCGCAGGATCGTGCGGGCGATCGCGAGACGCTGCTTCTCGCCGCCGGAGAACCGGTATCCGCGTTCGCCGACGAGGGTGTCGTAGCCGTCCGGGAGCCCGCTGATGTGGTCGTGGATCTGCGCGGCGCGGGCGGCGGCGTGCAGTTCGGCGTCGGTCGCGCCGGGCTTGGCGAACCGGAGGTTGTCGGCGACGGACGCGTGGAACAGGTACGTCTCCTGGGAGACGACGCCGACGGCGGCGGCGAGGTCGGCGAACGCCATGTCCCGCACGTCGACGCCGTCGATGGTGACCCGGCCGGACGTGGCGTCGTACAGGCGCGGGACGAGGTAGCTGAGCGTCGTCTTGCCCGATCCGGTCTCGCCGACGACGGCGAGCGACGTGCCCGCAGGGACGGTCACGTCGATGCCGGTCAGCGCGTCCGCCCCGGGCTCGTAGGAGAAGCCGACGCGCTCGAAGCGGACGTCGCCGCGGACGCCCGGCATCGGGCGCGGCTCGGCGGGCTCCTCAAGGTCGGGCTTCAGGTCCAGGTACTCGAAGATGCGGCCGAACAGCGCCATCGAGCTCTGCACGTCCACGGAGGTCTGGAGAAGCTGGACGGTCGGCCGGAACAGGCTCGTCTGGAGGGTGGTGAACGCGACGAGGGTGCCGATCGTGATGAGGGGGCGTCCCTGCGCGGCGGTGAGCCCGGCGGCCAAGTAGGTGAGCGCGGGCATCGCCGACATGACGATCTGGATCGTGGACTGCCGCCACCGTCCGGCCATGCCGGCGCGGATCTCCAGGTCGGCGAGGTCGCGTGACTCGTCCGCGAACCGGTCGGTCAGCGCCGGGGAGCGGCCCATCGTGCGGCCGAGCAGGATGCCGCTGACCGACAGCGACTCCTCCACGATCGCCGACATCGCGGCGAGCTGCCGCTGCCGGCGGGAGGTGATCTTGCGGCGTTCGTTGCCGACGCGGCGGCTGATCCAGACGAAGAACGGCAGGGTGGCGAGGGAGACGAGGGTCAGCCGCCAGTCCAGCGCGGCCATCGCGATGACGGTCGCCGTGACGGAGGTGAAGTTGGAGACCAGGGACGTCGCGGTCGAGGTGACCGTCGCCTGCATCCCGCCGATGTCGTTGGCGATCCGGGACTGGACCTCGCCGGTGCGGGTGCGGGTGAAGAACGCCAGCGGCATCCGCTGGAGGTGCGCGTAGACGGCGGTGCGCAGGTCGTGCATGACCCGCTGGCCGACGCCGGTGGAGATGTAGGTCTGCAGGACGCTGAACACGCTGGTCGCCACCGCGACGGCGATCATTCCGGCGGCGAGCAGGGTGAGCAGGCCGGTCCGGCCCTGCGGCAGCGCGACGTCCAGGATGTGGCGCAGCATGAACGGGGACGCCAGCGCGACGAGCGACGACAGGCCGACGAGCAGGCCGACCACGGCGAGCCGGCCGCCGTAGGGGCGGAAGAGGCGCAGGATGCGCCGGCGGTCGAACTCCCGGAGCTGTGCCGTGTCTCCGGATCGCGCCGGGTCTTCGGTGGGTGTCGGCTCCTCGGACCGGTCCGGCTCTTCGGTTCGCGCCGGCTCTTCGGCGGGCGTCGGCTCCTCGGATCGGGTCGGATCTCGGGGTTTCGCCAGTTCTGGGGGTTCTTCGGGTTCCGTTGGTTCTCGGGGCTTCACGAGCGGCTCCTCCTCGGGGTCGATCCAAGGATAACTGAGCCTGGCTCATAGTTATTCCTCCATATTATGAGCTAGGCTCTGTCGCATGGAGGACGACCTCGCCGACCTGTTCCTGCGCGCGTCCAAGCGGATCCGCCACCACCAGGTCGGGATGCTGGCGCCGCTGGGGCTCACCCCGTCGCAGGCGCGGGCCTTGCGCACCCTCGTCGACGCCGGGGAACCGCTGCGCATGGTCGACCTCGCCGAGAATCTCGGCATCGTCCCGCGCTCGGTGACGACGCTCGTGGACGCGCTGGAGGAGTCCGGGCTCGTGACCCGTGCGCCGGACCCGTCCAGCCGCCGGTCCCTGCTCGTCCGGCCGACCGGGGAGGGACGCGCCGTTCGCGAACGCATGGCCGGGATGCGGCGGGAGGCCGCGCGGGAGGTGCTGTCGCCGCTCTCGGACGAGCAACGCGAAACCCTTCGTGACCTGCTCACCGTCATCGACAGGGCGGCCGGCTGACCGCGGGCGGTCCCGGTGCCGGAGCCGCCGTGTACGTATGCGGGGCCCTCCGGAGACTGTCAGCCGGTTGATAATCGGGCAGCGCCGAAACTTTCCGTCCGCGCCTATCGTGCGGCGTCCTCACGACCGAGCCTGTAAGAGCGGTTGCCCGGGGGTCTGGGGTAACCCAGGACGACGTCCAGAACGTTCGGGGGTCGGTGTTCTAGGAGGGCGCCCATGAGTCGGACCAGCTCGTCCCCTGCCTCGGACTTCCCGCTTTCCGGTGTCCCGGTGGAACTCGCCGACCCGATGCTCCCCCACCTGGAGGCGGCGGCGGTGGAGATGATCGAGGAGATCCAGTCGCTCGTGCCCGAGTACGCGCGGCCGCCGGACAGCCGCTACGGGCGGCGGATGCGCTGGGCCGTGCAGGAGAGCGTCCGGCAGTTCGTGGACGCCATCGGCCGCCCCGACATGGAATGGGCGCCCGTCACCGCCATCTTCGAGGGGATCGGCGCGCACGAGGCCCGCAAGGGGCGCAGCCTGGACGGCCTGCAGTCGGCGATCCGCGTCAGCGGGCAGGTCGCCTGCCGGCGGTTCATCAAGGACGCGCGGCGGCTCGGCTGGTCGCTGGACACCCTCGGCAAGATCACCGAGTCGCTGTTCGTGTACCTGGAGCGCATCGCCAGCGCGGCCGGACAGGGCTACGCGCAGGCGCAGGGCGAGCTGGCGGGCGAGCGGGAGCGGTTCCGGTGGCGGCTCCGCGATCTGCTGATCATGGATCCGCCGGCCAGTGCCGAGGCGATCGGGGAACTGGCGCGGGCGGCCGGCTGGCCGGTGCCGAAGACCCTCGCCGCCGTCGCGGTCGGCCCGGACCCGGCGCAGGCCGTCCCGGTGCTGCCGCCCGCGTTCCTCGTCGACTGGCACGCCCCCGGCCCGTACCTGATCTGCCCCGACCCGGACGGCCCCGGGCAGGACCGGCTGTTCGCCGCGATCAAGGGGACGCGGTCGGCGGCGATCGGGCCGACCGTCCCGCCGTCCCGCGCCGCGCTGTCGCTGCGCTGGGCACGGCGGGGACTGGCGCTGGTCGAGCGGGGCGTGCTGCCCGGCAAGGAGCCGCTGCGCTGCCTCGACCATCTGCCGAGCCTGGTGGCGGCGCAGAGCGAGGAGCTGATCGACGTCGCGCTGGGCTCCCGGCTGGCGCCGCTGATGCGGCTGCCGCCGCACCGGCGGGACGCGCTGTCGCGGACGCTGCTGACGTACATGGAGAACCGCGACAACGCGGTGGCGGCCGCGGAACGGCTCATGGTGCACGAGCAGACCGTCCGGTACCGGATCCGGCGCCTTGAGGAGACGCTCGGCAGCGTCCTGCTCGACCCCGGCCGCCGCATCGAGCTGCTGCTCCTTCTGCACTACCTGGTCCGGCTCGACCCGGGCGACCGGCGCCTGTCTCCCGGCGACCCGTGAGTTCCCGCCCGCTCGCGGGAACGCATGAGCTCGCGGGAGCGCATGAGGAACGGTGGTGACGGCCTCGCGCCGGCCGTCACCACCGTTCCCGGAAACCGGCGGGGGTCAGCCGGTGGGGCAGGTGCCCGCGTATGCGGCGATGTCGCCGTTCGGCGCGGGGGCGGGGCAGAGGAACTGCTCGTAGCGGGCGTCATCGTCGACGAACCGCTTCATCCACGCGATGGAGTACTTCGCGATGGTGGTGTGCGGCGAGTTGAACGTCATGTGCCCGGCGTTCCGCAGTTCCAGGTACGCCTTCTCGGGTGCGGCGGTGAGGCTGCCGAAGAACGGCTCGGCCATCGAGCCGGCCGGGGCGATGAAGTCGTTGTCCGCAGCAATGATCATCGTGGGGACCCGGACGTTCCCCCAGTCGCCGTTGATGTTCCAGGGCGCGAGCGGAATCGCCGCCTGCAGTGACGAGCGGTCGTCGGCGGCCTCCAGCGTCCCGCCTCCCCCCATCGAATGCCCCATGACGGCGAGGCGGGAGGAGTCGACGCGGTCCTTCACCTTGCTGTCGCCGGTGAGGTAGTCGAGCGCGGCGAGGAGCTGCTCACCGCGGGCGGCGGGCACGTCGAAGAGGCTGTTGGTCTCCAGGGTCATGACCACGAAGCCCTGGGACGCCAGGCGCGGGCCGTACCAGCCGATCAGCGCCTCCGGGGAGACGAAGCCGGGCGAGACGGCGATGGCGCCGAAGGTGCCCTGGCTCAGGTCGGTCGGCGCGTAGATCGTGCCCTGGTTGAACCCGTCTCCGCTGCCCGCCGGAACATCGATCTCCTCGATGTCGAACGGGCCCCTTTCCGCCGTGATGCTCCGTTCCGTCGGCGCGGGGCCGCGCTCATACGGATTGGCGGCGAGCTGAATTGCGGCGGGACGTTCGGGGGCGGCGGCGTGGGCGGATACCACGCCTCCGGCGGACAGGACGGCGCCCGCGGCCAGCACGGCGGCCGCGGGGAGCACTCGGAACGCGTGCGCCAGATGCTTGTTCATCGGGGGGCGTACCCTTCACTAGCCGAACCGCGAGGGATGAGAAATTCGCGGTTCCGAGAATTGTGGGACGCCCGGCCGGCATTTACTGCTGACGCGCCGACGCCTTTTCCCCGCAGGCCTTATAGTGAACTTACAAATGCCCCGGAACGGACGGAGGGGTCACTCCCCCCGAAGTGACCCCTCTCCCCCCGTTCCGCCGCGTCGGCCCCGGCGCACACAAAGGACCGGCCGCTCCCCCCGAAGCGGCTCGCGCCGACCGTTCAGCGGATGCGTCGAACGTAGCGAGCCGGAGGCGGCGGCATCGAGGCTTCGAACCTCCCGCGTCGACGAGCGGGCCACGGTGTGCGACGAACAGAACACGCTCCGAGTTCATGCGGGCGTTGCGTTTTTGCTCCATCCTGGGAGAAGGACGTGACGGGCCGGGAGGAGCGCGGGCGATGGCGGGACAGGTGCGACCGATCACGCTGGTGGGGACTCCGGTCCTGCATCAGCCTTGCCGACCTGTCGAGGACTTCGACACGACGCTGCGGGAACTGGCCGACGACATGTTCGCCAGCATGTACGAGGCGGAAGGTGTCGGCCTGGCCGCGAACCAGGTCGGTGTAAACCTGCGCGTCTTCGTCTACGACTGCCCAGATGACGACGGTGAGCGGCACAAGGGGGCCGTCGTGAACCCCGTCCTGGAGTTGCCGGCGCTGGAGAACCGGCGCCTGGATGACGACGACGAGGGTTGCCTTTCCGTACCGGGCCCGCACGCGCGCCTGGCACGTCCCGACCATGCGACCGTGCACGGCTTCGACGTCACCGGACGGCCGGTCACGGTGGAGGGGACGGGCCTGCTCGCCCGCTGCCTCCAGCATGAGACCGACCACCTTGAGGGCAGGCTCTACATCGATCGGCTGTCTGCCCGTTCGCGCAAGAAGGTCCTGAAGGAGTTCGAGGCGCTCCGCGCGGAAGCCGACGCCCTGCCAGGTTGACGCCCTGCCAGGTTGACGCCCTGCATGGGTTGACGTTCAGGCACCCCACACGGGGAGATGGACGGCGGACGGGCGCGCCGGGTCGCGGAAGACCTCGAAGCGGGTGCGGTGCGACGCGACGGCCTGACCGGCGGGTTCGCCGGTGCCGTGGTTGCGCGCGAACCGGGGGAACGCGCCGCCGGCCAGCATGACGCGGAGCCGGTGCCCGCGCAGGAACCGGTACGCGGTCGGATGCATCTCGATCTCCGCCCGGACGATGCCGTCCGGTTGGGTGTGGCCGGGTGTCAGGCGCAGGATTCCGTCCGTGACGTTCCTGGAGACGCCTTCGCGGTCGACGTCGCACAGGCGGATGAACAGGTCGCCGTGGCCGGTGTCCGTGCGGACGTGGACCGTCGCCGAGACCGGCCCGATCAGGTCGAGGTCGCGGTCCAGGGCCGCGCCGGTGAACAAGACCACGTCGTGACGGCGTTCGATCGGGGTGTTGTCGCGCTGTCTGCCCTTGCCCGGCGACAGCAGCGGGCCGCCGACGGTCGGTGTGGGGTCGAGCGGGTCGTACGTGAACGTGGCGGGCCCGAGGTCGGCCTCACTTGGCTCATCCCAGGAGAGGTTTCGGGTCAGGTGGAGCGGCGTGGGTTTGGCTTCAGGCGGAGGCCACTGGTCGAAGTCCAGCCAGCGGTCGGCCTTTTGCAGGTGAAGCCTCACCGGCGATTGGCGTAGCCGGGCCATGTCGCCGTTGAGGTGGGCGTCGAGCCAGGACACCTGGTCGGCGAGCGTCGCGCGGAGGGCTTTCGTGTCGTGTCCCCATGGGCCGATGGTGATGCGGACGTGGCGCCCGGCGGCGTGGAGGGCGGCGAAGTCGCGGAGCTGACCGCGGAGGAAGAGGTCCCACCAGCCCGTCACCATCGTGGTGGGCGCTGTGGTTCCGGGGACCGCGGCGCTGTGGTCGGTGGCCTTCCAGAAGTCGTCGCCGGGCTCGGCGTGGGCGGTGACCTCGCGCAGGAACGGTTCGGGACGTCCGATCGCGGCGATGTCGGCCTCGCCCACCGGCAGGTGCCGCATCGCCCGGCGAACGCGCCTGCTGTGCAGCGGACGCTTCGTGTCGTCCCGGGTGCCCATCGACGACGACCAGACGAGCGTGTTGTGCAGGGCCAGCGCACCACCCGGGTAGAACGAGCTCACGAATTCGGACGCGGTGATGCCGAGCGCCAGCGCCTCCAGGGGCGGGTCCGCGTAAGGCGCGACCGCCCACTCGGTGAACCCGAGGTAGCTCGCCCCGGCCATCGCGACCCGGCCGTCACACCACGGCTGCGCGCGGAGCCACTTGAGCGTCGCGAGGCCGTCGTCCTTCTCGTTGTGGAAGGCGCGGAACTCACCGCCCGATCCGCGGACGCCGCGCACGTTCTGGACGACGACCTGGAGGCCGCGCCGCGCGAGCACCCCCGCGAACAGCCGGATGACCGGCTGCCGTTTGCCGTACGGGGTCCGGATCAGCACGACGGGCAGCGGCCCGGCGCCGCGCGGACGGTGCACGTCGGCGACGAGCGTGACCCCGTCCGGCATGGGCACCCGCAGGTCACGCGCCGTCCCGACGTCCGGTGCCGGCGCTTCGGGGAGGCCGAGGAGGCGGTCCGCGAGTCGTCCCCAGACGGCCATCGGACGCCCCCTCCCGTGGTTTGGATCAACCCGTGGTGTGGATTGACCCCTGGTCACAGCATGGCGGACGCGCGGCACTAACCGGCGCGCTCGCCGCTCTCGGGTGCCAGAAGGCGTTCGTATTCGTAAAGGACGCGGGCGAACTCGCCCGTCGGTATCTCGCAGGCGTGCCCGGGCAGCCACAGATGCTCCAGGCGGACGGTCTGAACGTCCAGCCGTAGATGGCAGGCGTTGCCCGTGTGCTCCCAGCCCGGACGTGCGGCACGCACCACTTCCAGATGGTGGCGGTGGCTCTGGACGTCATGGAGCAGGAACGCGGTCAGGACGTGGCGTGGCCCGTACACCGACGAGGTGAATCCACTCGCGGCCGACGCGGCAGACTGCAGATCGACGCCGGAATCGGCCAGCTCTGGGAAGAACACCCTCACGTGTTGCACGACGCCCCCGACCGCGATCGGCTGGCAGGGGAGGCGCAGTACCGCGTCCGGGTCGATGTAGCCGTGCACCGGGACGCCCGCGACATAGCCGCACCACGCTCCCGGAACGGCCGTGAGGAACCGGGCCTGCGGCATGGCGTTGCCCAGTTCGGCCATGAGCCGTTCTGGGTCGATGCCACGCGGCATGAACGTTTTGGTGCCGCCGCGCAGCCGCGTTCCCGTCTCGTCCAGGACGGCGAGGTCCGCCCAGCACGCACCTGAGCCGGTCCCGAGGACGCCGTGCGGGAGGCAGGCGTCCGGGTGCGGCGTGAGACCGGCCATGTCCTCGAGGACGGCGCGCGGTGTCTGGATGAGGCCCCAGCCCCGCGTCCGGTGGGAGACGGAGCCGAGGGCCAGCGATGTGGCCACCGGCTCCCCGGACCGCGCCTCGCCCAGCGTCCGTTCGAGGCTGCGGCGGCTCCGCAGCGCGCCGACCTCCTGGAGGTACTCGTCCAGGCACCGCCGCAGGACGGCGGGGTCGAGGTCGCACGAGGCCCACCCGCCGACGTCGCGCACGTGGACGATCGTTCCGTCGAAGTCGAGGCGGTGGTAGCGGTAGAGCTCCTCCCATGGCTCGAACCGGTCGCCGCGCAGCCGTCCCTGGGCGCGGACGATCGCGGAGATGTCCTCACCCAGATCGTTGAGGAGGAAGTCGCGCAACGGAGCATGCAGGGGATCGGTCTCCACCGCCACCCGCACCCCGTCGCTGCGGAACCGCACCGGGAGCGATATCGCCATTCGGGTGATTATGCCGATAAGCGAAGATCATCACCGGTTTGGCGGAATGTTCGTTCCGATCACATCGGTTCGTCAGCAAGATACGGCGGGGCGGGCTCGTACTGGATGTAGCGGCGAACCGACCGTGCGTGGTCACGGCCGTGGATACGCCCGATCAGCCAGAGGGCCATGTCGATGCCCGCCGAGACGCCCTGGCTCGTCACAAGGTCGCCGTCCACGACGTAGCGCGCGTCCCGGACGACGGTCACGTCACCGCGCGCCTCCAGGGAGTCCTCCGACGCCCAGTGGGTCGCGACCCTCCGCCCCTTCGCTGGACCCGCGGCGTGCAGCAGGAACGAGCCGGTGCACACGCTCGTCACCCAGTCGGCCTGTTCGGCGACCTTCGCTATCCAACCCGTGACGGACGAGTTGAACGGCTGGGTCTCCCTAGCACCGCGCCCACCGGGGACCAGGAGCACATCCAGCTTCGGGTGGTCGTCCAAGACATGGTCCGGCACGACCCGCATCCCCTTGGCACAGCGCACAGGCTCGGACCGCTCGGCGACCAGTACCGCCCTGTCGTCTTCCTCGCGCAACATCGCCGACGCCGTGAACACCTCCCACGGACCGACGAAGTCCAGTTCCTCCGCGTCCTCGAAGACCAGCAGCCCGTACGTCGTCATGGTGCTCCCCCGTTCCTGTGAACCGGTCTCCGTGGCCGGACCCCGGCGCTCGTGTGCCGACGAGCATGCCCCAGGCTCCTCGCGACCGGGTCACGGCGTCAACGACGGCGGTCTCCACCCGCACGGCACGGCCATCGGCGGATCACCATTCATCCGCCGAAATTAATGGTTGACACCATCGAAGAGCTGTGGCTAACTCTTACCCATGAAGCTTTGATACTTCTCCGGTTGAGCCGCCCGCCGGCAACGTCCCCGGGCCCGCTCCCGTCACTCGGCACCACCGCCACATCCGCATCACACCGGCTGTGACCTGTGCCGCCTTGCCGCACACCCTCTTTTCCATCGGCCCTTTCATGGCCGAATTCAAACATGCCCGGAGGTATTCACTTCATGCGTGCCTTGAACAACCCCGAACCCAATCCCTTCGCCAAGTCCAAGAAGAAGGGAAAGCGGAGGAACCCCGACTTCAGGTCGGCGAATTTCGCGAACAACCGGCGCAACGCCCGGCAGATGCCCACCCGGCAGCTCAACCGGGGCCGCTGAGCGGCACCCGGCCCCGGCCCCGCCCCTCGGCGGCCGGGGCCGGGAACTCCGCCCACACCACCGTCCGGGCACCCTCGACGCGGAACCCCCAGCGGGACGCGAGCGCCTCCACGATCCGCATCCCCCGCCCGGTCTCCGCGCCCACCTCCTCCTTGACGTGCGGCCGTGCCCCGGCCGCCCCGTCGTCGGCGACCTCGAGCCGGTACACCCCGTCCCCGGCCCGAAGGACGAGCGTCACCTCCCCGCCCTCCCGACCGGACGCGGTATGCGTGATCGCGTTGGCGACCGTCTCGCTCGCCACCATGACCATGTCGTCCAGCACCGTGCCGCCCGGGACCGTGCCATCCGCGCCGCCCGCGACCGTGCCATCCGCGCCGCCCGCGACCGCGCCGCCCGCGACCGTGCCATCCGCGCCGCCCGCGACCGTGCCGTCCGGGATCATGCCGTCCGGTCCGAGGCGGCCGCCCACGACCTCCCGGACGAAGCTCCGAGCACACCCGACGGACCGCCGCACCCCCGGCAGCGTGATCTCTCCGATCACCGCGCAGTCCCGTGCCTCGCCCACAGCCCCGCCTCCCCGTCGCCGGGACCGGCCGGCCGCGAGGCCCGCTTCTCCAGCGCCGACCCGACCAGCAGCTCGCAACCCGTCCTCGACGCCCACCGAGACGGCTCCCTTCGCGTCCGGAAAGTCGCCCGTCACCCTCGCTGTACGGCCGGGAACCCGGCTACCGTTCACGCCCCGGCGAACGTTTCCCCAGATCGCACCGCCCGCCCGGCGGCGCGGACGGCACGTCCGTCACACCGGGTGCGGCGGAGGCCCGTGAGCCAGATCACTTACCCTGAGCTAAGGACGGTCACTCTAAGTATCGGACCGTCCGGAATTCGGGGGATCGGCTGTGACTACGGAGAGACGGGAACGCGTCCGCCATTGGCGGGCCCTCCTGTTCTTCTCGGTGCGGGCGCGCGCGACGGTCATCACCGTGGCGGTGTCGGCGCTGATCCTGGCACTGGTGTTCATCCTGCTGATGCTGCTCGCGCGGGACTGGACGGAGAACAGGGTCTGGCGGATGTCGGAACGCACCGTCGAGCGGATCGTGTACGACATCGTCCAGGGGAAGGACGGCCGGGTCCTCGCCCCCCGGCCGGGCGAGACGCCGATGGTGCAGATCGTGGACCCGGAGGGCCGGGTCGCGGCGGCCGGGCCCGGGCTCCGCGGGCGTCCGGCGCTGGCCAAGCGGGCCGTGGCGGACGGCAAGCTGCTCGTCGACGGCAGGAGATGCCCGGACTTCCTGGACGAGTGCGTGTGGGTCTTCGGTCTGCGGGTGCGGACGTCGCCGTGGGGGCCGGGCGTGATGGTCGTCGCGGCGACGCCGCTGCCGAGCCTGCTGAACGTGTGGGTGCTGCCGCTGTCCATCGCGCTGGTGACGGCGGGGCTCCTCGTCCTGATCGCCTGGTGGACGTGGTACACGATCGGGCGGGTGTTCGTCCCGGTCGACCAGATCCGGTCGGGCATGGCGGCGTTCAGTGCCGAGGGCCTCGGCCACCGGGTGCCCGTCCCGCAGACCGGCGGCGAGATCCAGTCCCTCGCCGAGACCGTCAACACCACGCTCGAACAGCTGGAGGAGGCGAGGGTCCGGGAGCGCCGCTTCGTCTCCGACGCCTCCCACGATCTGCGGAACCCGATCGCCGGGCTGCAGATGCAGCTGGAACTCGCGCTGGAGGAGCCGGACGACTGCGACTGGAAGCCGATGGTCCGCTCGGCGCTGCACGACACGCGGCGGCTGAACGACATCGTCATCGACCTGCTGGAGCTGTCCAGGCTCGACTCCCGCTCCCCGGTCCCGGTGGAGCGGATCGACCTCGCCGACCTCGCCCGCCGCGAGGTCGAACGCCGCTCCCCCCGCGTCCCCATAGAGACGCGCCTGGCGTCGGGCGTGACCGTCCGGGCGAACCCGGTGCGGCTGGCCCGGGTACTGAACAACCTGCTGACGAACGCCGAACGGCACGCCGAGACGCGCATCGAGGTGACCGTCGCGCGGGCCGGCGCCGACGCCGTCGTCGAAGTGCTCGACGACGGGGCCGGCGTCCCGGAGGAGTCACGGGAGCGGGTCTTCGAGCGGTTCGCCCGGCTTTCTGCGTCACGCACCCGCGATCCGGAGGGCACCGGCCTCGGCCTGCCCATCGCCCGCGAGATCGCCGAGGTCTACGGCGGCTCTCTCCGCATCGCCGACAGCCCCCGCGGCGCCCGCTTCGTCCTCCGCCTCCCCCTCGCCGACCGGCAGCCCGCCGCCTGACCGGGTACATCCGGCGGGCCGGGCCCGGAGGCCGCCACGAGGATGACCGGGAGGATTCCGGCGGATTCCGGTGTTGGCACCGGCATGAGCGCGGTTCGAGGCGAGAGGAAATCATGACCGAGGATCTCGGATACGGGTGGCAGGGCGACCTCATCGACCTGCCCGCCTATCTGAAGCGGATCGGCCACGACGGCGACCTGGCCCCCACGGACGGCACGCTGCGCGCCCTGCACCGGGCCCACACCACCACCATCCCGTTCGAGAACCTGGAGATCATGCTCGGCCGGCCGGTCGACCTGTCGCTGGACGCCGTCCAGGCGAAGCTCGTGGAACGTCCGCGCGGCGGCTACTGCTTCGAGCACAACCGGCTGTTCGCGGCCGTCCTGGAGAAGCTGGGGTACGAGGTCACCGCGATGTCCGGGCGGGTGACGCTGGGGGCGCGCGGCACCCGCCCGTCCACGCACGCGCTGCTGCACGTCCGTCCGCCGGGCCGGTCGCGGGACGAGCCCGCCTGGCTGTGCGACGTCGGTTTCGGCGCCGGGCCGCTGGAGCCTCTGCGGTTCCGCGACGGCGAGGAGGTCGAGCAGGACGGCTGGGGCTTCCGGCTTCAGAAGGGACGGACCGTCGCCACATGGAGCCCCGTCACGGTCGGCTGGGAACTGCACCAGCGCGGCCCGGACGGATGGGTCCAGCGCCACACGTTCGCCACGAACGAGACGTTCCGCATCGACTTCGATGTGCTCAACCACTACGTATCGACCAGCCCGCGTTCGCCGTTCACGACCCGCCCGTTCACGCAGAAGTTCTCGTCCGACGCCCTCCACGTGCTGGACGGGACGAAGCTGACCACCACCCGTCCGGACGGTACGGCCGAGACCCGCGCGCTCACTCCCGAGGAACTGCCCGAGACCCTGGCGACCTATTTCGGCATCGTCCTGGAAGCCGAGGACGTGCCCCGCCTCATCACGTTCCTGCGCCGCTGAACGCCCGGCGTCAGGTCCGGAAGCCCGCCGATCCCGGCCCAGATGCCCGCTGAGCAGCATGTTCCGGCCCACTCAGCGCCCGCCGCCGCACACTGCGCAGCGGCGGCGCCGTACACCCGCGCCTTCGGCGCCGATGGTTGAAGCCCGCCCTCGGGGTACCGCCAGCCAGGGGACACCCGGCTAGAACCCAGTAGGAGGAAACCATGGCCCAACAGGCCGAGAACGTTGTTGACCTGCTGCTCTCGCAGCACGAAGAGATCCGCAACCTCGCCTCCACGGTGGAGAAGAGCAGCGGTGAGACCCGCAGAGCCGCCTTCGACCGGCTACGCGAACTGCTCGCCGTCCACGAGACCGCGGAGGAAGAGGTGGTCCACCCGTTCGCCCGCCGCGCCATCGACGACGGCTCCCACATCGTGGACGAGCGGCTGGAGGAGGAGAACGAGGCCAAGGGCGTCCTGTCGCGGCTGGAGAGGCTCGACCCCGACTCGGCGGAGTTCCAGGAGATGTTCTCCGACTTCCACAAGGACCTGGAGGCGCACGCCTCGCACGAGGAGAGGGAGGAGTTCCCGCGCCTGCGCCAGGAGGCCACCGACGAGCAGATGCGCGGCATGGCGAAGGCCGTCCGCGCCGCCGAGGCGGTGGCCCCGACGCACCCCCACCAGGGCGTGGAGTCGCCCGCCAAGAACATCATGGCCGGGCCCATCGCGGCCGTCGTCGACCGCGTCCGCGACGCCATCGGCAAGGGACGCCGCTGAACACGCCCGAAGCGGCCCGCCCGCGAGCGGGCCGCTCGGGCCGGCCACAGGAGGGGTGATGGGCGAACACGAAGCCCAGGGGCACAAACGCGACGAGGACAAGCCGCTCGCCGACCGCCGCGCCGAGGGGAACGCCCCCCAGGAGGAGGATCACGACTTCGGGGACGAGCACGCGCCCGGCCCCACCGACCCGCCGATCGCCGAGGCCGAGACGCCGGGCGGCGAGGACGAGGGCTACAGCTCACAGACGGAGATTCCCGAATAGGTCACTCGTAGTCGTCGCCATGGTCGGAGCCGACCGTGACGCCGACGATGTCGGGCAGCTCGTCGCCGCACACGAAGGCCGCCCCGGGGCGCCCCCCGGGGCGGCTTCCGTTCTCCCCCTGCTCAGTCGGGATGCGGCGGCTGCTGGTCGGGCGGGGTTCCGCCGCCCTTGCCGCCGCCCTTGTTCCCCTTGTCGGTGCCGTGCGCGTGGCCCTTCGCCCGCGTCGACTTCGGGTCGGTCGCCTCCGGCGCCGGCTCGTTCGTCACCTGGGTCCGCTCCGACCGCCGGATCTCGGGCTGCTGCGGGTTCGGCATGATGCACGCCTCCTATGCGCTGGACGGGTCGGGACGCAGCGGGTCGTGCCCCACGCTCATGAGCGCGTGACGCCACTCCTCGTCCCGTTCCGCATTCGGCGGACGGTTCTCCAGCCGGTCCTCCACGAAATCCACGACCTCCTGCATCACCTCGGCGTCGCCCTCGGTCAGGTCCACCTTCCGCTTGCGCAGCACGTCGACCACGCGGGCGCCGAGTTCGGAAACACCCGGGCTCGGACCGGCCGGGAACGCCTCCTCCCCCGAGGCGTCGGTGAGCAGCCACGTCCGTAGCTCGTCGGAGGTCATGTTGACGAGCCGGTGGAAGTCCTCCCAGGCCAGCTCCGCCTCAGCCGGAATGCGATCGTTCATCGATAACTCCCTGTCGGCCGTTCAACCCCGCCCTACCCGTGTCCCATCGCCTCATTCACCTCGCCGGGGGCGGCCGGGGCCTTTTGTGCCAGACTCCTGCGGGCAGGACCTCCGAGGTCGGCCGGACGGATCGCGAGCTGAGGGAGCACCATGGAACTCGTCCACTCGGGCAAGGTCAGGGACGTCTATGCGGACGGGGACGAACTGATCCTCGTCGCGTCCGACCGGGTGAGCGTGTACGACGTGGTGCTGCCGACCCTGATCCCCGACAAGGGGAAGATCCTCACGCAGCTGTCCCTGTGGTGGTTCGAGCAGCTCGCCGACGTCGTCCCGAACCACATCGTGTCCGCGACGGACGTGCCGGACGAGTGGGCGGGACGGGCCGTCCGCTGCCGCCGCCTCACCATGCTGCCCGTCGAGTGGATCGCCCGCGGCTACCTCGCCGGCCTGGGCCTCAAGGAGTACGAGAAGAACGGCACCGTCTCCGGGATCCCGCTGCCGGACGGCCTGGTCGAGGCGTCCAGGCTGCCCGAGCCGATCTTCACCCCGACGACCAAGGCCACCGAGGGCCACGACGAGTTCATCACCTACGACGACGTGGTGAACGAGATCGGCGACGACACCGCCGCCCGGCTCCGCGGCGTCACGCTGGAGATCTACCGGCGCGGCGCGGCCATCGCCGCCGAGCGCGGCATCATCATCGCCGACACCAAACTGGAGTTCGGACGCGCCGCCGACGGCACCCTCACCCTCGGCGACGAGGTCCTGACCTCGGACTCCTCACGTTTCTGGCCCGCCGGCCAGTGGCGGCCCGGCGGCCCCCAGCACGCGCTGGACAAGCAGTTCGTCCGCGACTGGAGCAGCACCCTCGACTGGGACCGCACCCCTCCCGGCCCCGCCATCCCCCAGGACGTCGTGGACGCCACCCGCGCCCGCTACATCGACGTCTACGAACGCCTGACCGGCCGCCCCTGGCAGTCCTGAGGAGCCCTCTGATGGCCACATCACCACCGATCACCCACATCTCATGGGGGCGCATGGAGGTCGAAGGCCTCCCGCCCGGCAAGGACTTCAAGCTGTATCCGGGCGGCGGCCGCCCCTGGGACTGGTCCGAGACCGGCACCCGTCACTCCCCGGGGATCCAGCCCGCCGACGTCCGGGAACTTCTCGATCACGGCTGCACGGTGATCGTGCTCAGCCGCGGCATGGAGCTGCGCCTGCAGACCATGCCCGAGACCCTGAAGCTCCTGGAAGACAGCGGGACCGAAGTGCACATCGAGGAAACGACCGCAGCCGTGGCGCTCTACAACACCCTGCTCGAAACCACCCCGGTCGGCGGCCTCTTCCACTCGACCTGCTGATCGTCCGCCCGCTCCCCTCGAGGAGCGGATCGCGTCGAGGAGCGGATCGATCCTAGGCCCGGGAAGCCGTGCCCGAGGCCCCCCGGCGCTGGGGCCGCCCCCGATCCGCGTGGCGGCATCGGTTCAGAAGAGGCCGTTCAGGTCGGCGAGGAGGCGGCGTTTGGGCTTCGCGCCGACGATCTGCCGGACGACCTCGCCGTCCCGGTAGAGGTTGATGGTGGGGAAACCCATGACGCCGTACCGCGCCACGATCTCCGGGTGGTCGTCGCCGTTGAGCTTGGCCACCGTCAGGCGGTCGCCGTACTCCGCCTCGATCTCCTCAAGGATCGGCGCGATCATTTTGCAGGGGGGACACCAGTCCGCCCAGAATTCGACCAGTACCGGCGTGCCGGCGCGGAGAACTCGATCGTCGAAGTTCTCTGTCGTGAGGGTGAGCATTCGTCGCCTCCGGGAAGTCCGATGACGGCGCGGACGTGCCCGGGGAAAGGACACAGCCTGGGCAAGCCCGCGCCAGTTGGTCCGCCACTTCGGCCCGTCGCCGGATGAGGGTGCGGATCTCGGTGTCGATCTCGGTGAGCTTGCGCTGGTAGACCGCGACCGATTCCGGGCAGGCGGCGCCGTCGTCGTGTCCCGCGCGCAGGCAGTCGACGAACGGGCGGGTGTCGTCCAGCGTGAAACCGGCCGCCAGCAGGGAGCGGATCTCCGAGACGAGCCGCACGTCGGCTTCCTCGTACTGCCGGTAGCCGTTGGCCGCGCGCCGCGCCGGCAGCAGCCCCTGCTCCTCGTAGTAGCGCAGCGTGCGCGTGCTCACCCCCGCCCGCGCCGCCAGTTCCCCGATCCGCATCCGGCCCTCCTCGTCTCATGGCCGATTGCGACGCTACTCCTTGACACCGGCGTGAAGGTCAAGCCCGGTTCGCGGGACGGGCCCGGCGGCATCCCGCCGGGCCCGTGCCGGGAACGTCAGCGGCCCTGGAGGGCGCGGACGTTGTCGCCGAACGTCCAGCCCTTCGACCCGTCCCAGTTGATGGACCAGGTCATCAGGCCTTTCAGCCGGCCGTTGTAGTGGTTCCAGGCCTGGGCGACCAGGCCCGTCGACATGTGGCCGCCGCCGGCGCCCGGCTGTGCGGGCAGGCCCGGCACCTGCTTGTCGTAGGGCACCCGGATGGTGGTGCCCTGGATGACGAGGCCGTCGTTCAGGCAGTCGGTCTGCGCGACGAAGCCTTGGACGGTCCCGGCGGAGTAGGAGTCGCCGGAGCAGCCGTACATGCTGCCGTTGTAGTACTGCATGTTGAGCCACCACAGCCGGCCGTTGTCCGCGTACTTCTTGATGATCGGCAGGTAGGCGCCCCAGATCGAGCCGTAGACGACGCTGCCGCCGGTGACGTACGCGGTCTCGGGCGCCATCGTGAGCCCGAAGTTGGACGGCATCCGGGCGAGCACACCGTCGATGATGCGGATCAGGTTGGCCTGCGACGCGGACAGCTGACCGATGTCGCCGCTGCCCGTCAGGCCCGTCTCGATGTCGATGTCGATGCCGTCGAAGTTGTACTTCTTCAGGATCGGCACGACCGTCTCGACGAACCGGTCCGCGACGGAGCTGGAGCTGAGGTCGATGCCGGCGGTCGCGCCGCCGATCGACATCAGGATGGTGGCGCCGGCCGCCTTGGCCGCGCACATCTCCGCCGGGGTGGCGACCTGCACCGTCCGGTCCATGCCGTCCTCCCACAGGACGGTGCCGTCGGAGCGGATGACGGGGAACGCCGCGTTGATCACGTTGTAGCCGTGCTGCCTGATCACGGGGTTGTCGATCGGGGTCCAGCCGAACGGCGGGTGGACGCCGTTGGACGCGCCGTCCCAGTTCTCCCAGTAGCCCTGCAGCACCTTGCCGGCGGGCTTCGGCTTCACCGGGCAGGTCTCGTCACCGGGGGGCGGCGTCGTGGGCGGGGTCGTGGGCGGGGTGGTCGGGGGCGTCGTGGGTGGCGGGGTCGGCGGGGTGGTGGGCGGTTGGGAGCCGTCGCAGGCGCCGAGGTCACGCCACAGCGTCGGGGTGGCGGCCGGGTTCCAGCCGGCGCCCGGGTGTGCGGTGTGGGCGACGATGGCCTCGTACCCTCGGCCGCTGTAGGCGACCTCGTCACCGACCGCGTAGGCGTTCCCCTCCGCCCAGGCCGGGAAGGTGCAGGCGACCAGGGACGTGGGCTGGGCGGACGACGGCGCGCTGAACACGACCAGTGCGCCGACCGACAGGACGACCGCCAGGGCGGCCGAGGTCAGGGCGGCGACGGCCGCCGGCCATCGCCGACGCTCGGCGTTCACGCGCTTGTGCTTCAGTTTCACGGGACTCCTCGGCAGAACGGGACACAGAGGAGCCGGCGCAGAGCCATACGAGTCCCGCGGGCGGGACCCTCCCAGGCGCAAGGCGCATAACCGGCGTGGACGCCAGTAGCAGAGTAACCGCGCCGCCCATTCCCCCGGAAGCCCTCTGTGACGGGGTCCGGGGGCCACGCGGCGTGATGGGGCCCGCCACCTCCCGATTCTGTGGCATTTCGTTACGTCCCCGGTGTCTCCGGAGGTCTCGGACTGGGCAATGTCCGAGGACAGGCGGCATGTCGATCGTGACACGGAGGCAGCGCGATGACCGAGCAGAAGGCGCGGGCGGGCACCTGGCCGCGGCTGCGCGTCGCGGACTGGACGGACACCCGCGACACCCTGCACATGTGGACGCAGATCGTCGGGAAGATCCGGTTGGCGCACGCGCCGCTGCTCAACCACTGGTGGCAGGTCACGCTGTACGTCAGCCCGCGCGGGCTCACCACCTCCTCCGTCCCGTACGGAGACGGGGCCTTCGACATCGAATTCGACTTCGTCGACCACGTACTGCACATCCGCAGCAGCGACGGCCCGTCCCGCCAGGTGGCGTTGGAGCCGAAATCAGTGGCCGACTTCTACGGCCAGACCATGGGCGCCTTGGACGACCTGGGGATCGCGGCGCGGTTCCAGCCTCGTCCCAACGAGGTGGACCCGTCCATCCCGTTCGCCGAGGACCGCCAGCACGCCTCCTACGACCCCGAGGCCGCGCACCTGTTCTGGCGGCAACTGCTGCAGGCGAACCGGGTCATGGGCGATTTCCGGTCCCGGTTCGTCGGCAAGGTCAGCCCGGTGCACCTGTTCTGGGGTGCGATGGACCTGGCCTGCACACGGTTCTCCGGACGGCCCGCACCGCAGCATCCCGGGGGCGCGCCCAACTGCGGGGACTGGGTGATGGTGGAGGGCTACTCCCGTGAGTTGTCCAGCTGCGGGTTCTGGCCGGGCGGAGGCGAGGAAGGCGCCTTCTACGCCTACGCCTATCCCGAACCGTCCGGCTTCGCCGACTACCCGGTTCTCCCGGACGGCGCGTACTACAGCCGCCAGAACGGCCAGTTCCTGCTGCCGTACGAGGCCGTGGCGGACGCCGGCGACCCGGACACCGCGCTGATGGAGTTCCTCGACTCGACCTACGCGGCGGCCGCGACGCTCGGTGACTGGGACCGCGCGGCTTTGGAGGACGACCCGCGACGTTGGGACGGCCACCGGCGGTAGGACCGACGGGCGGGCGTCAGCGGGGAGTGAGGGAGGCGACGAGCCGAGCGGCCGGGGTCTCGGTCGCCTTGCGGAAGGACTCGCCGGCCCACAGGTTGACGCCGTCCGGGTCGCCTTGGGCCACGGACGCCTTGCGCAGGGGCGAGGTCACGTAATGGACGTCGGGGTAGGCGGCCGGTGCGTGCGCCGAGTGTTCGGTGAGGAAGCGGTTCACCAGGCCGCGGGCGGGCCGTCCGCTGAACGCCCTGGTCATCGCAGTCGAGGTGAAGCGGGGGTCGGCCAGTGCCGCCTTGTGGACGGGGTTCGCGCCGCTTTCCGGGCAGCGGACGAACGCCGTCCCGAGCTGGGCGGCGACGGCCCCGAGGTCCAGTATTCCGGCGATGTCGGAGGCGGTGGCGAGGCCTCCGGCGGCGATCAGAGGCTGCTCGGTGACGGCGCGGACGTTCTGGAGGAGGGTGCGCAGCGGCACGGGGTCGCCGGACGTGTTGGTGAACGAGCCGCGGTGTCCGCCGGCCTCGGAGCCCTGGAGGCAGAGCGCGTCGGCGGCGGACGCCCGGCGGGCCTCGTCCGCGGTGGTCACGGTGACGATCACGACGGCGCCGCGCCGCTGGAAGGCCTTGATGACGTCCTGGCCGGGGCAGCCGAAGGTGAAGCTCACGTAGGGCGGCGGGTCGTCCAGCAGGTCGGCGATCTTGGCGTCGTAGCCGTCGTCGCGGGCGGACGGGGTGCCCGGGGAGACGCCGAGGCGTTCGGCTTCGGGGGCCAGGCGGTCGCGGTACGCGGCGACGGCGGCCGGGTCGATCTCGTCCGGCGACGGCATGAAGACGTTCATCCCGAACGGGCGGGACGTGAGCCGCCGTGTCGCGGTGATGTCCGCGCGCATGGCCTCGGCGGTCTTGTAGCCGGCGGCGAGGAAGCCGAGGCCGCCCGCATCCGACACGGCGGCGGCCAGCTCCGGCGTGGACGGCCCGCCCGCCATCGGCGCCTGCACGATCGGGAGTTCCGGCCACATGTCGTTCACCTGGTCTCCGGTTGTGAGGGGGCGCCGCGCAGCGGGCGCCGGCCTGCCGAGGCCGCGCGGCCTCCGGGTGCGGCTCCCCCCGGCTTTGCCCTATGCGTCATCATCGGCACGATAAACGGTGGACGGAGGGGGGCGGCATGCGGGTGTTGCTGCACTACGACATGGACCACGATGAGGCGGGCCTGGACATCGTGAGCTGTTCGGAGCAGGACGACGAGCGGTTCGCGGAGCTGCTGCCGGACACCGAGGTCCTCTGGCATGTGCTGCGTCCGCTCACCGCCGCCGACATGGACCGGGCACCGAAGCTGAGGCTGATCCAGAAGCTCGGCACCGGGGTGAACACGATCGACCTGGCCGCCGCCGAGGAACGCGGGATCGCGGTGGCCAACATGCCCGGCCAGAACGCGCAGGCCGTCGCGGAGACGAGTCTGCTGCTGGCGCTGGCGACGTTGCGGAGGGTCGTCCCGTTCGACGCGCGGACGCGGCGCGGCGAGGGCTGGCCCGCCGACCGGTCCCTGGTCGGCGGCGAGCTGGCGGGACGGACGGTCGGGCTGCTCGGCGGCGGTCAGATCGCGAATCTGCTGCGCGGGATGCTGGAGGCGATCGGCGCGACCGTCCTCTACACGTCCCGGAGCCCGCGCCCCGGCGACCCCGCCTGGCGGGAGCTGGACGATCTGCTGAGGTCGAGCGACATCGTGTCGGTCCACGTTCCGCTGACCGGCGAGACCCACCATCTGCTGGACGCGGAGCGGCTCGCGCTGCTGCCGGAGGGCGCGATCGTGGTGAACACGGCGCGCGGCGCGGTCGTCGACGAGGCGGCGCTGGTGGCGGCGCTGCGGTCGGGGCATCTGGGCGGCGCCGGGCTGGACGTCTTCGAGGAGGAGCCGGTGGCCGCGGGCAACCCGCTGCTCGCCCTCGGCAACGTCGTCGTGATGCCGCACGTGGCGTGGCTGACCGGCGAGACATGGGACCGGTACTTCGCGGTCGCGGCGGACAACTGCCGCCGCCTCATGCGCGGCGACGGCCTCCTCCACCGCGTCGTCTAGCGGCGGGGGCGTCTAGGGGATCAGGACGGGCTTGACGACCTTGCCGGACTGGGCGTCCGCCTCCGCCTGGTTGATCTGGTCGAGCGGGTAGGACGTGATCAGTCGGTCGAACGGGAAGCGGCCCTGCCGCCACAGCTCGATCATCCTCGGGATGAAGGTCTGCGGGACGGTGTCGCCCTCGATGATGCCCTTGACCGTCCGTCCCATCAGCAGGAGGTTCGCGTCCAGCGTGTATTCGGCGGCGCCGACGCCGACGAGGCCGCAGACGCCGGTGGTGCGCAGCGACGCGACGGCCGTCGAGACGACCTCGGGGACGGCGGTGGTGTCGAACGAGTACTGCACGCCCTCGCCGCCGGAGAACGCCCGGATCTGCCCGGCGATGTGTGGCACATGCCGGCGCCCGCGATCCGCACGAGGACCTCGCCGGGCCCGGGGTCGGCCAGGTCGAGGGATTCGATCGTGTAGGGCGCGTCTGCGGCGCGCAGCACCGCGGCGTTGATCTGCACCAGGGGTTCCTTAATCCAGGGAGTAGCGGACCGGCAGGCGCTTGAGGCCGCCGACGAACGTGGTGGCGGTGCTCTCCGGCGCCCCGGCGAGCTCGACCGACCCGAGGCGGGGCAGCAGTTCCTCGAAGAACGCGCGGACCTCGATGCGGGCCAGTGCGGCGCCCAGGCAGTAGTGGACGCCGAACCCGAACGCCAGGTGCTTGTTGGGGTCCCGTCCGACGTCGAAGCGGAACGGGTCGTCGAAGGCGTCCTCGTCGCGGTTCGCGGACGGGTAGGACAGCAGCACCGCGTCGCCTTCGCGGATCGTGACGCCGCGCAGCTCGTAGTCCTCGGTGGCGGTGCGCATGAACTCCTTGACGGGCGTGACCCAGCGGATCATCTCGTCCACGGCGAACGGCATCAGCTCCGGCTTCTCGCGGAGCCGGTCGAGCTGGTCGGGGTGCTCGATCAGGGCGTGCAGGCCGCCCGAGATCGTCGCGCTGGTCGTGTCGTGCCCGGCGGTCGCGACGATGACGTAGTAGGAGGCGGTGTCGAAGTCGTTCAGCGGCTCGCCGTTGACGCGTGCGTTGGCGATGGCGGACGCGAGGTCGTCCGTGGGGTTCTTGCGGCGCGCCTCCGTCAGCTCCTGGAAGTAGGCGAAGAAGTCGAGGAGGACCTGGAGCTTCTCCTCGTTGGACGCGCCGCGCTGGAACTCGTCGTCATCGCCGCCGAACAGCTCCTGCGTGAGCTTCAGCATGCGGTCGAAGTCGCTTTCGGGCAGGCCGAGCAGCGAGAGGATCACATACAGCGGGAAATGGACGGCGACCTCCTGCGCGAAGTCGCATTCGCCGCCGAGGTCGACCATCCGGTCGACGTACCGTTTCGCCAGTTCCTTCACGCGCGGTTCGAGGGCCCGCATGGCGCGCGGCCGGAACCAGTCGGCGCCGATCGCCCGGACGACCCGGTGGTCGGGGTCGTCCATGTGGATCAACGTGCGCAGCGCGATGCCCTGCTCCGCCCGCTCCCGGTTCATCTGGTCGAACTCGGCGGTCGCGAGCAGCGGACGCGGCGCGTTGAGGAACAGCTGATGGTTGCGCTCGACCTCCAGCACGTCCTCATGCCTCGTGACCGCCCAGAAGGGGTTGTAGCCGGGCGCGTCCACGAAGTGCACCGGCGATTCTCGGCGCAGCAGCGCGAGCGACGCGTGCAGGCGGCGATCGTCGGCATAGGCCTGCGGGTCGGCGAGGGCGAGGCCCGCCTCGTTCACGGTCAGCGTCACTGCTCGACTCCTCCGTCACGCGCCTCTGGGGAACGGGGCACGCCGCTCTGGGCAACGGGCCGCCCCCAGGAACCTACGGGGCCGAATCTCGTTCGGTCAACGGCCGTGACGGAGCGCCGGGCTATTCGCGGCCGTCGATGAACGCGCCGTCGGCCAGATCCTTGAAGCGTTCGAGATCCTCCGCCGGGGCGTCGATCCCGCGCAGCGGACCGGCGTCGGCGAGGTGGCTCCGAGCGTAGAGCCGCGCGACGAGCGCCTTGCGGTCGGACCCCGAGTCCGCACGCTCCCACCCGGCCTGCTCCAGCAGCAGCGCCGCCGCGTACACGTCGGCCATGTACTGGGCCAGCGGGAAGAGCCGCGCCTCGGCGACCGCCCTGTCGAGCCCGCGCCACTTCTCGATGGCCTGCCGGACGTGCCCGATGCGCTCGCCGACCAGATCGGCGGTGGCGTCGTCCCCCTCGGGCGCCCGCCGGACGGCCTCGGTGAGCCGGTCGAGGAACGGCTCGTGCGCGTCCTGCCGCTCGACGGCGCGGCGCACGTCCAGGCACAGGATGTTGTCGCCGCCCTCCCAGATGGGGTTGACCTGCGCGTCCCGGAGGATCCGCGCCACCGGCCACTGCTCGATGTAGCCGTTCCCGCCGTGCACCTCGATGGCGTCGCTCGCGGCCGTCACGCCCAGCCTGGCCGCCCTCAGCTTGATCAGCGCCGCGCCGATGCGCAGCCGGGGACGTCCCAGGTATCCGTCGAACACGAGCGCCTGGGCGGCCTCGGTCTCCACGATCAGTTCGGCGAGCTTCCGCCGCATCAGCGGCTGCTCGGCCAGCGGGGCACCGAAAGCCTCCCGCGCCCGCGCGTAGCAGAGCGACTCGACGAGCGCCCTCCGCGCGCATCCGAGGCCCATCATCGAGATGCCGAGGCGGGCGCCGTTCGTCAGGTCCATCATCCGGGCGAGCCCCTTGCCGTCGCCGCCCTGCCCGGCGCTCGACGACGGGGCCAGCAGGAACGCCTCGGCGTCGGTGAACTCGATCTCCGCCGACGCCACCGACCGCGTGCCGAGCTTGTCCTTGAGCCGCCGGATCCTGACGCCGTTGCGCGTCCCGTCCCGCCGCTCCTTGAGGACGAGGAACGGCGCGATGCCCCGCACCCCGTCGGCGGCGCCCTCGGACTTGGCCAGCACCACGAACGCCGAACCGTTCGCGTTGGACGCGAACCACTTGAACCCGTTGAGCCGCCACGCGTCCCCGTCTCTGGACGCCGTCGACTCCAGCGCGCCCAGATCGGACCCGCCCGAACGCTCGGTGAGCATCTGCGCGGCCTCGCCGGACATCTCCCCGGCCGCGAACAGTTCCCGCACCCGTGCCTTCACGTCCTCGGGCGCGAACATCTCCGTCAGGCCCACGACCATGTCGCCGCCGGTGCCCAGCGCGCACGCCATGCCGATGTCGGCCTGGTCCAGCAGGTAACTCCAGGCCACGCCCATCGGCGCGGGGTCGACGCCGTTCCGCTTCGCCTCCGCGACGAAGTCGGGCCGCGTGAAGGACGTCGCGACGATGTCGTTCCTCGCCGCCTCGAACGACGGCGGCATGACGACCTCGCTGATGTCGCGTCCCCACCGGTCGTACTTCTCCAGGCGCGGCGGGTTCCGGTCGGTCTCCTCGGCCCGCTCCGCGATCGGGCCGCCCATCAGCGCCCCCATGTCCCGCAGTCTCGGCTCGGCCCAGCCGAACCCGTCCCCCAGATGCCGGCGCATCAGGAACCGCAGCGTGGGGTCGCAGTCGTACCAGTTGAGGCCGGCGGCCCCCCGGTAGCGCTCGGTCGCGTACCGGCGGGCCTTCTCCGCGCCGCCGAACGGGAGCCGGTCGAACGGCTCGATCAGGTAGGACGCCATGTCCCGGACATTACACTTCTTATTCACACGATGGAAGACTGTAATCCCGGCCGGCCGACCCCCGCGCACCCCGATAAGCTCACCAGCAGACATGGACAACCTGGAGATCCGCCCGCTCACCGCACGTTCGGTGGTCCTGAGCACCCTGCTGGGCGTCCACCCGCCCCGGCTCCCCGCCCGCTACCTCGTACGCGTCGGCGACCTGTTCGGCATCGCCGAGGGGACGGTCCGGGTGGCGCTGTCCCGCATGGTCGCCTCGGGCGACCTCGTCCAGTCCGGAGGCACCTACGCCCTCACCGAACGCCTCCTCGAACGCCAGGCCCGGCAGGACGAGAGCCGCCTGCCCCCGACCGTCCCCTGGGACGGCACCTGGGAGATCGCCGTCATCACCGCCGAACGCCGTCCGGCCGCCGACCGCGCCGCCCTCCGCCAGGCCATGTCCGCGCTCCGCCTCGCCGAACTCCGCGAAGGCACCTGGCTGCGCCCCGCCAACCTGACCCGTCCCCGCCCCGGCATCGTCGCCCGCCAGTGCACCTTCCTCTCGGGCCGCCCCGAAGAGGACCCCGCCGTCCTGACCGCCGCCCTCTGGGACCTCGAAACCTGGGCGGCCAAGGCGCGCACCCTCCACACGGCCCTGACCGAGGCGACCACGATCGCCGAACGCTTCACCCTCGCCGCCGCCGTCCTGCGCCACCTCCTGAACGACCCGCTCCTCCCCCCGGCCCTCGTCCCGCCCGGCTGGCCGGGCCCGGACCTCCGCACCGGCTACGAGGACTTCGAGAACGACTTCGAGCGGCTCCTCACCGACCACGTCCTCACGTGACCCGGCCCCGCCGCCGGGATGTGGGCGGCATCCCTACCGGATCGCGTTCGCGATCGCCGGTGTCGTAACCATCGCGGTCCTGACGCTGGTGCTCGCGTCGGTCGCGACGGCGTCGTGACCCGTCACGTCCGGATTCCGGGGCGGTCATTCCTCGTCGGCGCGGGGGTTGTAGGTGCCGGCCCATTCGCGGTCTGAGAGCTTGCAGATGGCGTCCATGACCTCGTCGGTGATGACGCGGCGGGCCCGGCCTGGCGGGAGGTCGCGGTAGCGGGTGAAGTCCATCGGCTCCCCGATGCGGATCGTGGGACGGACGCTGAGCCGCGGGCGCCATGTGCCGAGCGGGATGATGTGGTCGGTCTCCCCGATGGCCACGGGGATGACCTTGGCGCCGGAGGCCATGGCCAGCCAGGCGACGCCCGTGCGGCCCCGGTAGATGCGGCCGTCCGGGGAACGGCTGCCCTCCGGGTAGATGGCGACGCCGCCGCCCGCGTCCAGGACGGCCGCGATCTGCTCCAGAGCGCGGACGGCGGCACGGGTGGGGCCCCGCCTGACCGGGACGTTCCCCAGCGCGAAGAGGCCCCACCGGATCAGCCGTCCGAACCGGCCGGGCAGTTCGAAGTACTCCGATCTGGCCAGGTAGACGAGGCGGCGGCGGACGACCGGCGACAGGGCGAAGCTGTCGGCGAACGACAGGTGGTTGCTCGCCAGGATGAACGGGCCCTCGTCCGGGATGTTGGCCTTGCCCTCCACCTTGGGGCGCAGCAGAAGCCGAAGCACGGTCCCGGCCGTGCGCGAGAAGACGCCGTAGATCACGCGGCCTCCTGCAAGTCGGTAGCGAGGCCGAATCTAGAAAGTCTCCGGGCGGCGCGAATCCGCCATGTGACCGGCGTCATGCGTCCGGGTCTAGTAATTAATCGAACGAGCGATTATTTTCTAGGCCATGGAAGACGTCGAGCGAGGAGGCAGAGATGCATGAGAGGGGTAAGCCCATCGCCGTGATGGTGGTGGCGGCGTTGCTCGGGATGGTGTTCGCGGGATCCTTCCTCGGCGCCCTCCACCGTCCGGAGCCGCACGGGGTGCCCGTCGCGGTCGTCGGCCCGCAGAACGCGGTGGACCGGCTCGGCACGATGATGGACGAGCGCGCGGACGGCGCGTTCGACCTCACCGCGTACGGAAGCGAGGAAAAGGCACGTGCGGCGCTGCTCGACCGGGAGGTGGACGCGGTGTTCGTCCCCGGCCAGGGCGGGGCCTCCCTGATCGTCGCGGGTGCGAACGGGAAGATCGAGAGCGCCGTGCTGACCCAGGCGTTCCACGGGGTCGGGCAGGCGACCGGGCAGCCGGTCGCGGTCGAGGACGTCCGGCCGCTGCCGGCCGACGACGGCAACGGGGCGTCGTCGATGTTCTTCGTGATCACGACGGTCATCCCTGCGTTGATGCTGGCGGTCATGCTCGCGTTCGCGGTGCCCACGGTCGGCTCCGGGCGGCGGATCGGGCTGCTGGCCGCGGGATCGGTCCTGATCGGCGGCGCCAACGCCTGGGTCGCCGCGGGGCTGACCGGCGCGCTCGCCGGGGCGCCCTGGGCGCTGTGGGGCCTCGGCAGCCTGCTGGTGTTCGCGGTGAGTTCGTTCACGGCGGGGGCGCTGCGCGTCGGGGGGCCGCCCGCGGCGGGGCTGACCGTGCTCCTGTTCGTGCCGATCGGCGTCCCGGCGAGCGGCGGTCCCATCGGGCCGCTGTTCGTTCCCGAGTGGTACGCGGCGATCGGCGAGTGGCTGCCCGTGTCGGCCGCGATCAGCGCGGTTCGGAACACCGTCTACTTCGACGGCAGCGCGCTCGGCGGACCGCTGCTCGTGCTCTCGCTGTGGGTGGTGGCGGGGCTGGCGCTCGTCCTGGTGCCCAAGAAGGTGCGGGAGCGGACCCACGCGGCCGCACCGGAACCGGCCGGCTCGTGAAGGAGCGTCAGGGACGGGTCCACCGGAGCGTCCGGTGGACCCGTCCGGCACGCTTCTCCTATGAGACGAGGAGGTGAACGGTGTCCATGAAGTCGGGAGGCCCGGTGCGCCGGCGCCCTGGACGCCCGCCCAAGACTGAGGCCGGGGACACCAAGGCGGCACTCGTCGAGGCGGCGCTGCGGCTCTTCGCGCAGAAGGGGTACACGGGTACCTCGATCCGCGCGATCGCCCGCGAGGTCGGGCTCAGCGAGAGCGTCCTCTACGCACATTTCGCCAGCAAGCAGGACATCTTTGATGCGGCCGTGGCCCAGCTCGGGCCGCAGGGCGTGGTGTCCGGCCGGGAGAGACTCGACCCGGATCTGATCGACGGCGACCCGGCCGCCGCCATCCGGACGCTGGTCGCGCACGTCCTCGACGCCTGGGACTCGCCGAGCGGGCGGCTGTTCGTCAGCCTGATGGTCCGGGACGGCCTCGTCCACAACGCCGGCATCGGCCGCACGATCACGCGGTCGATGTCCGAGATGGCGCCGCTGTTCCAGCACTGGATCGACGCCGGCCGGATCGCGCCCGATCTCGGCCGTCCCGCCGATCTGGCCTGGGCGCTGTTCGGGCCGATCGGCCAAGCGCGGTTACTGTGGTTGCACGCCGATGCCGCGCCCGACGAACGGCGGGAGGCCCGAAACAGGGCGCTGCGACACACCGAACTGTTCATCAGGGCGGTCTTCCGCGAGCATAGGAAGTCCCCGGACGGGTGATCGTGGAGGACGTGATCAGCGATGGCGGGCCTGGACGGTGACTTCTCCCGGGGACCGGTGGAGACGGTGCCCGGGGCGATCCGGATCCTGCTGGCCGAGGACGTCGCGCTCCTGCGCGGCGCGCTGACCGGCCTGCTGGACCTGGAGCCCGACCTGGAGGTCGTGGCGGAGATCGAGAGCGGCGACGCGATCGTCGAGGCGGCGCTGCGGCACCGGCCGGACGTGGCGGTCCTGGACGTCGACCTGCCCGGCATGGACGGCGTCACCGCCGCGGCCGAGCTGCACGAGCGGCTGCCCGAGTGCCGGGTGCTCATCCTGACCGGGCTCGGACGCCCCGGCGACCTGCGGCGGGCGCTGGACGCGCACGCGAACGGCTTCGTCCTCAAGGACGTGCCTCCCGAGGAGCTGGCCGCGGCGATCCGCCGGGTCGCGGCGGGCGAGCAGGTGGTCGACCCGCAGCTCGCGCTGGTGGCGCTGCGCCAGCCGGAGAGCCCGCTCACGCCCCGGGAGGCGCAGGTGCTGCGGCTGGCGGCCGAGGGCGCGGACGTGGACGACATCGCGCTGGCGCTCAGCCTGACGGTCGGCACCGTACGCAACTATCTGGCGAGCTGCATCACCAAGCTGAACGCGCGCAACCGGATCGACGCCGTCCGCATCGCCGGCGAGTTCGGCTGGGTTTGAGCCGTCCCCGGCATGGCCGGATGTGGCCGCGTTCGGCAGGTGTGGCGCCGATGTGAGAAACGCATGGTCGCACCCCCGGGCGATTCACATGCGGATCGGTGAGGGGCGCACTGGGCAGGGCGAACGCGCGATGACACGCTCCGGGGCATGGGGCAGTCGCTGTACGGGCGCGCGGCCGAGGTCGCCGAGATCGATCGGCTCGTGGGACGTGCGCGGGCCGGTGCGGGCGGCGGGGTCCTGGTTCTGCGCGGTGAGGCCGGGATCGGGAAGACCGCGCTGCTCGACCATGCCGAGTCGGGCGCGGCGGGGATGCGCGTCCTGCGCGGCGGCGGGATCGAGGGGGAGGCCGACGTTCCGTTCGCGGCCCTGCATCTGCTGCTCGGCGACGCCGGGTTCGAGGATCTGCCCGCTCCGCAGGCGGACGCGCTGAAGGCCGCGCTGGGGCTCGCCCGGCCGCGCGCGGAGGAGAGGCTTCTCGTCGGGCTGGCGCTGCTGACGCTGCTCGGCGGCCCGGCGGCGGACACGCCGGTGCTGTGCCTGATGGACGACGCGCAGTGGCTCGACCGGGAATCGGCGGACGCGCTGCTGTTCGCCGCCCGCCGGGTCGCCGCCCGCGACGTCGTCTTCCTCATCGCGGTGCGGGACGACGCGGCCGCGTGGCCCCGGACGGGACTCCCCGAACTTCACCTGACCGGCCTCGGCGCCGAGGACGCGCGGCTCCTGCTGGACGAGCGGGCGCCGCACACCGCGGCGGAGCGGCGTGACCGCATCGTCGGGCAGGCGCGCGGCAACCCCCTGGCACTCATCGAGTTCGCCGCCGCCGGGTCGGGGCGGCTCGCCCACGTCCCGGCGGAGTTCGAGCGGGCCGTCCGCGGCCTGCCCGAGCCGGCGCGGGTGCTGCTCGCCGTCGTGGCCGCCGACGACACCGGTGAGCCGGGTGTCGCGGTCCAGGCGGCCCGGCGCCTGGGCGTGCCGTTCGACGCGCTGGAAGCGGCCGAGGAGGCGGGGCTGGTGGCGGTGACCCGCACCGCGATCGGTTTCCGGCATCCGCTGGCCCGCGCCGCCGCCTACCAGGGCGTCCCGGTCACCCGGCGGATCGCCGTCCACCGGGCGCTCGCCGAGGTGCACGCGCGGGCGGGCGACGGGGGCCGGCGGGTCCGGCATCTGGCCGCCGCGGCCCTCGGGACCGACGACGGCGTCGCCGCGGAGCTGGAGTCGGCGGCCGGCGACATCGGGGACCGGGGCGGCCCGTCCGCCGCTGCCTTCGCCTACGAGCGCGCCGCCCGCCTCGCCGGGGAACCGGAGGTGCGCGCCCGGCGGCTGGTGGCGGCGGCGGAGGCGGAACTGGCCGGCGGACGGCCCGGACGGGCCCGGACCCTGGCCGACGAGGCGGCCCGGGCGGGCTCCGCCCAGGAGACGCGGGCGCACGTCGATGTCGTGCGGGCGGGTGTCGAGCTGGAGCACGGCGTGCCGCAGGCCGCCGGGCGCCTGCTGCTGGAACGGGCCCGGAGCTGCGGCGATCGGCGCATCCGCGCGCGGATGCTCGAAGAGGCACTGTTCCACGCGTGGTCGTGCGGTGACCGGGAGACGGCCGTCGAGGCGAGGGACCGGCACGCCGGCGCGTCGGTCCTGGTCCGGGCGCTGTCGGCGCTGCTCGACGATGACGTCGCGTCCGCCCGGCGGCTCTTGGGCGACGCGGGCGGGGAGCCGGACGAGCGGCTGCGGCTGCTCGGCGCCGAGGTCGCCCTCCTGATCGGCGACGACGCGGCCGCCGCCGAGATGTCGGCGCAGCTGGTCGCCCGGTCCCGCGAACGCGGGCGGCTCGCGCTCGTGCCGCGCGCGCTCGCCGTCCAGGCGTGGGCGCGGCTCTTCCACGGCGCGCACGACGACGCGCGGGCGCTGACCCGCGAGGCGCTGGAGATCGCGGAGGAGGCGGGGCAGCGCCGGCAGGCCGCGGCACTACGCCTGGTCCAGGCGCGGCAGGCGGCGATCGAGGGCGACGAGGTCCGCTGCCGCGCGCTGTCCGCCGACGAGCGGGTCGGTGACGCGCTCGGCCTGCTCGCCCTCGGTCTGGGCCGTCCCGAGGACGCCTTCGAACACCTCCAGGACGCGCATCCCGGCTCGCCGGCGCACGCCCCGCCGGTGATCCTCGCGCTCGCCGACGCCGTGGAGGCCGCCGTCGCGTCGGGCCGTCCCGACGCGGGCCACGAGCCGATGGCGCGGCTGGCGGCGTTCGCCCGCAACGCCGGGCAGCCGTGGGCGGACGGTGTCGCCTCACGCTGCCGGGCACTGCTCACGACCGCGCTGCCCACGACCGCGCTGCCCACGACCAAGGCGTCCTCGGCCACGCCGCCCTCGACCACGGGGGACGGCGAGGCGGAGCGGCATTTCACGCTCGCGCTCGCGTCCCACCGGCGGGGCGGGCGGCCGTTCGAACGCGCGCGGACGGAGCTTCTGTACGGCGAGTGGCTGCGCCGGTCGCGGCGCCGCGCGCAGGCGCGGGCGCGGCTGAGCGCCGCGCTGGAGATCTTCGAGCGGCTGGGCGCGGTCCCGTGGGCGGAGCGGGCCCGCGGGGAGCTGCGCGCCGCCGGCCAGGGGGTGCGCGCCGGCGGGGACGATCCGCCGGGGCGGCTGACCGCGCAGGAGATGCAGGTGGTCCGGCTGGCGATGACGGGCGCGACCAACCGGCAGATCGCGGCGCGGCTGCGGCTGAGCCACCGCACGGTCGCCTACCACCTGTACAAGGCGTTCCCGAAGCTCGGCGTCGCGTCCCGCGCCGAGCTGCACCGGTACGTCCCGGCCGCCGAGGCCGGCGCGGACCGCCCCGCCTGACACGTCCCGCCCGCCCCCTGACGCCCACGCCACAAAAATATTCAGTCGCTTATTTCCCTTGATCGTACGGCCCCGGCGTTTCATCATCCGAGGAGACGGCGTTGGGGGGCCGGTGAACGTGGCGCGACGGGACGGATCCGCTCGGCGACGAGACGAGCCGGCGGGGCCTGCACCTGCTTCAGGGGGCCTCGCGGGCCGGACACCGCTGTTCGCGCGCGTGATCACCGGCATGTACCTGGTGCTGATGCTGCAGACCCGGCTGCTGAAGCAGGCCGAGACCGGCCCGTCCCACATGCTGCTGTCGGCCACCATCGTGATCACCGGCATCTTCGGGGTGCAGTGGCTGCTCGTCCTGTACGGCCCGCGCTCGCAGCAGCCCCGCCGGTGGGTGATCGTGACGCATCTGGCGGTGCAGTCGGCGCTGGCGCTGCTGCCGCTGCTGGTGTTCGGCACGCACTGGTATCCCGTCGTGGGCGGGTTCCTCGCCGGAGCGATGCTGCTTCTGCTGCGCCCGCCGCTGTCGTGGTTCCTGGTGGGGCTCGTCGCGGCGGCGGAGGGCCTGCTGCGGTACTACCAGGGCTGGTCTCCGCAGGACGTGTCGTTCTGCGTGATGGCGACGATGAACGTCGGGCTGTCGATGTACGCGCTCACGCGGCTGTCCGGGTTCGTCCGGGAACTGCACGCCACCCGGACGCAGTTCGCGGCGGCCGCGGCGGCGCGGGAGCGGCTGGAGGCGGCGGGCAGCCTGCGCGCGGTGCTGGGAGCGGCGCTCACCCGGGTCGAGATGGTGAGCCGCCGCGCCCGCGAGCGGCTGCCGCTCGACGCGGCCGCGGCCCGCGACGACCTGGACGAGGTGGCCCGCACCGCGCGGCGCGCGGCGACGGACGTCCGGTCGATCGTCGGCGCGCTGCAGGGCCCCTCCCCCCGGCGGCACCGGCCGGGACGCGTGACGCAGTCGCGCCTGGCCTGGACGATCCTGGTGTTCGTGACCGTCGGCTTCGGCTGGCAGCAGGTCATGTACGTCCATACGGGGACGGACGGTTCGTGGCGGGTGACCGGGGCGGCGGCGGTCGTGGCGGTCGCGATCTCGGCGCTGCAGCTCCGGCACTCCTCGACCGTGCTGCGCGGGCGGCGGCCGAGGGCCGGGGCGTGGACGCTGTCCGCGCAGGTGCTGCTGATCTTCGTGCCGTACGCGCTGCTCGGCCCGGAGTGGGCGACGATGGCGTGCCTGGCGACCGGGTCGGTGCTGCTGGTGTCGCGCGGGCGGTGGGCGTGGATCCTGTTCTCGCTGACCATCGTCCTGTGGTGCGTCCCGGCGCTGTGGGCCTCGTACGGGGCGCTGTTCTACCTCTACACGTGCGCGGTCTCGGTGCAGATCGGCGTGGTCGTGTACGCGCTGTACCGGCTCCCGCAGCTGGCACGGGAGGTCGATGTCGCCCGTGAGCGGCTGGCGCGGATGGCGGCGCTGCACGAGCGGCTGCGCATCTCCCGCGACGTCCACGATCTGCTCGGGCTCGGGCTGTCGACGATCACGGTCAAGGCGGAGCTGGCGCGGCGGCTGGTGACCGCCGATCCGGTGCGCGCGGCGGCCGAGCTGGGCGAGCTGGCCGACCTCGCCGAGCGGTCGCGGGCGGACGCCCGCGCGGTCGCCGAGGAGGACAGGGCCCTGTCGCTGCGGGACGAGGCGGTGTCGGCGCGTGCCGCGCTGACCGCCGCGGGCGCCGAGGTCCACCTGAAGCTGCCCGACCTGCGGGACCTGCCGCCGTCCTCCCCGGTGGACGGTACGCTGGCCGCCGTGCTGCGCGAATCCGTCACCAACGTCCTGCGGCACGCGCATCCCGAGCGCTGCGACATCACGGTCACCGTCCACCACGGGAACGTGCGGCTCACGGTCGGCAACGACGGCGTCATCCCGCCGTCGTTCACCGGATCCGACCCCGGCACGGGCAAGGGCCTGTCGAACCTGACCGTCCGGACCGGCGTCCTCGGCGGCTCGCTGTCGGCCGGAACGGACGGGAACGGCGGGTTCACGCTCGTCGCGGAGATCCCGCTCAGCGCGGGCGCGGGGGCGGTGGAAGAGCCCCGTCACATGACGGATTCGCCTCTTCCCTTCCGTGCCTAGCGTTCCCGGCATGACGCAGGATTTCGACCTTGACCGCTATGTGCGCAACTCCAGGGCGGTCGATTTGTCGGGCGTGGCGTGGGACGACATCGCGTCCTACCCGGTTTCGGGCGAGGAGGCCCGCTGCCTGACCTTCATGATGGACATCGAGACGCACACCGTGATGTACGCCCGGGACCTGCTGGCCACGCGGGCGGCGTTCGACCCGGAGATCACGGCGTTCATGAGCTGCTGGATCTACGAGGAGTTCTGGCACGGTGAGGCGTTCTCCCGGTTCCTGGGCGAGGCGGGCTTCACGCTCGCGCCGGACCGGGAGAAGGTGCGCGCCGGTTCGCCGTATCCGACGAAGACGGCCCGCAACGAGCGGATCCGCCGCGCGCTCGGCCGCGGGGTCTACACCGGGCACCTCGTCTCGATGCTCGGCTCGGCGCTCACCAGGGAGTTCATCGCCATCCAGATGACGTGGGGCGCGATGAACGAGCTCAGCGCCATCAACAGCTACCAGGCGATGATCGAGAAGACCGAGAATCCGGTGCTGCGCGACATCCTGCAGCGCATCATCAAGGACGAACGCCGCCATTTCGCGTTCTACCGGGCGCAGGCGCGGCTCCGGCTGGAACGCAGCCCGCGGGCGCGGCGCCTCGCCAGGTGGGCCATGGAACGGCTGTGGGCCCCGGTGGGGACGGGCCTGCGCCCGCAGGAGGAGAGCGACTTCTCCCTCGTGTGGCTGTTCGGCGACCAGGCGGGGCTCGACCGGCTGCGCCGCATCGACGCCACCATCGCCGGGCTGCCCGGGTTCGCCGACGCGACCCTCGCGGAGGACGCGAGGCGCCGCTCACTGGAGCGCCTGCCGCGCCACCGCATCCCCCAACTCGCCTCCGACTGGGCGCTCGCCCATGCCGGCGTACACAGGGAGCAGGCAGCATGAGCGAAGCGAACCGGGGAGAGCGGGGGGTCGCCCCCTCACGGGAAACCGGCATGATCAGCGGCCTGGCGGGGCGTACCGTCCTGCTCACAGGCGTCACCGGGTTCATCGGGCAGGCCCTCCTGGAGCGCCTGCTGTCCGGATACCCCGACACGCGGATCGTCGCGCTGCTGCGGGAGCGGCCCGGCGTCACCGCCGACCAGCGGCTCGACGAGGTGATCGCCAAGCCGGTGTTCGCGCCGTGGCGGGAGCGGGCCGGCGAGGACGCGGCCCGCGAGATCGTGCGGGAGCGGGTGCGGGTCGTCGCGGCCGACATCACCGAGTCCGTGCCGGAGCTGCCGGACGATGTGGACGTGCTGATCCACGGCGCGTCCATCGTGTCGTTCGACCCGCCGATCGACGAGGCGTTCGCGACCAACGTCGTCGGCACGATCAACCTGTACGAGTCCGCCAGGCGCGCCGGGGAACGGTCCGGGAAGTCCCCGCACATCGTGCACGTCTCCACCGCCTACGTCGCGGGCTCCCGCAAGGGCGTCGTCCCGGAGACCACCCTCGACCACGCCGTCGACTGGGCCACCGAGCTCGAGTGCGCGGTCGACGCGCGCCGGTCCGTCGAACGCGACTCCCGGCGGCCCGAGGTCCTCGGCCGGCTGCGCGCCGCCGCGCTCCGCGAGCAGGGCAAGGCGGGCCCGACCGCCGTCGCCGCCGACACCGAGCGCCGCCGCCGCGAGGAGGTCGACACCAGGCTGACCGACTACGGGCGGGAACGCGCCCGCAGCCTCGGCTGGCCGGACGTGTACACGCTCACCAAGGCCCTCGGGGAACGCGCCGCCGAGGACACCGCCCGTGAGCTGCCGCTGTCGATCGTCCGCCCCGCGATCGTGGAGAGCGCGCTGCGGCACCCGTACCCCGGCTGGATCGACGGGTTCAAGATGGCCGACCCGCTGATCCTCGCCTACGGGCAGGGGATGCTGCGGGCGCTCGCCGGCATCCCGGACGGGATCGTCGACATCATCCCGGTCGACCTGGTGGTGAACGCGCTGCTCGGCGCCGCCGCGGCGGTACCGGAGCCGGGCGCCCCCGCCTACTACCACGTCGGGTCCGGCGCCCGGAACCCGCTCACGCTGCAGCGGCTGGTCGAGATCGTCCAGGGCTACTTCACCGAGCATCCGCTGCCCGGCACCGACGGGCGCGGCGCCATCCGCCCCCGCGAGGTGGCGCTGCTCAGCGACGGCCGCGCCGAGAAGATGCTGGGCACGGCGGAACGCGCGATGGACATCGCCGAACGCGCCCTGCTGCTGCTCCCCAGCGGGGACCGGACCCGCGGCTGGCAGCGCAACCTGTACAAGCAGGGACGCGAGGTGCGGATGCTGCGCCGCTACCGCGACCTGTACGGGGCCTACGGCGCCGCCGAGGTCGTGTACGCCGACTCCGGCACCGTCGCGCTCGACCGTTCGCTGCCGGACGGCGAGGGCTGCGACTCGGCGGTCATCGACTGGGCGCACTACCTGGGCGAGGTGCACTGCCCCGCCGTGACGGCCGCCTTCCGCCTCGCGCCGCCGCACCACCCGGAGCCGCGCCCGGCGCTGACGTCGGGACGGCCGCCCGCGCCCGCAGTGCGGTTCGAGGAGCGGCGGGACGTCGCGGCCGTGTTCGACCTCGACGGCACGATCGTCGCGTCCGACGTGGTGGAGGCGCACCTGTGGGCGCGGCTGCTGGACGTGCCCGTCCGGTCGTGGGCGGGGACGCTGCTGCCCGTGCTGCGGTCCGCGCCCCGCTACCTGCGCACCGAGCACCGAGACCGCGGCGAGTTCCTGCGCGAGTTCGTCCGCCGCTACGAGGGCGCGAACGAGGCGCAGCTGCGCGCCCTCGCGCGGCAGCGGCTGGGGGACGTGCTGCTGCGGCGGGCCTGGCCGCAGGCGATCCGCCGGATCCGCGGGCATCGCGCCGCCGGGCACCGCACGGTGCTGCTCACCGGGACCGTGGACGTCTTCGTCGCGCCGCTCCGCACCCTGTTCGACGACGTGCTCGCGGCCCGGCTGCGGGTCGTCGACGGACGCTGCACCGGGCATTTCGAACAGCCCCCGCTCATCGGTGAGGCGCGAGCCGCGTGGCTGCGCTCGTGGGCCGGCGAGGAGGGCGTCGACCTGGCCGGGAGCTGGGCGTACGGGGACCACTACTCCGACCGGCCCGTCCTGGAGCAGGTCGGCCACCCGGTCGCCGTCAACCCCGACGCCCGCCTGTACCGGCACGCCAAGCGGCAGCGCTGGACGATCACGGACTGGGACGGCGACGCCGGGGCCGTGTCCACGCTGCTGGACGCGGCACTGGAGGAGGCCCGATGATCCTGGCGCTGGAGTACCACCGCTCACCCGCCCGCTACCTCGCCGCGGCGCGGCTGCCCGGACGGCTGCGCCCCGCGGCCGTCCCCTCCCTCGCGCCGCTGCGGCTGTCGCACCGTCAGCCGCCCGGCAAGCCCGGCCCCGGCTGGGTGCGGCTGCGGACCGTCCTGTCGGGGATCTGCGGGTCCGACCTGGCGATGGCGGCGGGGAAGGTGTCCCCGTATCTGGGGCCGCTGACGTCGATGCCGTTCGTGCCGGGCCACGAGGTCGTCGCCGAACTCCTCGACGACGCCGGCGACATGCCCGCCGGGACGCGCGTGGTCATCGACCCGGTGCTGCCGTGCCGGGCGCGCGGGACCGGCCCGTGCGAACCCTGCGCGAGCGGCCACGCGAACAGATGCGACCACGTCAACGCCGGGAGGATCTCGTCGGGGCTGCAGACCGGGTTCTGCGCCGACACGGGGGGCGGCTGGTCGGAACGCCTCGTCGCGCACCACAGCCAGCTCCACCGGGTGCCGGAGTCGCTGCCGTCCGAACGGGCCGTGCTCTCGGAGCCGCTCGCGTGCGCGGTGCGGTCCGTGCGCCGCATCGACGTTCCGCGCGGCACGTCGATCGTCGTGGTCGGCGCCGGGACCGTCGGGCTGCTGACCGTCCTCGCGCTCCGCGGGCTGACCGCCGCCGGGCCGATCACCGTCATCGCCCGGCACGCCGGGCAGCGGCGGCGGGCACGCGCGCTCGGCGCGACGGAGACCATCGACCCGTCGGCGGCGCTGCGCGGGCTGCGGCGCATCACCGGCGGCTCCCTCGTCCGTCCCGAACTCGGCCCCGGGTACCTGCTCGGCGGCGCCGACATCGTCGTCGAATGCACCGGCGGCGAGGGCCTCGACACCGCGCTGCGGCTCGTCCGGGCGGGCGGGACGGTGCTGCTCTCCGGCATGCCGTCCAAGCCCGCCGACCTGACGCCCGCATGGTTCCGGGAACTCAACATCGTCGGCTCCTACGCCAGCCGCGGCGCGGACGACTTCCAGGCCGCGATCGACCTGGCCTCCCACGACGCCCTCGACGGCTTCGTCGACAGCGTCTACCCCCTCACCCGCTGGCGGGACGCGCTGTCGCACGCGCTGTCGGCCGGCCGCTCGGGCAGCGTCAAGATCGCGTTCGCCCCGCAGAACGGCGGCCCGCAGGACAGCACCGGCCCGCGCGCCGCGGCCGCCGCGCTGAACGGCGACAGCACCGACCATCTCGATCGCGAAGGAGCCGTTGAATGAGCAGACCGGGACTCGTGCTGGAGGTGGACGAGCGGACGCCCCCGATCCTGGTGCACGAGGGAGAGGGGTTCCGGCTGGAGCGGTTCCCGCTCGGCACCCGCGTGATCTACCCGCCGGACTCCCTGCCGGGCGTCCGCGACGTGACCGGCCGGATCCGCGACGCGCTGCTGCACCCGCTCGGCAGCGAGCCGCTGCCCGAGCTGCTGCACTCCGGCATGCGGCTGACGATCGTGTTCGACGACCTGTCGCTGCCGCTGCCGCCGATGCGGGCGCCCGACGTCCGGCAGCGGGTGATCGAGCAGGTGCTGGAGATGGCCGCGTCCGCCGGCGTGGACGACGTCGAGCTGATCGCCGGGAACGCCCTGCACCGGCGGATGACGCCCGCCGAGATCAAGCACATCGTCGGCGAGCGCGTGTTCGACTCCTTCTGGCCGGACAAGCTTCGCAACCACGACGCCGAAGACGCCGACGACCTCAAGTCGCTCGGGCAGACCCGGCACGGCGAGGACGTCGAGATCAACCGGCGGGCCGCCGAGAGCGACCTCCTCGTGTACGTGAACATCAACCTGGTGGCCATGAACGGCGGCGCGAAGTCCGTCGCGGTCGGGCTCGCCTCGTACAAGAGCCTACGCCACCACCACAACGTCCACACGCTGCGGCACTCCCGCTCGTTCAACGACCCGCCGAACTCGGCGATGCACCACTCCTACGACCGGATGCACGAGCTGCTGTCGGAGTCGGTGCGGGTCTTCCACATCGAGTGCACCCTCAACAACGACCAGTTCCCGTCGCCGTTCGAGTTCCTGAACAAGCGCGAGTGGGAGTGGACGCTGAAGGACCAGGCGAAGTTCCTCGCCGCCAAACGCGCCAACGACGTGGCCCCCGCCGGCGCGCGGCACCGGGTGTGGCAGGGGATGCGGGCGCCGTACGGGGTCACCGGCGTGACCGCGGGCGCCACCGACGTCGTCCACGAGCGGACGCTCGCCGCCGTGCACCGCCAGCAGCTCACCGAGGTGCACGGCCAGTCGGACGTCCTGATGCTGGGCCTGCCGTACCTGTGCCCCTACAACGTCAACTCGGTGATGAACCCGATCCTCGTGTACAGCCTGGGGCTCGGCTACTACTTCAACATGTACCGGGGGAAGCCCCTCGTCCGCGAGGGCGGCGCCCTCATCATGTACCACCCGATGAAGTCGGAGTTCCATCCGCTGCACCACCCCAGCTACATCGACTTCTACGAGGAGGTGCTGACGCAGACGACGGACCCGGCGACGATCGAGACGAAGTACGAGGAGCAGTACGCCACCGACCCCTGGTACGTCCACCTGTACCGGAACTCGTACGCCTACCACGGCGTCCACCCGTTCTACATGTGGTACTGGGGTGCGCACGCGCGCGCCCACCTGGGCGACGTCATCTGCGTGGGCGCCGACCGGCGGGTCGCGGCCCGGCTCGGGTTCCGCGCGGCCAGCACCCTCGCCGACGCCCTGGAGATGGCGGGCGAGACGGTCGGCCGCAGCCCCAGCCTCACCTACCTGCACACCCCGCCGATGACGCTGGCGGATGTCCGATGAGCGGGGCCGTCCGATGAGCGGGGGCAGGATGAAACTGGTGCAGGAGATCCGGCTGCTGCGGCGCGGACGCGACTGGCGCGGCCGCGCCCCCGCGCCCCGGTCCGCGCAGCCGTGGTCGGAGGGGCCGCGCACGCGGCCGTTCCCCACCGAATGGGCGCGCACGCCCCTCGCCGCCGCGGCCCGGACGGTCGCGTTCGACGGCGTGCTCAGAACCGTCACCTGGAGCCAGACCCGACCCGAGGTCCACGGCCTGGACCTGCTCGAAGGCATGCAGGGCCCGGCCGTGTTCGTCGCCAACCACGCCAGCCACCTCGACACACCGCTGATCCTCGGCTCGCTGCCCGTCCGGCTGCGCCGCCAGGTCGCGGTCGCGGCGGCGGCCGACTACTTCTTCGACGCCCGCTGGCGCGCCGTCGCCACCGCGCTCACCTTCAACGCGTTCCCGATCGAGCGGCGCGGCGTCGAACGGTCCCTCGAACTGGCGTCCGAACTCATCGAGGACGGGTGGAGCCTGCTCATCTACCCGGAGGGGACCCGGTCGCCGGACGGCTGGGCGCGCCGGTTCCGGATGGGCGCCGCGCTGCTGTGCCGCGAGCACGGCATCCCGGCCGTCCCGCTGGTGCTGCGCGGCACGTACCAGGCGATGCCGCGCGGCGGGTTCTGGCCGAAGCGCGGCCGTCCGGTCGTGTCCGTGCGGTACGGCCGGCCGCTCGCGCCCGAGCCGGACGAGTCGACGGGCGCGTTCAACGGCCGCCTTGAGGACGAGGTCGGGCGCCTCTGGGTCGAGCACGACGAAGGCTGGTGGGCCTCCATGCACTCCCCGGACCGCCGCCGCGCCCCGCGCGGCCCGGAGGCGTCGGAGTGGCGCCGCAAGTGGGAGTCCACGCGGCCGAGGCCGCCCTCCATGCGCCACCACCGGATCTGGCGCCGCTGAGCACGCGTCCACTGAGCACGGGTCCACTGAGCACGGGCACCGCCGGCCAACGTCGTCCGGCGGTGCCCGTACCCGTGTGTCAGGCGACCTCGCCCAGGACGACCTGGGTCACGTTCGGGAAGTCACCGAAGATCTTCGTGCCCGCGCCGAAGCCGTTCCCCGTGACGGTCATCGCCGGCATCGCGCCGAATGCGTCGGCGAGGGTGACCAGCAGCGCCGTCCCGGTCGGGGTGCTCATCTCAGCGTCGACGTCGTGCCCGTGGACGGGTGCGCGGGCGCGGGCCAGCAGTTCGACGACCGCGGGGCCCGGGTTGGGAATCAGGCCGTGGCGGCACCGGATGAAGCCGCGTCCGACGGGGACCGGCGCGGCCCGCACCTCGTCCACCCCGAGCGTCTCGAGCGCGGCGCACGTCCCGACGATGTCGACGATCGCGTCGTGCCCGCCGACCTCGTGGAAGTGCACGTCCTCCGGGGGGAGCCCGTGCACCCGCCCCTCGGCCTCGGCGAGGGTCCGGAACACCTCCAGCGCACGGTCCCGCACGCGGCCCGGCAGCGGCGCGGACCCGACCACGTCGGCGATGACCGTGTGCGTCCGCGAAACGGCGTCGTCCTCGACGGACACGACCGCGCGGGTCGCCGCGATCCCGCGCCGCGACACCTGCTCGGTGTCCAGGGACCAGCCGGGAACGTCCAGGCCCTTGAGCATGGCGCGCACCTCGTCGAGGTCGGCGCCCGCGTCGAGCAGCGAACCGAGTGCCATGTCGCCGGCGACCCCGGCGAAGCAGTTGAAGTAGGCGACCGTCTTCAAGTGAGCAACCTCCGCGCTAGTACCGCGGCCCCTAGGCCGTCGTCGATTCCGGTGACGGCCAGGCCCGGTGCGCCCGAGGTCAGCAGCGCCGCCAAGGCCGCCAGACCGCCTTCCGAACTGCCGTAGCCGACACTGGTCGGCACCGCCACCACCGGGCGGGACGACAACCGCGCCGTGACCGAGGGCAGCGCGCCGTCCATGCCCGCCACGACGATGAGGAGCCGCGCCCGGTCGAGTTCCTCCCGCACCGCGAGCAGGCGGTGCAGCCCCGCCACGCCGACGTCGGCGGTCAGCGTGGCGGCCAGGCCGAACGTGGCCGCCGCCGCCATCGCCTCCTCCGCCACCGGCAGGTCGGCCGTCCCCGCCGAGACGACCGCGACCGGCAGCGGCGTCCGGGAACAGGGGCGGGGACGCGGACGGGTCAGCACCACGAGCCCGGACCGCCGGTGGTGGACGGCGTCCGGAGCGGCCTCGCGCGCCGCCTCGTACTGATCCGGCGAGGCGCGCCGCAGAAAGGCGGCCTCGGGATCGCGGGCGAGCAACTCCTTGACGCGCTCGCGCACCCGGTCCGGGTCGAGGTCTCCGGCGTCGGCGGCGGCGACGATCGGGCGGCTCACGCGTCCCCCCGCGTGTTGATGAGGTGTGCGGCGTATCCGGCGCCGTACCCGTTGTCGATGTTGACCACGACCACGCCCGGCGAGCAGGCGTTCAGTGCCGACAGCAGCGCGGCGCGCGCCGGCAGGTCGCCGCTCGCCGACGTCGGAAGCGCGATGACCATGCGGTCCACCAGACCGGACACCAGCGTCGGCAGGGCCCCGCCCGTCCCGTCGGCGACGATGAACACTTCGGGTCCGTCCTGCTCGCGGAGCCAGCCGGGCAGGGCGGCGGGGTCGTGCACCGGCGCGTCGTAGCGCCGCACGACCCGGCTGCCCATCGCCTCCGCGACCAGCGCCGCCTCCTCGGCGGCGGGCTCGTCCTCGGGCCGCCCGCACACGACCTCGACCCGTCCGGTGCCGCGCCGCGCGGCCGGCGACAGGACGGCCAGCCGGGCGCGCTCGTGCACCACCGTCCCGGCGAACGCCGTGCGCAGCGCCAGCAGGGTCTCGGCGGACGCGCGGGTCGCGAGCACGTTGGTCGCGCCCGCGCGGGTCAGGCTTTCGGCGATCGCGACGACCTCCGCCGTCGTCTTGCCCTCGCAGAACACCGCCTCCGGATGGCCGCGGCGGCGGCCCCGCCCGATGTCGACTCGGGCGAAGCCCAATTCATCGACGTCGGCGGTCATGTGCCGCTTCCCACCCGGACGACGGGGAGGCCGAGCACGGCGTTGTGGCTGCCCTGCCGGTACGGCTCCAGATCCAGGGTCACGTAGCGGAAACCGGCGTCCTTGAGCAGGGCGACGATCTCGGACGCCCGGTCGGCGGCGCGCGCGATGTCCGTGGCCTCCACCTCGATCCGCGCCAGATCACCTCCCTGGTCGCGCACCCGGAACCGTCCGCCGAATCCGGCGCGCCGCAGCCCGTCCTCGGCGTCCTCGATCCGCCGCAGCGCCTCCCGCGTGACCGGCACACCGTAGGCGAGACGTGACGACAGGCACGCCGAGGCGGGTTTGTCCGACGTGGGCAGCCCCAACCCATGAGCGGCCTGCCGCACGTCCGCCTTGCTGAGCCCCGCGTCCACCATGGGGAACCGCGCCCCCATCCGGCGGGCGGCGCTTTGACCGGGCCGGTGGTCACCGAGGTCGTCGGTGTTCACGCCGAGCAGGACGGGCCAGTCCCCCGCCTCCGCCGCCACCGCGTTCAGCACCGAGACCAGGGCCTCCTTGCAGAACCGGCAGCGGTCGGCGCGGTTGGCCGCGTACCGCTCGTCGTCCAGCTCGCCGGTCGTCACCACCCGGTGCCGCATCCCCAGCCGTGCCGCCTGGGCGCGGGCGTCCGCCAGCTCCGACCGGGCCAGCGACGGCGAGTCGGCGGTCACCGCGACGGCCCGCTCCCCCAGTTCCCGGTGTGCGAGGTAGGCCAGCAGCGAACTGTCCACACCGCCCGAGTAGGCGACCACGGCACCCGGCAGCGAGGCCAGCGCCCTGCGCAGGGCCGTGACCTTCGGTGTGTCCGGGGGCCGCGAAACGGGCCTGTCGGCCATGGATTCTCCTTCGGCGTAGTCCTCCGCCTGGTGACGCTAAACGCGGAGGAGGCACACCGAATCCGTCATCCGACGGGCGACTTGCCCCGCACACGGCCGGGAGCCGCTCGGGGGTTGGGCCCCCCAGCAGGGGAAATCCTTGCGGACGAGAGGGGGTGACCCCATCACCATGTCCGACGGCGCCGCCGGTGACGCCCGGCCGAAGGCCCGCGGACTGCGCAGCCTGGCCGAGCGCACGCCGCCGTACCGGGAACGGTGGGCCGACCTGCTCCGCGCGGTCGCGATCCTCCTGGTGGTGACCGGTCATTGGCTGGCCACGGTGGTGATCTACGACCGCGGGGGCCTGGACGGCGTTCACGTCCTGGAGGTCCTGCCGTGGGCGCACCGGCTGTCGTGGTTCTTCCAGGTCATGCCGGTGTTCTTCCTGGTCGGGGGGTTCGCGAACGCCGCCTCGCTGAGATCGTCCCGGGAGCGCGGTGTGGGCCGGCGGGACTGGCTGCTGAGCCGGACCGACCGGCTGCTGCGTCCTACCACGGCGTTTCTCGTCGTGATGGCGGCGTCGGCCATGGTGGCCCGCGCCCTCGGCGCCGACCCCGAGTCGATCGGACGCGCGGTCTGGCTGGCGCGGATCCCGCTGTGGTTCCTCACCGTCTACGTCGGCGTCGTCGTCCTCGCGCCCGCGATGCACGCCCTGCACCGGCGATGGGGGCTGGCGGTCCCCGTCCTCCTGGCCGTCCTGGTCGGAGCCGGAGACGTCGCCCGGCTGGGGTTCGACCTGCCCCACGGCGGCACGGCCAATTTCGTGCTGATGTGGCTGGCCGTCCACCAGATCGGGTTCGCCTGGCAGGACGGGCGGCTCCCGACACGATGGACGGTGGCGCTGCCGCTGTTCACCGGGGGACTGGGGTGCCTGGTGCTGCTCACGCTGGCCGGGCCGTACCCGGTCAGCATGGTCGCCGTCCCCGGCGCCGAGGTGCAGAACACCTCTCCGCCGACCGTGGCGCTGCTGTCCCTCGCGGCCGCCCAGACCGGGCTGGTGCTGCTGCTGCGCGACCGCGCCGACCGGTGGCTGCGGCGAACCCGCGTCTGGACGGCCGTGGTCGGAGTCAACGCGGTGATCCTGACCGCGTTCCTGTGGCACATGACGGCGGTGGTGATCGCCGCCGGCGCCCTCTACCCGACGGGGATCTTCCCGCAGCCGCCGATCGGGAGCGCCGAGTGGGTCCTGTTGCGGCTTCCCTGGCTGGCCTTCCTGGCGGTGACCCTCGCCTTCCTGATGACGCTGTTCGGCTGGGTCGAGTGGCGCGGCAGGCTGCGGCCCGCCCACCGCACGGACTCCCGCGGTGGGACGGGCGCGCACGCGGGAACGTACACCGCGTTGACCATCGCGGGGCTGGCGGGCGCGCAGGGCGGGCTCGTCGGCGTCACACTGGCCGGCCCGGAGTTCCACGCCCCGGCAGGTCTCCCGGCGCCGGCACTGCTGGCCTACCTCGGCGGTGTCCTCGTCCTGCACCTGATACAGCGCCAGGTTCAGGACGGCGGCGCCGGTTCGGCGGCCCCCTCGCCCACGTGACGGCGGCCGCACGGCAAGGCGCCCGGTGCCGGCCACGACGAAGGCCCGCCCCCGGGTGGGGACGGGCCGGTCCAGCGATCTGGGGGGCCGAGTATCAGTAGCGGCGGCCTCCGCCGCGGAACTTGGTGAGCAGGCGGCGGGCCTTGGCTTGCGTGCGCGGGTCGCGGGCGAGCCGCTCGGCCCTGGCCCGCGCCTTCTGCCCCTGCGGGCTCCGGAGCAATCTCTTGATCCGGTCGACGATGGAAGCCATCTTCTTCCTCCTCGGCCTAGCGTTGTCCCTTCAACGCCTGCCCGCTCAGGAAAGTTCGGAACACCATATGGGGCTTTCCCCTCCGCCCCGCGAACGTGCCCGCGTGTCACGCTTTCCGGCCGCTGCGGACGGCCAGGAAGGTCAGGATGGTGAGGAGTGCTCCGAACCACAGCACGGCGGTGGTGGACACGCCGTCGACCACGAGGCCGCCGAACAGCGCCCCGGCGGCGATGGCGAGGTTGAACATGACGGTGTTGAGGGCGGTGGCGGCTTCGGCGTGGTCGGGTGCGGCCTTGAAGATCCACATCTGGACGCCGACGGGGACGCCGCCGAAGGCGAGGCCCCACAGGATCAGGAACGCGATGCCGGTGGCCTGGGTCGCGCCGGCGAGCGGGAAGAGCGCCAGCACGAGGGTGAGCAGGACGCTGACGGCGACGATGGTGGCGCGGACGTTGCGTCCGGCGGCGGCTCCGGCGACGAAGGTGCCGGCGATCCCGGCGACGCCGAACACGAGCAGCAGCGGTCCGATGAGGTTCTCGTCGATGCCGGAGATCTCCTGGAGGACGGGGCTGATGAAGGTGTAGGCCGCCATGTGGCCGCTGACCAGCAGGAAGGTGGCCATGGTGGCGGCGCGGACGACGGGGTCGCCGAACAGGCCGAGCAGGGCGCCGAGCCGGATGGGGTGGGTGGCGGGGATGGCGGGCAGCAGCACGAACAGCGCGGCCAGGGCCAGGAGGCCGAGACCGGCCAGGGTGAGGAACGCGATGCGCCAGTCGGTGAGGCCGCCGATCAGGGTGCCGGCCGGGACTCCGAGGACGTTCGCGGCGGTGGCGCCGCCGAAGGCGATCGAGGTGGCGCGGGCGACATGACCGTCCGGGACGAGCCGGACGGCGATGCCGGCCGCGAGCGCCCAGAACCCGCCGATGCTGATCCCGACCAGGAACCGGGAGGCCAGCAGGATCGGGAAGTCGGGGGCGAGGAACGACAGCGCGTTGGCCACCACCATCAGCGTGATGAGGCCGAGCAGGACGGTGCGGCGGTCCAGGCGTCCGATCGCCACCGGAACCAGCAGTGCGCTGGCGGCGGCGACCAGGCCGGGCACGGTGACCATCAGGGCCGCGGTGCCCTCGGAGACTCCGAGGTCACCGCCGACGGAGGTGAGCAGGCCGACGGGCAGTTGCTCGGCCGTCACGACGAGGAACGTCCCGACCGCGACCGCGACGACGGCCAGCCAGCGCTTGAGGGAAACGTGCTCGGGGACGGATTCGGCGGATGCGGGTGCATCGATGCGGTTCATGGTTCTCGGCTCCGGTCGGTCTCAGGCGGCCAGGTCGGCAGATGACGCCCGGTCCCGGTGGGACCGCACGGCGGGGGTGGGCTGCGAGGGAGCCTGCGCGGGGGTCTTCGCGGGGGTCTTCGCGGGGGTCTTCGCGGGGGCCTTCGCGGGGGCCTGGCCGAGCAGGGTGCCGCCGAAGGCGATGGCCATGCCCAGGAGCTGGAGCGGGGTGAGGGCCTGGCTGAGGGCTGCCCAGCCGATGACGGCCGCGGACAGCGGGCTCAGCAGGGCGAGGAACGAGACCGAGGTGGCGGGGAGGCGGGAGATGCCGCGGAACCAGACCCAGTACGCGACGGCGGTGCCGATGACGCCGAGGTAGAGGTAGCCGGTGATGGCACGTCCGTCGAGCGCGGGCGGTGCACCCTCCACGAGGAGCGCCACGGGGGCGAGGAGCAGGCCGCCGGCGGTGAGCTGCCAGCCGGTGAAGGTCAGCGCCCCGACCCCGTCGGGCCGGCCCCAGCGCTTGGTGAGGACGGTCCCGGCGGCCATGGACGTGGCCCCGGCCAGCCCGGCGATGATCCCGACGGTGTCGAGGGCCGCGTCGGAGCGCAGGACCACCAGGCCGACCCCCAGGACCCCGGTGATTCCGGCCAGGATCTTCCGCCCGGTGGGCCGTTCGGAGAGGAGGGTGGCGGCGAAGCCGAGCGCGAACAGCGGCCCGACCGCGCCGAGGAGGGCCGCGACGCCGCCGGGGAGCCGGTAGGCGGCGAGGAAGAGCAGCGGGAAGAACGCGCCGATGTTCAGGGCGCCGAGCACCGCGCTCCGCCAGATCCACGCGCCGCGGGGCAGGACCCGGGTGATGGCCAGCAGCGCCAGGCCGGCGGGCAGCGCCCGCAGCAGGGCGGTCAGCAGGGGGCGGTCGGGCGGGAGGAACTCGGTGGTGACGAAGTAGGTCGATCCCCAGACGACGGGGGTGAGAGCGGTGAGCGCGACCGTTCCGGAGGCGCGGGGTGCGATGCTGGACATCTGGTTGCCTTCCCATTGATTATCTCAATAGTGAGATAATGTCCCCCATGAGCTTCAACGTCAAGTAGTTCAACGTTAAGATTTATCTCGTGGAGAGGAGCGGCGATGAGCGACGCGGTGGACCAGGTGCTCGACCAGTGGAGGCGGGAGCGCCCCGACGTGCAGGTATGGCCGATGGGAATCGTCGGGCGGATCTCCCGGGTGTCACTGCTGCTCGACCGCGAGCTGAAGGAGTTCTTCAGCGCGCACGGGCTGGAGCGGTGGGAGTTCGACGTGCTGGCCACGCTGCGCCGGTCCGGCCCGCCCTACGAGCTGACGGCGGGCGCCCTGAACAAGGCCGCCATGGTGACCTCCGGTGCGATCACCAACCGGATCGACCGGCTGGCGGCCCGGGGCCTCGTCGAACGGATACGGGACGAGGGCGACCGCCGGTCGGTGCGGGTCCGGCTGACAGAGCGGGGGTGGACGATGATCGAGGAGCTCGTCCCGCTGCACGTGGCGAATGAGGCGCGCATCCTGGAGCCGCTCCGCACGGACGAGCGGGATCGGCTGACGGGTGCGCTGCGCGAGCTACTGGAATCGCTCGGCGACACGTCCCTGGCCTAGGACGTGCCGCCGGAGCGGGTCAGGGGCCGGCCGCGTGATCAGAAGGCCTCGTCGAGGCTGACGCTGCCCTCGACGCCGATCTGATAGGCCGAAACGCGGCGTTCGAAGAAGTTGGACAGCTCCTGGACGTCCTGAAGCTCCATGAACCCGAACGGGTTCGGGGTGCCGTAGCGGACGGGAAGGCCCAGGCGCGCCAGGCGCTGGTCGGCGACGTTCTCGAGGTAGGCGCGCATGTCGTCCGCGCTCATGCCCGGGAGGCCGTCGCCGCACAGGTCGTGGGCGAACGCCAGTTCCGCCTGGACGGCCTCTTCCAGCATGCGGGTGACCTGGCCGGTCAGCTCGGCGTCGAACAGTTCGGGTTCCTCCGCGCGGACCGTGTCGACCACGGAGAACGCGAACTCCATGTGCATGCTTTCGTCCCGAAAGACCCAGTTTGTCCCCGACGCGAGACCGTTCAGGAGGCCCCTCGACCGCAACCAGTACACGTACGCGAAGGCGCCGTAGAAGAACAGGCCCTCGATGCACGCGGCGAAGCAGATGAGGTTCAGCAGGAACGTCCGGCGGTCGGCGGCGGTGCGGAGTTCGTCCAGGGAGCCGAGCGAGTCGATCCAGCGGAAACAGAACTCCGCCTTGGAGCGGATCGACGGGATGTGCTCGATCGCCGCGAACGCCTTGGCGCGCTCGTCCTGATCGGGCAGGTAGGTGTCCAGGAGGGTCAGATAGAACTGGACGTGGACGGCCTCCTCGAACAGCTGCCGCGACAGGTAGAGCCTGGCCTCCGGGGCGTTCACGTGCTTGTAGAGGTTGAGCACCAGGTTGTTCGCCACGATCGAGTCGCCGGTGGCGAAGAACGCCACCAGGCGGTTGACGAGGTGCACCTCGGCGGGCGTGAGACGGGCGAGGTCCACGAGGTCGGACGCGAGGTCGACCTCCTCGACCGTCCACGTGTTGCGGATCGCGGCGCGGTAGCGCTCGTAGAAGTCGGGGTAGCGCATGGGCCGCAGGGTCAGGTCCATGCCGGGATCGAGCAGCATCACTGGCATGCCTCACAGGTCTCGGGGTTCTCCAGGGAGCAGGCGGCGGCCGTCTCCTGGGCGACGGTCTTCTGGGCGACCGTGCTCTGGGCGACCGTCGTCTGCGCGATCCGGGTGGCCGGGCGGGAGCGCAGGTAGTAGGTGGTCTTGAGGCCGCGCCGCCACGCGTAGGCGTACATCGAGGAGAGCTTGCCGATCGTCGGCGTCTCCATGAACAGGTTCAGCGAGTGGGACTGGTCGATGTACGGGGTGCGGGCGGCGGCGAGGTCGATCAGCGCCTTCTGCGGCAGTTCCCAGGCCGTCCGGTAGAGGGTCCGCATCTCGTCGGGGAGGTCGGCGATGCCCTGGACGGAGCCGTTCGCCTTCTTGATCGCCTCGCGGACCGGCGGCGTCCAGAGCCCGAGCGACTTCAGGTCGTCCACCAGGTATCCGTTGATCTGCAGGAACTCCCCGGACAGCGTCTCGCGCTTGAACAGGTTGGACACCTGCGGCTCGATGCACTCGTAGCAGCCCGCGATCGACGCGATCGTGGCGGTCGGCGCGATCGCGATCAGCAGCGAGTTGCGGAGCCCGACCTCGGCGACGCGCGCCCGCAGCCGCTCCCATTCGGCGGGACGGGCCGGCGCCGCGTCCGGGAAGTGGTCCAGGTGGAGCTGACCGCGGGCCGTGCGCGTCCGGTCGTAGGCGGGCAGCGGTCCGTGCGCGGCGGCCAGGTCGGCGGACGCGTAGTAGGCGGCCAGCGCGATCTCTTCGGAGATGCGCGTGGACAGCTCGCGGGCCTCCGGCGAGTCGAACGGCAGGCGGAGCGTGAAGAACACGTCGGCCAAGCCCATCACGCCGAGGCCGACCGGCCGCCATTTGTTGTTCGCGGCCTCCGCCTCGGGCGTCGGGTAGAAGCCGCGGTCGATGGTGCGGTCCAGGAACCGCACGGCGGTGCGGACGGTGGCGCGGAGCCGCTCCCAGTCCATCCCGGACGGGCCGACGTGCGCGGCCAGGTTCACCGACCCGAGGTTGCACACGGCCGCCTCACCGTCGCTCGTCACCTCAAGGATCTCCGTGCACAGGTTGGAGAGGTGGACGGTCTGGCCCGGTTCGGCGGTCTGGTTGCAGGCGCGGTTGGCGGCGTCCTTGAACGTCATCCAGCCGTTGCCCGTCTCGGCGAGCGTCCGCATCATGCGCCCGTACAGCTTGCGGGCCGGGACCTGCCGGACGTACCGCCCTTCCTTCTCGGCCGCCCGGTACGCCTCGTCGAACGCGTCGCCCCACAGGTCGGCCAGCTCGGGGACCTCCTTCGGGTCGAACAGCGACCATGTCGCGTCGTCCTCGACGCGGCGCATGAACTCGTCCGGGATCCAGTTGGCCAGGTTGAGGTTGTGGGCGCGGCGCGCGTCCTCGCCGGTGTTGTCGCGCAGCTCCAGGAACTCCTCGACGTCGGCGTGCCACGGCTCCAGGTACACGCACGCCGCACCCTTGCGGCGCCCGCCCTGGTTGACGGCCGCGACGGACGAGTCGAGCGTGCGCAGCCACGGGACGATCCCGTTGGAGTGCCCGTTGGTGCCGCGGATCAGCGAGCCCCGCGACCGGACCTTCGTCCAGGAGATCCCGATGCCGCCCGCGTACTTGCTGAGCCGCGCGACCTGCCCGTACCGCTCGTAGATCGACTCCAGCTCGTCGCGCGGCGAGTCGAGCAGGAAGCAGGACGACAGCTGGGGGCGGCGGGCGGCGGAGTTGAACAGCGTCGGCGAGCCGGGCAGGTACGACAGCGTGCTGAGCAGGCCGTACAGCTCGGCGGCGTCGTCCACCGTGTCGGCGAGGCCGCACGCGACCCGCAGGAGGAAGTGCTGGGGGCGTTCGAGGACGAGCCGTGTCCGCGGATGCCTCAGCAGGTACCGGTCGTAGAGGGTGCGGAGCCCGAAGTACTCGAAGCGGTCGTCGGCCGACTCGTCGACGAGGGCGTTGAGCGCCGGGGCGTTGGCGGCGGCGAACGCGGCGGGGGCGTCGGCCAGGAGACCCTCCCGGTGCGCGGCGGCGACCGATTCGGCGAACGTCCGGACACCGGCGGCCGCCGCCTCGTCCCGGATCCGGGTGCCGAGCAGCCGCGCGGCGACCCTGGAGTAGCCGGGTTCGGCGGGCACCAGCGCGCCGGCCTCGCCGATCGCGAGGTCCCGCAGCGCCGCCGCGTCCATCCCGCCGGCGGCCCGGACGGCGGCCAGCACCCGTCCCGCCTCGGCGCCCGGTACCCCGTCGCAGGCCGCCTCGACCTCGGCGGCGATCTCGGCTTCGGCGGCGATCTCGGCGGGCGGCGCCGGCACCGGCGGCGCGGCCAGGTCCTGTGTCACGTGCTTCTCCCCTCGCAAGCCGCCTCGCGGAGGCATGCGAACGGGGCGCGAGCCGCCGCCCACCAGGGCGCGCCGCGCTCCGTCCCCGGCCCACCCGCGAGGCCTGGACGTGTTGGTCCGGGACGCTTCCCGGACGCCGTGCGGGCAGGTCTTCGGACTCGCGGGCGCCGCCTCTCTCTCCGAGGCGTCCTACTGGCCGTCGCTTCCCAGGCCGCGTGGCCCAGTGCTTCATGACGGCAGTCGTTCCCGCTCACCGCTGCGGGGCAGTCCCGGAATCGCACCGGGTTCCCTCTCGCGTCGCCCCCGCCGCGAAACGGCGGGGGCGAACCAGCACGGGATTGAACCCTACATGTAGTCGAGGATCTTTGTGCAACCCCAAGATATTGGGCGTGTCGTAGTGGATTACGGGGTCGGCTGCGAGCACGGCACCCCGGGTGGGACCATGGTCGTGCCATGTCCCCGCATGCCCAGCAACCGGTGTTCCGGACCGCACGCGCGGTGGTGTTCGCCACCGTGTGCGTCGCGCTTGCGATCACCGGGCACGTCCTGGCGTCGGGGACGACGATCCCGGCCTGGGCGGCGCTGACGGGCTTCTGCGCCGTGCTGGGCGTGACGCTCATGCTGGCGGGCCACGAACGCTCGCTGGCGACGATCCTCGGCGGCCTCCTCGGCGGTCAGTTCGCGCTGCACGCCCTGTTCACGGCCGCCGCCGAGCCGGTCTACGACCACTCGGCGGTCATGCACGCGGCGATGCCGGCCGGTCCGGACGTCATGCTGTCGGCCGCGCACGGCACGGGCGGCACGACGATGACGCTCGCGCACACCGTGGCCGCACTGGCCGCCGCGTGGTGGCTGAGACGCGGCGAGCGGGCCGCGTGGTCGCTGGCCCGGCGGATCGCCGCCGCGGCGGACCGTCCGATCCGGCTCCTGGTCGCCCTCCTGACCGTTGAACCGGCGGCGCCTCCGCGGCGTACCCCCGCGGTACCGGCGGCGGCCGCCGTCATGGCCATCGGCCGTGTGCTGCGGCACCAGGTCGTCCGGCGGGGTCCCCCGCCGCGTTCGAGGGCGCTCGCCCGCATCTGAGGCGAGCGCCGTACGTCACCGGACGCCGATCCCGGCGTTTCCGGATCTTCCTCGTACGACTCGAACGGAGTTCCGTCATGTCCGTCGTTCCGCATGCCCGCAGGGTCGGGGCCATCGCGTCCCTCGCCGCCATATCCGTCGCGGGCCTGGCCACGGCCGCGTCCGCGCACGTCACCGCCAACCCGAAGACCGCCGAGCAGGGCTCGTACGCCAAGGTGGCGTTCCGGGTGCCGAACGAGCGCGACAACGCGTCCACCACGAAGGTCGTCGTGCACCTGCCGACCGAGCACCCTCTGTCGTCGGTGTCGGTCCGTCCGGTCCCCGGCTGGAAGGTGAAGGTGGAGAAGTCGAAGCTTCCGGAGCCGATCAAGACGCACGGCGGCGAGCTGACCGAGGCCGTCACCAAGATCACCTGGTCGGGCGGGGAGATCGAGCCCGGCCGGTTCGAGGAGTTCGACGTCTCGATGGGGCGGCTGCCGACCGACACCGACCAGATGATCTTCAAGGCCGACCAGACGTACTCCAACGGCGAGGTCGTCAAGTGGGAGGAGGAGCCGCCGGCCGAGGGCGCGGAAGAGCCCGAGCACCCGGCCCCGGTCCTCAGGCTCACCCCGGAGGGCGGCACGGAAACGGCCGGGCTGACCGCCCAGACGAAGCCCGCCGAGAAGACGTCGGCGTCCTCCGACGACGGGACGGCCCGGCTGCTCGGCGGCATCGGCATCGCCGTCGGCGTGGTCGGCATCGGCGTCGGCGGACTCGGCCTGACCCGCGCCCGGAGCCGGGCATGACCCACCTCGAAAGGAATGCTGAGATGCACACCTTCAGGCGCCCTGTCATGAACGCCGCGAGGCGGGCCGCGGCGGGCGCCGCCGCCGTGGGGTTGGTTCTGGCGGTGTCCGCGGCCCCGGCGTCAGCGCACACCGCTTTGACGGCGGCCGACCCGGAGGAGGACTCGACGGTCAAGGCGCCGTCCCGGATCGTCCTGACGTACTCGGAACCGGTACGGCTGCCGCGGGTGATCGTGACGGACGCGTCCGAGAAGCAGGTCCAGTCCGGGGAGCCCCGCGCGGTCGACAACGAGGTCACGCAGCCGCTCGGCGGCACGCTGCCCAACGGCGAGTACACGGTGGCCTGGCGTGTCGTGTCCGCGGACGGCCATCCGGTCCAGGACAGCTACACGTTCACCGTGAAGGGCTCGCCCACCGGAGCGCTGGGCGACGCGTCCGGTGAATCTCCCGGTGCCGCCGCCCAGCCCCCGGCCGCGTCCCCCGAGTCCTCTCCGGCGAACGCCACGTCCGCCGAGGACTCGGGCGACTCGTCGGGCTGGCTGTGGATCGGCCTGATCGGGCTGGTCATCGCGGCGGCGGCCGGCGCGGTCACCTGGTTCCGCCGCTCGCCGTCCCAGGACTGATCATTCCGCTACCGGCCGGGTGATGACAGGCCGCTGTTCGAGCACATGGACGCCGACCACCCGAAGTGGGTCGCGCTCTGGCTGGAGGCTCCGATGCCGCACTGGGACTGGGGCGTGGCCCCGCCTTACATTCCGTCCAAGCCCTGACCGGACGCCCTCGCGTGCCGCCCTTCCGATGCGGAGGGCGGCACGTCGGCGTCTGGAGAAGCGGTTGACATAAAACGCTATTTGACTAACACTTCCTTGTGACTACCAATAGGGAGTGTCTGTCATGGCCATGTACCTGTCCCGGCTGGGCCGGTTCTGCTTCCGGCGGCGCCGGCTCGTCGCCCTGATGTGGGCCGGGCTGCTCGTGCTCACCGCGTCGGGGGCGGCCATGCTGTCCGAACCGGCCCCCGACACGTTCTCGGTGCCGGGCACCGAATCCCAGCGGGCGAACGACCTGCTCAAGGAGCGGTTCCCGCAGGCCGCGTCCGGTGGGGCCACGGCCCGGGTCGTCTTCGCCGCTCCCGCCGGAACGTCCCTCGACGAGCCCGCCCTGAAGCAGGCCGCGGCCCGGATCAAGAACCTGCCGCAGGTCGACGGCGTAGCCGACCCGCTCATCTCCGCGGATGGCCGGATCGCGCTGGCCGAGGCCGACTACCGCGTCCCCGAGCAGGAGTTGACCGACGCGGACCGGGACGCGTTGCGCGAGGCCGCCGCCATCCCCGGCGTGCGGGTGGAAATGAGCGGCGACGCCGTGGCGCCCCCCGAGGAGGGCGCGGGCGAACTGCTCGGCGTCGCCGCCGCCGCCATCGTCCTGCTCGTCACGCTGGGGTCGCTCATCGCCGCCGGGCTGCCGCTCCTCACCGCCGCCACCGGAATCGTCATCGCCCTGTCGCTGATCAGCGCGACGACCGCGTTCATCGAGCTGAGCTCCGACACCATGGCGCTCGCCCTCATGCTCGGCCTCGCCGTCGCGATCGACTACGCGCTACTGATCATCTCCCGCTACCGGGAGGAGGTGCTGGACGGACGCGAACCCGCCGACGCGGCCGGGCACGCGGCGGGCACCGCCGGGTCCGCCGTCGTGTTCGCGGGGCTGACGGTCATCATCGCGCTGGCCGGGCTCGCGGTCGTGAACATCCCCGTCCTGACCCGGCTCGGCCTGGCCGCCGCGTTCACCGTGGGCGTCGCGGTGCTCGTCGCCCTGACGCTGCTGCCCGCGCTCCTCGGATTCGCGGGCCGCCGCGCGCTGTCGCGCCGCCGTCCCGCCACCTCGGCCGGACACCGCTGGGGGCAGCTCGTCACGTCCCGTCCCGTTCCCGTGCTCGCTCTGGCCGTCGGCGGCCTGCTCGTCGCCGCGACACCCGCGCTCGACCTGCGGCTCGGCCTGCCCGACGACGGCACCGCCCTGCCCGAGACCACCCAGCGCCAGGCGTACGACCTGCTCGCCGAGGGGTTCGGCCCCGGAATCAACGGCCCGCTGAGCCTGGTCGTGCAGGCCCCCCGCGACACCAAGGCCGCCGCAAACCGCGTGGCCCAGGACGTCAGGTCCCTGGACGGCGTCGCGGCGGTCGAACCCCCCATGCTCGACCCGGCCGGTGACACCGCCCTCATCGGCGTCGTGCCCGCCAGCGGCCCGACCAGCGAAGCCACCGAGGACCTCATCACCACCATCCGGGACCGGTTCGCCGCCCGCGACGGGGTCGCGGTCGCGGTCACCGGGCAGACCGCGATCGACATCGACACCTCCGAGAAGCTCGCCGGCGCGCTCGCCCCATACCTGACAATGGTCGTCGGCCTGGCGTTCCTGCTGCTGACGCTGGTGTTCCGGTCGGTCCTGGTTCCGTTGACCGCGACGCTCGGCTACCTGCTCAGCGTCGCCGCCACGTTCGGCGCTGTCGTCGCCGTGTTCCAGTGGGGCTGGTTGAACGGCGTTCCCGGCCTCCACTCATCCGGCGTCATCGTCCACCTGCTGCCGATCATGCTGATCGGCATGGTGTTCGGGCTGGCCATGGACTACCAGGTCTTCCTCGTCACCCGGATGCGCGAGGAGCACGTCCGCGGCGCGTCCCCCACCGACGCCGCCGTCACCGGCCTGACCCACGGCGCCCGTGTCGTCACCGCCGCCGCGATCATCATGATCAGCGTGTTCGCGGGGTTCATGCTGTCCGATACGCCGATGGTGCAGTCGTTCGGCTTCGCGCTGGCCGCCGCCGTGTTCTTCGACGCGTTCCTCGTCCGCATGACGATCGTCCCCGCCGTGATGGCACTGCTCGGACGCGCCGGCTGGTGGCTGCCCGCCCGCCTCGACGGCGCCCTCCCCCACGTGGACGTGGAAGGCGAACGCCTCCACGCGACAGTAGGCTCCACGTCCAGGACGGAGTGACGAAAGGCTGGGTGATGGCGCCGAAACCGGGCCTGCGGGAGCTGAAGAAGGCCAGGACCCGCGCCGCGATCCAGAGGGAGGCGCTGCGGCTGTTCACCGAGCGCGGCTACGACGCGACGACCGTCGAGCAGGTCGCCCAGGCCGCGGAGGTCGCGCACACCACCGTCTTCCGCTACTTCCCGACCAAGGAAGACCTGGTCATCAGCGACGAGGCCGACCCGGTGTTCTACGAGGCGCTGCGCACCCAGCCACCGGAGCTGACCCTGATCCAGGCCCTCCGCGCCGCCATCCGCGACGTACTCGGCGCCTTCTCCGAGGACATCGCCACGGCCCGCGAGCGGACCGTCCTCATCCTGTCCGTCCCCGCGCTGCGCGGCGCCGCCTTCGGCAACTACCTCGACACCATGCGCGCCGTGACCGCCATCCTCGCCGAACGGACGGGCCGCGGCCCGGACGACGTCGCCGTCCGCACCCTCACCGGCGCCGCCTTCGGCGTCATGCTCGACATCATGCTCCGCTGGTCCGACGACCCGTCCCTGGACCTCCCCCAAGCTCTGGACGAAGCCCTCGCCACCCTCGAGCCCCCGGCTGAGGGCCGTCAGGCGGTCGGCGGTGGCCGGGGGACGACCTGAGCGGCGGCGACGATCCGCTCCAAGGCCGCGGCGTGGCGCCGGAACGCTTCGCGCCCCTGCGGGGTGAGCTGGACGTGGGTGCGCCGCACGGCCCCGTCCCGCCCCTTCCGTACGGTGACGTACCCGGCGTTCGCGAGCGCCGTGATCTGCTTGGACAGGGCAGAGTCGCTGGTCCCGACGTTGTCGCGGATGAAGCCGAACTCCGCCCAGTCCGCCGGGGCCAGCAGGGCGACGATCGACAGCCGCGCCGGAACATGCAGGAACTCGTCGAAGCCCGCGTCCATCGCTACCGGACGACTTTCTCGTAAGCCCGGCGGAACGGGCGGGTCGACGCGATGCATCCGAGGGCCGTCGCGGCACCTGCGATCGTGTAGGGCGCCGGCAGGCCGATCATCCGGGCGGTGATGAGGAACGCCCCGAAGCCCACGATCACGTAGGCGGACATCGCGAGGATGAACATCACCTCGGCGCCGGTGGGCTTTCGACGGACGGACGCGCGGGCGTACCCGACGGCGAGCACCCCGAAGATCAGGCCGTCCGCCAGCAGCATGGCGATGAGGTCCCAGGGATCCGGCAGATCGAACGACGCGAACACGATGAACAGCCCGAGCGCGACGAGCAGCACCTCCGGGCGCGAGGTGCCCTGGCGGATGTACTCGTCCCGAGTTCTGTCCTGAAGACGACGGATCTCGTCGAGCGAAGCGCGAGCCTCATCAGGGTTCATGACACCTCCCGAGCTACTTTCCTCCAAGGAAAGTAACATGTACTTTCCTCAGAGGAAAGTTGAGCCCCCGGCCATCGTCCGGCCAGGGGCTCGCGGGGGGGACGTCAGGTCAGGTCGTGCGCACCGGCCTTGATGCCGACGGTGAACGCGTCCCAGACGGCCGGGGAGAACGCCAGCTTCGGCCCCTCCGGATCCTTGGTGTCACGCACTCCGACCATGAGAGCGAGGTCCGCAACCTCAACGCATTCGCCGCCGCTGTGACCGCTGTAGCTGCTCATGCGCCAGTGGACGTTCGCATGGTCACGCCCTGTCGTGCACGCCGGACTTGATGTCGGCAGCGAATGCGCCCCAGGCGGCCAGAGAGAGGGCCAGTCTCGGCCCGTCCGGATCCTTGGAGTCGCGCACACCGATCACCGGAGCAAGGTGCGCCACCTCGATGCAGTTGCCGCCACTGTGGTCGCTGTGGCTGCTCTTCCGCCAGTGGACGCTAGGCATGTCCTTCATAGCCTCTCCATCGTTGTCCTAATCACGGCCCGCGACTCTTCAAGGGGGAGCGCGTAACCTCGGAGCAGATCCCAGCGTACGACTTTATCTCTGACCCTGACAGGTTTCTCGATCAAGAAACCTTCGCCCGCCGACTCGGTGTAGGCGAGATCTGGCCTTTCATCGAAACTCAAGATGGTGAAGTCGCCACCGAGTCCGGCATGGTAGCCCGCGCTTTTCGGTATGACCTGAAGCATCGTGTTGACTCGTTCAGAAGCCTCGAGCAGGACACTAAGCTGCTCTCGCATGACGTCGGGCCCTCCCACCGTGCGCTGGAGCACGGTCTCGTCCAATACCATCCACGTGTGCGGTGATACCTCACGGGCGAGGGCCGTCTGACGTTCCATCCGCTTCGCCGTCAGTTCCGAAACGTTGGTCCCGCCGTTGGCGAGGAGGATGGAGCGCGTGTAGTCCTCGGTCTGGAATAGGCCGTTGATGAGCAGCGCGCAAGAGATTCGGTACGACGTCGCCTTCTTCTCGTACTCCAGGTACTCCGGGAAGCCGGGCGGGAGCACGAACTGGACCTCGATCTCGTTGATGAGTTTCCAGTGGCGGCGGAAGTAGTCTCCCGTCTTGAAGTAGGTGTCGAGGTCTTCGGCGCTCTGCTTGGAGACCTTGCGGCCGCTTTCCATGGTGCTGATCCACTGTGGGGTGCAGCCAAGCGCGTCCGCCAGTTCCTTGCCGGTGAGACCGGCTTCCTCGCGCTTGCGGCGGAGTTCGGTGCCGAAGAAGATGCGCGCTCGATTCTCGCTCATGGGAGCCTCCGGGGGGATTAACCAGTGGGCACTGGTTGAGGTGATCTTGGCTCGGCTTGACCGACAGTGTGGAACGGTCACTAGCTGTCTTTTACCCGGCCTGTGAGTCTGATTGCAAGCCTTTTCGGCGCCGCGACGGACAACGAGGTCTTCGACATGGCAAAGAAGCCGGTATCAACCAATTCCGAGAGAGTGAGGAGAATGCCCCTCATGTCCGATTGGTATGGCGAACCGTTGGACGACGGGTTCGTCGCGCACCGGCTCACCGAACTGAGCGACTACCAGATGTCGAACGGCTGCCTGGCCGAAGTCCAGGTCGGGGACGAGGGCGAATTGTGGTTGCTGTGCGACGCGCAGACCCGGCTGTCCGAGCGGGTCGCGCTCGCCGACGCCGCGAGGAGGCGGCCGTGAGCGTCCCCGAGCACGAATCCCCGGCGGTGGAGTCGTACGTCCGGCTCAAGGTTCTCGGGATGCACCTCAAGGCGCACGGTTTCACCGTCCATCACGTGGCCGGAGGGCTGGTCGTCCGCAACGTGACCTCCACCGCGCGAGGCCTCTGCGGGGGCGGAGGCGTGGCCGGCGACACCATCATGTGCCGGCCGCACGACGGGGACGGGGGCCGCTACTGGTACTACACGTCTTGGCGGCAGCCCATCGCGGAGTGCGAGCGCATCACCGACGCCCTGGTGATGATCAAGGGCTACCTGGGAGCCCCCGCTTGAACGCCGCCGACGACGGGACGTGGCGGCTGGACGCGGCGTCCTACCTCGCCGCGTTGAGGCGTGAGTTTCCGGGGTTCGGCATCATCGCCGACCCGGGACGTCCGATCTGGATCGCGGTCCGGGGCAACGACGTGTTCATCAGAGCGTCGGACGGCCCAGTTCTCCGACGGCGCCTTCTGGAGTTGTCCCGGCGCTGACGCCAGGCCATCCCCACTGGCGCCGCCTTCGGCGAGATCAGCGCGACCGCCTCGGTCGGTTCAGGGGGCGAACGCGCGGAGGGTGATCTCGACCAGCGCGTCCGCGTACTGAGGTGTGAGAGGTCCCGACCGGTGAAGCCAGCGCTGGTAGAGCGGCGCGTACAGCACCTCCAGCACTAGGTCGAGGTCGGCGTCCGCGGCCAGCTGGCCCGCCTGCTGGGCGCTGCGCAGCCGTTCCTTCTTGGCGTCGTCCACGGGGCCGGCCAGCTTCTCGCGGTACAGGGCCGCGAGTGCGGGATCGCCGATGATCTCCAGGTTGAGCGCTCTGACGGGCGCCTCGAACGCCGGGTCGGCGAATTCGGCGACGGTCGCCCGCATGACGGTCTTGAGGTCGGCCTCGAGGTCACCGGTGTCGGGCAGCCGCACCCCCTCGCCGGTTTCGCTGAGCTCCAGGAACGAGTCGAAGATCACCGCGCCTTTGGACGGCCACCAGCGGTAGATCGTCTGCTTGCCGACTCCCGCACGGGCCGCGATGGCCTCGATCGACACCTTCGCGTATCCGAGTTCGGAGACCAGATCGCGTGCGGCGCCGAGGACCGCCCGCCGTGACCGCTCGCTGCGCCGGGCGGGGTTCGGCTTACCAGGGTGGGACACGTCCGGAATCGTAGCACCTGGCGAGACGAGACGTTCCGTCTTGACTTCGATGGGGACGTCCCGCATACTCCAACGAAACGAGACGAACCGTCTCGTCTCACATAAGAATGGAGAACGCATTGACGACTGCGAGAGTTTGGTTCATCACCGGCGCGTCGAGGGGCCTGGGCAGGGCGTTCGCCGAGGCGGCGCTCGCCGCGGGAGACCGCGTCGTGGCCGCCGCGCGTGATCTCGGCCCGCTCGCTGGCCTGGCCGCCGCCCACCCGGCCCGGCTCGTACGGCTGACGCTCGACGTCACCGATCGGGCGGCCGCCCGGACGACGGTGGACCAGGCCGCGGCGGCGTTCGGGCGGCTCGACGTCGTGGTCAACAACGCGGGGGCGATGCTGCTCGGCATGGTCGAGGAGGCGGACGAGGAGCAGATCCGCGCACAGTTCGACGTCAACTTCTTCGGCGCGGTCTGGGTGGCGCAGGCCGTGGTGCCGCACCTGCGCGCACAGGGTTCCGGCCACATCTTGCAGGTCACCTCGATGGGGACCGGTGGCGGGGTCGCGTCCGCCGGGTTCTACGCGGCGAGCAAGAGCGCGCTCGACTCGCTGAGCCAGGCGCTGGCGATGGAGGTGGCGCCGTTCGGGATCAAGGTGACGATCGTGCAGCCCGGCGGATACGGCACGGACCTGTTCACGCGCGGCACCACGATGACCGAACCGCGCCCGGAGTACGAGCCGCTACGCGCCCGGCTGGCCGAGATGTGGGGCGAGGACGCCGGTCCCGACCCGAGCACCGCGGCTCCGGTGATCACGGAGTTGGCCGACCTGGCGGAGCCGCCGCTGCGCCTCATCGTCGGCAGCGCCTCCTACGACATGGTTCAGCAGATGGACGAGGCCCGCACGGCGGAGTACCGGAACTGGGAACACCTCAGCCGCAAGGCGCCGGGCTGACCCGCACGGGCGGACTCACCCCGGCGCGGGGTCGGCCGCCGGTTCAGGTCCGGCCGTGAGGGCGGCGTCCACGCCGGCGGCTACCTGTGTCGGTCGAATCCGGCGGCGGTGAACGCCTCGAAGTCGGGAAGCTTGGACTCCGGGTCGTCCTCGTCTTCGCCGTTGGGGAAGCCGAACTTCTGGTGGTCGCCGATGAGCAGTGCGTAGACCATCTCGGCGAGGTCGCAGGTCAGTGGCGGGCCCTGGTCGTTGCTCCGGGGCCAGAAGATCAGCGGCCAGGACTCCGGGTCGTGGCCCTCGGTCAGCCAGCCCAGGCAGTCGCCGTGCGCGGTGTCGGCGACCGGCAGGAAGCCGCCCGGCTCCGGCCACACCGGAAGGGGGAACTCCTCCGGCCAGTCGGCGCGCAGCGTGCGGTACCCGTCACGGGCCACCGCGGACTTCTCCGGCATTCCGAACCTTCCCGATCGTCCCGGCGGGAAGAACTTCAGCCAGCCCGCCCACACCCCGGCGCCGTAGTGGTTGATCAGATCCACGTACTCGTTCGGCAGCCGGGTGCCCATGTCCGCGAAGACCGCGTCCCAGTCGCGTTCACCGATGTAGGGGGACTCGGGTGGTGGGACCAGGCTCAGAAGGATGCGCAATGCGGAATCGGCCATGTCCCGAGATTATGGCGATCACCTATGACACTGTCCTCGATTCCCCAACCAGAGGCGGTCGACGACTTACAACTCAGTACTGGGCGTCAGGTGGTGGGTTCATGGAACCTCCGCGCTGTTCGCAGGCACAGGAGGGCTGTCAGGGCGGTGAGGGTGGCCAGGGCGAAGGCTGTGCGCATACCGGTGAGGGTGTAGTCGGACAAGGCCCAGGTGGTGGTGGCCAGGGCCGGGCCCAGCGAGAAGCCGAGCTGGCGGGCCAGGCTCTGGGCGGCTCCCGCCGTGCCCTGGAGGTCGGGCGGGGCGTTCGACATGAGCATCGCGAAGCTGGGGCCCGCGAAGAGGCCGGTGCCCGCGCCGATGACGGCCAGGCGCCAGCTCAGGTTGGACGGGTCCCAGCCGGCGGCGACCGGGACGAGGAGAAGAACGCCGAGCGTTGTGACCGCCGCGCCCAGGGCGGCGGTGCGGGACGTCCCCCAGCGGTCGCCGAGGAAGCCGCCAACCGGGCCTGCGGCGACCATCGCCACCGGGAACGCCAGGATCGCCGTGGCCGTGGCGATCGGTGAGAGGTGCAAGGTTCGCTGTAGGTAGAAGGGCGCCAGGAACTCGACCAGGGAGATCACCAGGGCGTTCAGCATGATCGCCTTCACCGGTGCCGAGGCCATGGGGATGCGCAGAAGTGCGCGGAGGGGTTCGCTGGTTCTCGTCCGCCACCAGATGAGCAGCGGTGGGACGCCCGCGAGGGCGACGGTCAGGTAGGGGAGGCCGTGGCTCGCTGAGACGGACAGGGCGAGGAGCAGGGCCACGGCGGCGGTGCCCAGGAGGGCTGTTTCGGCGAAGAACGTCCGGTCGGGCAGGCGCAGGGAGTCGGGGGTGAGGGTGGTCAGGGCGATGGCGGTCACCACGACGCCGACCGGAATGTTGATGTAGAAGATCCACGGCCAGCCCCATGCCTGGGTGATCAGGCCGCCGAGGGGCGGGCCGCTGACCGCGCCCAGCGGGCCCAGGGTCATGACCAGGGCGCTTGCCCGTCCGGCCTGATCGGGGCCGACGGCCCGGATGGTGATGGACGGGATCACCGCGAACAGCACCGCGGCGAACACGCCCTGGGCGACGCGGGCCACGACCAGGTGGGCGAACGCCGGGGCGAGGCCGGCGGCGAGGCTGCTCAGAGTGAAGCCCGCCACGGCCAGGAGGAGCGCCGAGCGCGGGCCCGTCCGGTCGAGCCAGCGGCCGGCGGGCAGGGTGAGGGCGATCAGGGGCAGCAGGTATCCGAGGACGACCCATTCGGTGGCGGACGTCCGGACGCCGAAGTCCCGCTCAAGGGCGGGGAGCGCGACGGCGACGATGCTGGTGTCGAGGGTGGCCATGAAGACGACGAGGCCGCTGCCGGCGACCGGCCACCAGTGATTGCGCATCAAGAAATCCATCCATAGAACTTCACGTTATGTGTAGTTCTTGAAATTACACAGTGCGTGAAGTTCTAGCAAGGGCCGGGCTGGGAGCATGGGGGCATGGCCAGGTCGATCGAGGAGCCGCGGAACGCGCGCAGCCGGCGTTCCCGGGCGGCGTTGCTGCGAGCGGCGCGCGAGCTCGTCGAGGAGCACGGGATGGGGGCGACGACCATGGCGGCCGTCGCCGAACGCGCGGGAGTGTCGCGGCGGGCCGTCTACCTGCACTTCGCGTCGCGGGCCGACCTGATCAGCGAGCTGTTCGACTACGTGAACGAGGTCGAGGACCTTGAGGGGCGGTTCGCGCCCGTCGGCGACGCGCCGGACGCGGTGGCCGCACTGGAGGTGTTCGCGCGGCGGCACGCCGAGGTCATGCCGCGGATCATCGCGGTGTCGCGGGCCGTGGAGCGGGAGGCGGGCAGCGACCCGGACGCGGCGCGGCACTGGGAGACCGCGATGTACTGGCGGTACGAGACCAACCGTGCCCTGATCACGCGGCTCGACGAGGAGGGCGCGCTCGCCCCGGGCTGGACGGTCGGCACCGCCACCGACATGCTGCTCGCGCTCATCTCGAACGGGGTGAGCACGACGCTGCTGGACGAGCGCGGCTGGACCCCCGAGCAGATCGGCGAGCACATGGCCCGGCTGCTGCGGTCGACGTTCGTCGCGGGCGGGTAGGACCGTCCTCCAGCCCCCACCCACCGCCAACCAAGCGACGAGCTCCGCTCGACGACCGTCCTCCAGCCCCCACCCACCACCAACCAAGCGACGAGCTCCGCTCGACGGTAAAAGTTCGGCGGTACCCCCGTTCGGGGGTGGCGTGGGTCACCCGGCATGACGACGATCCTTCGTACCGGGTGTCCGTGCGGCTTCGAGGAGAGACCATGCCCGCAGTCGAGTTCCGTGCGGCGCGCGACTTCCTGCTCGCGCATCGCGATGACTACGCGACCGCGTACGAGAAGTTCCGCTGGCCGGTGCTGACCGGCTTCAACTGGGCGCTGGACTGGTTCGACAAGATCGCCGAGAGCAACGACTCGCCCGCGCTGTGGATCGTGGAGGAGGACGGCTCGGAGGCCAGGTACTCGTTCTCGCAGATGTCGCGGCGGTCGAACCAGGCGGCGAACATGCTGCGGCGCGCGGGGGTGCGGCGCGGCGACCGGATCATCCTGATGCTCGGCAACCAGGTCGAGCTGTGGGAGACGGTACTGGCCGCGATGAAGATCGGCGCGATCCTGATCCCGTGCACGCCGCTGCTGGGCACGGCGGACCTCCGGGACCGGCTGACGCGCGGCAAGGCACGTCACGTGGTGGTCGGCTCTGCCGACACGGGCAAGTTCGACGGCGTCGAGGGCGACTACACGAAGATCGCGGTGGGCGACCCCGTGGACGGGTGGGTGCGTTACACCGACGCCTACGAGGAGGCGGAGTCGTTCACGCCCTACGGCCTCACCATGTCGCAGGACACGCTGCTGCTGTACTTCACGTCCGGGACGACGGCGAAGCCGAAGCTGGTCGAGCACACGCACGCGACGTACCCGGCGGGGCACCTGTCGACGATGTACTGGATCGGGCTGCGGCCCGGCGACGTCCACCTGAACATCTCGTCGCCGGGGTGGGCGAAGCACGCGTGGAGCAACGTCTTCGCGCCGTGGGACGCCGAGGCGTGCGTGTTCATCTTCAACTACACGCGGTTCGACGCGGACCGGCTGCTCGACACGATCGAGCGGTGCGGCATCACGAGCTTCTGCGCGCCGCCGACGGTGTGGCGGATGCTGATCCAGTCCGATCTGGGACGGCTGGCGGCGCCGCCGCGAGAGGTCGTCGCGGCGGGCGAGCCGCTCAACCCCGAGGTGATCGAACGGGTCCGGGACGCGTGGGACCGCACGATCCGGGACGGGTTCGGGCAGACCGAGACGACCGTGCAGATCGCCAACACGCCGGGCCAGCCCGTCAAGCCGGGTTCGATGGGACGCGCCGCGCCCGGCTACCGGGTGGCGCTGATCGATCCGCTGACCGGGCAGCCCGGGGACGAGGGAGAGATCTGCCTTGAGCTGGAGGATCCTCCGCTCGGGCTGATGAAGGGCTACCACGGCGACGACGCGCGCACCGAGGAGGCGATGGCCGGCGGCTACTACCACACCGGCGACATCGGCTCCCGGGACGAGGACGGCTACATCACCTACGTGGGGCGGGCCGACGACGTGTTCAAGGCGTCCGACTACAAGATCTCGCCGTTCGAGCTGGAGAGCGTGCTGATCGAGCACGAGGCGGTGGCGGAGGCCGCCGTGGTGCCCTCGCCCGACCCGGTCAGGGCCGCCGTCCCGAAGGCGTACATCACGCTCGCGAACGGCTGGGAGCCGACCGCGGAGACCGCGAAGTCGATCTTCGAGCACAGCCGGGCGCAGCTGTCGCCGTACAAGCGGATCCGGCTGCTGGAGTTCGCCGAGCTGCCGAAGACGATCTCCGGCAAGATCCGCCGGGTCGAGCTGCGGACCAGCGAGATCGACAAGCACCCCGGCGCGATTCCCGGTGGGGGGACGACCCCCCACACCCCCCGGAACGGCGTGGTGGACCGGCCGGCCGGTGAGTACCGGGAGGAGGACCTGCGATGACGCTCTCCTACGCCTCCGGGGTCTCGGCCACCCCGCTCCTCGGCGACACCATCGGCGCGAACCTCGACAAGACGGTCGCCGCGTTCTCCGAACGGGAGGCGCTCGTCGACAGGGCGTCCGGCCGCCGCTGGACGTACGAGCAGTTCTCCGACGATGTCGAGGCCGCCGCGCTCGGCCTGCGCGACCTCGGCGTCGTCAAGGGCGACCGGGTCGGGATCTGGGCGCCGAACTGCGCCGAGTGGATGCTCGTGCAGTACGCCACGGCCAAGCTCGGCGCGATCCTCGTCAACATCAACCCCGCGTACCGGGTCCACGAACTGGAGTTCGTCCTCAACCAGGCGGGCATCCGGACGCTGGTGTCGGCGTCGTCGTTCAAGACGTCCGACTACGCGGCGATGATCGAGGAGGTCGGGCCGAAGTGCCCCGCGCTGCGCGACGTCGTGCTCATCGGCACTCCGGACTGGGACGCACTCCTGGAGTCGGGCCGGATCGGTGATCCGTCCGTCCTCACCGAGATCGGCCGGACGCTCAGCACCGACGACCCGATCAACATCCAGTACACGTCCGGGACGACGGGTTTCCCCAAGGGCGCGACGCTGTCGCACCACAACATCCTGAACAACGGCTACTTCGTCGGCGAACTGTGCGGCTACGACGAAGAGGACCGCATATGCGTTCCCGTGCCGTTCTACCACTGCTTCGGGATGGTGATGGGCAACCTCGCGTCGACCAGCCACGGCGCGTGCGTCGTCATCCCCGCACCGGCGTTCGACCCGAAGGCGACGCTGGAGGCGGCCGCGGCCGAACGCTGCACGTCGCTGTACGGGGTGCCGACGATGTTCATCGCCGCCCTCGCCGAGCCGTCGCTGGACCGGCTGGACCTGTCCGCCCTCCGCACCGGGATCATGGCCGGGTCGCCGTGCCCGGTCGAGGTGATGAAGCAGGTCATCGAGCGGCTCGGGATGAGCGAGGTCGCGATCTGCTACGGCATGACGGAGACGTCGCCGGTGTCGACGCAGACCCGCGCGGGCGACTCCCTCGACCGGCGCGTGTCGACGGTCGGGACCGTCCTCCCCCATCTGGAGATCAAGGTCGTCGACCCGGCCACCGGCGTCACCGTCCCGCGCGGCGAGCCCGGCGAGTTCTGCACGCGCGGCTACTCGGTGATGCTCGGCTACTGGGAGGAGCCGGACAGGACGGCCGAGGCCGTCGACGCGGCCCGCTGGATGCACACCGGCGACCTCGCGGTCATGGACGACGACGGCTACGTCAGCATCACCGGCCGGATCAAGGACATGGTCATCCGCGGCGGCGAGAACATCTACCCGCGCGAGATCGAGGAGTTCCTCTACAGCCATCCCGACATCGTGGACGCGCAGGTCATCGGCGTCCCGGACGAGAAGTACGGCGAGGAGCTGATGGCGTGGGTGCGGCTGCGCGAGGGCGTGCCGGACCTGACCGCCGGGGAGCTGCGCTCGTTCTGCGAGGGCAGGCTCGCCCACTACAAGATCCCGCGCTATGTGCATGTCGTCGACGAGTTCCCGATGACGGTCACCGGGAAGGTCCGCAAGGTGCAGATGCGCACCGAGGCCGTCGACATCCTCGGCCTGGACGACACCGACCAGACCTGAGCGAAGCGAACCGCGAGGTCCTCCCCCACACGGAACACGACCGAGTTTTGGGGTGGGCGGCTCTTTCGTCACGGGTCCCGGGCGGGGCATGCTCTGAGGATGGGTGCGCCTACGCCGGGGGGCCTGAAGGGCCGTCCCCCCAGAATGTCGCGTGATGACGCGGGTGCCGTCCGGTCGGCCGTGCTGACGTTGCAGCGCACGACCGGCCTCCCCATGGTCTTCGGTGGTGCCGTGTCCGGCGGCGGGCAGGACCGCCTGCGCATCACCGAACTCGTCGGCAACACCACCGACTCGCTGAACGGCCTGGTCGTCCACCACGGCAACGGGCTCGGCGGCAAGGCGATGGCCATGGGACGCCCCCTGTGGGTGAGCAACTATCCGTGCTCGGCGTCGATCAGCCACGACTACGACAAGCCCGTCGGCCGCGAGGGTCTGCTGTCGATCGTCGCGGTCCCGATCGTCGTCCGGCGGCGGGTCCGCGGCGTCCTCTACGGGGCGCTGAGGGAACCGCTGTCGCTCGCCGACCGCGTGGTGGGCTCCGCCGTCCAGGCGGCCCGCGACCTCGAACAGGACCTCGCCGTCCAGGACAGGGCGGACGAGGCCCTCGCCCGCACGCTGCCGAGCACGTCGACGGCCCGGTGGGAGGAGGTCAGGGCCGTGCACGCCGAACTGCGCGCCCTGGCGGAGGAGGTTCGCGACCTGCCGACCCGCGACCGGCTCCGCGCGGCGTCGCTGCGCCTGGCCGCCGCCGGGCTGGACGAGCCGGGCGGGTCCCCGCGGCCCGTGCTGTCGCCGCGTGAGCTGGACGTCCTGTCGTACGTCGCGATCGGCTGCACCAACGCGGAGGCCGCCGACCGTCTCGGCCTGCTGCCCGAGACGGTGAAGAGCTATCTGCGTTCGGCGATGCGCAAGCTCGACAGCCACACCCGCCTGGAGGCCGTCACCACCGCCCGCCGCGCCGGCCTGCTCCCCTGACACCAGCCCCAGCCACGCAACGACCCAAACCGTCGCGATCGCGACCGAAGGCAGGTTTCGAGCGAAGCAAGAAACCTGATCGCGCAGCGAGCCGCAGGGCGAGCCGGAGCGATGCAGCGATCGCACCGCAGTTCGCGCCGAAGGCGGGCCCCCAAGGCCGGGGGCCGACTACACGACGCCAAGGGAACTGCAATAAACACCGCCCGGCGACGGGGTCAGCGTCGCGGATGGTGGACGTCGTCCAGGACAGATCGGCCCCCGTGGCGCACTGCCTGGACGGAACGGTCACCACTCGCCGGCTGCGCCGGGCCGTGATCGCACGGCCGTCCCGCCTCGTTCCCGGGCAGGGACGTCCGGCCCCGTTGTGCACTGGAAACCGTAACACCTCGGCGAACAGAGTTGTTCATGGTTAATCGATTTCGTCATGCGCCACGAACCCGTTGGTAGCTTGTGGGGGTGGACTCCGACGGCTTCACCTCGCTGCCGCGCGGGCGCCATCACCTCACCCGCGAACAGGTCGCGGCCTCCCAGCGGGACCGTCTGCTCCAGAGCATGACGCAGGCGGTCGGGGAGAAGGGGTACGCCCGCACATCCGTCGCCGACGTGCTCAAGCGGGCGCACGTGTCCCGCGAGACGTTCTACGAGCATTTCACCGACAAGCAGGCGTGCTTCCTCGCGGCCTACGAGGCCTCGGCGGAGCGCATCATGGGCGTCGTCAACGAAGCGCTCGCGGCCCGCGACCAGCCGCTGATGCTGAGGCTGGAACGCGCCTTGCGCGCCTACCTGCGGGAACTGGCCGCCGACGGGGGCGCGGCCCGCACGTTCCTGCTGGAGATCTACGCGGCGGGGCCGGCCGCGGCGGCGCTGCGCTACACGGTGCAGCGCGGCTTCATCGAGATCATCGACGGGCTGCTGGAGGAGGACGAGCGGTTCCGTGCGCTGCCCGACCCGCAGTTCGCGTGCCGGATGCTCGTCGGCGGGGTGGCGTCGCTGGTGACCGGGAAGGTCGCGATGGGCCAGCACGCCGCGCTTCCCAAGCTCTGCGCACCGATCCTGGCGCACTTCAGGTCGCTGCTCGACCAGTAGGCCGCCGCCCGGCCGCGCGTCAGAACCACGTCCGGACGTAGTCGACGACGGTGGGGTGTTCGGCGCCGGCGTCGTCGACGACCGGGAGCATCGTCCACTTGTCGAGCGCGGTGCAGGGGTGCGAGAGGCCCAGCCTGACGACGTCGCCGATCTCGGCGGAGCCGTCCACGAGGTAGGCGTGCTGGTCGTTGAGGGCGGTGATCCGCGCGCCGTCCACCGGCTCGGCGCCCTTGCCCCGGACGAGCTGCGGCTCGGGCAGCCCCGCGTCGAACGACAGGTCGCGCCTGCCCGCGTCCAGGATCGCGAGGGCGGGATCGGGACGGGACATGACGCGCGCCCAGGCGTGCATGGCCGAACGCAGCCGCGACCCGGCGCCGCCCGCGCCCCGCGCGAACGGCGAGATGCCCCGGTAGAAGCCGTCGTCGTGGACGATGTACGCGCCCGACCGCAGCACGACCCGCCCTTCGAGGCCCCCGAGGACCTCCGCGACCTGGTCGAAGAACGCGCTGCCGCCCGCCGACACGACCGGCTCGCCGGTCTCGTACTCCAGGCCCCGGTACAGGTTCGCGAGCCTGCGCAGGTAGGCGTCGACCGTGCCGCGTCCCTCCTCGGACGCGTCGTGGGCGAGGGCGCCCTCGTAGCCGGCGATCCCGACGAACCGGAGAGTGCGGGCCTTGCGGACGGCGTCCGCGACGGTCCGGGCGTCGCCGTCGTCCCGCACGCCCATGCGCCCGCCCGGGCCGCCGAGTTCGACGCACACGTCGACCTGCCGCTGGGCGCGGGCCAGGCGCAGCGCCTCGTCCATCAGCTCGACCGCGCGCACCGAGTCGACCCAGCACTGGAACTCGAACTCGGGGTTCCACTCCAGCTCGGCCGCCAGCCACGCGAGACCGGCAGGGTCGAGGAGTGTGTTGGCGAGCAGGACGCGGCGGACGCCGAACGCGCGGGCGACGCGGAGCTGCGGAAGGTTCGCGAGCGTGATGCCCCACGCGCCGGCGTCCAGCTGCGTCCGCCACAGCGCGGGGGCCATCGTCGTCTTGCCGTGCGGGGCGAGGTCCATTCCGGCGGCGTCCGCCCACTCCGCCATCGCCCGGACGTTGTGGTCGAGGGCGCCGGCGTCCAGGGTCAGCAGCGGCGTCCCGAAGTCGTCCAGCGGCAGCCGCTCCCGGCGGGCCTCGCCGACCGTCAGCCCGTGCGCGGACACCGGGATCGCCTTGAACCGCCAGTCGAGCCGCTCGTCGCCGAGCGCGTCCACGGCCTTGCCGTCGATTCCCACTTAGGACCTCCCGTTAGAAGCAGCGCCGTGCAGGCGTCCGGTCGCCACCAGTTCCAGTGTGATGAGCACCGCGATCGACTCGATGGCCAGGAGCCCGATGAGGACGAGAAGCTGGATCGCGCCCGCCTCGATCGGGTCGGCGCCGCCGAGGAGCACGCCGACGAACGCGCCCGGCAGCGTCACCAGCCCGACCGTGCGGGTCTGGTCGAGGGCGGGGTACAGCGCGAGCGCGGCGGCCGGACGGCACACCTCCAGCGCCGCGTCCCGGGGCATGAGGCCGAGCGCGAGCCCGCCCTCGTACTCGCCGCGCCGCGTCGTCAGCTCGTCCAGCGCGCGGCGCCCGGTGAGGCCGGTCGCCGTCATCGCGCCGCCGATGAAGATCCCCGCGATCGGCAGGACCGCGACCGGGCGCGACGGCACCAGCGTCGAGCCCAGCAGCAGCGCGAGGACGGGCGCGACCCCGGCGGCGATCGGCACGACCGTCCACCCACCCGACCGGGCGGCCGAGCCGGTGATGCGTTTGCCCGCGGTCGCCGCGGCGACGGCGACCATGCCCGCGATGAACACGGCCGTCCATCCGGCGCTGCGCAGCACCGCCGCGATCAGGAGCGAGACGACCGTGAGCTGCACGGCCGCCCGCACCGAGACGACGAGCACGTCCCGGCCGAGACCGAGATCACCGAACCGGACCAGCAGCGCGGCCGACGCCGCGAGCGCGAGGAGTACCAGCGCCAGCACCGGCCCGATCTCGGGCGCCGCACTCACACGTCCGCCGATTGAGCCAATTGTGATCGCATAGCACTCTCCTACCCGCTCAAAACCCCGATAGCGTGGGGCTTGTGGAGGTTGATGTGGCAGGTGGGACATCCCGCCGCAAAGCTCTCTGGTTGCTGGGTGCGTTCACCGGTCTCACGGCCCTCGGAGCGGACGCCGCCCGTCCACAGGACGGTCCCGGTGCGGCGGCGTCGGCGGAGACCACCCCCCGTGCACGGCCGGTCATCACCCCGACACCGACGCCGACCCCGACTCCCCGCCCCGCCGCGTGGACGCCGGCGAAGCTGACCGCGCTGGAGACGCCCGTCCGGGAGCTGTCGCAGCTGTCCCCGGCGCCGCCGCCGAACTCCATCGCGCTGACCCTCGACGACGGCCCGCACCCGAAGTGGACGCCGCGGATCCTCGACCTGCTGGCCGAGGAGGAGGTCCACGCGACGTTCTTCATCGTCGGGGAGCAGGTGAAGGAGCACCCGCGGATCACCCGCCGCATCGCCGACGCCGGGCACCAGATCTGCAACCACACCGAGACGCATCCGATGTCCATCGCGCGGATGCCGGAGAAGAAGGTCCGCAGGGAGATCGTCGACGCGCACGACCGGATCGCCGACGCCACCGGCGTCGTCCCGCGGTTCTTCCGGTCGCCGGGCGGCGCCTGGTCCAAGACCGTCCTCGAACTGACGGCCGAGAACGACATGCTGCCGATCGACTGGGCCGTCGACCCGCGCGACTGGGCGCGGCCGGGCGTCCGGCGCATCCGCAAGGCGCTGCTCAAGGGCAAGGACGGCAACATCCTGCTGTGCCACGACGGCGGCGGCGACCGCTTCCAGACCCTCAAGGCCCTGGAAGACGCCATCCCCAAGCTGAAGAAACGCGGCCTCACCTTCATCGCCCTCTGACGGCCCGAGCGCCCGTGACTCCGGGAGCCGCCCGTGACCCCGGCCGTCCTTCAGCGGGACCTTCCCGGCCATCTGGACGGCGGCCGCTACTCCCGGGGACGTAGCGGAGGAGCCCTCCGACGGATGACGACGCGTGCCGGACCCGCACCGGACGATCGCCGGTATCGCTCGATCCTTCGGAAGCCAAGGAGTGCAGTCATGCGCACGAACCCCCTCAGCCGGGCCGCGCTGGTCACGGTGACAGGACTGGTCACCGGGGCCGTCGGCCTGCTGATCCAGAAGGTGGCCGGGGTGGAGATGCCGCCCGTGCCGCCCGGCCTCGTCATCCTGGTGGTGGCCGCCGTCCTGATCACCGCGACCCGCTGGCGCTGGACGCTCATACTCGCCGTCCTGGCCGCGCTGGCCGAGATCCCCGGGACTGCGGGCAGCGCGCTCGACGCCGACTCGGCCGGTGAGATCGCCGGGGCGGCGGTCCGGGGCGGCGGCGCCGTCGCCGCCGTCGTCGCGGGCGTCGTGGCCGCGGTCGCGGCCTACCGTTCCCCGAAGCGGGCCGGGGAACCGGCGGCGCGGTGACCCCGCTGGTCGCTTCGCCCGTCCCGGCGCGCCGCCGAGGACGGGCGAAGCCCCGCCCGCGCCCGGTCGCGGCGCTCTGATCCCTCACCTCTGCGGGACGAGGAGCCGGGCGGACGGCGGGGACCGTACCGGTTCGGGGGCGGCGGGCCCGCCGCGGGAGACCTCCGCCGGGACAGGGCCCTAGACGGCGTTCCGACGGTGCACTCAGGTACACCCCACATTCGGGTTGCGGGCACACTGTGCTCAAGGGCGCCTGCCAGAAGACTGGAGTCCAGACGGCATGTGACCTGCGGAGGACCCGGTGAACGGTGAATTGGTGAAAGAGACACGGCTGCAACGGCACGTGAGGTCCCCCTGGCGGGGGCTGGCGTTCATGCTGCTGGGCATCCCGGCCACGCTCGTGGGCCTGTGGTTCCTCACGGTCATCTCGATGATCACGAGCTTCGTCGGGGTGCTGCTGTTCCCGTCCGCGACGATGCTCATGCGCACCCAGCTCGACGCGTACCGCACCCGGATCAACAGCTGGACCGACGTCCGGGTCGAGCGGCCCTACCTGCCCGAGCACGACCCGGAACCCGGCCTCCCCGGCATGATCAAGCGGTTCCTGCGGCTGCTCACCGACCCGGCGACCTGGCGCGACTACCTGTGGGTGGTCACCGACCCGGTGGTCGTGATCTTCACCGCCGCGCTGCCCGGCCTGCTGATCCTGTACGGGCTGTGGGGGTTCGCCCTCGCGACGTTCGCCGGCGGGATGATCGGCCACTACGGCGGCAGCGACTGGTACGCGTGGATCCGCATCGAGCCCGGCTACGACCGCGACGCCGAGCGGGTCGTGTCCACCGTCGTCGTCGCCACCATCTGCATCGCCGTCGGGTTCGCGATCGCGCCGAAGATGATGGCCGTGTACGGGCGCTGGGGCAGGCTGATCCTCGGCCCGACCCAGAAGTCGGAGCTGGCGCTGCGCGTCCGGCACCTCACCGAGACCCGGTCGGAGGCCGTGGACGCGTCCGCCGCCGAACTGCGCCGCATCGAGCGCGACCTGCACGACGGCGCGCAGGCCCGGCTCGTCGCGATGGGCATGAGCCTCGGCGCGATCGAGCACCTGCTCGACAAGGACCCCGAGAAGGCCCGGATCCTGCTCGCCGAGACCCGCGCGTCGTCGGCGAAGGCGCTGCACGAGCTGCGCGACCTCGTCCGCGGCATCCACCCGCCGGTGCTCGCCGACCGCGGCGTCGGCGACGCGGTCAAGGCCCTCGCGCTCGACCACCCGCTGAAGACCGAAGTGGTCGCCGACCTGCCCTCGCGTCCCGAGGCGCCGGTCGAGTCCGCCGCCTACTTCGCGGTCTCGGAGATCCTCACCAACGCCGCCAAGCACTCCGGCGCGTCCCGCGTGTGGGTCGACATGCGCTACGAGCAAGGCATGCTCCGGATCACCATCACCGATGACGGCCGCGGCGGCGCCACGCTGGACGGCGGCACGGGTCTGCGCGGGATCGAGCGCCGGATCGGTACATTCGACGGCGTCCTCGCCCTCAGCTCACCGGTGGGCGGCCCGACGATCGTGACCATGGAGCTGCCGTGCGCGTTGTCATCGCCGAAGACCTCGCCCTCCTGAGGGAGGGGCTCGTCAGTCTCCTGGAGACGCACGACTTCGAGGTCGCGGCCGCCGTCGACAACGGCCCCTCGCTGCTGAAGGCACTGCTCGACCACCGCCCGGACGTGGCGGTGGTCGACGTGCGTCTGCCGCCGTCGTTCACCGACGAGGGCCTGCAGGCGGCGCTGGAGGCCCGCCGGCAGGTCCCGGGCATGCCCGTCCTGGTGCTGTCGCAGTACGTCGAGCAGCTCTACGCGCGGGAGCTGCTCGCCGACGGCAGCGGCGCCATCGGCTACCTGCTGAAGGACCGGGTGTTCGACGCGGCGCAGTTCGTGGACGCGGTCCGCCGGGTCGCGGCGGGCGGCACCGCGATGGACCCCGAGGTCATCTCCCGGCTCGTCGCCAGCAACACCCGCGACACGCCGCTGGGCCGCCTCACCCCGCGCGAGACGGAGGTCCTGGAGCTGATGGCGCAGGGACGCTCCAACGCCGCGATCGCGGAGCGGCTCGTCGTCACCGAACGGGCCGTGACCAAGCACACCGCGAACATCTTCGCCAAGCTCGACCTGCCCGTCACCGGCGACGACAACCGGCGCGTCCTGGCCGTTCTCGCCTACCTCAACCGCTGAGCGGCTCCCCGCGGCTTGCTTCTGCGCCATATCGGTCTATCCGGGTCCGCGCCGGGTGAAATATGTTGCTCGGCGAGATGGCCCCGGGAGGGCGCGATGACGGTGATTCTGGTCCTGCTCTGCTTGGCGATCGCCGCGCGCGAGCTGTATTCGGCGTTCGAACGCGGACGCTCGCCGGGCGCCCCCGAGATCGCCGACATCCGCACCCAGCTCCGCGCGCTGAAGGGCACACGGGACGAGCTGGAGGGCTTCCGCGCGTCCCAGCGGGAGCGGCTGGACCGGCTGACGCGGGAGCAGGACCGCGACCGCGAGGCGCTGGGCGAGGCCGACGCCCGGATCCGGTCCCTGATCGCGCAGATCAACGACAGGATGGTGCCGGACGTCAACGACCGGCTGAACCGGCAGCGTGAGGCCGCCGACCTGCAGCGCGCGGCCGTGGAGCGGCTGGCCGCCGAGGTCGCCGGGCTCCGCGCGCACCTGGTCGGACGGCTCGACCAGGCCGTCGCCGCGTCCCTCGGCGCCGGCCCCGCCGACATGGTCGCCGGGTCCGTCACCGTCCGGCCGTCCGCGGTGCTGCCCGCGCTGACCGGACCGTACGAGCGGTTCGCCGAACGGCACGGGCTGCGCGTCGAACTGGCCGACGGGGACCGCTACTACCTGTCTGGGCGCAGCCCCCGCGGCCTGGAACGCGAATTCATCGACCTGGTGCAGGGCCTGCGCGCGAACTGCGCGGCCTCCGTCGAGAAGGCCCGGCCGCTGCTGGACGCCCTCCGCGACACCGACCGGGGCGGGATCCGGCTCGGGCCGCTCCTCATCGTCCGGACACCGGAGTCGCTGGTGTGCGGGGTGCTCCCCCTCGCCGAACTGCTCCGCCCCGAAAGCGCCGGGCTGCTGGACGACCCGGCCACCGCGGCCCGCCGCCTGCACCAGCTCCCCGAAGGCCGCTTCTGCGACGTGACCGCGCTCGGCGCCCTGGGCTCGTCCGGGTGACACGACCGGCCGCTCACCAGCCCGCCCGGCTTCAGGGTGATGTCCGCCCCGGCCCGCGCACTCCCTCAGTGGGCCGGGGTCGTCCAGGGGAAGTCGGGTGCGCGGCGTTCGAGGAACGCGGCGATGCCCTCCTCGGTCTCGCCGCTGCCGGCGACCTCGCCCAGCCACCGCCGCGTCTTCTCCGCGACCGGGCCGGCGGCGGCGATGGCGTCCACGATGTCCTTGGTCGCCTGCTGGGTGAGCAGCGAGCGGGACGCGAGGGTCCCGGTGAACTCGGCGACCCGCTTGCGCAGGCCGTCCGCCGGGACGACCTCGTCCAGCAGCCCGATCCGCAGCGCGTGCCCGGCGCCGATCAGGTCCGCGGAGTACAGCAGGTACTTCGCGGCGGACGGGCCGACGAGGCGGACGAGACGGGTCGTCGCGGCGGCCGGGTAGACGATGCCGAGCTTCGCCGGGGTGATCCCGAACCGGGAGCCGTCCGCCGCGAACCGCAGGTCGCAGGCCGCCGCGAGCTGGCAGCCGCCGCCGACGCAGTACCCCTCGATCGCCGCGAGCGTCGGCTTGGGGAACGCGGCGAGGGCCCGCTCGGCGACCGTCGACAGGTGTGAGTCGTCGTCGCGGTGGATGTCGGCCAGTTCGGAGATGTCGGCGCCCGCGCAGAAGTCGCCGCCCGCACCGGTCAGCACCACGACCCGCACGCCGGGGTCGCCCGCGAGGTCGTCCAGGAGGACGGGGAGCGCCCGCCACATGTCCGCCGACATGGCGTTGCACTTGGCCGGCCGGTCGATCGTGATCGTCCCGACGCCTTCGGCGACCTCTGCGTGGAGCCCGGCGGCCATCGTCCCCCCTATGCTTCGACGCGGCTCATCGTACGAAGCCCGGTTCACCATGGTGCTTCCCGGGGTGGTCTCCACCCCCCCACGTGGTGCCCTCGGGCCGGGAACCTGAGAGCCTGGCGGGTAGTCATAACGGGCCTAGGCAACATCCGTCAGGACCGGAACGCGTCGGGGGACGCGCGTCTGCCGCCATAGGGGGACCACCCGCATGAAAGTCGTCACTGACCTCCGGGAATGCGAAACCGTCCCGGAGTGCTGTACTGTCGAGACAGCGTCTTCGAGTTGCCGCGATTCGCGGCGAGGACGCTTCTTCCCCGCCCGGGCCATCTGAGCGCTCGGTGATCTCCCGGTTCGGTACGCGCGCAGACCGGCGTTTCGAGCCGCCGCACAAGGGAGTCGACGTCAGCCCGGTGAACGGAGCTGCATCTCTCACATTTCTCTCGCGTACGCGCCGCGGGTTCCGCCGCCGTACACGGGATTCGACCCCGGGCCACGCGGAGCGTTCCGCGCTGGCCTGAGAAGGGACCCACATGTCCACTTCCACCCTCACCACCGATCGGCCCGCCGCCGACCGCCGCGCCGATCACAAGTCGCAGGCGCACGGTGTGCCCGCGTCCGGCGCCCGGAAGAGCGGGCGCCAGGGGCGGCGTCCCGCCGATGACGCGCCGGTCGTCCCGTTCCACGGCATCCTCGCCGTCCAGGACAAGCACGCGTTCGTCCGCACCTCCGGCTACCACTCCGGGCCGGACGACGTGCACGTCTCGCTCGCCCAGGTCAAGGCCGACAACCTGCGTCCCGGCGACGCCGTCACCGGCACCGCGAGGCCGCCGAAGACGGGCCGCGACAAGTTCCCCTCCCTCGCCGCCGTCGAGACCGTGAACGGGGTGACGCCCGCCGAGGCGGCGAACCGTCCCGAGTTCGGCAAGCTGACGCCGCTGTTCCCCGACGACCGGCTGCGCCTGGACACCGGGCCGCTCGCCACGCGCGTCATCGACCTGGTCGCGCCGATCGGCAAGGGGCAGCGCGGGCTCATCGTGTCGCCGCCGAAGGTCGGCAAGACGATGGTCATGCAGGCCCTCGCCAACGCGATCGCGCAGAACAACCCCGAGGTCCACCTCATGGTCGTGCTCGTCGACGAGCGCCCTGAGGAGGTGACCGACATGGAGCGGTCGGTGCGCGGCGAGGTGATCCACTCGACGTTCGACCGTCCGGCGCAGGAGCACACGGCGCTCGCCGAACTGGCCGTCGAACGGGCCAAGCGCCTCGTCGAGCAGGGCTACGACGTGGTCATGCTGCTCGACTCGATCACCCGGCTCGGCCGCGCCTACAACCTGGCGGCCCCGTCCAGCAGCCGCATCCTGGCGGGCGGTGTCGCGACGACCGCGATCTACCCGCCGAAGAAGTTCTTCGGCGCCGCCCGCAACATCGAGAACGGCGGCTCGCTCACCATCCTCGCCACCGCGCTGGTGGAGACCGGGTCCCGCATGGACGACGTGTTCTTCGAGGAGTACAAGGGCACCGGCAACATGGAGCTCAAGCTCGACCGGAGCCTCGCCGACCGCCGCATCTTCCCCGCCGTCGACATCGAGGCGTCCGGCACGCGCCGCGACGAGCTGCTCATGTCGCCCGAGGAACTCGCGCTCTCCTGGCGACTGCGCCGCGCCCTCCAGGGACTGGACAGGCAGCAGGCCCTTGAGCAGCTTCTGGAGAAGATGAAGGGGACCTCGTCCAACGCCGAGTTCCTTCTGCGCCTCCAGCAGACGACCTGACCGGGCCGCCAAGCCGACTCGTCTCAGCCCTGCTCCGGACGGAACGAATCCAGGATCCTGTCGTAGAGACGCTGGCCCGGCGTCCACCGCCGGTCGGGCGCGTAGAAGCAGAACTCGTACCCCGCCGCCCGGCCGCACAGCACATGCCTGACGCCGTTCTCGTACGTGCGGGTCGCCTTGCCCGTCCAGGTGAACTCCCATTCCGCCGCGCCGGCGATGAACTCGGGGACGGGCTGGAGCCGCAGCCGCCGGTATCCGGGGTAGCGGTGCTCCGCCACCGCCTCACGTTCCGCGGCGCGCAGCCCCGCCAGCGGGTCGCCCGGCGCCGGGGAGATGCGCAGCCCCCGCCCCGTGTGGACGTCCTTCCAGCGCATGACGGCCCCGTGCCGTTCGGCCCGCCACCCCGCCGGGACGCGCACCGAGTAGCGGCCCGCCTCCCTGTACCTCGTCGTCTTGCCCGTCACCCCCGCCGCCGGACGCAGCGCGACGGAGTCGCTCGTGCCGATCGACGTCCACCGCGCCGCCCAGGTCCCGGTGCCGGCCGCGAGCACGGCGAGCATCGCCACGCCGGCGACGGCGCCCGGCCGCACCCGGCGTCCCGCCACCAGCGCCGGGACGCGCGGCCTCCACCGGAAACGCCGCTCCGGCACGGCCCGCTGCGCCGAGTGGCGGGGTGTCCACGCGTCGCGATGCCGCCACCAGCCGCGGACTCGCCGTGACCCGCACGGCGGCGGACCGCCCTGCGGGTCCCTGCCGCCCTGCGGGTCTCCGGACGGTCTCGCGCCGCGCAGCGTCCACGGGACGCGCGGCCCGCGGAACACACGCGCACGAGAGCGTGCCGCGTCCCGCGACACCCACGCGCCGCCCGCCGCCGCCCACGTCGCGCGGCGGCGCGGCATGAGCCGCCGCGGGGACAAGCCCCGCACCCCGTACGGGACGCGACGCAGCGTCGCCGGTGTGGCGCCCGGTTCGGGGACGGTCCCGACGACGTCCCGCAGCAGCCCGGCCGTCGCCTCCGCCGTCAGGCGGTCTTCCGGCCGCTGACGCAGCAGTCCTTCGATGACGGGGGTCAGCGGCCCGGCCCGGACCGGAGGCGCGTAGTCGCCCAGCAGGACCGCCACCATGGACGCCAGCGCGTGGCAACGCAGGAACGGCGAGAAACCCTCGACAGCCATGTACAGCGTCGCGCCCAGCGACCACAGGTCGGACGCCTCCACGCCCGGCAGGCCGTTGACGCGCTCTGGCGGGAGGTAAGCCGGAGAGCCCTCGATCCCCGCCGGCATCGTGTCGACGGTCTCGTGGTCGTTGAGCATGTGGACGGCCAGGCCGAAGTCGGTGAGCAGGACCCTTCCGTCGTCGCTGACCAGGACGTTGCTGGGTTTGACGTCGCGGTGCAGGATGCCCGCGGTGTGCGACGCGCGCAGCACCGACAGGACCGCCGCGCCGACCTCCGCCGTCCGCCGCACGCCGAGGGGGCCGTCCTCGGCGACGAGCCGGTTCAGGGAGCACGACTCAACGAACTCCATGACGATCCAGGGACGGCCGTCCTCGATGATGAGGTCGTGGACGGCGACCACGCCGGGATGTTTCAGCGCGGCGGTGGCCCGTGCCTCCGAGAGGAGGCGCCTGCACATCACCCTGCGTTCGCCCTCGGTGATGCGGCCGGGGAGACGGACCTCCTTGACCGCGACGTCCCGGTCCAGCATCTCGTCGTACGCCCGCCAGACGGTGCCCATGCCGCCCCTGCCGACCACAGAGAGCAGACGATACCGTCGCGCGAGCGGTATCAGCCGATCCCCATTCATGCCGAAGTTAATCGCCCGGACGCGCCCAAGGCATTCTCCCTCGGCATCAATCATTTTTTGACCGGTGCCCGCCGGGGAAAAAGCGTCCGGACGTGGTATAAGCGTTTAGCCGAGGACGCTCCGAGCCCATTTGTAGTCGGATTTGCCGACGGCCGTGCGCCGCACCTGGTCCACCACCTCGATCTGGCGCGGCAGCTTGTAGCCGGCGAGGCGGCCGCGGCAGTACCCGGTCAGTTCCTCCAGCGTGACCGTCGCGCCGGGCCGGGGCGCGACCACGGCGGCGACGCGCTCCCCGAACCGCTCGTCCGGCAGCCCGACCACGACCGCGTCGTACACGTCCGGGTGGTCCTTCAGCGCGACCTCGACCTCCTCCGGGTACACCTTCTCCCCACCCGTGTTGATCACGAGTGAGCCGCGGCCGAGCAGCACGATCGTCCCGTCCTCCTCCAGGCTCGCGAAGTCGCCGGGGACCGACCAGCGGGTGCCGTCCGCGCCGGTGAAGAACGTCGACGCCGTCTTGTCCGGGTCGTTGTAGTAGCCGAGCGGGATGTGGCCGCTGCGGGCGAGCCTGCCGATCTCGCCGGGCGCGACGGGGTTCAGGTCGTCGTCCAGGACGGTGATGCCCGGCTTCATCATGAACCGGGCCGTCCCCTCCTTGCCGCCGACGGACGGGCCGCACGCGCCCGTCTCCGAGGCGCCGTAGTTGTCGAGGAACATGATGTTCGGCAACTGCTCCTGCAGTGCCTGCTTCGCGCCTTCGGTCAGCGGGGCGCCGCCGGACGCGATCGCCATCAGCGAGGACGTGTCGTAATCGCCGGCGGCCAGCGCGTTCGCGACAGGCCGCGCCATTACGTCGCCGACCAGCATCAGCACATTCGCCTGTTCTTCGGCGAGCAGCCGGAGCGCCTTGTCCGCGTCGAATGCGTGGTCGGTGTAAAGGACGACTTTGGCGCCGCTGAACAAACCCATGAACGCGACCCACTGACCGGCGCCGTGCATGACGGGCGCGCAGTCGAGGACGGCCATCGCCGGCTGTTCGGCGTTGGCGGCGAGTTCCTCCGGGCGAGAGATCGGGTCACCGAGGACGTTTCCACCGCCGAGCGCGCCGAAGAAGATGTCCTCGCAGCGCCATTCGACGCCCTTCGGGTAGCCCGTCGTACCGCCCGTGTACATGATGTACCGGTCGTCGTCCGAGCGTTCCGGGAAGCCGTCGCCCGGGTCGGCGCCCGCGAGCGCCTTCTCGTACTCGACCGCGCCCGGGATCTCGTCCGCCGCCCCGTCCTCCAGAACGACGACGTGCCGCAGCTTCGGCAGATCCGCGCGGATCTCCTCCGCCTTCGCCAAGAGCGAACGCTCACCGATGAGCGCGACCGAGTCGGAGTCGGACAGGACGTGCCGGAGCTCGGCGGCGACGTACCGGAAGTTCACCGGCACCGGCACGGCCCGGATCTTGAACGCGCCGAGCATCGCCTCGATCCACTCGGCGCGGTTGCAGGCGAGGATCGCGACATGCTCGCCCGGCCGCACGCCGGCCGCCGCGAGATGGTGGCCCACCCGGCTCGCACGCTGGCTGAGCTGCGCATACGTGCGTCGTTCGTCCCCTGCCACGAGCGCGGGACGCTCCGGTGCGGCCTCGGCCAGGATCTCCAGCAGGTCGGCCAGGTTGTAGGTTCGCACCATGTACGTCCTCGCGTGTCGGGGGTGGGGAGCTGCTCCCGATCCTCCATGTGGCGGGACGGCGAACTCAATCCTTGTTGTAATCCAGTCCAATGAGATGGGTCACATCCGCGTCCCCGTCCGGGGTGCCTGATCCGGCCACGCCCACGGTCCTTACACGGCTCTTATCCGGGTACCGGCATGCTTGGCCGTAACGATTCAGTATCAGACGGGGGTAGTGGTGAGCGCAGGCGCGATGGCGTGGACCCCGCCGACGTGGGAGGAGATCGTCAGCGAGCACTCCACCAGGGTGTTCCGGCTGGCGTACCGGCTGACCGGCAACCGGCACGATGCCGAAGACCTGACCCAGGACGTCTTCATCCGGGTCTTCCGCTCGCTGTCCTCCTACAGCCCCGGCACGTTCGAAGGCTGGCTTCACCGGATCACGACGAACCTTTTCCTCGACCGCGCCCGCCGCAAGCAGCGCATCCGGTTCGACTCGCTCGGAGACGACGCCGCCGAACGCCTGCAGGGCCGCGAACCGACCCCCCAGCAGGCCTACGACGACCGGCACCTGGACGCCGACATCCAGAAGGCGCTGGACGGCCTCGTTCCCGAGTACCGGGCCGCCGTCGTCCTCTGCGACATCGAGGGCCTGTCCTACGAGGAGATCGCCGCGACCCTGAACGTCAAGCTCGGCACCGTCCGGTCCCGCATCCACCGCGGCCGCGCCCAGCTCCGCGACGCCCTGGAGCACCGCCGCCCGGCCGAGGTGACGAGCGTCACTAGTGACCGGTGAGTAACTTCTGATTACCCTCGGCCCGTGGACATCGTCTTCGAGCGCCGCGGCGACGGGCCGCCCCTCGTCCTCCTGCACGGAATCGGCCACCGCCGGCAGGGCTGGTCCCCCGTCATGGACCTGCTCGCCGCCGAACGCGACGTCATCGCGGTCGACCTGCCCGGTTTCGGCGACTCCCCGCCCCTCCCGCCCGGCACCCCGTACACCCTGAACGCCGTCCTGACCGTCCTGTCCAGGACGTTCACCGACCTCGGCCTGAAAAAGCCGCACGTCGCGGGCAACTCCCTGGGCGGCCTGTTCGCCCTCGAAGCCGCCGACCGCGGCCTCGTCAGCTCCGCCACGGCCCTGTCCCCCGCGGGCTTCTTCAACGCCCTCGAACTCCGCTACGCGGCGTCCGTCCTGCGCGCGTCCCGCCTGGGCGCCCGCGTCCCCGACACGCTCCTCACCCGCCTGGCCCGCTCCCCGCGCCGCCGCACCGCGATGTTCGGCATGGTCTACGGCCGCCCCGACCTGATGGACATCGAGGCCCTCACCGGCGACGCCCGCGCGATGCGCGACGCCCACGGCTTCGAACCCACCCTCCGCGCGGGCCGCACCACCCGCTTCCTCGGCTCCTGCGCCGACGTCCCCGTCACCATCGGCTGGGGCACCAAGGACCGTCTCCTCCTGCGCAGCCAGGCCATCCGCGCCCAGCGCCGCCTCCCGCACGCCCGCTTCGTCTGGCTGGAGGGCTGCGGCCACGTCCCCATGTCCGACGACCCGCCCCAGGTCGCCAGGGTCCTCCTGAAGGGCAGCGCCCACCCCCTCCTCACCACCCACCCGGAATCCGCCGCCTCCTAGACCCGCGCCACTTCGGGCGCCGTGCGCTGCGCGTGGCGGGCCGTCCCGGTCGCCCGGCGGAGGTCCCGCGTGTGGGGTCGCCGCCGAGACAAGATATTCCTTGACACGAATATTCTTTGTGGTGAATACTCTCTCCCGTGGACGCACTCCTCACCGCACTGGCCGACCCCGCCCGCTGGAGGCTCGTGAGCTTGCTGGCCGAGCGGCCCCGCTCGGTCGGTGTCCTGGCTCAACTCGCCGGAGCCCGCCAGCCGCAGACGACCAAGCATCTGCAGGCCCTCGAACGAGCCGGCGTCGTCACCTCCCAGCGCATCGGCCAGCGCCGCATCTACGAACTCCAGCCCGGTCCCCTGCGGGAGCTGGCGGCCGCGCTCGGCCGGCTCGCCGACACCGCGGAGCAGGTCGGCGGCATGCGCGAGACCTACGACCACCATGGGCGCAGCCTCCAGGCGGAGCGGCTCGCCGCGAAGGGGCCGGGGTGGGCCGACGGCCGCTCGTTCAGGTTCCCCCGGTCGCTGACGGGGAGCCCCGATGTGGTCTGGCGCCACCTGACCGAGATTTCCCTGCTCTCCCGATGGTGGACGCCCGACGGCCTCCGCGTCTCCGAGCTCGTCTTCGAGGCGCGGCCGGGTGGGCGGATCGTCCACGAGTACCGCGATGCCGAGGACGCCGACGGCTCCGACATGGTCGCCGGGCGCGCGGAGGGAGTCGTCGACGACGTACGCCCCGGTGAGCGCCTCACCTACCGGCTCTCCCCTCTGCTTCCCGGCGGCGGCCTCGCTTTCACCGCCCACGTCGACTTCGGCCTCCGGCCCACCGGCACCGGCACCGACCTCGACGTCCACTGGCGGATCACCGACAGCACGGTCGACTCCGCGGACTTCATCGCGGGCATCGAGATCGGCTTCGGCCAGAGCCTCGACAAGCTCGCGGCCGCCCTCGCCGCCGACCCGCACGACACCGCCGGCACCGACCACGACCACGACACAAGGAGCACGAGATGACGGAGCAGATCACCGGCCGCAGGGTGACCGCGAACATCAGCCTCACCCTCGACGGGCGTTACAACGGCCCAGGCGGGGCCGGCGATATGGGCGCGATCGTCTCGTACGCGACCACCGAGGTCGCGCGGGCCCATCTCACCCGCATCTGGGAGGGTGCGACGACGGCGCTGCTGGGCCGGGTCAACGCCGAGGGGTTCCTGGGGTTCTGGCCATCGGTCGCCGCGGACGAGACCGCCGATCCGCGTGATCGCGGATATGCGAAGTGGCTGGTCGACACCGAGAAGGTGGTCTTCTCGACCACCTTGACCGAAGCACCGTGGGAACGCACCCGCGTGGTGGACGCCCCCGCCGCGGCCGTCGTCGCCGAACTCAAGGCCGCCGGTGCCGGCGACATCCTCGTCAACAGCAGCGCAAGCCTCATCAAGGCGCTCCTCGCGGCGGACCTGCTCGACCGGCTGTACCTCATGATCTGCCCCGAGATCGCCGGGGGCGGGCAGCGGCTGTTCGACGACGGCCTGCCGGCTTCGAAGTGGACGCTCACCCTCCAGGAGACCGGCGAGCTGGGCGAGATGGCCATGGTCTACGACCGGGCCCGCTGAGCGCACCGGGCCGGCGAGCGGCTCCGGCTCCGGCTCCGGCCACCTCGCGCCACACGCCGACCGGGGTGGTGGTGCGCTCGCGCGCCCGGGACATCTCAACGGTTCGCCACCGGATCCCGACCTGATCCGGTGACATCGGGGGCGACGAGAAAGGACCCGCGCGTGGTGCGCGGGTCCTTCCGGTCGTGGACGGGGTCAGCCGGTCACGGGCAGGTCACCGGTGACGGGGGTGGGCACCGGGGCGGCGCTCGGCGGGCCGGACGGGGCGGGCGCCGGGGACGCGGACGGGTCGCCGCCCGGCTTGCCCGGGTCGGACGGCTCGCCGGGCTTGGCGCCGTCCTTGCCGCAGGTGACGGACGCGATGCTGACCGTCTGCGTCTTGCCGGCGAGCACCAGGCTCACCTCGATGGCGGTGATGGTGAGGCTGCCGTCCTTGTCGCGGACGTGCTTGTTGAGCGTGACGGTGGCGTTGCCGAGGCTCGGCAGGTCGACCTTCACGGTGCTGTTGGGCGTCGCGGCGGCCTTGAGCTTCTTGCCGTTCAGCGACGCCTTGACCAGGTTGGACACGCCGTTGCCGTTCTCGCACTTGGCGGTGACGGCGCTGGCGCTGAGACCGAGCTTGGCCACCTTGAGGTCGGCGACGGAGGCGCGGCCGTGCCCGGACCAGGCGGCGGCGTTGAGCACTCCGGCCTGGACGAGGGGGTTCGCCGGCAGCTCGGCGACGCTCTTGCGCTCCGGCTTCTGGGCGGTGGACGTCACCGCCGGGGTCGGCGGGATGGCGACGGGGCCGCTCGCGGAGATGGCGAAGGCGGAGCCGGCGCCGTCGCTGGTCGCGGACGCGGCGGGGACGGCCGCGGCGAAGGGCAGGGCGAGCGCGCCGACGGTGGCCACGCACTTCGTGAGTGCCTGCAAACGCACGATGGTTCTCCTTGGATTCGTACTTGTTGGGGGTTCAGCGGGGAACCGGCCTCACGGCCGGAGAATCGGGGGTACGTCAGTCCGCGATGTGGACGGGCGTACCGAGCGGGACCTTGGCGAGGCGCTTGAGCGCGTCCGCGGGTACGCGCACGCAGCCGTGGGTGACGGCCTTGCCGAAGACGGACTTGGACGGCCAGCCGTGGAACGCCACCGTCCCGGGGCCGCCGCCGTAGGTTTCGAGCGTGGCGGAGTGCGCGCCGACCGGCAGGATCAGCGGGCTGTAGGTCGGCTTGGCCGGGGCGAGGGAGGCGAGCAGGAACGTCCGTCCGGTCGGGGTGGGCGTCTTCTGCGTGCCGATCGCCACCTGCCAGGTGCCCTTCGGGCGTCCGGAGTCGAGGAGGGTCAGCTTGCGCTCGCTGAGGTCCACCTTGATGACGTTGGTGCTGCGCGCGGTCTTCAGCCCGGAGTCGGGGATCCAGCCGGTGACGCCGTTGGGCCGGCTCGGGAGCAGTACGCGCAGCCAGCCGGTACGGCGCTCCACCACGGGCACCCAGGTGGGGCCCTTGAGCTGGGTGGCGGGCAGTTCGGCGACGGGGGGCGCGCCGGGCTTGGCCGACACGGGCGCGGTCTCGTTCGGGTGCACCACCGTCCCGTCCACGTCGGCGGTCGGTTCCGGGTCGGCGGGCAGGTCGTCCAGGGTGGTGTAGGTGGTCGCCTGGGGCAGGTCACCCGCGCCGCCCGCCGGCGCCGCCTTGGCGTCCGGTTCCTGTCCTCCCCCGCAGCCGCTCACGAGGATGGCGATGACCGCCAGTGCGGCCGTGCCGGCCGCGGGCCCGCGGGCCCGGCGTACCGTGCCGTGCGGTGTTTCGTCGCTCACGAAGACTCCTGATGTTCATGATTGCCGGGTGGACGGGTCTCCTCGTCCCCTCCCATCCCTCCGGTCTCGCCTCTGTGCCCGCTGAATACGCACGAGGCCGTGATGGGGTTGCACGGCGTGTGGACCAAGTTGCGGACCGTGTTCCGCGGCAGGCAGTGGACCTTTGCCGGGCCTTGGCGGACGCTTTCGGAACAATCCGGGTTTGACAAGTGTTTGAACCCTCAACTAACCTCTGACGAGTCGTTGAAGTTTCAAGCACATCTAGCGCAGGAGCCATCATGAGCATCGCCGCCGTCGCCCCCGAGCTGACCGCCGGAACCTGGAACATCGACCCCGGGCACTCCGAGGTCACCTTTGTCATCCGCCACCTGATGACCAAGGTGCGGGGGGCGTTCACCGACTTCACCGGCGCCGTGCAGATCGCCGAGGAGCTCGGTGAATCGACGGCCACGGTCGAGGTCAGGATGGACTCGCTCGACACCCGCAACCCCGACCGGGACGCGCACGTGCGGACCGCCGACGTCCTGGACGTCGAGAAGTACCCGACCATGACCTTCACCACCACGGGCGTGCGCGCCGAGGGCGACGAGTACTACCTGGACGGCGACCTGACCATCAAGGACGTCACCCGTCCGCTGAGCCTCCGGGTCGAGTTCAACGGCGTCGGCGAGGACCCCTGGGGCGGGACGCGGGCCGGGTTCTCCGCCGAGACCACGATCAACCGCAAGGACTGGGGCATCGAGTTCAACGTCCCGCTGAAGGGTGAGAAGGCCCTGCTCAGCGACAAGGTCGACATTCAGCTTGAGGTCCAGGCCGTCCGCGCCTGACTCGACGCACGAGGACTCGACACACCGTTCTCAATGCACGGGGCCGTCCACATGCTGTGGGCGGCCCTTTCGCGTGCGCGGATCAAGCCCGGTTCGGATGCCGGTCGGGGGGCGCCGCGGCGAGGGGGAGGCGGAGCGTGAACCGGGCGCCGGCGGGGTGCTCCTCGACGCGGAGGGTGCCGCCGTGCGCCTGGGCGATCTCCCGCGCGATCGCGAGGCCGAGGCCGGTGCCGCCGGCGCCGCGGCTGCGGGCGGTGTCGAGGCGGGTGAAGCGTTCGAAGACCCGCTCGCGGTCGGCGGGCGCGATGCCCGGGCCGTCGTCGGTGACGGTGAGCAGCGCCTGACCGTCCCGCAGCGCCACCTCGACCATGATGGACGAGTCGGCGTAGCGTTCGGCGTTGTCCAGCAGGTTGCCCAGCAGCCGGACCAGCTGCATGCGGACGCCGCGCACCACCACGTCCCCCGTGAACTCCGTGACGATCTTCAGGGTGAAGGTGCGGCGGCCGACCTCGGCGTCCGCCAGCGCGGACAGGTCGATCGGCTCCTGCGCGGTGGTCCCGCCGGTGCCGATGCGGGCGAGCAGGAGAAGGTCGGTGACGATCGACTCCAGCCGGTCGGTGTCGCGCAGCGCCGACTCGACGACGGCCCGCAGGTCGTTGTCGTCGGGATGCATCGACGCGTCCTCCAGGTTGGCCCGCAGCCCCGTGATCGGGGTGCGCAGCTCGTGGGACGCGTCGGACGCGAACTGCCGCTGACGTCCGACCGCGCGTTCCAGCCGGTCGAGCGTCGCGTTGGCGGTCCGGGCGAGCTGCGCGATCTCGTCGTGCCCGGAGGGCTGCGGGACGCGGCGGCTCAGGTCGGTGGCGCTGATCTCGGCGAGCTGGGCGCGGATCGCCTCGACGGGGCCGAGGGTACGGCCGACGACCCGCCAGGTGATCCACGCGGCGGCCCCGGCCAGCAGCAGGACACTCCCGGCGAGCAGCGCCTCCAGCAGCCCGTTCACCAGGTAGGACGGCAGGGGCGACGCCGCGTACACGACGACGGAGTCGGACGCGGTCGTGGCGCGGATGGCCTCCAGGACGAGGCATTCGCGACCCGGCCAGCCGCCGTGGCACTCGGTGTAGTCGCGGACCCGCAGGTTGCTCGACGGCCAGAGTCTGCTCACCGGCGGCCTGCCCGCGGCGGCGGGTGTCGCGTTCGTCACATGCCCGCCGGGTGCGACGACCTGGATGAGGACGCGGCCGCGGGTCTGGTCCGGAATGGGGCCCCTGACCGTGCCGTCGCGGACGCCGCCGCTGACCCGCCGGCCCTCGACCTGCGTCTGCCGGAGGACATCGGCCTTGACGGCGCTGCGCACGGCGAAATCCACGCCGATCGCGGTGATGCCGAAGACGATGGCGGCGATCACGGCCGCGACGAGCGTGTCCCTGGCCCGGATGGACCGGGGGCGCAGGCGCATGGCCCTCCCGCTGGAGTTGCCGGTTTCCGGACGAGGCAACGCTACCCGCCGGTCACAATCGGGGAGCCGGAAATCTGGTGCCGGGTTTTCACCTCCCCTCACCGGGACATCCCGTTTTATGACGGTTCTTCCGGAGCACAGGGACGGACACATGGGCAGGGACGTGGCTTCGGTCACCATCAGCGGCGAGGACCGGCGGCGGTACCGCGACAAGGTACGCCGGTGCCTCGACGTGCTGGCCCGCATGCTGGGCGAATCCCAGTTCGACTTCGAGCACCCCCACATCGGCCTGGAGATCGAGCTGAACCTGATCGACACGATCGGCGACCCGCTGATGCGCAACGCGGACGTGCTCAAGGCGATAGCCGACCCGGCCTGGGCCACCGAGCTCGGCCAGTTCAACCTGGAGATCAACATTCCGCCCCGCGAACTCGGCGGAGAGAGCACCGGCGAACTGGAGGCGGAGGTCCGCGACCACCTGCAGCACGCCGACGAGCGGGCCCGCGAGGTCGGCGGCCGGCTCGCCATGATCGGCATCCTGCCCACCCTGCGGCGCACCGACATCGGTGAGGAGACCCTCTCCGCCAACAGCCGCTACAAGATGCTGAACGACCAGATCTTCGCGGCACGCGGCGAAGAGATGCGCATCGCCATCGACGGGCACGAACCGCTGCACATGCACGCCGACACCATCCTCCCCGAGGCCGCGTGCACCAGCGTCCAGTTCCACCTCCAGGTGAGCCCCGACCAGTTCGGCGCCTACTGGAACGCCGCCCAGGCCATCGCCGGCCCGCAGGTCGCCATGGGCGCCAACTCCCCCTTCCTGTTCGGGCACCGGCTCTTCCACGAGACCCGGATCAGCCTGTTCGAACAGGCCACCGACACCCGTCCGGACGAACTCAAAGCCCAGGGCGTCAGGCCCCGCGTCTGGTTCGGCGAACGCTGGATCACGTCCGTCTTCGACCTGTTCGAGGAGAACACGCGCTACTTCCCCGCCCTGCTGCCCCTCTGCGAAGACGAGGAGCCCCGCGCCGTCCTCGACGACGGCGGAATCCCCGAACTGGGCGAACTCACCCTCCACAACGGCACGATCTACCGCTGGAACCGTCCCATCTACGCGGTCGTCAAGGGCCGCCCCCACCTCCGCGTAGAGAACCGCGTCCTCCCCGCCGGCCCGTCCGTCGCCGACGTCATCGCCAACGGCGCCTTCTACTACGGCATCGTCCGCATGCTCGCCGAGGACGAACGCCCCGTGTGGACGCGCATGTCCTTCGCCACGGCCGAGGAGAACCTCCACCGCGCCGCCCGCGACGGGCTCGACTCCACCCTCTACTGGCCCGGTCTGGGCGAAGTCCCCGCGGCCGAACTCATCCTCCGCAAACTCCTGCCCCTGGCCCACGAGGGTCTCCAACGCTGGGGCGTCGACCCCGCCCGCCGCGACCGTCTCCTCGGCATCGTCGAACGCCGCTGCGTCACCGGCCAGACCGGCGCGGCCTGGCAGATCAACACCGTCCAGGCGATCGAAGAGTCCTTCGGCACCCCAAGGCACGAGGCCCTCCGCATGATGACCCGCTCGTACGTGGAGCACATGCGGCACAATGACCCCGTCCACACCTGGCCTCTCGGACCGTAGTTCTTTACAAGTCCTGAGTTCTTCACAAGTCCTGCACATTTCGGGCTCGTTGCGCACATAACGGGCTTCTAGAGTCTGGTCCGTGACTGGGAACGAGACGCGGATCCTCGTCGTCGAGGACGAGCCGACGATCGCGCGGGCCGTGGCCGACCGGCTGGCGGCGGAAGGGTTCGGCGTCGAGGTCGCCGGTGACGGGCCCTCGGCGGTCGAGCGCGCCCGCGCGTACGAGCCCCATCTCATCGTCCTGGACGTGATGCTGCCCGGATTCGACGGGCTGGAGGTCTGCCGGCGGGTGCAGGCGGAACGCCCCGTGCCGGTGCTGATGCTGACCGCCCGCGACGACGAGACGGACCTCATCGTCGGGCTCGGCGTGGGCGCCGACGACTACGTGACCAAGCCGTTCAGCATGCGGGAGCTCGTGGCCCGCATCCGCGCGGTGCTGCGCCGGGTCGACCGGCCGCGGGTGGACGCCGTGGCCGACGGGCCCGTGCGGATGGGGGCGCTGGAGATCGATCAGCGGGCCCGGCGGGTTCGCAGGGACGGCCGCGAAGTGCATCTCACGCCGACCGAGTTCGACTTGCTCGCCTGCCTCATGCGGAACCGGGGGGCGGTGCTGACCCGGGCCGTCCTGCTCGAACAGGTGTGGGACTGGGCCGACGCGTCCGGGACGCGGGTCGTCGACAGCCACGTCAAGGCGCTGCGCCGCAAACTCGGGCAAGGGCTGATCCGGACCGTCCACGGTGTCGGCTACAGCCTGGAGGGCACGTCGTGACGGCCGTCGAGCGCGGCTTCGTCCACAGGCTGTGGACAAGGCTGCCCCGGCCGCTGGATCCGCTCCGGTCGATCAAGGTGAAGTTCGGCGTCGTGGTGGTCGTCACCGCATGCGTCGCCGTCCTGATCGTCCTGTGGGGGTACCCGCTGGGGTTCCGCGCGCGGGAGACGATGCCGGTCGGCCTGCTCATCTCGGTCGTCGTGATACAGCTCGTCGCGCACGGCATGACCGCGCCGCTGCGCGAGATGACGACGGCGGCGCGGGCGATGGCGCGCGGCGACTACAGCCGCCGCGTGCGGGCCACGTCCCGGGACGAGGTCGGCGAGCTGGCGCAGGCGTTCAACCGGATGGCCGCCGACCTCGCCGAGGTCGACCGGCAGCGGCGCGAGTTCGTCGCGAACGTGTCGCACGAGCTGCGCACCCCGATCAGCGCGCTGCGGGCCGTCCTGGAGAACGTCGCGGACGGTGTCACGCCCGCGACGCCCGACGTCCTCGAATCGGCGCTGGACCAGACCGAGCGGCTCGGACGCCTCGTCACGCAGCTCCTGGACCTGTCGCGGGTCGAGGCGGGCGCGGCGACGCTGGACGTGGCCGACATCGACGTGGCCGCGTTCACCGCCGACGTCCTGGCGGAGGCCACCGCCGGGCACCCGGACGCGGTGTTCGAGTCCGATGTCGCGCCCGGCCTGCACGCCGTCGCCGACCGCGACCGGCTCCACCAGATCGTCGCGAACCTGCTCGACAACGCGGCCCGGCACGGCCCGGACGGCAGGCCCGTCACCGTGACGGCGCGTCCGGCGAACCTACCGGGCGGGCTCGTCATCGAAGTAACCGACGAGGGACCCGGCATTCCACCGGAGGAACGCGCCCGTGTCTTCGAACGCTTCACCCGCGGCTCCGCGTCCGGCCCCCGCGCCGGGACGCCGGGCGGCGGCACCGGTCTCGGCCTCGCCATCGCGAGCTGGGCGACCGACCTGCACGGCGGCGACATCACCGTCCTGGACACACCGAGCGGCTGCCGCATCCGTGTCGTGATCCCCCCGAACATCGGAGAATCCGCATGACGAAACCTTCGCAGGACTCGTCCGGCAAGCCCGAGGAACCCTCCACCCCGGACAAGGAGCCGGCCGCCAATCCGGGTGAGACGGCCGCCGCCCCCACAGAGCCGGCCGCAGCGTCCGCCAAGTCGGCCGCCGCGTCCACGGAACCGGCCGCCGCGTCCACCGAAGCGACCGTCCCGACGGAGAAGGACACCGCACCTGGCGAGAAGGACACCGCGCCCAAAGAGACGACCGCGGCCTCCGCCAAGCCGGGGGCCGCATGGGCGGAACCGGCCGTCTCCCCCGGGCCCGGGAGGGCCGCCGCTTCCCAGGCGCCCCCGGAGGCGGGCACCGGGCATGCGGGAGGTGTGCAGGGGCGTGCGCCATATGGGGCCGCGCCATACCCGGCGGGTTATGGGCGGCCGCCCTACCCGCCGCCGCCTCACGGCCACCGCGGTTATCCGCCGCCGCCCCCGGTCGTCTACACGCCGACGAAGCTGGACCGGGCCATCGCGGCCTGGAAGCGTCCCGCGCTTCCGATGTCGCCCGCGCTGGCCGCGGGCGCGGCCATCGCCGGGCTGATCGGCGCGGTCACGATCGGCCCCGCGCTGCGCGGCGGGCATCTCGGCGTGGGCGTCCTCATCACCGCCGCGGCCGTCGCGTACGTGACGGGGGCGTCGGCCTGGTCCGCGGGACGACTCGTCCGGGGCTCCTCCGCCAAGGGCGCCTCGCGGTTCAACCGGACCGGGGGCGTGTTCCTGCTGCTCGCGCTGTGCCTGTCGGCGACCGCGGCGGTCCGCGACGCGGACTGGATCGTCCTGCCGGCGTTGCTGCTCGCCGTCGCCGCCGGCTCGTACGCGGCGTGCGGCGGACGGTCCTGGGCGGAGGTCCTCGGCGGGGGGCTCGCGATCATGCCGGCGGTCGGATACATGATGCCGTGGGCGGGACGCGGCGCGTATCAGGCGGCGTCGCCGCGCCGGGGCAACGCCTGGCCGGTCATCCGGACCGGCCTGATCGTGGCCGGGCTGCTCGCGGTGTTCGGCGGGCTGTTCGTCGGGGCGGACGCGGCGTTCGGCAGCCTCGCCGCCGGTCTCGTCCCCGAGATCTCGGCGGCCTCCGTCGTCCTGTACGTGTTCGCGGGTGCCGCGACGCTGCTGCTGGCGTCCGCCGCCGCGTACCTCGGGCAGGCGCCGCCGCCGCTGCGGATGCTGATCCCCGAGCCCGCCAAGCCCGCCGGGCGCTGGTCGTGGGCCGTGCCGATCGCCGCGCTTGATCTGCTGTTCCTGATGTTCTGCGCGATCCAGGCCGGTGTGTTCCTCGCCGACGACAAGGACAAGCTGCTCGCCTCGACCGGCCTCACCTACGCCGAGTACGCGCGCCAGGGCTTCTTCCAGCTCGTCATCGTGACGGTCCTCGTCCTCGCGGTCGTCGCGGTCGCCATGCGGTACGCGCCTTCCGGCGGGCGCGGCGACCGCGTCACCGTCCGGGTGCTGCTCGGGCTGCTGTGCGCGCTGACCCTCGTCGTCGTCGCCGTCGCGCTGCGGCGCCTCTACCTGTACGAGGAGACCTTCGGCTGGACGCGGCTGCGGCTGTGGGTGCACGCGTTCGAGTTCTGGCTCGGCGGCGTGGTGGTGCTGGTCGCGGTCGCGGGCGTCATGAAGGGACGTGCCGCGTGGCTGCCGCGGGCCGTCGCGGCCGGCGGCGCCGTCGCGTTGATCGCCCTGGCGTCGATCAACCCGGACGGGTTCATCGCCGGGAACAACGTCGACCGCTACGAGGACACCGGCAAGCTCGACGTCGGTTACCTGCGGGGCCTGTCCGCCGACGCCGTCCCGGCGCTGGACCGGCTGCCCGAGCCGCAGCGGTCCTGCGCGCTGCGCTCCATCGCCCGCGACCTGGAGGACGACGAACCGGCCATGGGCGCCAACCACGCGCGGAGCAGGGCCCGCGAGATCCTGGAGCGCCGTCCCGTGGACGACGCCGCGAGCTGCGCCGGCTCCTACCGTTCCGGTTGAGCCGGTCGTCCGCGGTCGAGCCGGCCGTCCGTGGTGAGCTGGTCGTCCATGGTGAGCAGGGCGAACGCGGCGAGGGTCGAGTCGTCGGTGATCCGGCCCTCCCGCACCAGCGCCGCGAACTCGTCCCTGGAGAACCACTTCTGCCGCATGTCCTGCTCCTCGGGCTCCCGGTCGGTCTCGCCGGCGCGCAGGTCGGACGCGACGAAGATGTTGAAGCCCTGGCCGCTCGTCCCGTGGGAGCAGTTCAGGTAGCCGAGGTGTTTCAGCGTCCCGGCGCGGAGCCCGGTCTCCTGCGCGAGCTCCAGGCGGGCCAGCTCCTCCGGGTCGGCGTCCCGCCGGCCGGGGAGGGAGCCCTGCGGGAAGTTCCAGGTGCGCTTCCCGATCGGGTACCGGTACTCCTCGACGAGATGGAACCCGTCCCCGTCGAGGGGGATGACGAGCACGAAGTCGGGTTTGTCGACGACCCCGTAGATGCCGCGCGAGCCGTCCAGCCGCTCGACCTCGTCCTCCCGGACGACCATCCACGGGTTCTCGTAGACCACCCGCGTGCCGACCTGGCGGACCGCGGGCTCGCCGGGCTTTCCGGTGTCATGCATGCTCAGGCTCCCGAACCGTAGCGGTAGACGAGTTCGTGCCGGTCGCCGACCACCACCCGGTGGGTGACCTCGACGACGCGGCCATCCTGGTCGTACGCGCGGCGCCACAGCGTGAGGACGGGCTGATCGGGGCCGATCTCCAGCGTCTCCTGCTCGTCCGCGCACGGCAGCCGGCACGTCACCGACTCCTCGAACGTGATGTGGTGGCCGGTCTCCTCCAGCCGCGAGTAGATGCCGCCCGGACCGGTGTCGACCTCGCGCAGCACCGGGATCCGCTCGACGACCTCGGGGACCACCCAGGTCGTCGCCGTCTGGACGGGCGGTTCGCCTTCCACTCCCTGGACGCGGGCGCGCTCCAGGACGCGCGTCCCGGGCGGCACGTCCAGCCGGGGCGCGAGGCGCTCACCGGCCTCGACCTCGCTGACCGTCGTCCGGGTGAACGGTGTGCGGCCGTCCTTCCGCGCCGAGACGTGGAACCCGCGCCACGCCCCGTCCTGCCGCGTGATGTCGGCCGCGGCGCGCCGCACCCGCTGCGCCGTCCGCACCTGCGTGCCCGCACCGTGCCGCAGCCGGACGAGTCCCTGTTCGGCCAGCATCCGCAGGGCCCGCCGGACGGTCGAGCGGTCGGCCTCGTACGCGCGCGCCAGCTCCCGCTCGGACGGCAGCCACGCGCCCGGATCGAGCTCACCCTCGACGATCCGGGCGGCCAGCGCGTTGCTGATCGCCTGTGCCTTCGTGGGGGGTCGCGGCATACCAGATCCTGCTCCGGGTCGATGCGTTGGCCTCACACCGTACAGATGCCACAACGAACGGCCGCCTTTTGGGGTTATGCCGAACGCGTTGTGACCGGTGCTCGACCGTCCTATGGTAGACCTACCATAGGCCCACCGAGGGAGCCCGCGCGATGTCGGTGATCATGTGCATGCCCGGCTGGCACAGCGAACGCTCGAACAGCGGCCTGCGGGCCACCCGAATCAGTCCCCTGTCGGACTACCAGCTGCTCAACGGCTGCCTGGAGGAGATCGTCGCGGCGGACGAGGGCGAACTGTGGCTGCTCTGCGACGCCCAGACCCGGCTGGCCGAGCGCGTCGCCACCGCCGAGCGGCTCCGCGCCGCGCCGGCCCGGCCCGGCCCGGGTGGTTCCGGGGCGGGCAGGTCCGGCACGGGCAGGACCGGGACGGTCACGTCCGGCGGAAGGTGACCACCTCGCCCGAGTCGCCGACGGCCTCGCGCGGCGGCTGGATCATGCGCTCGCCCGCGTTGTCGGCCAGCAGCGCGCGGGCGCGCAGCACGATCTCCAGGTCGAACCGCAGGTCCGGGTCGAGAAGCTGTTCGCCGAACAGTTCCTCCAGCTGACGCAGCCGGTACCGGACGGTCTGCGGGTGGACGTGCAGCCGCATCGCGACCTCGTTGGCGTTGCGGCCCGACTGCAGCCACGCCAGCAGCGTCTCGGCCAGCCGGTCCTGCTGGCTGGGCCGCAGGTGCGCCAGCGGCGCGAGGCGCAGATCGGCCAGCGAGGTGATGAGCCCCTCGTCCTGGAACAGGATGAGCGTGGACATGTGCTCCACGCTGCGGATCACGCCGCTCTCCGCCTCGATCACGCCGCGCTGGACGAGGCAGAGCGTCTTGCGGGCCCACTGGATGGAACGCGCCGCCTCCATCAGCGGGACGGTCGGGCCGACGACGGCGAGCGTCCCGGACAGGGCGCGGTCGACGAGCTTGGCGCGTCCGGGACCGTCCGGGTCGGGGATGATCAGGCTGGGGGTGCGGCGGGTGAGGTCGGCGAGGACGTCGGGCGGGAACGCGGGCTGCCGGTTGCCCTGGTGGTGGCGGCCGAGCGCCACCGCGGCGATCGTCCGGGGGACGGGCCAGTGCGCGGCGGCGGCGAGGTCGGCGATGGCCTCCTGCGCGGCGGGCGGGTCGGCGAACAGCAGGTCGAGCAGGCGCTTGCGGCGGCGCTGCATCTCCCCCGCGACGGCGGCCTTGGCCTGGGAGAACCCCTCGGCGGCGGCGTGCGCCAGCTCGTTCTGGAACTCCATCAGGACCTCCCCCACGGCGCCGAGGGTGCGCGGCGAGACGTTGAGGGCGTCGGCGCCGTCGGTGAGCCGCCGCCAGGCGATCATGCCGCCGACCCGCATCGCGCTCTGCATGGCGTCGAGGCTGCGCCCCTCTCCGGCCTCGCCCCGGCCGATGGCGCGGAAGAAGTCCACCACCGCTGCGGAATCGTGGCCGGGGTCGGCCACCCGGTCCACGAAGTAGTGGAGCACCCGCTCGACGGCGAGCCGCAGTGTCCCCGAATAGGAGCCGTCTCCCGGCCGGTCGTACTCCCTGACGCGCGTCTGGATTTCCTGGATCATGTCGTCCGCCACCTCGTCGAGGTGCGGCCGCATGTGATCTGCCAGTTCTCTCGGCAGATCCGGCCACAGGCGCCCGTTCGTGGTCGAACCAACGTCCGCCACAGAACCTCCCAGCTCTCGTCCCCCTGCGTTGCGCGCCGTACACACGGGGTAATTACTTACTTATGTGACTTGTGTGAGGCAAATCATGACCCGCGGCGGGCCCGGGAGCAAAGTGTAGGTCGAGATTCGACCGAATTCGGCCTGCTTTGTGATGAGGAATCAACAGGTCGGCGAACCCTGGCCGGTTCGCTCGCCCGATGCGACAGTGGGAGCACAGCGAGCGAAGCGTGAGGTGATCACGTGCCTGCGAGCCCCGGCGACCGCACCCCCGCCCAGGCCCCCGGCGTCCCCCCGAAGGCCCTGGGCGCCGCCGGCCGAGCCGCCGACGACCGGTTCGGCGCCACGTCGTTCATGCGGAAGGCGCTGCGCAAGGCGTTCCCCGACCACTGGAGCTTCCTGCTCGGCGAGATCGCCATGTACTCGTTCTTCGTCATCCTGCTGACGGGCGTCTTCCTGACCCTGTTCTTCGTCCCGAGCATGAAGGAAGTCGTCTACGACGGCTCCTACGAGCCGCTGCAGGGCGTCCGGATGAGCGAGGCGTACGCGTCGACGCTGCACATCAGCTTCGACGTGCGCGGCGGGCTGCTGATGCGGCAGATCCACCACTGGTCGACGATCATCTTCATGGCGGCGATCCTCGTCCACATGCTCCGCAACTTCTTCACCGGAGCGTTCCGCAAACCCCGCGAACTCAACTGGCTCATCGGGATCGTCCTGTTCATGCTGGTCATGGTGAACGGCCTGTTCGGCTACTCCCTGCCGGACGACCTGCTCTCCGGTACCGGCCTGCGCATCCTCGAAGGCGTCATCGCCTCGATCCCGCTCGTCGGCTCCTACGTCCTGATGTTCCTGTTCGGCGGCGAGTTCCCCGGCACCGTGATCATCCCGCGGCTCTACGTACTCCACGTCCTGCTGATCCCCGGGATCCTCCTCGCCCTGATCCCGCTGCACGCCGTCGTCCTCACCTGGCGGCAGACCCACACCCAGTTCCCCGGCAAGGGCAGCACGAACACGACCGTCCGCGGCTACCGGTTCTTCCCCGTCTTCATCGCCAAGACCACCGCGTTCTTCCTGTGGGTGTTCGGCGCCACGGCCCTCCTCGCGACGATCTTCCAGATCAACCCCGTCTGGCTGTTCGGCCCCTACGACCCGGGCGCGATCAGCTCCGGCTCCCAGCCCGACTGGTACATGGGCTGGCTGGAGGGCTCCCTCCGCATCATGCCCGCCTGGGAGATCAGCGCCTGGGGCCACACCGTCCCGATGAGCGTCCTCGTCCCGGCCCTCGTCGTCCCCGGCCTCCTGTTCACCGGCCTCGCCGCCTACCCGTTCCTCGAACGCTGGGTCACCGGCGACCATCGCGTCCACCACCTGCTCGACCGTCCCCGCGACGTCCCCGCCCGGACCGCCATCGGCGCGGGCGGCGTCGCCTTCTACGGCGTCCTGTGGGCGGCAGGCGGCAACGACGTGATCGCCGAAACCTTCGAGGTCCCCCTCTTCTGGACGACATGGTTCTTCCGCGTCGCGATCGTCCTCGGCCCGCTTCTCGCCTTCGTCATCGCGTACCTCATCTGCATCGGCCTCCAGCACGGCGACCGCTCCCTGGTGCACCACGGCCTGGAGACCGGCGTGATCCGCCGCCTCCCGAGCGGCGAGTACCTGGAGGTCGAACGGCCCCTCGACGACGAACGCCTGGCCCCCGTGACCGACGACCGTCCACCCGCCGCCGTCGACCTCGACCGTCCCGGCACGGACGGAGTGGACCCACCCGAAGCCCGCACCCGCCTCGGCCGACTGCGCATAGCGCTCAACCGCCGCTTCAGGGACGACCTGGCCCGCCCACCCGCCGACGAGCACAAAACCCTCGGCCCCTGACCCGCGCGGGACCGCGTCAGCCGAACTCCAGATCAAAGCCGGAGGCACCGGCACACCCGGCGATCGTGGCGGCATCGGACTCGGCCGCATCCCTGTGCCGAGGGGCCAGGGCATCGAACGGCTCGACCCTCAACGCCAACCGGTCACGTTTCCGCCGTTGCCGCCACACCCCGGCGATCTCGCCGTCGACCAGCACGATTCCCGGATTGGCGGCCGGCCGCCACACCGCCTTGCGCCGGGCCGGGTCGGGCACCAGGAGATGCCGGTCGCCCAGCTCGGTGATCGGATCGTACGGCGGCAGCAGGCGGACACCACTCGGATCGGCCGCCGCCCCGAGCGCCTCGATCTGCTCGGCGTGCGCCCAGTACTCGGCGCCGTCCACCTCGACGGGACGCAGCTCCTCTTCGACCGGCTTCCACCAGCGGCGCGCGGCCCGCGGCGTGATGCCCAGCCAGGACGCCAGCTGAGCCGGCCCGGCCGGACCGGACGTCGCGAGGAAGCCACGCACCAGCCCGGCGCGGCCGTCGACCGGATCCGCGGGCCGGAACGGCTCGGCCGGACGGTAACGGAACCGGCTCGGAGTCCCGGTGTCGACCTCGATGACGAGCCCGGCCTGAAGCGCGGCCCGACGGAAACAGCTGGTCCTGGACGTGGAACACCCCGCACCCCTCGCACCACGGCGCGAGCCGCCGGTCCACCTCCGGGCTCACGGCCCCGCTGAGTTCACCCTTCGTCGGCGACCGCCCGTCCGCGACAGCCGCCCGCATCACCGTGGCGACCTCGTCCAACGCGGCCCCGAAAGAGAGGCCCTCTTCGGCGAGTGCGGCACCGAACGGCCCGATCGACTGCGGCGGCAGATCACCACCGTCCTCAATCCGCAGCGCCGCCGCCAGCCGCGCCAAGTCGGCGGCGCGGTGCATGTGCATGGCCGCCCGTATCGAATGAACCAGCACCATCGACGCGTCCGGCACCTGCCCCGTCCGCAGCCGCACGGCAAGTGGCGCGCTCCGCCCAGGCGGATAATCCTGGACGCCGGTCGCCAGCACCGTCTCCGCCCGTCCCCGCGGGCCGAGCCCGTGCGCGGCGAACCGGTACGCGATCACTTGGGCACGGCCGACCATCATTCCGCCGCCCTCCGATCGCACATCACGTCGAGCAGCTTCCCCATCACCGACTGGGCTGTCGCCGACGCCCGGGGCCCGACCGCGGTGAGCGACGCGACCAGCACGGCCGCCTCCCCCGGCGTCAGGGTGAGCGGCGGCAGCGCCGGACGCAGATCGAGCCCGTACCCGCCACCGCTGCCGCGCCGAGCTCGGACGGGCACACCCGCGTCCTGAAGCTCGGCGACGTCCCGTTCGACCGTCCGGGTCGTGACGCCCAGCGTCTCGGCCAGTTCCCCCGCCGACACGTACGGCCCGCTCCTGAGCCGCAGCTCCTCGATGAGCCGATGCTGACGCTCCACCCGTCCGATCACAGGTTGCGTGGACCTGAGCATGTGAACCACGCTAGGCCACCATCCCGACACGCCCATGTCGGGAACCCGCCGAGCGGCGCCCGCCATCGGCGCAGACCCTCCGAGACATGCGGCCTGAAAGGCATAAATCCCGTGAGCCGGGTAAATGGAATGACCTGACCAGGGGTTCGGGACCCAATGCCTGGATGTGACATGTTCGAGATCGAGGACATTCGCGAGTGGCGCGGCCGTGAAGTGATCGACGAGTCCGGAAGCAAGGTCGGCCAGCTGGAGGCCATCTACGTCGACACCGCGACCGACCAGCCTTCCTTCGCCACCATCAAGACCGGCCTGCCGACCCGGCAGCGCCTCGTGTTCGCACCGCTCTCCGGGGCGACGGTGGGCCCGGAGCACCTGCGGGTCGCGCGCGCGAAGAAGCAGATCAAGAACGCTCCCGCGATCAGTACCGACGGAGAGCTTCTCGCCGGCGACGAGCAGGCGGTCTTCGACTACTACGACATGCCCTACCGGGCGGCCCCGGACGAGCGCCGGCTCGCACGCCGCTGACCGGCCACCACGTCCCGCCAGGGAGGGATCGCCGTGACTTTGTTCTTGTTCATCCTTCTAGTGGCGATCGCGCTGGGAATCATCGGCTTCGTCGTGGAGGGCCTGTTCTACTTGCTGATCATCGGCGTCCTGGTGTTCCTGGCCAATCTCGTCCTGAGCGGAATACGCCTGGGCCGCCACCGAGCCTCCCGCCCCACCCGCTGACCCAACGACCGGCTCACCTGACCGCGAACACTCAGGGCACCAGGGCGCGGTTCATCGGTGCCACCCCTCGTACGCTCCCGGAGCCGAACCCAAGGTGGAGTTCACCGACGCCGCCTGGCACCGGGATGCGAGGGCAAACACCGGAACAGCTCCCCGTGACGGGGAACGCCACACGGACGCCGTGGAGTTCGATGAACTCGCGCTAGACCGTGGGGGACGCCGCGCTCCGTCGGCCGCGCGGGCAGGCGCACGGCTTGCGCCGGCGGTGTCTAGTTGAGGTGCTCGGGCGCGTCCTTGTGGGTGAGGGACGTAGCTTGGTCGAGGGGCCTGTAGGAGGTAGCGGGTGCGGTACATGGTGTTGGTTTATGACTGCGACGGATCTCCAGAGGACAGCGAGGAGTACGTCGCGAAGCGCGACGCCGTCCTGGACTATGTCTCGATGCTTCGCGAACGGGGCGTCTTCCGGGGGGCAGACCCGCTGCGGGGGCCGCACGCCGCGACGACGGTCAAGGTTCAGGACGGGGAGACGCTGGTCCGGGACGGGCCTTTCGCGGAGACCCGGGAGTGGTTCGCGGGATACTTCCTTCTTGAGTGCCACGACTTGGACGAAGCGCTGGAGTATGCGGCGGCCTGTCCGATGGCAGCGGACGCGGGGGTGGAGGTACGCCCGGTTCGTCTGGTGCCGCAGTGGTATGACCCCGTCGACCGGCTCCGGGAAGTGCTGAGCGAGTGACCTCCGCCCCAGGTGCGGACGACGAGGGATCCGCCGATCGCCGGGATGCTGAGATCGGCGAACAGGCGGACGCCGGTGCAGCAGGTGTCGCCCAGGCCGAACTGGACCGGGTGTTCTCCGAGCACCATGGGCGTCTTCTTGCGGGACTCGTGCGCGGCCTCGGAGACTTCGAGGCCGCCGAGGACGCGCTGGCCGACTCGCTCGAGATCGCGATGCGGCACTGGCCCCGGGACGGGATACCGGACGACCCCGTTGCCTGGTTGTTGACGGTGGCGCGTCGACGCGGACTCGACCGGCTGCGAAGGGTCGAGGCGAAGGAGGCCAGGACTCGCGCGGCCTTGTCGGTCGACCCGACCGCCCACCGCTTCCGGGCTCCGGCGGTGGAGTGGGAGTCGGGACTCGGGGCGTTGGGCGATGAGCGACTGTCCCTGCTGTTCACGTGCTGCCATCCGCTGCTCGGGATGCCCGCCCGGGTCTCGCTGACGCTCCAGGCCGTCGGGGGCCTGACCGCCGCCGAGATCGCCAGGCTGTTCCTGGTTTCGGAGGCCGCGATGGCCCAGCGTCTGGTCCGTGCCAAGCGGAAGATCCGCGACGCCGGGATCGCCATCGCCGTGCCGCCGGATTCCGCGCTCCCCGAGCGTCTGGATTCCGTGCTCGCCGTGATCTACACGATGTTCACCGGCGGGTACGTCCGCGGGCCTGGCGACGAGCGGCTCCTGAGCGTCGACGTGTGCTCCGAGGCGATCCGGATCGCCAAGCTGCTCGCCGTGCTGATGCCCAGCGAGCCGGAGGTTCTCGGGCTCAACGCGCTGTTGCTGCTGCAGCACTCCCGTCGGGCCGCCCGGGTCGGCCCCGGCGGCGACCTCGTGTCCCTGGAGGACCAGGATCGCGGCACATGGGATCGTCGAGATGTCGACGAGGGTCTGCGAGTCCTCCGGGCCGCGGCTCGTCACAGGCGCCCCGGTGTCTATCAGCTTCAAGGGGCCATCGCCGCTGAACATGCGCGGGCATCCGCGGCCTCCGAAACCGACTGGACCACGATCGCGGAGTTGTACGCCGCGCTGGCCGAGATGGACCCTTCTCCGGTGGTCGCCCTCAACCACGCCGTGGCCGTGGCGATGGCGACGACGCCGCAGGGGGGTCTGCGGCTGCTGGACGGCCTGGCCGGCCTGGAGGCGTACCACCCGTTCTACTCGGCACGCGCCGAACTGCTCCGCCGCGCCGGCGATGCCCCCGGCGCCCGGGTCGCCTACGAGCGTGCTCTGGAACTGGTCACGAACCGGGTCGAGGAGCGGCATCTGCGGGCCCGGCTGACTGCGCTCGACGCCTGATTCACGACCCGGCGCAGCTTTCCTCTCATCGAGGTGTCGAGTCCGGCGGGGCGATTGCGTCCTTGGTTCGGAAGACGGAGCGAGGCGCTCCCACCCCACCGAGAGGAAAGCTCTGATGAGCACAAATCTGGTCTGGTTCGAGATTCCCGGCGCGGGACGCATGGCCGTCTGCAAGGACGACCAGGGCACCACGTTCGGGCTCTACGAGCCCGCGCGAGCATGAGCCGGGAGAGGGTGCCGGCCTGGACGCTGGCGATCACGTGCACGGCCGCGTTCATCGAGGCGGTCGATCTGCTGGCGGTCACGACGGCCCTCCCGCAGATCGGGCGGGACACGGGTGCTTCGTTCATCGACCTCGAGTGGGTGATCAACGCCTACGCGCTGGCCGTCGCGGTCGGGCTCTTCGCCGGCGGGGCGCTGGGTGAGCGTTTCGGACGGCTCCGCGTCTTCAACGCCGGCGTGGCCATCTTCACGATCGCGTCGATCGCCGCGGCGCTGGCGCCCGACGCGGAGACGCTGATCGCGGCGCGGGCGGCGCAGGGCATCGGCACGGCGATCGTGACACCGGTGACGCTCACGCTGATCATCGCCGCCTTCCCGGCCCGGCGCCTCGGCGTGGCACTGGGAGTCTGGGGCGGAGTGGTGGGCACCGGCGTCGGTGTGGGACCACTCGTCGGCGGCGCGGTCACCGACGTGTTCGGGTGGCAGTCGATCTTCTGGATCAACGTTCCCCTCGGCATCCTGACCGTGGTGCTCTCGCTGCGCTTCATGGCCGAGTCCCGCGGTCGTGGACAGCCGCTCGACCTGGTCGGGCTCGCCTTGGTCAGCGCCGGTTCGCTCGTGATCGTGCGGGCCGTCCAGGGTGCCGACAGCGCCGGGTGGGACGACGCGTCCACGCTGGTCCAACTGGTCGTCGGCGCGGTGATCGTGGCCGGGTTCGTCCTGTGGGAGAGCAGGACGCCCGAACCGATGCTGCCGCTCTCACTCCTGCGGATGCCGAGTTTCGCCTCGGCGAACGCGAGTGCCTTCCTGATGGGCGCGGCACTCTTCAGTTCCGGTGTACTGATCACCCAGTACTTCCAACTCGGGAGGGGCTACTCGCCGACCGAGTCGGGCCTGGGGCTGCTCCCGTGGACGGCGACGCCCATCCTGGTCTCCCCGATCGCGGGCAAGCTGGCGGAGTCGGTCGGCAACCGGCCTCTCATCGCGGCCGGATTGCTGCTGCAGGGCATCGGGCTCGGCTGGTTCAGCGTGGTGGCCGGGGTCGGAACGTCCTACCTCACCTTGCTGGCGCCGCTGTTCGTCGCCGGAGTGGGCATCTCGCTGGTCTTCCCGACCGTGGCGGCCGCGACCCTCGACGCCGCCGGCCCGGCCAGGATGGGCGTCGCGTCCTCGACCACCAACGCCGGCAGGCATGTCGGCGGGGCCATCGGGATCGCGGCCATCGGAGCCGTCTTCCTGGCGGCCGGGGGGTTCGAGTCGCAGGACTCGATCGTCGATGGCCTGCGCCCCGCCCTCGTGACCGCCGCGGTCCTTTCCGTGCTCGGCGCGCTGACGGGCTTGGGCGTTCGACCATCTCCCTCCCCGGCCGGCTCCGAGCCGACCGGCGCCGGTTCGGGCACCGAGCCGCGCACCGCGGAAGCCAAGTGAGGCGACCACGGCCACGAGCATGATGTCGCTCACCACCGGCGATCACAGGTCGCCGGCCCAGGTGAGGGCTCGATCGACTGAGTGGCGGGTGAGGCCGGTCGCGGAGTCGATGGAAATGAGCAGCGGACGTGTCACCTTGGTGTCTCTCCCCAGACGAGCCCCCGCCCAATGAGGGCAGGGGCTCGTTGCCTTGCGCCACCTAGCGGTTGACAGGTCCGGTGCGGTCACCCGTACTCCTCCATCACCTTCGTGATCAAGGTACGCGACTCCTCGACGGGCGTGAGGTGGAAGGCAGGCCGCGGGGCTCGGGCAACGCCGAGGGCACGACTCCTAGGCGAAGAGGTCGTCGGCGGTGTCGGCGGTGACGACCCGCTGAATCCAGCGCTCGATCTGGCCAAGATCAGTGCAGCCCTCGACCCGGTCGCGGACATCGTCGGTGACGGGGATACCACGGGCTTCCAGCAACAGCAGAAGCGCCTTGACCTCACCTTCCACGCGACCTTCCTCACGGCCCTCCACGCGGCCCTCCGCACGGTGGCTCTTGGCGAAGTCCGACTCCCATTCGTAGCCCTTGACCGACATCGTCTCCTCCAAGATTTTGCGGGCCGCGTCAGACAACCGCGACGTTACACTTCTGATCTCGTGGGCGTAGCTGTGACTCCACCACCACACCCAGCTTGGGACGCTTGGGGTCCCCGAGTAGGACGGTGGCGTCACACCTCAGCTCGGCCGGGTTGACGTCAGCGTAGGACTCCGACGTCAACGTGGTCGGCACAAGGTCGGGCACATCGACGCCGAAGACGCTGCGCAACAGTTCGGGAACGAGCTGCGGGCGGTTGCGGACCATCTCAAGCGGTAGCGACGGCCGGTGGTTCGTTTCGAGCACCGGAGAGCGGCTGGGGCCATGCGACGATCCGGAGCGCGCGGCTGTCAGGCTCGCCGTTCTCCTCGTTCCCTGGATCGTCTGCGCCCTTGGTGGCACAGCGCTCACATCCGGCGAGGAGCGCGCGTCCGAGAAGTTTCGCAACACTGAGTGATCGTCCCGATGCAATCTTTGGGATGTCCGCTGGGCCATTTGAACGTGTCGCGAGAACATTCCCGGAGGGTGAACAGTGACTTAGACGGCATGAGACGCGAGCCGTTCTCTCGCCCGGTGGGGCGTGACGCAGAGTCGCCGATTCCGGTTCCGCGGCTCGACCCAGTGTGATCGACTTCACGCTTTACGGTGAGCATGTGCGGAGGGCACGGAGGGTCGGTCGACAAGTTTCTCCGGATTTTCGGAGAGCCCGTACCCGGGCCCTCACCAAAGCGGAGGAACGCTCCGCACGACTTGGCGAACAGCGGCGTTTTCGCTGGTCAGAGCATTGACATTGTGGTCTTGAAGGGACATGTCGCTCAGTCATTGAGGGGGTTTACACGATCCTCAGAGTGACCGAGTCAGGCCATTCACCAGCTGTTTCCCCACAATTTGGGTTGCGCCGGAACGAGTCATCGCTACACTGCTGGCTCATCGTCACCCTACGTCTCTCCGGGCACTCGTAACTGCGAGCACACCCGCATGTCTGCCGCGTCACGCGGCATCCCCCGCCATCGCTCAGGTGTGATTCTGGCCCGGGAGACGAGGAGAGTTCCCCGATCATGAGGAGAAACGCAATGCGCTCAACTCGGCTGGCCGCGGCAGGAGTCGCCGCGGGGGCAATGGTGCTCGGGATGGCGGGCCCGGCACTCGCTGATGGCAAGGCCTCGGCTTCCCCCAACCCGTTCACGGCGGGCTCGAAGATCACCGTCACGGTGGCCGGCTGTGAGAGCAAGCCGGTGCTCGCGCACCAGGGCACCATGGTGTTCGCCGAAGTGGTGAAGTTCACCCAGAGCGGCGCCAACTGGACGAGCGGCCCGGTCACGACGTTCGACAGCAGGCATCTGAAGGCCGGCCAGACCTACAACTACAAGGTCACCTGCCACGACGCCAACCAGCAGAAGCTGACGATGACGCTGCCCCTCACGGTCGCCAAGCCCGACGGGAACCCGGACCCGACGCCGGAGTTCAAGTTCGGGTACGACAAGGTGAAGCTGTCCAGCCGCCGCGTCGCCCCCGGCCAGAACGTCACGTTCACGGTCAACTGCCCGACCGCGGTCAGCGTCTCGGGCAACGGCTACACCAAGAACCCGCTGCCGGTGAAGAAGGCGGGCAAGGACACCTTCACCGCCACCGGCACGTACCGCAGCAACCTGCCGGACCCGACCACCGTCACGGTGGTCTGCAAGGACTTCGGGTCGGTCAAGTACAGCACCAGCCCGGAGAAGGCCGGCGGCAGCGGCAACGGTGGCGGCAACGCCATGGAGCCGAAGACGCCGAAGATCCCCACCGGGCCGATCAACACCGGTGACGGCAGCTCGCTGGGCAACGACGGCTCGCCGATGATGGCCGCCGCCTGGGGCGCGTTCATGTTCCTCGGCCTCGGCGCGGTCGCGCTGCGCCGCCGGACGGTGCAGGAGCGTTCGTAAGTTGCCTGACTTCTCAGCAACGGCCGCCGGTCGCCGCGCCATGGGCGTGGCGGCCGGCGCGCTGCTCACCGGACTCCTGTTGAGCGGCTGCGGTGGCGACGACGGCAGCGTCACCTCCGAGGGCACCCCCGCGGCGACCGGCTCCGCCGGTGCCACCGCGGCGGCGGTCTCGGCGCCGCTGACCCATTCGCAGCCAACGAAGATCACCATCCAGAAGCTCGGCGTGTCGGCTCCCGTCAGCGAGATCGGGCTCCTGCCCAACGGGCGCGTCGAGGAACCGCCGCTGAGCAAGCCGAACCTGGTCGGCTGGTACAAGGAGGGCGTCACGCCGGGCGAGATCGGCCCGTCGGTCCTCCTCGGCCACGTCGACGCCAACGGCAAGCAGGCCGTCTTCTACCGCCTGAAGGAACTCAAGGCGGGCGACAAGATCCAGGTGGCGCGCAAGGACGGCACCACCGCCACGTTCGCCGTGCAGCAGATCCAGCGCGTCGACAAGAACGCCTTCCCTCACAAGAAGGTGTTCGGCGCCCAGCTGGACCACGCGTCCCTTCGCCTGGTGACCTGCGGGGGTGCTTTCGACCCCAAGTCGGGCCACTACAAGGACAACGTGATCGTGTACGCCAAGCTGGCCGGTTCCTGACCGACCCCAACGCGACCGCCCGCCCGTCCACGGCCGTGGAGGGGCGGGCGGTCTCTTGGTCTCATCACCGGCCTCCGTGTCGCCCGCCGACGGGAGACCACGGCCGTCCCCGTGCGCGGCGCCTCAGGCCACGCTCGTGGACGCGCGGCCCCTGCCGCATGGCGGGGGAGGGCCCGGTGTTCAAGCCAAGTCCCGGAGGCCGGGAGCGTCAGCGGCGGTACAGGTTCAGCTTCTCCTCGCCGATGCGTGCGCGGAGGGCCGGGTCGTCCACGCCCTGCCCTTCGCCGGTGGCGCCGCACAGGACGGCGACCTTGCCGATGTGCTGGTTGGTCTGGACGGCGCGGGTCGCGTCGCCCGCCTCGTCCAGCGGGAACACCGCCGACAGCGTCGGGTGGATCATGCCGAGGCCGATGAGGCGGTTGACCTCGACGGCCTCGTGGTAGTTGAAGCCGTGCGACCCGATGATGCTCTTGAGGCGCATCCACAGGAACCGGTTGTCGTACTCGTGCTTGTAGCCAGTGGAGGAGCCGCAGGTGACGACCTTGCCGCCGCGCTTGGCGACGTACACGGACGCGCCGAACGTCTCGCGGCCGAGGTACTCGAAGACGATGCCCGGGTCCTCGCCGACGAGGCGGCGGATCGCCTCGCCCAGCATCCGGCCGGCCTTGGGGTGGCGGAGGCCCTGCTCGCCGAGGTTCAGCTCGTTGCGGTTGATGACGTGTTCGCAGCCCTGGGAGCGGACGATGCCGGCCTTGTCGTCCGACGAGACGACACCGACGGGGATGCCGCCGCCGTTCCTGACGAGCTGCGTCGCGTACGAGCCGAGACCGCCGGTGGCGCCCCAGATCAGGACGACGTCGCCCTGCTTCATGCGGGCGCCGTGCGTGCCGACGAGCATCCGGTAGGCGGTGGCGGCGCAGAGGGTGTTGGAACCCGCCTCCTCCCAGGTGAGGTGGGCGGGCTTGCGGATGAGCTGGTTCGCCTTGACGATGCAGTACTCGCCGAGGGAACCGAAGTTCGTCTCGAAGCCCCACGCGAGCTGCGTCTCGCTCATCATGCCGTCGTCGTAGGAGCCGTGGTCCTCCTCGTCCACGTAGGACGGGGACAGCACGACCTTGTCGCCGACCTTCCAGCTCTTCACGCCGCTGCCGGTGCGGACGACGACGCCCGAGCCGTCGGAGCCGAGGATGTGGTACGGCAGGTCGTGCCGGGCGCCGTACCAGCCCTGCCGGCCGAACTTCTCCAGGAACGCGAACGTGGGGACGGGCTCGAAGATCGCCGACCAGACGGTGTTGAAGTTGATCGCGGCGGACATCACCGCGACGACGCACTCGTCGGGGGCGAGCTCGGGCATGTCGACCTCGCCGACATGCATGGAGCGGCGCACGTCCTTGTCCGCCTGACCCTCGAAGATCCCGACCTCGTCCTTGCGGGTGAACGCGGCGCGGAAACGGGTCGGCAGGTCGATGTCCTGCAGCTCGGGTCCGGTCGCGCCGGACCGTACGGCGTCGAGCAGGTCGTGGGACTGGGCCATGGGGGTGTCCTCCGTGGAACGACGGGGTTCGGGGCGGCCCTCAGCGGGCCGGGTTCGACGTGGTGGCCGGGGCCGGAACGGCGTGCTCCCGCCGTCCGCCGAGCCGGCCCTCCAGGTGCGCGGCGAGAGCCTCCACACCGGGTGGGTCGAGCAGGTTGAGGTGGTGCACCCCGGGGATCGTGACGATCTCCAGGTCGGAGCAGAGCCCGCCGAACCCGTTGGTGCCGTCGAGCACGTAACGGGCATCGCGGACGGCCCAGGGGGTTTCCTCGGGCGCGTGGTAGAGGATGACGCGGCCGTCGTACGGCTCGGGCCGGTACGCCTCCAGGGAGCGGGTGTCCTGGTGGGACGTGAGCTGATGCGTGAGGGCCGCCGGCGGGATGTAGTCCACGAGCGGGGCCGCACGCTCCATGACCAGCGCGAACTGCGCCTCCTCGTCCAGCCCGGACAGCTCCTCGTAGGTGAGGGTGACGTCCAGGCCGTACGTCTCGTTGATGTAGTCGGCGAACGCGGAGAACCGGCGGGCGAGCGTGTCGGACTCGTCGTCCACGGCGAGCGGGAGGCCCGCGTCGAACAACGCGACGAACTCGACGTCGCGTCCGGCGGCGGTGAGCTGCCGCGCCGTCTCGTAGGCGAGGACGCCGCCGAACGACCAGCCGCCGAGCCGGAACGCGCCGTCGGGCTGCGCCTCCAGGAGGTGCCGGACGTAGCGGGCGGCGCGTTCCTCGACGGACGGCGCGTCCTCGAACCGTTCCAGCCCGTACACCGGCTGGTCGTCGCCGAGCAGGTCGATGAGCTGCCGGTAGCAGGCGGTGGTGCCGCCGGCGGGGTGCGCGATGAAGATCGGGCGGCGGCCGCCGGACGGCTTCAGCGGCCGGACGGTCTGCCGCGCGGCCTCCTCGTCGGCGGCGCGGATGAACTCGGCGACGTTCTCCGCCGTGGGCACCTCGAACAGCTCGCCGCGGGTGACCCCGGGGCTCTCCCCGGCCGGCCGGCCCCGGCCTGCCACCTCGGCCAGTTCGGCCGCGACCAGGGCGACGATCTGGTCGGCCTGGTCTTCGCTGCCGCCCAGTTCCGCGAAGAAGTCGGCCGTGACGCCGACGCGGTCGAGGCCCAGGACGTCCTCGAAGATGCGGACGGCGAGGCGTTCGGCGGCGTCGCGCGGCATGACGTATCCGGCTTCGGCGTTGGACACGGCGGCGTCCCGTGCCGGGGCCGGGGCGTCCGACAGGCCCAGTTCGCCGGCCGCCCACTCCTCGAAGACGTTGACGCTCGCGCCCTGCAGCAGCACCGACGCGGGGACGGTCAGCCCGAGGTCGTGCTCGACCCCGCTCTTGATCCGGACGGCGACCAGGGAGTCGAGGCCGAGGTCGGTGAGCGGGACGGACGGGTCGAGGCGCCCCGGGTCGAAGCCGAGGACGGCCGCGATCCGGTGCTTGACCTGCGTGGCGATCATCTTTCGGGCGGTGGCGGCGTCGACGTCCTTGAGCGCCTCGACGCCGGGCCAGTCGCCCGCGTCGCCCGCTCCGGCGTCGTCGGCCGCCTCCGTCAGCGCGGCGAAGTACGGCATGTCGCGGATCTCGGGGAACAGCCCGACCGCCGTGACGGGGTCGAAACGCAGCACACCCGTCGCCGGCCTGTCGTGGACGAGCAGCGCCTCCAGCGCCTCGGCGCCCTCCGCCGGGCTGATCGGGTCGATGACGGTGACCGACGTGTCCGCCGCACCGCCGACCTGTGACCACGTGCCCCAGTTGATGGTGGTTCCGGGGCGTCCATTGGCCCGCCGGTACGCCATCAGCGCGTCGATCGCGGCGTTCGCGGCGGCATAGGCGGCCTGGCCGGGCGAGCCGAGCAGCGCCGCGGCCGAGGAATGCATGACGAGCCAGTCGAGGTCGAGATCCCAGGTGGCCTCGCTGAGCCGCCGCGCGCCCTCCACCTTCGCCGTCCACACCCTGTGGAGATCCTCGGCGCCGAGGTCGGCGATCAGCCGGTCGTCGATGGCACCGGCGCCGTGGACCACGCCGCGCAGCCGCGCGCCGCCCTCCTGCGCGACACCGATGAGCCGCTCGGCCATGCCCGGCCTGGCGATGTCGCCGAGGACGACACCGACGTCCACGCCGTCCTCACGCAGGCGGGCGATCACTTTCTCCGCGTCGGCGTCGGGCCCGCTCCGCCCCGACAGGACGATGCGTCCCGCACCGCGTTCGGCCAGCAGCCGCGCGGTGACCAGGCCGATCCCGCCGTACCCGCCGGTGATCACGTAGGCGCCGCCGCGCCGGACGACCCGCCTCGGCCTGGCCGCAGCCTCCGGCAGCCGCGCCTGCGCGAGACGCGCCACATGACGTACGCCGCCGCGCCAGGCGACCTCTCGCGCGTCACCGTCGCCGAGAAGCTCCGCGACCAGATCGGCGGGACGGTCGACGTCCACATGCGTGACCCGCTGAACGGTCCGTTCGAACGCCAGCACACGGGTGAGCGCGCTGATGAAACCGTGGCCGGGTTCGCCTCGCTCCCCGTCCTTCACAGGGACCGCCCTGTGCGTCGCGACGTAGAGACGGGGGCCGTCCGGGAGCGAACGGCTCACACCGGCGACGGCCAGAACCAGGTCCTCGTCCACAAGATCCGCGGACGGGACGAGGACGACGCCGTCCACCGGACCGTCCATCGCCGGATGATCGTCCGGCGGGCGGTTCGTCAGCCGGTGCCGGACGACCCGCCGCCCGCGCCTCTCCAGCCCGGCGACGGCCGCGGACGCGAGCGCGTCCTCCTCATCGGACAGCACCAGCCAGGCACCTCCGGCCTCGGCCGACCGGGCCGCGTCCGGCGCGGGACCGTCGAGTCCGGATGCGCCGAGTCCGGATGCGCCGAGTCCGGATGCGCCGAGTCCGGGTTCGTCGAGTCCGGGTTCGTCCGTGCCGGGCAGCGGCGACTCGTTCCAGACGAGTTCGACGAGCTTGTCGGCGACCGGGACGGGCACGTCGTGACGCTCGACGCGGCGCAGAACGATACCGGTGGCCTCGGCGAGGAGCCGGCCGTCCGCCGCGAGGAGCAGGACCGAACCCGTGATGCCCTCGTCGTCCAGGCACACCGCGGCGCGGACATGCCCGCCGCGATGCGTCGGCCCGTACACGCGCAGGCTGCCGATGGTCTCGGCCAGCCACGTCCCCTCGGCGAGGGCCGCCGCCTCGTCCGACAGGACGGACAGGCAACGGCCGAACACCTCGGGGTGCAGCCGGTAGTGGCGGCTGCCGCGCTCGGCGCCCGCGACCTCGGTGGCGGCGCCGGACCCGGACTCCGCCGGTGACCGGTGGTCCTCGCCGACGTCCGCGCTGGCCAGCCGCGTCCATGTCCCCGCGGGCGTCAGCGCGTGCACCTCCACCCGCTGCTCCGCCTCCGCGAACGTCGTCGTCACGGTCGTGTGGTCGGCGAGCGCGAGCGGCCGCTCTATCCACAGGCTGTTGACGCGGACGCCGTCGATGCCGAGCGCGGTCGCCCCGGCGGCGAGCGCCATCTCCGCGAACGCCGCGACCGGCAGCGTGTGCAGGCCGTGGACCATCGTCTCGCCGAGCCACGGCTGGGCGGCGAGACCCACGTCGGCACGCCAGGCGTGTCGCTCTTCGCCGGGCATTTCCACATGCGCACCGAGGAGTGGGTGCTCGTCCCGTCCGCCGGACGTGCGCGACGACAGGTCGACCCAGTGCCGCTCGTGCCGCCACGGCGACTGCGGCACGTCGATGATCCGCCCGTCGGCGGGCGCGGCGATCGCGTGACCGTACGCGGCCAGGGTGGCGAGCTGCGCATGGAAGGTCAGGGTGTCGTCGGTTTCCTGCCCCTTCGGTGCCCGCTTGAGCGTGTGGGTGACGAGCGCTCCCGTCCCCTCGAGGGTCTCCCCGACCGCGTGCGCGAGAATGGGATGCGCGTTGACCTCGACGAACGTCCGGAACCCGTCCTCGGCGGCCGCCGACACCGCATCCGTGAGCCGAACGGCGTTCCGCAGATTCGCCGCCCAGTAGGACACCCCAAGCCCACCCGCACTGCTCGTGGGCGCTGCGGTGTTCGTGGAGGTCGCGGTGTTTGTGGAGGTCGCGGTGAAATCGAGTAGGGCGCGGGGGTCGTCCAGGGCCGTGGTGTAAAGCTTGATGCCTTCGGCGAGGGGCGTGCCGCGTTCGGTGCCGACCTCGGCGAGAAGCTCGCGCAGTTCGGGGAGCAGCGGGTCGACCTGGGGCGAATGCCCGGCGCCTTCGGCCTGGACCATCCGGGCGAGGCGCCCTTCGGCCTCCGCGCGCTTGACGATCTCGGCGACCTGGCCGGCGTCGCCGGTGACGACGGTCTGCTTCGGTGACGAGTGCACCGCCGCGTACACCTCGGGCAGACCCTCGCCCAGGCGCGCCACCTCGCCGGCGGACGCGCCGAGGACGGCCATCGCGCCGCCGCCGACGAGCCGCGTCAGCAGGCGGGACCGGCGGCAGATGACGCGGACGCCGTCCTCCAGGGTGATCGCGCCGGCGACGACCGCGGCCGCGACCTCGCCCATCGAGTGGCCGATCACCGCGCCGGGCGTGACGCCGTACGACTTCCACATCCGGGCCAGGCCGATCTGGATCGCGAACAGCACCGGCATCGTGACGACCGGGCCGTCCGGCTTCTCGCCCCCTTCGAGCAGCGCCCACAGGCCCGGACCGCCCTCCGCGGCGAACAGGCCGTCCAGGTCGTCGATGGCCTCGGCGAACGCGGGCTCCTCCTCCAGGAGCCGCTGCGCCATCCCTGCGCGTTGCGCGCCGTAGCCGGAGAACACCCATACGGGACGGCCTGGAGCGCCGAGAGCGGAGCCGTTCACCACACCGGGATGGGGCCGGCCCTCCGCGAGAGCGGTCAGGCCGTCGATGAGCCCTGCGCGGTCCCGGGCGGCGACGGCGGCGCGGGCTCGTCCGCGGCCACGGCGGCCGTGCAGAGTGCGCGCGAGGTCGGGGAGTTTCACGTCCTGGTCCGGGAGCCACCCGGCGAGGACGGCCGCGTGGTCGCGTATACGGTCGTCGCTGGTGTCGGACAGCGGGAACGTCCGGACGACGGCCGCCTGGACGGTCGTCTCCTGCGCTGGGGCCTGTTCCAGAAGGACGTGTGCGTTCGTCCCACCGAAACCGAAACCGGACACGCCGGCGCGCGCGGGGTGACCCCGCTCAGGCCACGGCGTCTCTTCCGCGACGACCGCGAGGCGCAGTTCGTCGAACGGGATGTGCGGGTTGGGTTCCTTGTAGTGCGCGCTAGGCGGGATGACCCGGTGATGTAGCGCAAGGACGGTTTTGATGAGCCCGGCTATGCCCGCCGCAGACTCCATATGCCCGAGGTTGGATTTGGCGGAGCCGAGCAGGAGAGGCACATCGGGTTCGCGTCCGGCGCCGAGAATTTCACCGACCGCCTTGGCCTCGATCGGGTCGCCCAGGAACGTACCCGTCCCGTGGGCCTCGACGTAGTGGACCTCCTGCGTGTCGACGCCCGCGCTCGCGTACACGTCGCGGAGCAGGGCGCGCTGCGCGTCGGAGTTGGGGGCGACGAGGCCGTTGGACCGTCCGTCGGAGTTGACGCCGGAACCCTTCACGACCGCGAGGATCCGGTCACCGTCCCGCACCGCGTCCGACAGCCGCTTCATGACGACGGCGCCGCAGCCCTCCGCGCGGACCATCCCGTCGGCGGACGCGTCGAACGCCTTGCAGTGCCCGTCGGACGCCGTCCCGCCCGCGAGGTCGAACGTCATCGTGACGGTCGGCGACAGCAGGACGTTCACGCCGCCGGCGAGCGCCACGTCGGCCTCACCGCTGCGCAGCGCCTGCACGGCGAGGTGGGTGGAGACCAGCGACGACGAGCACGCCGTGTCGACGATCATGCTGGGGCCGCGCAGGTCGAGCAGGTACGACAGCCGGTTCGCGATGATGCTGAGCGCCGCGCCCGTCGCCGTGAACGGCTCCAGGGACGCCAGGTCGGACGCGGTGAACGCCGCGTACTCCGGCGCGGAGACGCCGACGAACACGCCGGTGCGGCTGCCGCGCAGCGACGCCGGCCCGATGCCCGCGTGCTCGAACGCCTCCCACGCGACCTCCAGGACGAGACGCTGCTGCGGGTCCATCACCGCCGCCTCGCGCGGGGTGATGCCGAAGAACTGCGCGTCGAACCCGGCGACGTCGTCGAGGAAACCGCCGAGCCGGGTCGTCCTCGCGAGCAGGTCGCCGACCTCGGGGGAACCGTCGTCGAACGGATCCCAGCGGCCGTCCGGCACCTCGCGGATCGCGTCGCCCCGGCCGGTCAGGAAACGCCAGTAGTCTTCGGGGCCGGTAAGGTCGCGTTCCCCGCCGGGGAAGCGGCAGCCGATGCCGACGACGGCGACGGGCTCGTCGTTCGCGGCCTCCCGCACGGCGAACGCCGGCTCCGGGCGCCGCACCTCGGCGGCACCGCCCGCGAGCGCCAGGGAGAGCTTGTTGATCGTCGGATGTTCCCAGACGAGGGTGGCGGGGAGGGCCCGTCCCAGCATCTGCTCGAGCTCGCCGGCGATCGCGACCGCGTCCCTGGACGCCAGCCCGAACTCCTCCAGCGGCCGGTCGGGGTCGATCTCGGCGACGTTGATCCTGGAGCGACGCGCGATCTGCTCGATCAGGTGCCGGCGGATCGAATCCTCACTGATCCGAGTCTCGTCCTGCGCGTTGTCCCGCGCGGCTCCGGAACGATCATTGCTCTGCATGCGGTGGGTTCCCCCCAAAACCGGGATCGTTCAGCGAAGCGGAGGGACCCACTTTGTCCTACGATGACCAGCTCATGATGCGCATCCAGACCACTTTTCTCATCCGCTACTTGTCACGGTGATGACAAGACTCGGGAGTAACCATTGTGGCCTGATGGGATAGTTGAGGTGCCTTGGCCACAGTCAGGGTGGAGTAACGAACTGCCAACCAATAGTGACAATAGCGACGAGCGCTTTTAGGGGGAAGCGGCGGATTTCCTGACTGTGGGGATTTCACGCCGTACGCACAGTGACCCGCGGCCGGTACCGATGGGCGCTGGCGGTCGTGGCCGTCAGCGCGTTCATGACCACCATGGACAACACGGTGGTCTTCACGGCGCTGCCCACGATCATGGCCGACCTCGACATGTCGTCCTCGGCCAAGGACTGGGTCGCCACCGGGTACATCCTGATGTTCTCCTGCCTGATGATCATGGGCGGGAGGCTCGCCGACGTCTACGGCTGCCGCGTCACGTTCACCTCCGGCATGGTCGTCTTCACCGCCGCGTCGGCCGTCTGCGGGCTCGCCCAGACCTCCGACGTGCTCATCCTCGCCCGCATCGTGCAGGGCGCCGGGGCCGCGCTCGTGCTGCCCGCCACACAGGTGATGGTCACCGTCGGACGCACCGACAAGCAGCGCTCCATCGGCAACATCGCCTTCATCGGCGCCGCGTCCAGCGCGACCGCGCTCGGCCCCACCATCGGCGGCGTCATCGTCCAGCACTGGCACTGGGGCTGGATCTTCCTGATCAACATCCTGCCCGGCATCCTGGTGATCGTCCTCGGCCTGTTCGTCCTCACCTCGCACGGCGAGAACAAGCACGCCCGCATCGACCTGCCCGGTGTGCTGATCTCCGCCACGATGCTGTTCGCGTTCATCTACGGGCTGGAGTCCGGCAACAAGTACGGCTGGGCCAACCCCTCCGTGCTCAGCGTCTTCGCCCTCGGCGCGATCGCGCTGGTCTGCTTCATCCTGGTGGAGAGCTGGGCCCCCGACCCGATGATCGACCTGCGGTTCTTCCGCAACCGCGTCTTCACCGGCGGGCTGATGTCGCAGATGCTCTACGGCATCGGCTTCAACGGCATGATGTTCTACTCGCAGCCGTTCCTGCAGCGCTTCCTGGGCTTCTCGCCCCCCGAGGCCGGCCTCGTCATGCTGCCGCCCGCCATCGCGATCATGGTGCTGACCCCGGTGGCGTTCCTGCTCGCCGCCAAGATCGGCCCGCGCCCGGCGATCGGCGCCGGCATGGTCCTGATGGGCCTCGGGATGTTCCTGTTCTCCACGCTGCAGACCGGCGACGGCTACGCCGACCTGATGCCCGGCGTCATGCTCGTCGGCATCGGCGCCGCCCTGGGCATGCCGCTGGTGATGTACGTGCTGAAGGCCGTCCCGGAGCGGCGGGCGGGCGTCGCCAGCGGCGTCATCAACGTCATCCGCGAGGCGTCCGGCGCGTTCGGCATCGCCATCATCGGCCTCCTCATCTACACCGTCCCCGACGAGGGCGCGAGCGCCACCGAACTGGAGACGTTCCGGGACGGCACCTCGTCCGGCCTCATCCTCGGCGCCGGCCTCGTCCTCATCGGCGGCGTGATCAGCGCCCTCACCCTGCCCAGCCGGCGCGGCTGGCTCGGCCCCAAACACGGCAAGAAGCCGCCCGTCATCCCCGAGCCCGGCCCCGGGCCCGGCCCCCGCGAAACCACCCCCGACCCCATCCCGGTGGCCCCCCTGGGCGCCCCCGTCGACCTGGCCCTCGTCAGCGCGTCCCCACCCAACGCCCCCGTTCCGCTCCCAACCACCTGGGAGGACGAAGCCATGCCGGACGACCGCGCCCCCACCCCGGGCCCCCACTGGTGGACCGACACCGAGACCAAGCCCACCGACGACACGTTCACCTGGCAGAAGGACACCGGCCCGCCGACCCCCTGGCCGGCGCCCCCCGCCGAACCCCCGCCCGCCCCGCCGAACGCCTGGGAAGACTGGCCCACCACGACCAGCACCACATCCCCCTCCGAGAGCGCTCAACGCAACACAGTCCCCATACCTGTCGTCCCGCCCCCACGCGCGACAGGCACCTGGAAGGACACCCCGGAACAGCCCAGCGACGACGACCTCCCACCCCCGCTGACGGCTCACGGCCCATCGGAGACCACCACGAACCGCCGCCCCGAAGACGCACGTGGGCCGACCACCGAGAACATCGGCGACGAAGGACTGACCACGCCGCACCCCAGCCGACCGTCGATCGGTGAGGCGCCCTCCTCCCCCCACGGGACCGACCCAAGTGTCGACAGCGGCCGCCCCAACCCGTCCGCAAGGACCGAGGAAGCCAAGGCACCTCTCACCGAGCCCGCCGACACGGTGGACGCCGAGAAGCCTGGTAAGCGATACCTCGACCAGACCACCGAAGCGCCGTTCGGCGCTGGAAGGATTGCTTCTCCGCACACGGGGACGCACACCGCCGAGGTCAGCCCGTCCCAGAACGGCGAGGGCACGACCGAGCAGCGCTCCGAGCAAGGCGCGCCATTGACGAGCAGTGAGTCTCTCCCTCTGCCGAGGCGCACGAGTGAGAGCCCGGCCCCGGAACTCCTGCGCATCGAACCAGTCCCACCAGCCGACAGCCACCCAGAGCCGCTGAAAGCCGCCTCCGCCGCACACCCGTCCGAGGACATTGAGCCCCTGCTCCACCCCACCACCACCGAAGACACCGCCGCGCTGCCCGGCCGCAGCCAGACAGGACCCCCGGCGGGACGCACCTGGGAACCGGCCCAGGACGTGGGCGCCCAAGCCGGTACCGCCGAGGACACCGGTGCGGGAGTGAGTGACCATCAGGGGGAGTCGGTGGCGGGCGGCGGTGAACGTCCGGGCGACGGCGTCAGGTCGTTGCGCGTGACCGCTCGGGCCGCCTCGGTCGGGGACGCCGGCGCGTTGGTCGGGGAGCCTTCGGGGCAGGGTGTGGGCTCGGCGGACGAGGTCGTGGGCGGGGATGGTGCGGACGGGCCTTCTGCGGAGGACGGTGGGCGGCCCGCGCCGCCGGAGGGGTGGTACGAGCCTTATGTCCCCGAGGAGAGCCCCGTGGACGAGCCGCAACCCACGCCGCGCAGCGACGCCTGGTAGGAGGACAGCGTGAGCAGAATCGTGATCTTCGCGGCGGGGTCGCGGGGGGACATCCAGCCGTGTGTGGCGCTGGGGCGGGTGCTGCGGCGGCGGGGGGACGAGGTGCGGTTGGTGGCGAGTGCGCGGTACTCGCCCATGGTCGTCGCCGCAGGGCTGGAGCTTGCGCCGTTGACGGCGGATCCGGCGGAGATCCTCGAATCGGATGCCGGTCAGGAGTTGCTGGCGGGCGGGCGTAATCCGGTGAAGTTCCTGGGCGGGTTCCGGCGCATTCTGGGGCCGATGGCCGAGCGGCTGTTGGCGGAGTGTTTGGACGCTTGTAAGGATGCCGACCTCATATTGGGGCCCACTCTGGGTTTCCTTCCTCAGCACATTGGTGAGCATCTCGGTGTTCCTTGGGCGCTGATTCATTTCCAGCCGAGCCGGCCTACGGGTGCGTTCCCGCATCCGTTCGTTCCGCAGGCGCGGATGTTCGGGCCGTGGGCGAACCGGGCGAGTTTCCTGGCGGTCGATCAGATCGCGTGGCAGTTGTCGCGGCCGTTCATCAACCCGTGGCGGGACGAGGCGCTGGGGCTGCGGCGGCTGCCGGTGCGGGGCAGGCGCGCGGACGGCGGGACGGTGCTGGCGTGCTTCAGCCCAGTCGTGGTTCCGAGGCCGAAGGACTGGCCGTCCAACGTGAACCTCACCGGGTACTGGTTCCTTGACGAGCCCGAGTGGGAGCCTCCGAAGGAGCTTGCGGAGTTTCTGGCGGCGGGCCCCGCACCGGTGTACGTCGGGTTCGGGAGCATGGTGCCGAAGGACTCCACAATGACCGGAATGGTGGTGCGGACGGCGTTGAAGCTCGCCGGGGTGCGCGGCATCGTGCAGGGCGATCCGGACACTTCGGATGAGCAGGTTCTCGCCGTCCGGGACGTCCCGCACTCGTGGCTGTTCCCGCGAACGGCCGCGGTGGTGCATCACGGCGGTGCGGGGACGACCGCGGCGGGGCTGCGGGCGGGTGTGCCGACCGTGGTGTGCCCGTTCTTCGGCGACCAGCCCTATTGGGGGGAGCGCGTCGCGTCGCTGGGGGCGGGGCCGGCTCCGTTGCCGTTCCGCGCGCTGACGGTCCCCCGGCTCGCGTCGAGGATCCGGCGCGCCGTCCGGGACGAGGACATGGCGGACCAGGCGAGCGAGCTGGGGCGGCGGATCCGGGACGAGGACGGTGTCGGGCGGGCGCGGGAGATCATCGACTCGCTCCTTCGGTGAGGTGTCGTAGCTGCGTCGGATGAACGAGCCGGACTCCGATGGGGCGTCGACGGAAGTCGTCCGTGCCTCGGGGGTAGGTGCATCTGGCGACGGAGTTAGGTTCGCCGTGTAGGGCCTGATCGTGGTGCACGAGATCGGTGACCGTGGCGCAGCGGTGGCCGCTGCGGCTTGTCAGGCGTCGTCCTGCACCTCGCCCCAGTGCCATCCGCTGCCGTCCGGGTTGGGGACGATCGCCCGCTTGGTGCGGGGCGCGCGCGGGGGCGCCGGCTGTGGCGGGCCGTCCGCCCAAGGGGTCCATGGCTCCTCGGACCGCCTGTGTCCGCCGTTCTCTGGGCGGGACGACGCCGCCTCCGAGCCGGGCGGCGTCCGGAAGACCAGCTTCGGTGGTTCTTCGACGGTGGGCGGCGGGACGGGCTTGAAGGCTTCGTTCGCGTCCACCTGCGGGACCCGGTGCGCCCGTCCGGGCGCTGAAGGCTCCGGAGGCTCGCTCGACGGCATGGGAGGCGCCGCGGGTGGCATGTGCGGCGCGGGGCCGTCATCGGGCGTCCTGGGACGCGGCGCAGGCGGTGTGGCGGCGGGTCGGGCGGGGACGGGGGTCGCCTCTTCCCAGTGGAGGGCGTACGGGAACGGCTGCTCGTCCGGCAGGCGGGGCGGCACGGCCGGGCCGGCCGCGGTGAGAGGGGTGCTGCGTTCGCGCAGGTCCATGCGGGTGTGCAGGCCGGCGAGGAAGCCCGGGAGCCACCAGTTGGCGGCGCCCATGAACCGCATCGTGGCCGGGACGAGGAGGGAGCGGACCAGCATGGCGTCCACGACGATGGCGACGAACATGCCGACGCCGATGAGTTTGACGACGGTGATCCCGGCCGTGCTGAACGCGCCGATGACGACGAGGAAGAGCAGGGCGGCGCTGGTGATGATGCTGCCGGTGTGCTGCATGCCGCGCGCGACCGCGGCGCGGTTGTCGTGCGTGAGGTCCCATTCCTCGCGGATGCGGCTGAGCAGGAAGACCTCGTAGTCCATGGACAGGCCGAACACGACGGCGAGGATGAGGATCATGCTGGTGGCCTCGACGCCGCCGGTGGGGGTGAAGTTGAGGATGCCGGCGAGGTGGCCGTACTGGAAGCCCCACACGATCGCGCCGAAGGACGCTCCGATCGACAGCACGTTCATCACGATGGCCTTCAGCGGCAGCACGATGGAGCCGAAGAACATGAACAGAAGGAAGAGCGTGCCGATCCCGACGACGAGCGCCATCTTGGGCAGGGTTTCCATCAGGCTCGACATCAGGTCCATCTGCGCGGCGGTGCTGCCGCCGACGTCGACGTGCATCGGGTAGCCGTCCTTGGACAGGCTCATGCCCCGGATCTTCGTGACGAGGTCCTGGGCGTGCCGGTCCATCGGTTCGTACTTGTGCGTGACGGAGATGCGAACGCCGCCGTACGTGCCGGAGTAGCCGGTGAACTGGGCGTCCGACACGCCTGGCAGCGACCCCAGCTTCTGCCTGAACTCCTCCAGGTAGGGCGGGATGGGCTCGTCCTTGCCGGCGGGCGTCCAGTTGCGCGGGATGAGGTCTCCGGAGACGACGACGTCGATGGGTTCGGCGGACCCGTTGGGGAAGTCCCGCTTGACGGTCTCGACCACGGCGCGGGTGGGGCTGTCCTCGGGTAGGACACGGGCGTCCACGCTGCCGAACTGCACGTTCAGGAACGGCACGAACATCACGCCCAGGATGACGAGCACGATCGCGAAGTACGGCAGCGGATGCTTCATCACGCTGTGGCCGAGGCGGTACCAGAAGCCGCTGTTCGGGTCCCGCTGCGCGCGCTTTGACGTGGGACGCCGCCACGGCATCCGGCCGAATTCGACGCGCGGGCCCAGGAGTGCCAAGAGCGTCGGCAGCAGGACGGTGGCGCCGAAGACGGCGACCATGACGGTGGCGATGCCTGCGAGCCCGATCGTCCGGAGGAACATCTGCGGGAAGAGCAGAAGTCCCGCCAGGGCCGCCGACACGGTGACGCCGCTGACCACGATGGTGCGGCCGGCGGTGGCCATGGTGGTGGACAGCGCGCCCTGCCTGACAGGACGCATCGCCGTTCTGTACGCCTTCTTCGCGGCCTTGCGAGATCTCCTGTCGCGTTCTCGTTTCCAGGGTTTGCCTGCCGCGATGCCCTGCGCGGCCATGTCGCTTGCCAGTTCTTCACGGAACCGGCTGGTGATGAACAGCGAGTAGTCGATCGCCAGGCCGACGCCCATCATCGTGACGACTTCAAGGGCGAAGGACGTCACGTCGGTGGCGTAGGTGACCACATGCAGGACGGCCAGCCCGCCGATCGTCGAGAACACGGCCACGATGATCGGCAGGAAGGAGGCGGTGAGCGCACCGAAAAGGATGACGAGCAGGATGACCAGGGGCAGCGCGGTCATGAGCTCGGCGCGCACGATGTCGGCGACGACCTGTTCGCCGAACTCCTCCCCCAGGGGGATGGCGCCGCCGAACTGGACCTCCAGCCCAGGCGCGCGGAGCTGTTCCTTGACGACGTGGTAGTTCTCGATCATCGTCGCGCCGTCTTCGCCCCGGAGTTTCACGGCGACGAACGTCGAGCGCCGGTCGTGGGACGCGAACGACTCCGCGGCCTTACCGTCGAACGACCAGTACGAGATGATCTCCTCGACGTTGGCCTTGGGCAGCCGCGCGATGGTGGTGACCACGCTCGCCTGGTAGCGCGGGTCGTCCACCGTCATGGTGTCGCTGCTGTAGAGGACGAGGACGTCGGGGTTGGTGCTGCCGAAGTAGGTGGCGCCCAGCTTCGCGACGAGGGTCGAGGACGCGTCGGGGTCCTCGAAGCCGCCCTCCTTGAACTTGGAGAGCACGCCCAGGCCCCAGGCTCCGGCGACGCCCGTCATGATCATGATCAGGACAAGGCTGGTCCAGCGTCGCCGGTGGATGAGACGCCCCAGCCCCGAAAGCATGATCCTCCTGTTTCGTCACGGCCGCCGGGGAGCTGCGTCGCCCCCGCCGGCCCTTGCCCGTCCCGGACCGCCGGCCGCCCGTCCTCTACCGCAGCCGCTCACCCGGGACGGCGCGCCCGCCCAGACGGACGGGGGACCCGTCACGCCGACTTGCGAGACGCCTACTTACGAGACGCCAGTCGAGCCTCTGTCGTTGGCAGCTCGCCGTCAAGGTAACGCTGCCGGGTGGCCGTACGTGCGATCTTTCCGCTGGACGTACGGGCCACGCCACCCGGTTCGATCAACACGAACTCGTGGACGCTCATCTCGTGCTCGACGTTGATGGCGCCCCTTACCGCGGACTCCACCTCGTCCACGTCCACCCGTCCAAGGGGGACGCGGCGGTTGCGCTCGGCGACGACCACGAGCCGCTCGGTCTCCTCCCCAGGCAACGCGAACGCGGCGACGTGGTCGGGGCGGATCGCCGGGTGCGCCTCCTGCGTGGTGACCTCGATGTCCTGCGGGTAGTGGTTGCGGCCGTCCACGATGATGAGGTCCTTGATGCGGCCTGTCACGTACAGCTCGCCCTCGTGGACGACGCCGTAGTCACCGGTCTTCATCCAGGGCCCGGACGGAAGCGCCGTGTTCTCGCCGGCCCCCTGGCGGGTGCCCACCCCCGCCTCCGGTTCCGACAGTTCACCGCCGAACGTCTCCTGGCTGCGTTCGGAATTGCGCCAGTAGCCGGGGGCGGTGTTCGGGCCGTGCACCCAGATTTCGCCGACCTTGCCGTCCGGCTGCTCGACGCGCGCGTCCGGATCGACGATCGCGACGAGCTGCCCGCAGGGCCGCCCGCACGACACCAGCGCGCTGGCCCGTTCGGACTCCTCGTCGCAGAGCCGCAGGTCGCCCTGGGTCAGCGTGTCGCGGTCCACGAAGATGACCTTCGGCGGGACGTCCTCGGCCGCCGCGGTGACGAACACGGTCGCCTCGGCCAGCCCGTATCCCGGCGCCTGCGCGCCCGGACGCAGACCGGCCGGCGCGAACGCCTCAGCGAACATCGACAGCGTGGACGTGCGGATCGGCTCCGCACCGTTCAGGCACGTCGTCAGCCCGGACAGGTCCAGCGCGGCGACCTTCTCCGGCGTCGCCTGGGACGCCACGTACTCGTAGGCGAAGTTCGGCCCCGCGGTGTAGACGTTCTTGCCCGGACGCTGCGAGATCAGCTGGAGCCACCGCATCGGGTTCATGATGAACGAGACGGGGTCGGTGTAGATGGCGTGGTCGCCGCGCACCAGCGGCAGCGCCATCGTCGCGATCAGGCCCATGTCGTGGAACAGCGGCAGCCAGCTCACCAGTTCCGGGTCGGGCTTTTCGGGCGCCCACCCTGCCCAGAGCTGCGCGGCGTTCGCCGTCACGTTCCCGTGGGTGATCTCCACTCCGGCGGGGCGGCGGGTGGAACCCGACGTGTACTGCAGGTACGCGAGGTCGTCGAACGCGATCGGCTCGTCGTCCCACCGCCCGGCCAGGGAGAGGTCGATCTCCTCCGCGAACACGATCTCCTTCGGCTGCGGGACGTCGTGGTCGGCCAGGAACTTCTCGACGTGCGGCAGCGCGTTCCGCGTCGTGACGATGACCGCGGGTTCGGCGTCGGCGTAGGCGCCGATCAGCCGGTCGGCGTGCCCCGGCAGGTCGGGCGAGAACAGCGGCACGGCGATGACGTGCGCGTACATGGCGCCGAGCATCGTCATCATGTATTCGAGGGTCTGCGGCAACAGCAGCGCGGCGCGTTCGCCGGGGCCGGTGACCTGCCGGAGGGTCGCGGCCACCGCCCGAGCGCGCCGGTCCGTCTCTGCCCAGGTCAGCGTGACATGGGCGCCGGACGGGTCGGTCGAGTAGTCGACGAAGGTGTAGGCCGGGGCGTCCGGCTTCTCCTTCGCCCACCTCGCGACCCGCTCGATCAGCGGGGTGCGGCCGGAACCTCCGGGCAGGAGGTCGGGAAGCAGCGAGCCCAATGCCATTGATCATTCTCCCGAGGGGACGAGCCGGGCGGGCCAGGTGAGGGTGGGCGCCGTCGGCGGGTGTGGCGCGCGTAGGGCCGGACGACTGTGTCTGGCGCCCCCCGGCAACCGGCGATGATCGTTAAGCTACCGGATGGTAGTCAGTGCGCGATATTAGCCCGCGGTCACATTCGTCAAGCTCCGGTTTGTCACCACCGTGACAAGAGGAAATCCCCTTTTACAGGTGGGCGTCTACGCGGTCACCGACCGTGCCCGGGGCCTACTGATCGCCGGAGAAGATCTGCTGCACGATTCCTCTGCGGTGCCGTCCCTGGTACGTCGTCTCCGGGTTCACCTCGTCAGGAAGCTCGGCGAGGTAGCGGCTCTCGGCGTCGATCAGCTGTTCCAGCTCGCCGCGGTCGAGAAACACGCCCTTGCATCCCGGGCATTCCTCGATCACGACCCCGTGACGTTCATGGGCGCCGAGCGTGGACTCGCACTTCGGGCATCGCAGCGTCGTGTCTGACATCCCGGATCCCCTGTCCGTCACGACAGCGTTTACTACCAGGCGGCCAGCTTACTGACACGGCCCCCTATTCGGAACGGTGCGGAGACAGGCGTCCGCCGATTCGGCTGTCCGGAACCGGCGAACCCTCGTCCGCCTCGTCCGGCACGCCCGCGGACCCCCGGGAAGGCACTCACGCCCTCTGTGGCCGGGCCCCGGCCCAACCCTTCGGCCGGGCCGGCATCACCCCATGGCCGGGCCGGCCTCCGCCGCCTTGGACGCGGCACGGTACAGCGCGATCCGGCGCCGCCACAGACCGACGCAGGCCGCGCCCCACAGCAGCCCGATCTCGGCCACGAGCGCCGCACCGATGACGATCGCCCAGTCCGTCTCGTCCCGTTCGCTCATCGCGGTCGGGGACATCAGCGTCATCCGGCCCTCACCGGCCGCTGAACGCGCCGGGTCCGGAACGGTCAGCGGCGGCAGTACGGCCGCGTCCGACCCGGGTGCCGACGGTGCCGACGGCGCCGACGTGGGCAGGTCCGGCACGGGGAACTCCTGAACGCCCTGCCCCTCGGCCCCGGACGCTCCCGCCCCCGGCCCACCGGAACCCCCGGAACCGGCGGAGCCCCCGGAACCGGCAAAGGGCATCTGTGCGGCATCACAGGACTCGCCGCCCTCCCCGGGCCGACACGTCTCACCGGAGGACGCCCCGGCGCCCGCACCCGCGCCCGAGTTCGCACCCGCACCCGGGTTCGCCTGACCGTGCCCCCTCGGCTTACCGGTGGGCTTACCGTCCGGTCTTGCCTGACCAGCCGGAGTCGGCTTGCCGCCGGCCCCGGTCGGTTTGCCGCCAGACGGAGACGGCTTGCCGCCGCCAGTCACCCCAGACGGACCAGAAGGCTCGCCGCCCGCACCAGACTGACTGCTCGGACTGGGCTGGGCCGCGCCACCATGCTCTCCCGCCTGACAAGGCTCGCCGCCCTTACACGGCTTGTTCTCACCAGGCTGGTCTGCCGGTGTCGGCTCGCCGCCACCGGTCTCCCCGGACGGACCAGAAGATTCACCGCCCGCACCAGACTGACCACTTGGACTGGGCTGGGCCTCCTGACAAGGCTTGCCGTCAGCGTCGTCGTTGCACGAAGGCGTGTCCCCCTCACCAGGCTGACCGCCCACCGTGGGCTCGTCGCCGCTGGGCGTCCCCGCGTCCGTGGGGTCTTCGCTCCCATCGGGCTGACTGCTGGCACTCGGTTCGGCTCCGCTGGGCTCCCCTGCATGGCAAGGCCTGTCGCCCTTACACGGCGTACTTCCGGGGCTTGGGGCGACGGTGGGTTCGGTGCTCTGGCATGGCTTACCGCCCTCAGTGGGCTGGCCATCATGACCTGTCCCAGGGGACTCGGACGTTTCGCCCTGGCAGGGCGTTCCGTCGCCACTCGGTGGAGTCTCCGCTATCGGGACGGGATCGTCGGAGAGGTTGATTACCGCGCGGGTCGACCGGCGGTCCGTGTTCGCGGCGTCTGCCACGGCCAAGACGCTCAGCGGCTTCGCGGACGGCCCCGAGACCATCGAATTCGGCACTCGGACGGAGGCCGTCCGCTCAACCGCCGTCTCGCCAAGGTCACCCAGGTCGCATCGCAGTTCGTGCCCGGAGTCCGTCTCCGTGCAGGCCGGCGAGTGCGTCGTCCAGGACAACGGATGTTCGGCCATGAGACGCAACGTCGCGTCCCGCGCCGTCCCGCCCTGTGCATGCACTCGGACGGTGTACGCCAGCGCAAAGTCCGGGCCGGTTGTCGTTCTCCCCGTCGCCGTCATGTCCATGAGTAACCGGACAGCGGACGGGCGTTCGTCCGGTACGGCATCGGCGGCTGGGCCGACGAGCGTCAGCGACGGCACGGCCAGTGCGATCGCACCCCAGCGTGTCCTACGGCGCCCCGTTTGCACCCGATCCCCTCTCGCGCTTGCTCTCTCCCTACGGTTGCCAGGGGGCGGCGACGCGGCGCCGGGCACAGACAGTTATTGCCATGTCTCAGCATGTGTAACGTGCATCACTCCGCCAACACCCCCTCTTTCGCACAGTGAAATCGGCTCTCCGTAGAATCCGGGGGAGTCCAAGGGAAGGAGACGGGGTGGCGGAGGCCGTTCGGTCACTGGAGCGTGCGTTCGATCTGCTGGAGCATCTGGCGGACGCGGGGGGCGAAATGGCCCTGTCGGAGTTGACGGAGGCCTCCGGGCTGCCGATGCCGACGATCTACCGTCTGATGCGGACGCTGGTGAACCAGGGGTACGTGCGCCAGGAGCCGTCCAAGCGGTACGCCCTGGGCCCGCGGCTCGTCCGGCTCGGCGAGGGCGCCAGCCGCCTGCTGGGCACGTGGGCGCGCCCGGTGCTGTCCCGCCTCGTGGACGAGGTGGGCGAGACGGCCAACATGGCGGTGCTGGAGGGCGACGAGGCCGTGTACGTCGCGCAGGTGCCGTCCAAGCACTCCATGCGGATGTTCACCGAAGTGGGGCGGCGCGTCCAGCCGCACTGCACCGGCGTGGGGAAGGCGCTGCTGTCACAGCTTTCCGACCAGCGGGTCCGGGAGATCCTCGGGCGCACCGGCATGGACGCGCACACGCCCAACACGCTCACCGACCCCGAAGCCCTGCTGTCCGAACTGGAACGGATCCGCGAGCGGGGGTACGCGCTGGACGACGAAGAGCAGGAACTCGGTGTCCGTTGCCTCGCCGTACCGCTGCGGGGCGCGCCGGCGCTGACCGCGATCTCGGTGTCCGGCCCGTCCGGGCGCATGACACGCGAGGCCGTCCCGAACATCGCGCCGATCATGCAGGAGGCAGCCGAGCGCTTCGCCAAGGAGTTGGGCCCGAGCACGTGAAAAGGCGAGACCATCCACATGGATGGCCTCGCCTTCAACGGGCTGTCAGTCGACGGGTTCGCCCACGATGACGGTCGGACGCCCACCGCGCTCCCAGGCGACGAAGTCGCCCGCGGACTTCACGAGAAGCGTGGCCAGCCAGAGGGCCAGGCCGGCGTCATCGGCGATGCCCGCGATGGGAATCACGTCGGGGATGGCGTCGATCGGGGAGACGATGTAGACGAGGCCCAGGGCGAGCAGTCCGAGCGTCCCGAAGGACATGCCCTTGTACTGCCCGCGGAGGACCGACTTGAGCATCCGGGGGACGGCGCGTACACGTTGCCACAGCCCAGGTGCGTCGGGTTCCAGGGTCTCGCGATAGATCTGCCAGGCCTGCCCTGCGGCGGCCGCACTGCGCTTCCTGTCCACGAGCACTCCTCATACGGACGTTCAGGAGGGCGCGCCCCCGCGGCGCCCACGCTTATCTAGGACGCGGCAAGTGCCGGAAATGTTCCACCGAACCGATCATGAGGCGGGTGTCACAGCCGCCCCGCCGGGACCGGCGCCGGAACGATCGCGAAACACCCCGGGCGGACACTGACCCGAGCATGCGATCGGGGTCACCTCAGGTGAGTTCTTCATCACTCGTGGGCGACGCGCAGCGGGTTCGCGGCGTGTTGCCCGGCGTCCGCTGGCACCATGGGCCGTCGCGGGAGGAGTGCCGCCTCCCCCGGCACGACCGGCATCGCCGTAGACCATCGCAGGAGCCGAAGTATCTGATGAGCGGCGACCATACGCATCACCCCGTCCATGGCACCGCAGGGGGCGCCCCCTACGTCGCGCTGCCCCCGACCGCGGTAGACGGGACCGCCACGGGCTCGACCCGCCTGATCGTGGCCTGGCCCGGTTTCGACCCCCCGCGCACCGCGAGCGCGCTCGCGGCGTCGATCCCGATGACGGGCGTACCGGTATGGCGGGTCTACCTCGACCTGCCCGCACGCCCGGACGGCGGGCTCGGATCGGGCGCGATCCTGCAGACGGAGACCATCGAGACGTACTGCACAGCGGTCGAGAACGCCGCGCAGCACCTCCCCGCCGCCCTGGCGGACATCCGCCGCGATCTCGCCCTGCCGGACGGCCCCATCGGCCTGGTCGGCTTCAGCACGGGCGGCGCCGCCGCACTGCTGGCCGTGGCACGCGACGTCGTGCCGGTGAGCACCGTCGCGCTCGTGGCGCCCGTCGTGGCGCCCTCGCGTGCCGCACGTGCGGTGGAGAAGCGCTCCGGCCTCGAACGGTCCTGGACCGACCGCGCCCGCGCGCTCGCCGACCGGCTCGACCTCGGCGCCATCGCCGCCGACCTCGCCGGACGCGACGTCGCGACACTGCTCATCGGCGGCGCCAAGGACCGCGTCGTCCCCGCCCGCGAGATCACCGCCCTGCGCGACATGCTGCGCCGCCACGCCACCGGCCCCGTGGAGTCCACCACGTTCCGCATGGGACACGCCCTGGCCGCGGAACCCGGCACCGAGGCCCGCGCGCCCATCACCGAAGCCGTGCGCGTGGACGGCGTCCTCACCGACTGGTTCCGCGAACGCCTCGCCACCCCATCGCCGCCGACGCCGGCGCACACCCACCCGGCGCACACCCGCCCGGCGGACGCTCAGCGCGTGGACGCGCCCGCCGGGGAGGCACAGCCGGTGGACGCCGGGCATGGGGCCTGGTCACTGGACGCGGGCGGCGACGCCTCTCAGACACCGAACACGGTCGAGGCCCGCTGCGCAGAGGTGAGCAGCGGACGCTGACCCCCGCAGCCCACCGAGAACGATGTACGAGCGCTGACGCTGTCGGGCGCTGAACTGGTGCGTCTCCGACCGGCAGGCACGATCCGGCGACAGGCGCGATCCGGCCGGATGGCGCGATCGGGCCGACGGACGATCCGGCCGGCGGGCGCGGTTGGGCGCCCGCCGGGCGGGTTCGTGCGCCTCAGGTGATCAGCCGCGCGACAGGACCTCGTACCGGACGGGGATGACACCCGCGCCCGTGCCGCCGACCTTCTTCATCGCGGCCCTGGACAGGTCCAGGCAGCGTCCGCCGGTGTACGGTCCGCGGTCGTTGATGCGGACGGTGACCGAACGGCCGTTGTTCTTGTTGGTCACGCGGACCTTGGAGCCCATCGGCAGCGTCTTGTGCGCAGCCGTCAGCTCGCTCGGGTCGAACGGCTCCCCGCTGGCGGTCATCTGACCCTGCCAGTAGTAGGAGGCCTTGCAGGAGCCCGACTCCACGACCTTGTTCTGCTTCTTCTTCTCGGGTTCGGGCACATGGCCGGCCTGCGTGTCGGGCTTGCGCTTCGGAGTCTTCGTCTTCGCCGGTGACGGCTCCGGTGAGCGGGTCTTGCCGCGGCTCGCCCGCGGCGGTTCCGATCGCGGCCGGTCCCCCAGCGGTGTCGTGGCCTGCGGCGCGGTCTGCGCGGCCTGGGTCGACTTCGTGGTGCCGTCACCGTTGACCAGGGCGAACGCGCCCAATGCGAGGACCGCGGCGGTGGCACCGGAGATGACCAGGATGGTGCGTAGGCGTGCTCGAAGAAGACGCCTGAAAGGGCTACCCACAGAGTGTCCTTTGTTCGGGGACAGGGCCCCGGACGCCCGGCGTGTCGTACCGCCGTTCTCGCGGCGCGTTCAGGCGACGTCGATCGTTCTCGTCCCCGAATCCCCCGCCGCCCGCGGGCTCACGGGCCCACTTCCGCACCGATCTTCAAGGCGCCTGCGCATCATGGTCTTGGGCGCTTGCGCGTCATCGCGGTCACGGCGTCCGGCAGGTGCGGCTGGAAAGGCATCTTTACTTTTGATCTCTAAGACGCCGCACAAGTCCTTGACCGTACGTTGCGTCTCGCGTGAATCAAGCCGCAGGCCCCTGGTTTGTGGGGTTTGTCACCCGATCTTTTGCCCTACGAAGTGGATCAACCGCATGGGGTAACCGGTTTCGAAGATCACATTTACTCGCCTGAGAACGTATGATCTCGGGCAAATAACAAACGCTTGGCCGCAAACGGAACGGGGCGTTCCGCAGATGCGGTCGACACCTGCGGAACGCCCCGTTCCCTCGCCGGCTCAGCCGAGGCCGGGCACGCCCGGCAGCCCGAGCCCGGACGGGTCGAGCAGGGACACCGGGCCGTCCAGCGGACCGTCCGCCCGGGCCGCGACGCGCTCCCGCGCCTTCAGCACCTCCACCACCTGGCCGACGCTGCTCTCGGTCTTGTCGAGGCCGGCGCCGGCCTGGTTGACCGCCTTGTTCGCCTGGCCGAGGACGTCGTCGGCCGGTCCCGGCCGCGCGCGGCGCCCGGCCGGCGGGAAGAGCGTCGTACCGACCGGCAGACCGGCGGGCTGCGCGGAGCCGAGCGTGGACGGGAGGGCCGGCAGAGGCATGCTCAGCGGCGCCTCGGCATAGCGGCCGTTGGGGAGGGCGGTGCCCCCGCCCGCCAGCCCGCCGAGCGAGCCGGTGTTCAGGGCCCCGCCGAGGTTGGTGAGGTTCCCCAGGAGCCTCCCGGGCAGGTCGCCCGCGTTGCCGGGGAGTTCACCCGAGTCGCCGGACGGGACGGGCAGCGCGTCCCCCGCCGAACGGAGGTCGCCCCGGGACGCCGAGCCAAGGCAGTCGCCCTTGGCGAGACCACCCACCGGGGTCTGGCCGGGGACGATCAGCGGGGTCTCCGGAAGGCGCGTCCCGGCGTGGGAGTTGACCGCCTTGCCGGGGTCCAGGGTGCATCCCGCCTGGCGGAAGCCGGTCCCGGCCGGGGCGCTCTGGAGGGCACCGTCGACCGCTCCCGTGGTCAGTTCCGCGGTCTGCCCGGCGACTTCCGTGACGGGCTCGGGGAGCGTCCGGGCGGCCGGCGCGGTCGCGGCGTACGACTCGTAGAAGAGCGTGGTGGACGGGCCCGGCGCGGCGTTCGCCGGTGCGGCCGCGACCGCGAACGCGGCGGCGACCGGAGCGAGGACGGAGATGCTCAGCAGATTTCTGACGGATCGGTTCATGCTTCCCCCCGGGGTATTCGGACTGACCCTGCACGTGTGATGTGCGCCCGCGCGGCTCGCAGAATCCGGCGCACCGTCGACCGGCGACATTAGTACAGGCCGGAAGCGTGCACAGCCGATTGGAGAAGCAATTGGCAAACACCATATAGATCTACGGAAATTGATCGGCGACATCCCCGCGTACACCAAATGGTGACAAGATCCGATAAAGCCGTCCCGGCAATGCGGAACGATCCCACGAACGAAACCCGGCGCACAGACGCCGAACGGGGGCGGCCCGAGGGGCGCCCCCGTTCTGGGTCGTGGGCTGGCTACTCTGTGACGCCGCCCAGGGTGATGGCCTCGTCGACCTCGTTCTTGCGGGCGGCGAGCTCGGCCGCGTAACGCTCCTCGTCGACCTTTTCGGCGATCTCCTCGTCCTGCTTCATCAGCGCCTCAAGGTCGGCCTTGGCGTTGTCGAGGACGCCCATGTCCGCGTAGGCGGCCTGCACCTTGTCGCCCCAGAGCCCCACGTCCCGGACGCACGGGACGATCCGGCTGAACAGCAGCGACTGATAAAGCGTGTACATGTCGGAGTTGTCGACGAATTCCATGCACTTGTCGACCGGCATGTCGAGCTGCTCGAAGACCTCGCGTCCCTTGAAACGGTCCCGCATCAGGTAGCAGCCCTCGACGACGAACTCCTCGCGCTCGGCCCGCTCCTTGTCGGTGAGCTCGGCGTAGTAGTCCTTGAGCGCGAGCCGGCCGAACGCCACGTGCCGCGCCTCGTCCTGCATGACGTAGGCGAGGAGCTGCTTGACCAGCGGGTTCGTCGACATGTCGCGGTAGAGGCCGAACGCGGCGAGGGCGAGGCCCTCGATGAGGACCTGCATGCCGAGGTACGGCAGGTCCCAGCGGCTGTCCTCCAGCGACTCGGCGAGCAGCTTCGCCAGGTCCTGGTTGATCGGGTAGTACATGCCGATCTTCTCGTGCACGAACTTCGTGTACAGCTCGACGTGCCGCGCCTCGTCCATGGTCTGGGTGGCGGCGTAGAACTTGGAGTCCAGGTCGGGGACGGACTGCACGATGCGCGCCGACACGTTCAGCGCACCCTGCTCGCCGTGCAGGAACTGGCTGAACAACCACGAGCCCTGGTGCCGTCCGAACTCGTCGCGCTCCTTCTGCGACATCTTCTCCCAGATGTCGGAGCCGAAGAGCGGGTTGAAGTTCTCCGGCAGGCCGGCGACGTTGACCGGATCGACCTCAAGGCCCCAGTCGATGCGCTTCTGCGCGTCCCACTGTTTGTCCTTGCCCTTCTGGTACAGGTTCAGCAGCCGGTCGCGGCCGTCGTCGTACTCCCAGGTGAAGCGGGTATCACCCGCCATCGGGACGTTCCACGTCTCCTTCGGGACAGGCGTGGTGTAGAGGTCGTAGGAACTCACGGGGGGATCCTCCTCGGGGGGATGACGCCGCGCGATCGCGACGCAGGTGTGCTCCGCCCACGGCTTTACATACCTTGGTAACATGTAAAGCGCCACGAGGCCAGCGTCATGCAAGAACCCACCGACAAACCCGGTCGCAAATCCTCCTGCGAACTTCTCTGGCAAACCCCTCTGGCAAACCGCCCCGCACGACCGGCGGACGGCAGGGGCGAAGACCCCCGGACGACAACACGGACGCGTGTGAGCACGTGTCGCGGCGACGGGTCACCCGGGGGCGTGCGGCGCGAGGGTCAGCGGGATTGGAGGGCGTCCAAGCCCACGGCTTGGGCGATGACCAGGCGGCGGTCGATGCGCGGGTCCTTGATCTCGACGACGTAGCGGTCGCGGATCCCGAACTTCTTGTCGACCGAGAAGACGACCTGGTCACCGGCGTAGAAGTCGAAATGGTACGGCCAGGCGAACGGCAGGGCATCGACGTAGGGGATGACCTGCCAGATGCGGCGCAGCAGCGCGATCGCCTTGTTGCGTTCGCTGCCCGTCGTGACGCCGAGGCCGGGCTGCTCCAGGTGCCAGGTGGAGGCGAGCAGCGACTTCTTGAAGTCCTTGCGGAAGACGCCGATCGGCTGGCCGTGCGCGTCCGTGATGTCGTACGCGGACGCGAGGTCGATGCGCTTGCGGGCCTTGAAACCGAGGATCGGACGGGTCTTGGCGTCGTCCGCGTAGAGGGTCACCTGCTCCTTGAACGCCAGGCGCTTCTGCTGCGCGAAGGCGAGCAGTTCGCCCTCCCCGCCGCCCGGCGCCTCGGCGTGCACCTCGTACTGGTTCACCATCAGGCGGATCCGCTGCCGGATCAGCAGCCGGTTCTGCGCCTGAAGCCGTTCTTCGTCCAGCGGACTCACCCGTTCTGTAGCTTTTTGCGGAGTCTGGCACAGACGAGTGCCCCAGTCAGGACTCTTCGATGTGCGAGGCCAGATAGCCGTGGATCAGCCGCTCCGCCTCGGCGACGATCAGCGGGTCGCCGTCCGGGTCACTGCGGAACGCCATTTTCAGTACGGCGTCGCCTGCCTCCACCGAGATGGCGAGGGCGGTGGCGAGCCCAGGGGTGTCCCGCAGGTCGAACGTCTCGACGATCATCTGGCGGAGCCGGTCGGCGACGACCGCGTTGTTGTCCGCGTCCGAGTCGAGCAGGTTGACGTCCGCGACGTCGCCGAACCGCAGCACCCGGAAGCCGGGGACGGTGCGGTGCATCTCCACGAAGATCTCGATGACCGCGCCGACCGTGTCGGACCAGTCGGCGAAGTCGTCCTCGGCGAGCCGCGCCGAGATCCGCTCCCCGAACACCTCCAGGTTGCGCAGAGCGAGGGCCTGCGCGACCGCGCGCTTGTCGGGGAAGAACTGGTACACCGAGCCGATCGCCACATCGGCGCGCTGCGCGATGCGCGTCGTGGTGAGGCCGTCGTAGCCGTCCTCGTCGAGGATGTCCGCGCAGGCGTCGAGCATCCGCTGGACGCGTTCGGCGCTGCGGCGCTGGGCGGGACGACGGCGGAGCGGAGTCCGGATCTCGGTCACCCCACCATTGTCACCCCAACGTGACGGCCCTCGGCATGCACGACCTGCCGTTCCCCACCGCGGGGTCATGGGAGTCTTCCGTGCACACCACCCGAGCGCCTAATATCCGAAAGCTATTCGCATTTGGCCAGGCATGGGAGAGGGACGCGATGGGGCTTCCGGAAGGCTTCCGCTGGGGCGTCGCCACCGCCGCCTACCAGGTCGAGGGCGCGGCCGACGAGGACGGGCGGGGACCGTCCACCTGGGACACGTTCTCCCGCACACCGGGACGCGTCCGCGACGGCCACACCGGCGACGTCGCCTGTGACCACTATCACCGCTGGCCCGAGGACGTCGCGCTCATGGCCGGCCTCGGCGTCGACTCCTACCGCTTCTCGATCGCGTGGCCGCGCGTCCAGCCGTCCGGGAGCGGACCGGTCAACACCCGGGGACTCGACTTCTACGACCGCCTGGTCGACGGCCTCCTCGCCGAAGGCATCGCCCCCGCCGCGACCCTCTACCACTGGGACCTCCCCCAGCCCCTCGAAGACGCAGGCGGCTGGATGGAACGTGACACCGCCTACCGGTTCGCTGAATTCTCCTACCTCGCCGCCGAACGGCTCGCCGACCGCGTGGAAATGTGGATAACCCTGAACGAGCCGGTGGTCGTCATGGCCTACGGCTACGCGTTCGGCGTCTACGCCCCCGGCCGGACGCTCATGCTCGACGCGCTCCCCACCGCGCACCACCAGCTCCTCGGCCACGGACTCGCCGTCCACGCCCTGCGCAGCCGGAACGCCCGCACCATCGGCCTGACGAACCACTACTCCCCGGCCTGGGCCGCGACCCCCGGCGACCAGCCGGCCGCGGACGCCTTCGACGCGTTCATGAACCGGCTGTTCACCGACCCCGTCCTCCTCGGGCGCTACCCCGCCATCATGGGCGACGCGCCGTTCGTCCGCCCCGAGGACCTCGCCGTCATCGGGGCGCCCATCGACTTCCTCGGCGTGAACTACTACCAGCCGACACGGCTGACGACGCCGTCCGAGGGCCCGCTCCCCTTCGACATCACCGACATCACCGAGTACCCCACGACCGGGATGGGCTGGCCGATCGTCCCCGACGCGTTCCTTTCGCTACTGCGTACGCTCGACTCCAGGTACGACCTGCCGCCGCTCTACATCACCGAGAACGGCTGCTCGTTCCCGGACGAGATCGGCCCGGACGGCGCCGTGGACGACTCGTCCCGCATCGACTTCCTGGACGCCCACATCAAGGCCATGCGGACCGCCACGGAAGAGGGCATCGACATCCGCGGCTACTACGCGTGGTCGCTCCTGGACAACTTCGAATGGGCGGAGGGCTACCACCCGCGCTTCGGCCTCGTCCACGTCGACTACGAGACGCAGAAACGCACGCCGAAGAAGTCCTACACCTGGTACCGCGACCTCATCGCATCCACCCGAGAGCACGCCAAGTCACACTGACACCACCGAACGAGACGACGTCACCGCACGAGACGGTGGGGAAGGCCGTCGCGCTGGCGCGCGAGCGCGCCGCCCGCGCGGGCCTTGCACCGGAGGTGGCCGAGTCGGTCTGGCGGGCGATGATCGGCGCCTTAATCGATCTGGAACTCGCGCAGCACACAGCCGGACGCCCGAACTGAACACGCAGCCCAATACACCCGTCCTGAGCCCCCCGGGCGGACGCCGTCCTGAACGCGAGCGCGGCGCCGCACCGCCGTCCCTCCGCCGCCCGAAGAAACCCTGCATGACGGGACGGCCTCGGACATCAGGTGAGAGCGCCCGCAGATAGTCTGCTCACCCCGCTTCCGCCGTGGAGGTCCCGAATGCCCGACGCGCGTCCGCTGCGCTCCAACGATCCCCGCGAGGTCGGCGGGTTCCGGCTGACCGCCCGGATCGGGGAGGGCTCCCAGGGCAGCGTCTTCCTGGGCGAATCGGACACCGGACAGCGGGTGGCGGTGAAACTCCTGCACGCCGACTTCGGACGCGACGCCCGCGCCCGCACCGGTTTCGAGCGGGAACTGGCCGCCGCCCGGCGCGTCGCCCCGTTCTGCACCGCGCCCGTCGTCGCCGCGGAGGCCGACGGGGACACGCCGTACATCGTCAGCGAGTACATCGACGGGCCTTCCCTGCGTGACCTGGTCTCCGAGCGCGGGGTGGTCACCGCCGCCGAACTGACCCGGCTCGCCATCGGCACCGCGACCGCGCTCGCGGCGATCCAGGACGCGGGCGTCGTCCACCGCGACTTCAAACCGGCCAACGTGCTGCTCGGCGCGGACGGTCCGAAGGTCATCGACTTCGGCATCGCCCGGCCGCTGGACGCCACGTCCGCGACCATGACCGGGGCCGTCGGCACGCCCGCCTACATGGCGCCGGAGCAGGTGGCCGGGACGACCGGCGGCGCGCCGCTGGACATGTTCGCGTGGGGCTGCACGATGGCGTTCGCCGCGAACGGGGTCCCGCCGTTCGGCAACGACTCCGTGCCGGCCATCATGCAGCGGATCCTGTACGGCGAGCCGGACCTGGGCGCGCTGACCGGGGACCTGCGTGATCTGGCCGCGTCCTGCCTGGCGAAGGACCCGGCGGCGCGCCCGACCGCACTTCAGGTTCTGCAGCGGCTACTGGGCTCCGGAACGGGCGCGAACCTCCTCGCGGAAGGCACCTCAGCCGCCGCCCTCCCCGCGGCCCCGCCACCTCCCGCAGCCCCGCCTCCGTTCGCGCCGCCGGACGGTGCGGGGCCGGCCGGAATGTTTCCACCCGCCGTACCGCCTCAGCCCCAGTCTTCGCCGCAGCTTCCGCCTCCGCCTCCGCCGGGATTTCCGTACTCCACGCATCCGGCGGCACCTGGGCGGAGCGGCCGCCCGCTGCTGATCGCCGCCGCAGCCCTGACCGTCGTGCTGTTGGGCGCCTGCGGGGTGGTCGCCGCGGTCCTGCTCAGGGACGGCGAGAAGCCCGGTGCCGAAGGCAAGACGCCGGTGGCCCGGTCTTCTCCCACCGTCACCTCCTCTACCAGCGTGGACGGCTGCGGCTACGAGCCCGTGACCACCGGGCAGGTGAAGGACGTCGGGACGCCGCCTGCGTCATCGGGAGCCCTGCCGGCCGGCGCGACCGTCAAGACCAACCTCGGCACACTCCAACTGGAATTGGACGCCGACAAGGCGCCGTGCGCGGTGAACTCCCTCGCCTACCTCGCGAATCAGAAGTTCTACGACAGCACGGCGTGCCATCGGCTCACGACGAACCCGACCCTGAAGGTCCTTCAGTGCGGCGATCCGTCGGGCACCGGAACCGGCGGCCCCGGCTACAAGTTCGCCAACGAGAACACGACCGGCATCCGGTATACCCGGGGGACCGTGGCCATGGCCAACGCCGGTCCAGATACGAACGGAAGCCAGTTCTTCATCCTTTACGAGGATGCGCAGAATCTGCCCGCCAACTATCCCGTCATCGGCCGCGTCACCTCCGGCATGGAGATCGTGGACAAGGTCGCCGACGCGGGGGTGGGCAACGGCTCCGACGACGGCGAACCGAAACAGGAAATCACCCTCACCGAGTTCCGCACGCTCGGGAGTTAGCGCCTACGCCACCCGGCCGACTCGCATCGGTCACCGTTCCCCCGATGAAGCAGATCTGCCGTCTCGCATGACATGCTGCGGCCTACCGGTCAGGGCTTTGCGGGGGGTGACGTGGATCTGTATGCGGCGTTCGCGGACGTTCCGCGTCCGGCGGAATTGCACGGGTGCCCGTGTTGTGTCGGCCCTGACGAGGGACGGCCGCTGCTCGCCCACCCGCTCCGCGACCTCACCGCAGAGGACCTGGCCCGGTACGCGGCCAAGGCGCTGAACACCTGGGGCGGCCCCGAGGAGTTCCGCTACTTCGCACCGCGGCTGCTGGAACTGGCCGCCGACGACGCTTTCGGCTGGCCGGACCCGGAAATCGTCTTCACCAAGTTCCGTGAGGCGGGCTGGCACGATTGGCCCCAGCGCGGGGCCGTCATCGCGTTCTTCCACGCATTCTGGACGCGGACGCTGGCGGGCTATCCCACCTGCCCGTCCGTGGACACGGCCCTTTGCGCGCTCGGCGGCGCAGGTCCCGACATGGGCCCCTTCTTGGACGAGTGGGGCGCACTGACGTCCGAACAGGCCATCAGGCATCTGCACGAGTTCGTCAGCCTTGAACCGACATGGCGACGACAGCGCCCGCGGCTGGGGAACGCTTTCTGGGACACCTCGTCCCGTCCATATCGGCAGGTCGTCGCGTGGCTGACCGGCGGTCCGGCGGCCGACGCCGTCAGCGCCGCCTTCGCCCGGCTGGAGGACGAGGCGGCACTGCAACTCCTGGAGGAAATCGACTCCCGACTAAGGCCGAACTCACCGTGATTCCCTCGGCCCGTCCACACTCCGTCACGACAGGAGGACCCGACCGTGTCCCGCTCCGTGCTCTACATGTCCATGTCGCTCGACGGCTTCATCGCCGGCCCCGATGACGGCCCGGAGAACGGCCTCGGCACCGGCGGCGAGCAGCTGCACGCGTGGCTGTTCGACGGCGACCACGAGGCCCGCGGGGGAGTCGGCCTACCGGTCCTCCGGACCGACGCGGCCAGCGTTCCGGTGGTCCAGGAGATGTTGGCCACCGGTGCCGTGCTGACGGGACGGCGCACGTTCGAGGCGGCCGGCGGCTGGGGCGGCGACCACCACGACGGCGTCCACATTGAGGTGTTCACCCGCTCCGAGGCCGGCGACGACGCCGTCCAGGGCCCCAACGTCCGCTACGCCACCGACGGCATCGAGGCGGCCATGGCGCGGGCCAAGGAGGCCGCCGGTGACCGCGACGTGATGGTCCACGGGGCGACGACGGCGCAGCTGGCGCTGCAGGCCGGAGTGCTGGACGAGCTCGAGATCCACCAGGTCCCCGTACTGCTCGGCGCCGGCCGGTCGCTCTTCGGCGCGCCGGGCTCGCCCCATCAGCTCGACCTCGTCCGCGTCATCGACGCCCCAGGGGTCACGCACCTGCGCTACCGCGTGGTCGGCTGAGCACGCCTGGCGCCGTCGCCGGTCCGGATCGACTCGTCCACCGAGGCGAACCAGCTCGTGCTTCGCCCGCCGCGACTTGACTTGAGACATCAAGCGTCGCTCAGGGCGTGAGCCGGGACGGTTCGCGTGGTGCGGCGGCGGAGATAGTGGACGGTCAGGATCGCCAGCAGCGGGCCCCAGGCGAGGAACGGCGCATAGGCGAACGTCATCAACGCCGCCGCGAACCCGTCCGGGCTCTCCGGGGCGGACATCGCCCCCGCCCAGTTCGAGGCTCCGGCCACGCCGATGAGCGTGACCGCGGCGGCACCGAGCGACGCGGCGCCGACGGCGAAGGAGACGGGCACGCGGCGTCCGCCGACCAGCGGGAACCGGCGTGGGAAGACCTCCCCCCACGGCCGCACCAGCCCGAGCGCGAGCAGGGCGAAGAGTTCGGCGAGGATGCTCAGCGTGAAGACATAGGGCGTCCCGAACGGATGCGGGAAGTCGGTGAACCCGCTCCCCTCGGTGAATCCCACCGGCACACCGAGACCCAGGGCAATCCGCCACAATCCGGACGGCAGCACGGTGAATGGGATGATGTGGGCGATGCGGTCGGCCCACGGGGGAACCGGGCGAGCGGTGGTCATGGCGGCCTCCCTTTGCGCGAACGCTTCTGCACGCACGCTTCTGCGCGAACGCTCCTCTGTACGAACGCTCTTCATGCTCATCGGCCGCGCCGTCCTGCACCTCCCTCCAGAGACCCGGTGCCGTCCCCCACCCGAGTGAAGCGGTAGGACTAAAGCGGCGGCCACGGCACGTCGCACGAGGCGGCCACCCTCACACGGCCGTCTTCATCGCCGTCCTGATCATCACCGTCGTCGCCCACGCCGTCGCGGCCGCCGCGTTCCTCGTAATGGGGCACTGACACAGGCGGGGCCGGTCAGGCGTCGAGAACGCCCAGGGGGTCGGCCAGGAGCGCGGCGAAACCCAGTTCGGCGGCGCCCGCCAGGGTGGAGTCGTATCCGAGCGCGGCCGTCCGGAGCGCGACACGTTCGCGGGAGACGGGCAGGACGCCGGCCTTCACGCGGGCACTGACCTGGGGCGCGGACCCCCGGTAGATCTCGCTCAGCATCCCGCCGAAGACGACGACGCCGGGATTGAACAGGTTGATGAGATTGGTCACGCCGATGCCGAGCCAGTCGCCGACCCGGTCCAGGGCCGCGCGGGCGGCCACGTCACCGTTCTCCGCCGCCTTCACGACGGCGCGCACGCCGTCGCGGCCGATCGGCCCGCCGGTGCGTCCGGCCGCCTCCAGCAGCGCCGACTCGCCCACCTCCGCCTCCAGGCAGCCACGCGAACCGCAGTTGCACGGACGGCCGTCATACGGATTGACGATCATGTGCCCGAGTTCGGCGGCGTAGCCGTCGTCACCGTCCAGCAGCCTGCCGCCGACGATGATGCCGCCGCCCACCCCGACGTCCCCGTGGAGGTAGACGAGATTCCGGCTGCCGACGCCCGCACCGCGTTCATGCTCGGCGAGGGCGCCCAGATGGGCTTCGTTGCCGACGGCGACGGGCAGCCCCAGTCCCAGCCGGCGGCCGAGAGCCGGACCGAAGTCGACGTCCGTCCAGCCGATGGTGGGCACCAGGCGCACCTTCCCGTCGGCGGCCCCGATCAGGCCGCAGTACGACGCGCCGACGCCCACGCATGTCGCGCCCGGGGGTGCGGCGGCCACGAGCGCGCCGCCGAATTCGGCGAGGGCGGTGACCACCTCGTCCAGGTCGTCCTGGCTGCGGCGCCGTACCGTCTCCCTGCGCTCCAGCACCGTGCCGCCGAGCCCGACCCTCGCGGCGACGAGCCGGTCCACCGCGACATCGAAGGCCAGCACGTACACCTGGCTGGTCGCGGGACGGACCACCAGCGACGGCCGGCCCGCCCGGCCCGTCGTCGCCGAAGTCTCCTCACGCACCAGGCCCGTCGCCGCGAGCTTGGCGATCAGCGTCAGGATCGTGCTCCGGTTCACGCCCATCCGGTCGGCGAGCTCGGTGCGCGACACCGCCCCGTCCCGGTGCACCTCACGCAGCAGAACCCCGAGCTTGCGTTGCCGAGTCGCCGGCGAAACCCGCCGCCCCGTGCCGGTGCCGCCCGACACGAGAGAGGACGACACTGCTCCTCCTCTCACCGTGCGACACCACCAAGTTACCCAAGCGACCGTGCTCGGAGCCCGTCCGCCGACCTTCTCGTACTGGCGCGCAACGCTCGGACGCTCGACATACCAGTGATACACCGGCCGATTTGGGCAAGCCAGATGCACATGGGCGCGGCCGTAAAGATTCCGTAAACGGGTTGCGCCATGCTCCAGGGAGTCGAGGTTGAAGGCCACAGGCCGGACGGATCCGCCGTCCTCACCCGAACTCGACCCGAACACGAACACGAACACGAACACGAACTTGAGCACGAACTCGGAAGGGACGTCCCGTGCGTAAATTCAAGCTTCAGGTCCAGACCAGCGTCGACGGCTACATGGGCGGCCCGAACGGCGAGATGGACTGGATGACCTTCCCCTGGACGGACGACATCAACGCCTACATCGACGCGCTCACCCAGCCGGTCGACACCATCGTGCTGGGCCGCAAGCTGGCCGAGGGGTTCATCCCGGCCTGGGAGTCCGGTCCGGAGGGTGAGGACCAGGCATCCATCGACTGGATGAACAACACGCCCAAGGTCGTCATCTCCGACTCGCTCACCGAGTCGCCGTGGAAGAACGCCACCGTCGCCGGCGGCGACCTCGCCGAGACCGTGAACCGGCTCAAGGCCCAGCCGGGCGGCGACATGATCGCCTACGGGGGCGGCACGCTCGTGGCGAACCTGATCGCGGAGGGCCTGCTCGACGAGATCCACCTGTTCGTCAACCCGACCGCGCTCGGGGAAGGGATGCCCGTGTTCCCCAAGCTGGACTCCCACCAGCGGCTTCAGCTCGTCACGGCACGCCCGTTCGACTGCGGGATCACCGCCCTGCACCTCGAACCGAAGCGCTCCTGAGCAGGCGAACACACCACCGTGGCCACGGACGATCGCCGTGGCCACGGGTGATCCGGCGTGATCGCCCCCTCGCCGAGGGCACTCACATCCGTGTGCCGTCTGCCTCCCAGCCCGGTCAACCGTGGGTCTGCGCGAACCGTTCGCGGTAGGCGGAGGGGCTGAGGCCGGTCTGGCGCCGCATCTGCGCTCACAGGTTGGCGGTGCTGCCGAGGCCGCTGGCCTGGCGACCACGTCCAGCCTCGGCTCGCCGCGTTCGATGAGGGTGCAGGCCAAGGAGACGCGTCCGGCGGTCAGCCAGGCGAGCGGAGTGGTGCCCAGCTCGGCCTGGAACCGCCGGTGCAGGGCCGCCGGGCTGACGGCCGCGCGGGCCGCCAGAACCGCCACGGTCAACGGACGATCCAGACGTTCCCGTGCCCAGCCGACCAGGGACGCCAGAGACGTGTCCGGGACCTCGGGCACGGGACGTTCGAGGAACTGCCGTTGACCGCCGTCACGATGCACGGCGAACACCTGGCGGCGGCTCACCGCGTTCGCGACCTCGGAACCGTGGTCACGGCGGACGATGTGCAGGCCGAGGTCGAGCGCGGCGGCGCTGCCGACGGAGGCCAGGACGTCGCCGCCGTCCACGAACAGCACGTCCGGTTCGAGGCGCACCGCGGGGAAACGGGACCGCATCAGCTCCGCCCAGCACCAGTGCGTGGCGGCGCGGCGTCCATCGAGGACCCCCGCCGCCGCCAGCGCGAACGCGCCGGTGCAGAAGCTGACCAGCCGGGCGCCGCGCCGTGCGGCGCACTGGACCGCGTCCAGCACCGCCGGTGGCGGGTCCACCTCCGGGTCGGGCCGATTGGGGACGATCACCGGGTCGGCGTGCTCCACCGCCGCCAGATCCGCGACGCCCGAGATGGTGAAGAACCCGGCGTGCATGACGGCCATGCCGCCCGCGGCGCACAGCCCGAAGTCGTACCACGGCCGTCCCAGTTCCGGACGGCGCAGACCGAACAGTTCGGTGGCCACCCCGACTTCGAACGGGTTGGAACCGGCGTCGACGATCATCACTACGCGATGCGAGGATTCGTGCGGCGTCACGCGACGATCACTGATGATCTGCGGCAGACAGCCGGTATGTGGTGCCGCTGCTGCCCTGCACCCAGGCGTCGGGCAGAGCCGAGGCCAACGCGTGCTGGGCACGCCAGCCGGTGCAGTGACCTGGGACGACGAGGCTCGGGCCGAACTCGGTCAAAGCGTGGACGGTGGGCGCAATGACCGGTTCGAAGGCCGGGCCGCCCAGGTGCAGCCCGCCGACGAGGGCGTGCAACCGGTCCACCCCCGTCAACCGCCTCGCATGCCGGACGATGTTGATCGCGCCCGCGTGACCGCAGCCCGTCAGCACGACCAGCCCCCGGTCGCGCACGTTCACGACGAGAGCCTGATCATCGGTCACCAGCGGGTCGTGGACCCACTCGGTACCCGTCCACGCCTGATGCGGGCGCGGCATGCCGTGCTCGAACTCCGTGGTGCGGTCCACCTCCCCCGTGATCAGCACACCGCCGTCCAGCAGGAGCGAAGGCTCACGGCGTTCGATGACCTCGAAGCCCTCCCCGTCCAGCGCCCGCTTGCTCAAGGTGGGGAGGTACTCCGTCTCCCGACCGGGCACCGCGAGCCGTCGCTTCGTCCACGCCCGCGGGTGCAGCACCATCGGCAGCGACCGGACGCCGCCCCCGCGCGCCAGCCCGGCCAGCCCGCCCGCGTGATCGAAATGACCGTGGCTGAGCACGACGGCCCGGACGTCACCGAGGTCGATCCCGATCCGCCCGGCGTTGGTGACCATCGCGTCCGGGGACAGGCCGGTGTCGAACAACAGCGTGTGCGAGCGACCGGCCCGGCGCACCGTCACCAGCGCCGAGAAACCATGCTCCGCGATCATTCCGGTGGGGGTACGCCCATCCTCGAACTGCGGCGCCTCCACCATGCCGGCGCCGAACCCGACCCGGCGGGTGCGCTCGCCGTCCGTCAGCAACGCGTCATAGACGTTGTCCACCAGGGTGACGATCTCGACTTCGTCCACCGGTTCCAGCGCAATGGGGTCAACCGCCGCCCCGGCCGCCGGACGCGGCATAGACGCTACAGCTTCCCCCTGTGTGCCCGCTGTCTCGCACATAACAGCACCCTAACCTCGGCCTCCACCAGAGGCAGACGAGCCCCGACACCGGTGGACGACGACAGGCCGCCTGCGCCACAACGGAGGAACCCGCGTCCGCAGCCGACGCCGGCAACGCTGGGGCCGCCGACGCTGGGGCCGCCGACGCCCCAAAGCTGCATGACCGACCCGGTGAACGTCGTGGTCACCGCACTAGGCACCCAAGTTTCAGGAGTGCCGTCCTATGTCACCAACGTCATGAGCCGCAAAAGCAGTAGACGGTGGCATCAGGGCGCGGTCAGGCGTGGCTGCGCGCGAAGATGACGGCTCCCGGGGAGTCCTCGTCCGGCCCGATGACCAGTTCGGCCTCGATCGTGAACCCCGCGTCACGAAGCCAGCCCGCGACCTTGCTCGGCCGGCGGTGGTGACTTTCAACGTTGATCGGGCGACCCGTGTAGCCCTCGGACGTATGTCGTGTCTCGTCACCAACGTGAAAGCCGACCAGTAGCGGACCCCCCGCGCGCAACACTCGGTGGAACTCCTCGAACACGCCGGGCACGGCGTGGTCGGGCACGTGGATCACGGACCAGAACGCGAGTACGCCGGCGACCGAATCGTCCGCCAGGTCGAGGGCGGTCATCGTCCCGACCTCGAAGCGTAGGCCGGGGTAGTCGTGCCGCGCGATGGCGATCATCTCGGGCGAGATGTCGATGCCGAACGCGTCCACTCCGAGGTTGTGGAGATGACCGGTGACGTAGCCCGGCCCGCAGCCGACATCGGCGACCGGCCCGCCTCCGGCACCGTGCACCAAGTCGGCGAACAATGCCAGGCTCGCGCGTAGATAAGGCCTCCCATCAAGCAGGCCACGCACCTTCTCGGCGTATCCGGAGGCGTCGGTGTCGTACGAAGAGCGGGTATCGGACAGCCAGGTGTCAGGCATGGGCGACACGGTAGCCAATCCGTCAACCTCCGGGCGCTGGCAGGGGCTGTTGATCTGCGGCGTGCTCGCCTTGGTTGCGCTTGGTAAGACGAACACGCCGCAACATCAACGAAGTGCGCGTGACTCAGCGGAGGCAGGTGGTCACCGCACTAGGAGGGGAGGCCCGGTGTGGAGGTGTGGCGCCTTCACACCGAGCCCTGGAGACTCGCCGATCGCGGGACCTACCCAGCAGAGCATGTGGGGGTCATTCCGGTGCCGCTCCCGGTGCCCTGGAAGCCGAACTCGGTCGACTGGCCAGGAGCGATGGAGCCGTTGAAATTGACGTTGGCGAACTCGACCGTGCCGGTGTTCCCATTACGGTCGGCGTTCCACGCGTTGGTGATGCTGGTGCCCGGCGGCAGGGGCATGGTGACCGTCCAGCCATTGACCGGCGAGGAACCTGCGGTGACTTGCACCGTGGCGACGAAACCGCCCGTCCACTGGTTGATCGACACCGACGCCGAGCAGTCACCGGTCGGTGCGGTTGTCGGCGGGGTGGTCGGGGTCGTCGGGCCTTCGGAGAGGGTGGGAGTCTGCCAGTCCCGCCACTCAGCCAGGTTGCCGGCCTTGCTGCTCGAGATCCTGAATGTGCCAGACGCATTGCCGGTCTTCAGCAAGAACTTCTGGATGTTGGCCTGCAAGGGCGCCTGCCATTCGGACCGGTCAGCGCAGTGGCTACCGTCCTGAATGTCGGACCAGTAGGTGATGTTGTCTCCCGCACCGAGCGCCTTGTAGACCTCCGCCCCGGCCAGGGCCGCGACACTCCCCGACCTGGCAGCCAGCCAATCAATGTGAGGGTTCTCCATGACGAACAAGCCTCGCGGCGCGATCATGGCGACCATCTCGTGCGTATCCACCGGCAGCGTGGTCGGGTTGCCCGTGAAGGAGCCGAACGCATCGCCAAGCCACGGCTGCTCGTCATATGCGCTGCTCAGAGGCTGGGCACCGCTCTCCCCTGGAATCCCGCGGAAGATGGGAACACCGGCGCTACCCGACTCGATCGGCATGGTCAGAGCAATACGCTGATCGAACGCGCCGGCAGCGAAAGCTCCCTTTCCGTAGCGCGAGCATCCCGTGACGCCCATCGCATCCGCTTTGAGGATGTTGCCACCCGACTGCTCAATGACATCGATGATGCGGCTCGCACCCCAGGCCCAGGCGGCCAGCAGTCCGGTGCTGCTCGTGGCGCCGTAGATGCCGTAGAACGCGCCTTGCTTGTTGTTCCGTCCTGTGCCCTCTTCCCCGACCGCGAGAGGGTCGTAGCTGATGACGGCGGCACCGGCGGACCTGATCGTGTTCGTGTCCGCTCCGAATCCCCCAAGTACAATGACGGCCGGGAAAGGTCCGGTACCGCTCGGCAGTTGGACGCCCGCTGAGAAGCTGGCGGTTCTGCCGTTGTGCGACACATTGACAGTGATGTTGTTATTCGAAACCGTCCCAGTGACACTTGCCGGTTTTGCGGGCTTCTCGCCGTAGACGTATCGCTCCGCCAGTTCCTTGATTTCTGCCCGTCGGCACCGCCAGTCGGACTTGGTGGTGATGCGCGTACCGTCCAGCTTCCTGAAGGGATCGGGGAGCTTGGAGTCGGCGGGCAAAGAGCCGGGGACAGTGACCTCGCAGTCGGCGCCCTCGTCTTCAACGGACGAGGCCGCCACGAGGCTGCCGGCGGCGGCCTCGGCAATTGTTGTTCTCGCTATTACCTGTACCGCTCCAGCGATCGCAAGCGCCGCTATCGCCAACATGACGATCGTCGCACGCAGCATGGAACGGCCCGAGCCGATGACCACTAGGGCCCTCCTTCCAGGAGGCGTTGAAGGCTGCGCAGCGATCGATGATCACGGATGTCGACAGTCCCGAGTTTCAGATGAGGTAGCGAGACATGTCAATGGCGCCCCGGGATGCTTTCATTTCCTTTCATAGGTCAACGAATGATGATCAGTAAGCGTCGCCGGGTTTCGCGCGGTGTTGGATGTATGGAAGTGGTCCCGGTTGTGCGGGCGGCATCCGGCCTGCCCTGGGCGATCTCCTCGCTGGGCGGTCGACTCGTCGAAACATTTTCGCTGCCCGACAGATGTCACGCATGTGCTGGGTAGGGCTGGGCCGCTGCCATGTAGGACGTTCCGGACAGCTTTGCACGGGCGATCCGCCGCCTCCTTGGAAGCCAGCAGGCGTGGCATACGGGAAACACCACATGACCGCGCTGCTAGATCTGCTGGACGGTACGCCCGAGGGGCGGTCGAGTCGGCTGCTCCATCGGCCGAGTCGGCTGCTCCATCGGCCGAGTCGGTTGTTCCATCGGTTGAGTCGGCTGTTTCATCGGTCGAGTCGGCTGCTCCACGTGCCCGCCGTCTGTCCGAGGGGTAGAGGAACCCGGCGGCTGGGCTGGGGACGAGTCGCTCAGGCGATCAGAGGTTCAACTCGTCCCGCTTCACGACCACCGGCGCTTGAGGAAGGCCTCCGTGGGTGACAGCACACCGATGGCATCTGTTGCGTCCTAGGATTATTCGAGGCGCGATCGCGGCGACTACATCGACTCAATATAGGTCCGTGTTTCGTTGTTCTGGCTGCTGGACTTCACTGGCTCGATTTCTGTGTTCGGGGTTGGCGGTTCGGCGGTGGGGTGGCGCTGCGTACGGGGCCGCCCCTCCAAAGTCAAGGGCGCTTCGCGTCGCTTCGCGATGGGACTCCGTCCCACCCTTGACTTCGGAGCCTCTGCGGCCCCTGAGTGCAGCTTTCGTCGGGCAGGCTCCGCCTCCCCTCTGCCCGACGCGCCACCCCACCGCCCAGCTCACCAACACACAGACCCCACACCCGGCCACGGGTGCGTCCGAAAAGGCAACCCCGAAGTTCGATTCTCCAACTCACCGGCTCCGACTAGCCGCAGAGTGACAATAATCAAGCCCATTTCTCGGCCCGGTCGCTTTGATCAACCGGTATTCTTTTCCCATGCGTCCGATCACCGTCGATCTCGACGAGGCGTCCACCATGGAATTGGTGCACGCCGCAGCCGCGATCGCCGCCCAATTGGCCGGACGCACCCCACCCGAATCGGCGGCCGCGTGCATGGAACTCGCCGAAACCCTGGCTGCGGCATCGGACGCGCACGAAAGCGCCCTGGCCGGCCTGATCGGGCGGGTGGACACCGCCGGAGAGACACGCCGCTGGGGCCTGCCCTCCACCCAGGCGTGGCTACGATCACGGCTGGGCATGCGCGACACCCGCGCCAAAGAACGCCTCACCCTCGCCCGGCAGCGGCACCGCCTGCCCGAAGTAGCCGACCGGTGCGCCGCCGGAACGCTCTCATTCGGGTACGCCGCCACCATCGCCGGTGCGGTCGCCCGCCTGGACGACACCGACTGCGCCAAAGCCGAAACCGTGCTCCTCGACATGGTCGAACAAGGGTTCTCGGCCGGGAAGATCGCCGCGTTCGGCGGCCGGATCCGAGACATCATCGCCGAACGCGACGACACGGAGGAACCCGACACCGACACACGACGCGGATACCAGCGGTCCTGGATCACCTCCACACGGTCCCTGGACGGCGGCCGGTACATCAAGGGCTGGCTCAACCCCGAAGACACCGCGATCTGGGACGGCACACTCGCACCCCTGGCCACACCCACCGGCGACAACGACCACCGGGACCTGCCCGAACGGACCGCGGCGGCAGTGTCCAGCCTCCTGTCGGGCGGCCACCAGGCCACCAAGGTCACCGTCATCTGCGACCTGGACACCCTCACCGGCGGCACCGCCCCCGCCCGGCTCACCGACGGCACCCCGATCCCCGCCGCCCAAGCCCGCCGCATCGCCCTGACCGCCGGCGTCTCGCCCCTGCTACTGGGACGCGGACACCTACCGCTCTACCTCGGCCGCCGCCAACGGTTCGCCACCCCCGCCCAACGCCGCGTCCTGGAAACCCTCTACCCCACCTGCGCCGTCCAGGACTGCCAAGTCCCCGGCACACTCTGCGAAGTCGACCACGTCAACGGCTGGGCCCTCGGCAACAGCCCCACCGACATCGACCAACTCGCCCTGGCCTGCGGCTGGCACAACCGCTTCAAACACACCAACGCCGAACAAATCCACATCGCCCGGCACGCCAACGGACGCTACATCTACCGCGTCCTCCCGCCACCCCACACCGCACCGACAAACCACCCACCAACCGAACTCGGCTGGGCCGCATGACGCCCAGAATCGTCGGCTACCCGAACGACACCGATCTTGGCCGCTGGCAGGTCTCAATGCCGGGCTGGCTGGGCCTGGGGTGTGGTGTCGGACGCGGTGACTGCTGCGGAGATCACGCTGATGCGCCGGTCCAGGGGGCCTCGGCCGCCGGTGCGCGCAGAGTCCGGGCGCACTCACCGCAGGTGCCCACGGCTCTGTCAGCGTCAGCGCACGGACCCGGCGGAGACGGGCTGGGCTGGCAGGACGTCCAGCCGATGTATCTCGGCCGCCGGCGCAGGGTGTGCCTCCCAAGGCGATGTCCGGGCGGTCAGGTTGTGCGAGCCCGGCGATGACGGGACTCGTCAGCAGGGCACGGCTCCTCCCACCGCGCTTGGCGATCCCTTGCAGGGCGTTCCCAGGACGGCTTGGGTGCGGGCGCGGCCGAGGCGGCTTCTCCGGGGAACGCCTAGTCAGGGTTCCCTGTTCGCGGAGGCTGATCTGCTCTTACCTGTGGAGGCCGGTCTGCTCCTGCCGGTCGACTGCGGTGAAGCTGGGGCGCGAGTTGGGGAGGTCTGGGCGGTTGTCGGTGGTGGGGAAGCGCGGCGCGCGCCGCCTACCTTGATGCCCCGGTCGGTCGGATGTGCGGTGAGAGGCGTGCCGCCGCCTCGGGTGCCTTCGATGGTCGGCGACAGGTGCGGGGAGGAGGGGCGAGCTGCGGTGGTTGGGCGGTTCACTGTGATGGGAGTGGCAGGATCGGGTCATGCGTAACGACGTGATGCTCCGGCCGCTCAAAGGTGAGCTGCTGCTGGAGTTGTTGGATGCCGCCGTGGCGGACGCGGATCCTCTTGAGGTGATGCCGCCGGTGGCCGGGCCACCGGGGTGGACCACCGAGCGTCGGGACGAATTCTTGCGTTTCCATCGGTCGAGGGCGCTGGCGGCCGAACCGTTGGAGGCCACGTATGCCATCGTCGTGGGGGCGGCGGTGGTGGGAGCTGCCCGGCTGTGTCCGGTGGAGAGTGAAAAGAGGCGGCCGAGGCCGGAGTGTGGATCGGACGTTCCCATCGGGGTGGCGGCCTCGGCGGTGCCGTACTGGAGCAACTCCTGGCCTTGTGGGCTGTGTGGACGCTCCGTCCATGCTGCTGCCGTCGCGGCGTGCCGCGCGCATCTCGGGGTCCGCGGATCCAGGTGTGCGCCCGGGCCGGTGGGGGGCTGATGGCCGCGGGCGCATGCGCTGCGCCCGGCGGCCGGTTCTTCGAGATGCGGCACCCACTGTCTGAGCGCGACTCAACGCCCCGCAGCAGCTCGTCCGCCTCGACCCTCTCATCAGATCACTGCCGACCCGAACCGACGCCGACCTCGACCTGGTGGAGGCGCCGCCATCCCTCACGGTCCGTCGAAGTCCCCGGCCTGGACGATCTCGCCAATCCGTCTTTCCCCGCTGGACTGAGCGCCTGGTCCAGCCTCCGGCAGGATCGCCCCGGCCGGCGAACACCCCCGCCTACAGATGGCTTGCCGACGACCTCACCTCCGTGGGCCGGCAGCGCCACCGCCGATCCTTCTTCGACCGACGACGCCAAGCTCGACCACGCGCGAAAGGAGGGCTAGCTGTAGGAGGGCTGAACGTTGGTGACGCCCCAGCGCAGCCGAGAGGCGGGCGGCTGGCCGCCGGCTCCGCTGTGCAGCCGGTGGTAGCTGTAGTGCGCATTCAAGACGCTGATGGCGCCAGCGGTTGACCCACTTCGACACGCACGCTCGGGAGATACCCGTCCTGCGGCCACGTGTGCGATCGGCCGGTCTTGGCACCGTTCCACGAGTCGTCGGCGCCTTCGGCCGGCAGTGGAGCATTCCGGTGGACGGCATTCATGCATTTGTCTCGGGGGCTCGGATGCCGTCGATGGTGCGGGTCCAGCCGTCGGTGCCGTGTCCGCCGTCGATGGCACGACGGTAGAGCGTTTGCACCGCACGAGGGAGTGCGGTGTCGATGCCGACCGACTCGGCGGTGGCGTGGATGTGGTCGGCGGTGGCGCCCATCATGATGTTGTTGCTGCCCTCGCCGGGATGCTCGCCGGCATCGATACGAGCTCCGAGAGCCGCGATGCCGCCAGGGGCGATCATGTCGGGGATCGCGGTGAACAGCTGCATGACCTCGGGCAGGAATGTTTCGGCCGTGATCCCCGCGGAGCCCACGAGGGCGGTGGCGTGTGCGAATCCGGCCAGTGTGGTCAGGAAGACGTCGAGATTCGCTTGGTACATGAGCTGGGCACGTCCCGGATCGTCACCCAGGAACCGTGGATCTCCGATGTGGGCGAGGGTGTCTCGATGAGCGTCGAAGCCACGCTGGTCGCCGCTGTAGTAGGCGTAGGAGTGGTCCGTGCCGACCATCGGGGCGGGCACCATCACGCCGCCCGCCACGAACGACGCGTCGTGCGAAGCCGCCCAGTCCGCCGCCTCGCGGGTCTTGTCCGGTGTGTCCGAGCTGAGATTGGCGAGCGTGCGTCCGGCGAGTGAGGCGGTGGCGTTGCCGAGGACGTTCCACATCGCTTGGTAGTCGGTCAAGCTGAGGATGACCAGGTCACCGGCCGCCACGGCCTCGGCAGGCGACGCCGCCAGTCGTGCTCCGGCGGCGACAACACTTTCCGCGCGCTGCGGAGTACGGTTCCACACTGTGACGGGGTGCCCGGCAGCCAGCAGGGAGTGGGCCATCGCCTGGCCCATCGGGCCCAGGCCGATCACGGTGACGGGCGAGGCGCTCACGCGACACCACCGAACGTCCGGTCGTCCGCGCGCAAACTCTCATAGATCCGCGCGAGCCCTTCGGAGCCGTGTCCGGCGGCGATCTGCCGGCTGATCAGCGCCTGCACCGCCGCGAGTGTCGCCGGGTTCACGCCCTGTTCGTCGCTGGCCCGGACGATGGGGGACAGGTCGGAGAACTCCAGGCTCTGCTGCCCCGGGACAGCGTAGTCGCCACCGTCGATGACCTCTGCGTACCCGGCGAATCCGTTGGTCATGGCGCTGATGAACGGGGTCGTGCGGGCGGCGAACTCCGTCGCGGTCATGCCTTCGGACCCGACCATGGCGGCACCGTGGATGAAGCCCGCGAACATCTGGTACATGCCCGACAGCATCGCGAGGTCGATCAGCGACGCCATGCCCGCGTCCCGGCCGTCGAATGTGCTGGTCGCCCAGGTGTCGAAGATGTCGCGGTGCTGCTCGAATGCCGTCTGTGAACCGCTGTAGAAGATCTGTGCCTCGCGCGATCCGATCATGTCGGGCACCGCCATGATCGCGCCGTCGAGATACGAGACGTCATGCTCGGCGGCCCATGCGGCGAGCTCGCGCGCTTCATTCGGAGTGGTCGTTGTGAGGTTGACCAAGGTTCGGCCGCGCAGCCCGTCGACGACGGGGTCAAGGGTCTCGTGGACCGAGAGGTGTCTGAGCAGGCAGGCAACGATCAGCGGCTGCGCGGTGATCGCGTCGGCCACGGTCGCAGCGGCCTCGGCGCCGACTTCGATCAGAGGCTTGTCGCGTCCAGGAGTCCGATTCCACACCGTCACCGGGTGACCGGTGTCGACGAGCCGGGCGGCGAGGGCACTGCCCATGTCGCCGAGGCCGAGCACCGTGACGCCGGAGCGCATGTGCGGGGTTGTGGATGTTGTTGGCATGCCTCCATGCTGAGCAAGACACCACCAGCCGGGGAAGTACCCACTTTTATCTGCGGTACTTACCAGTTCGTAAGTAGGGAGTCGTCATGGCGAAGGCACCACGGTCCGGGCCGTACATCTGCGGCATCGACGCCGCTCTGGACGTCGTCAGCGGGAAGTGGAAGGGCCTCGTCCTCTGGGAGCTACACACCCATGGCACGCGACGTTTCGCCGAGCTCCGCCGCGCACTGCCGGGTGTGAGCGAGAAGATGCTCACCCAGCACCTCCGCCAGATGGAGGGAGACGGTCTCGTCCACCGCAAGGTCTACCCAGAGGTGCCGCCGAAGGTCGAATACTCCCTCACCGAGTCAGGCATCTCCCTCAACGAGGCACTACGCCCACTCGGCAAGTGGGGGCAAGAACGACTGCGCCGAGAAGGCCTCGATGTCACCGACACCCCTCGAACCGCCGCCTCAACAACGTCCTGACCCGCAACGGCTAGCGATGATCACGGGTCGGCGGACATGCCGTGCGATCGGCCGGTATGACGGCGATTGGCACGGCGACGGCGGCTGTGGAGTGTGCGGCGTGCCGACCCCAGGGGGAGCGAAGGTCCATAGCTCAGATCACGGCGAGACGGCCCTCGACCAAGGGGAGACAGACGCCGAAGACCTGCCCCGCCGAGCCGCGTGACGGCGATGACCGGCTCGGATGGGACGAGGTCGACGTGGCCGACTGTGGGTGGTTCAGCGAGAATCGGGGCGCACGCGTCGACGCCCTCCGCCTGCCCCTTCGATCAGAAGTGGCCTTCGGCGGTGACAGCAGGGCCGTCCCGTTCCGTGGCTCGGACCGTGTAGGCGTCCTTGCGCGAATTGTGGGCGGTGGTCCGGTTGTACTGGGCGGCCAAGACGTACGAGCCCGGCCCGACGGTGCGTTTCGGCAAGAGCGTCCACCGGTAGACGACCGCGTCCCGGGTGGTCTCAGTGGAGGCCTTGAAGTTGCTGCTCGGCAGCGTCAGCCACGAACCGGTGGCCTGGACACGCTCGGTGCGGACCACCCGGATCGTGACCGTCAGAGCGCGCAGCGGCCGCTGCACCCGCAGGGTGAGGTTGTTCTGGGCCCAGTGGTCGTTGCTGTCCGGGTCGAGTGCGCCTCGCGAGGAGATGGCGGCCTTCCCTTGCGGCTTGTTCACCGACGGGTGGCGCGGGCTGGTCGGCGCGGTGGGGGAGGGCGACGGCGACGGGCTGCCGCTCGGCACGGTCCCGCCCGCCGTGGTGGGCGGCGTGTCCTCGGGCTGGGTCTCGATGGCCTGAGCAGGCGGGCTCGACGGGCTCGGCGGGGTCGGGGCGTTGTGGTCGGCCAACGACGTCGCGATGCCGTACAGGGCCCCGCCCGCGGCCGTGGCGAGCAGCGCCAGCCCGGCCCACGTGCTCATGTGCTTGGCCCGCTGTGGCCGTGAGTGTTTCGGCCGCCTTCGCCATCCGGCAACCAAACTGGCAAAGTGCCGCACCAGAAACATCCGTTCCACTTCCGTCGTTTCGCCCTTTCCAACCCTCACGTCACTGCCTACGCTCGCAGATCATTCCGGTCAAGAAGGAACAGGTCACGATTTTGGCTCGTGTCGCCACACACGGTGAACGCCCTGGGCACGCTCGGTGCCGCAAACGGCGCCGCCGCCCGCAGTAGGGGGCAGATCAAGTAAAGATGCAATGGCCCGGGCAACCTCGTGCGCCTGACATCAGTGGTCACGTGGAGGACAGGCCCAGCAGGGGCAGACAGGGCGTCCGGCCCTCGATGGTGACGGTGCGGTGATGATCCCAGTCGGCGCGGCTCAGACGCAGACGGCCATCGGGAACCATCATTCCCCGGACCACGCGTCGGTCGACGCCGTCGGGACGGTAGCCGAGTTTGCGTGAGACGGCATGGGAGGCATTGTTGGTCACAAAGGCCGCGGCGTGCTCAGGCGTGGGCCCAGCAACGGCCACCGCGCCGCTGTCGATCACTTCGTTTCCAGGAGCGCCGGGCGGTCCGGATTCCCGGCCGTCCGCTCACACGGCGCCGCGCTTCACCAGGTCGGTGAAGTTCGAGCGTATTAGGGCGGCGGCCGGCGGGCGGTGAGGGTCGCGTCTATGCCGTAGTGGTCGGACAAGACCGTCGTGCGGCCGTCGGGCAGGCGGATCTTCTCCTTGAAGACCAGGCGCGGGGTTGCGTCCATGCCCTGCCGGGTGAGGATCTGGTCTATTGGCTTGATGTCCGCGTACTCGGGGCGGTAAGTCGGTTCCGTGTCGTCGGCCAGGGCGTCCTGAAGGCCGGTGGTGGACGCGAAGTCCTTGAAGAGGGAGTAGTCGCGGGGGACGTTGAAGTCGCCCATGACCACCATGGGTTCCGCCGGGTCGATCCTGCCGATGAGGGCGGCCAGTTCGCGCAGTTCGGATTCCTCGGCCTTGGTGTACGCGTTGGACGGGGCCCAGTGCATGTCCATGTTCGCGGAGAGGTGCGTGTTCACGACCGTCAGGAAGCCGTCAGGGAGATGGACGCGTGTGAACAGGGCGCCCTTGCGCAGCAGCCATTCGAGGCGGGCCGGGCGGGTGGGTGTGAACGGCTGGAAGTAGCGGCGGGTGATCGGCCAGCGGGAGAGGGTGACCAGGCCGCCGCGCACGACCGGGAAAGTCGCCGCGTGAGCGGTGTGCGGGTACGATCTCGCGGCGTGCCGGAGGTGGGCCAGATTCCGCGGCGATATGACCTCTTGAAGGCAGACGACGTCGTAGTCCGATTGCTCCATGAGCTGGGCCAACGCGCCCAGGCGGGCTCGGGAACGGCCTCGGAACAGGGTGTTGAACGTGAGGACTCGGGCCTTCATGACTTGAGATACTCCGTGGCGAGGCGCTTCGGGGCGCGGTCCAGCCATGCTTCGATGAGGAGTTCCTCCAGTTCCGGAGGTTCCATTCTCTCCAGGCGGACGAGGACGGCCGGGAGACCGTCGAAGTGCGGGGTCGTGAAATACACGTCCGGGTCGTCTGTGAGCAGGGCCTCTTTGGCGCCCAGGTCGGGGACGCGTGCGGCGAGGATCGGGCCGTCCGGTGCGCTGTCGCCCAAGGCGGCCAGGTCGGATTTTCTCAGGGGGCGTTCCCACGTGAACGCCTTGGCCCGGACGCGCCATGCGAGGTCGCCTCGCCGGTCGATCTCGTCCGTCTCCGGAAGTGCCAGCGCGATTCGTCGCACGTCGTCCCACGTGGCCATGCACGTCACTCTACGGGGAGGGTTCGGTGATGCCGCATGGCCTGTTCCCCGGTGATGCTTCGGCGCCTGTGAGCCCTTCCACGTCGGCGGTGGGCCGATTGCTCGGCGGGGGCGTCGATGTCGATCCTCTCCCCGTCCGGTCACGCCGATCCGGCGGGACGATCGTGACGTGGCTCGACACCGCCGGCGCTCGTCATGTCTCGACACCACCGGCCATCATGTCTGTATTAATCAGTAGATAGCACGCATTCAGGACTAGCCCATCGGCGCGGTGGACTATCTCGTTCGCGTTGAAGCATGCGGTGACCTAAGGCATCATTGATGCTTCACGCCCAGCCGTTGCCACGGAGGCATATCCCTGCGGCTCTACTGTCCGCAGGGGTACTGATTTCCTACCTCCGAGGCAGCATTTCCGCTCTCCGCGACGCCGAAAGTGCCACTTGATGCACCCCGCACGTCTTCCCCTCAACGGCAAGCAACCCTGCTCGATGTCACACTGTGGTCGTTTGTCGTGCTTTCATGTGCGACTTGAGACCGGCGGCGTCACGGACGATCGGCCGCGTGCCGGGGATTCCTGCGGAGCTCATCTCGCCGAGGTCGTCCAGAAATTGGCGCGCTGGGCCAAGGAGGAGCGGCGGCAGCCCGCGCAGGTGGTCGTCTACGCGATGACGGAGGACCGCCTCGCAAATGAGGCGAACGGCAAGGTGAGGCCTTTCGACCGGCTCCCTCTCGGCACGATCCCGGTATGACATTACGCAGCGTGGCTGCATCCGGACATTGCCCGCCGCCCGGCGGCTTCCCATACTGGGCGGGCAATGCCGAACGCGGACGGACGGAAAAGGGGTCGGCATGGGATTCCAGCTGGGCTTGTTCTCACCCAACACCGAGTCGGGACTCGCGATCACGACCGCCCCGGAAAGATGGCACGCCACCTGGGACAACAATCTCCGTCTCGGGCGTCTCGCGGATGAGGCGGGCATCGACTTCCTGCTGCCCGTCGCGCGGTGGACGGACTGGGGGCCCGACACCGACTTTCACAGAAGCGCCCTCGACCCGCTCGTGTGGGCGTCCGGTCTCCTCGCCGCCACCAGCCGGATCCGCGTGTTCAGCACCGTCCACACCGCTTTCCATCACCCGGTCGTCGCGGCCAAGCAGCTCGCGACCGCCGACCATCTCAGCAAGGGACGGATCGGGCTCAACATCGTCGCGGGCTGGCACGCCCCCGAATACGAGATGTTCGGGCTCACCCTGCCCAACGACCATGACACGCGTTACGCGCTCGCGCAGGAATGGTGGGACGTCGTCAAGCGCATCTGGTCGACCGACGAGCCGTTCGACCATGAGGGGCAGTTCTTCCAGCTCAAGCATGTCGTGGGGAGGCCCAAGCCGTACAACGGGCACAGCCTTCCGGTGATCAACGCCGGGTCGTCCGCGCAGGGACGTTCGTTCGCCGCCCGCAACGCCGACCGTGCGTTCACCGTCGTCGGGGGCCCCGAGGACGGGGCGGAGATCGTGAAGGCCATCCGCGCGGAGGCCGCGTCCCATGGCCGGACGGTCGGGGTCTTCACGCTCGGCCACGTCGTGTGCCGGCCGACGAGAACCGAGGCGGAGGACTTCCTGCGCTACTACGCCGACGAGCAGGCCGACTGGCCCGCCGTCGACGAGGTGATGCGGTTGCAGGGTCTGCACGCGCAGTCGTTCACGCCCGAGATGCTGCAGGTCTACCGGGACAGGTTCGCGGCCGGCCACGGAAGCTGCCCCCTGGTCGGCGACCCCGACGACGTCGCGGACGGTCTCGCGGCGTTCGCCAGTGCGGGATTCGACGGTATCGCTCTGTCGTTCCTCAATTACGCTGATGAGCTGGGCTACTTCGCCGCCGAGGTCATGCCGCGGCTGCGGGCCCGGGGTGTTCTGTCCGCCGACCGTCACGAAACGGCCCCACCACCACGAACATGACTTCTCCCGAGACCTCGCCGCCCCTGTCGGCCTACCAGCGGGTCGTCAGCCAGGACATCGATGTCCTGCACGACACGGTCGAGCCGTTCGCCGTCGGGCACGACCTCCACGCCCGTGAGCCGGATGCTCCGCTGGACGGTCTCGTCAACGCCGTCGGTGTCGGCTCGGTCAATCTCGTCTGGGTGCGCTACGGGGGCGGTGGGGTCATCGTGGACACGCCTCCGACCGAAGGACACTTCGCCATGTGCGCGCCGATCGCGCCGATGGGCGTCGAGTACCGGTCCACCCACAACCGGGACACGGCGGGCGGCAGCCTCGTCCTGTCCCACGACGAGGCGATGCGGATGACGCCGCACCCGACGCTGGGTTGCCTCGTCATCGCCACGAGCACCGGACGCCTCGCCGACCATCTCGCCGGCCATCTGGGGCGGGAGCACAGCCCGCCGCTGCGTTTCCACAGCGTGGACGGGCCGGCCATCACACCGTCCTCGATCGTCGAACGCACCTGGCGGCACGTCTGCGGCGTGCTCGACCACGCGACGGCGCGGGGCGGCCTGCATCCGCTGGCGGCGCGGAGCCTGGAGGAGTCGCTGCTCACCGCCATCCTCCTGGGGCTTCCGCACACCGCCACCGAGAGCCTCGCGGAGACGCCCGCCCGCGTCCCGCACCATCTCGCGGGGACGATCCGCGAGTGGGTCGAGGCCCATCACCATCGCCCGATCGGCGTCGCCGACATCGCCTCGGCCGTGGGGATCGGTGTCCGGCAACTCCAGGCCATCTGCCAGGACCAGTGGGGCGTGACGCCCACGCAGCTCCTGCGCGGGGTACGGCTCGACCATGCCCGCACCGCGCTCGTCGAGGCCCGCCCCGGCCCGCGCACGGTCACGGACGTCGCCGGGGCCGCCGGATACCTCCACATGAGCCGTTTCGCCGCCCACTACCGGCAGCGTTTCGGGGAGACCCCCACCCAGACCCTCAAGCGAGGCGTGGGCACCCTCTGATGCCCCCGCGCCGACGCCGCCCGTCCGGTTGGTTCGGCCGCGCAGGTGTCAGCCGTCCGGGTGTCGACCGTGCACGTGTCGGCCGTGCGGATGTCAGTCGTGTAGGCGTTCCACGTTCGTCCGGATGCGGTCTCCTGCGCGGCGGCCGATTCGGGCGAGCGCCCGGTTCGCGGTGGGCGACACGCGGGAGAGCGCGCGGCCGAGGCGGGCTTCGGCGGTGACGAGCGCGACCGGTGTGTCCTGCCGGACGGCGCGCAGGACGGCCCGTGCGACCTTCTCCGGCGGGAAGGCACGCCGCTCTACAGCGCGGCCCATCCGCTCGCGCAGTTCGCCGTCCACGCTGGGCGGCAGGCCGACGAAGCGGGTCCGGCCTGTCATGGGCGTGTCGATCGCTCCGGGGCAGACGGCGGAGACTCCGATGCCGTAGCGGTCCATGTCGAGACGGAAGCATTCGGTCATCTGGAGCACCGCGGCCTTGGTGGCGCCGTAGGCGGGGAGTTCGGGGCTGGGCAGGTACGCCGCCATGGACGAGATGTTGACGATGTGGCCGCCCTCGCCGCGCTCGACCATCTGCCGCCCGAACAGGCGGCAGCCCCGGTACATGCCGTCCACGTTGATGGCGCGGATGCGCGCCCAGTCCTCTTCCGGGGTGTCGAGGAGCGATCCGGCCAGGGCGATGCCCGCGTTGTTGACGACGACGTCCGGGACGCCGAAGGAGTCACGGACGTCGTCGGCGAACCGTTCCATCGCGTCGGCGCCGGCGACGTCGACCCTGTAGGCGTGGGCTTCGCCTCCGGCTGCGGCTATCTCGTCCGCGGTGCGCTTGGCGGCGCCTTCGTCGATGTCCGCGACGACCACGCGGGCCCCTGCGTCGGCGAAGGCGCGGACGGTGGCGCGGCCGATGCCGCTGCCCGCCCCGGTGACGACGACGAGATCGCCGCCGAAGTCCTTGCCGGGCTCTCCCGCCGCGCGCGCGTGGGCGAGCGCCGGTGCCTCTGGCCCGCCGTCGATGTGCTCGACGAACTCGGTGACCCAGCGGGCAATGAGGTCCGGGTGGCTGCGCGCGACCCAGTGCCCGGCCGGTACGCGCCGCACGTACAGGCGTGACACCGGTCCGCGCGCGGACAGCAGCAGCGGTTGGGACCCGTACTTGTCCTTGATCGGGACGATGAGCTGGACGGGCACGTCCGTCCGCCCCTCGTCGGCCCGGTCCGCATGGCCGCCGGACCGGGCGGTGCGGCGGCCCATGTTGGCGCGGTACAGGCCGAGCCCGTTGCGGGCGTCCGTCGCCAGCGTGTCCGCCGGGTGACCGGACCGGGGCTCGGCACCCTCCCGCGGCGCCATCACGCGCGGGAACCCAGCGGACAGGACGCGGGCCGCGGCCTCCCCCACCTTCGGCGCCATCAGCACCGGCATGTAGACGCTCCGCCGCGCCTGCCCGAGGACTTCCGCCACCCCGCGCGGCCCGGACCGGACGGCCTGCCGGGCCCAGCGCGCCATGTGCCGCCGGTCCGGTCCGGAAATCGACGTGAACGAGGCGATACGGCCCCGTAGCCGGTCCCCGATGACGGCCTCCCAGCCCTGCACCGAGCCCCAGTCGTGCCCCACCAGGTGGGCGGGCTCGTCGGCGCCGACACCGTCCAGGACGGCTTCGAGGTCGCCCATGAGCGCGTCCAGCCGGTAGTCGAGCGGGTCGGACGGGCTGCTGGACGCGCCGGCGCCCCGCACGTCGTAGGCGACGACGCGGAACCGTTCGGCGAGCCGCTCGGCCACCTCGTCCCACATGGCGCTCGTGTCGGGGTAGCCGTGGACGAGGACCACCGTGGGCCGGTGGTCCTCGCCGCGCACCCGCACGGCCAGCTCGATCTCGTCCGACCTCACCCGCTGGTCTCGCATGAGCATCGCCCGCCCGTCCTCAGAAGCGTTTCCCGTGAAACTACGTCCTGCGGAGGGCCGCCGGTAGCGCCTGCCCGCCTACCGGACGGGCTGGCGGAGGATCGTGCGCATCTTCTCCGGGTCGGTCTCACTTGGGTCGGACAGGTAGATCTCGTGATGCAGGCCGTTCCGCACAACGCCCTCGGCCTCCATCAGCGCGGCCATGCGGGCGAGCGACGCGGGCTCGTCCGAGTAGGCGCCGCGGTGGAGGACCTGGACGCATCGGCCGTCGGTGAACGTGACGTGCTGGACGCGGCAGGCCGCGGGCACCCCGGGCCGCACCTCTTCGCAGGCCCGGTCGACCGACGCGGCGTCGTCCGGGAGGCGCAGGAACAGATGCCACCACCACTGGTCGCGCGGCACGTCGAACGGCGAGCGCTCGTCCTCGACCCACCAGCGTCCTTCCAAGGGCACCATCGGCGCACCGAGCGCGCCCATGACCGCGTACAGCGCCCCCACGCTCTCGCCGTAGGCGGTGCCGCCCGGCTCACCGCGGCCGGTAACGGCCAGCCCCGACACCGCCCCGTGCTCCACGAGCTCCGGTTCGTCCGCCGCCTCATACCAGCTCATTGGTCATCCTCCACTCGAATCAGCACCCGGGTCTCCAGGTGCTCGGGCGGCGTGGTCGCGGGGTCGTTGAGGTACACCTCGCGGACGGGCCCGGCGGGCGTGTGCCCGTAGTCGCCGAACCACGCGAGCACGCCATGGACCGTGAGCGGAATCTCCTCGTACGGGCCGGTATGGACGGCCGAGGCGAACGAACCACCGGGCAGGAGGTCGTCGCCGTCCGCCGCCTGGACGACCACGCGGACGTCGAACTCCTCCTCCATGTCCAGCGGGAACAGCCCGACCAGCACGCCGTCCGGTGACATCAGGGGCAGCAGCCGGGCCACGCACGCCGCGGTCGCGTCGGGAATCGTTACCGGTGTCGCGGGCTCACGCGCGGCGAACACCCGCCGCGCCGGTTCCCGGACGATCGACACCGCGCTCTGCGGCAGCCCGTCGGCGAGGACGCGGTCCAGGAGACGCAGGCCGCGCTGCCGGCGGGCGACATCGGCCTCGATCCGGTCCCGGGCCGCCTTCAGCTCGTCGCCCTCGTTTCCGGAGAGGACGCGCGCCACGACCGGCAGCGGCACGTCCATCGCCCGCAGCAGGCCGATCATCAGCGCGTCGCGGGCCTGGCCGGGCCGGTAGTACCGGTAGCCGGACGCCGGGTCCGTCCACGCCGGGGCGAGGAGCCCGAGGTCGTCGTAGTGCCGCAGCTGCTTGACGCTCAGCCGGCACAGCCGGGCGAAGCGTCCGATCGGCAGGAGATCCTTGCTCACGGACCCCACCCTGGCGTCTCCCATAGTGGGAGAGTCCAGCTCAGGCGACGGACGACCTCAAGCACCAGACGGTCTCGGGCACCAGACGCCGTCAGGACGGGCGTGCCTGGAGCCCGGTGCAGTCACGCAGGCCGTTCCACCGTTTGACGGCGGCCTTCGCCTGGGCGCCCTTCAGCGGGATCGGGATGCCGCCGGAGATCCGGGCGGGGGCCCACTTGTCCTTGGTGACCTTGCCGTTCTCCACGCGCAGGAACAGCACACCGGACTCCGCCGTCTTGCCGTTGGCGGAGTAGAACACGAAGTTCCCCATGCCGTAGTGCACGTACGCGCCGTCCTGGTAGCCGCCGCCAAGCGGGATGTGCGCGTGACCGCCGACGAGGACGTCCGCACCTGCCGCGATGAGTTTCTCGGCGAGTTCCTTCTGGCGCGGAAGCGGGCAGGCCTGCAGTTCCGCTCCCCAGTGCAGGTGGACGATGACGACGTCGGAGCCCTGGCTCGCCTCCTTCACCGCCTGGACCATCCGCGGGACGTTCTTGGCGGACGCGAGCCCGCCCTGGGTGTCGGTGGCCGTCCACGCCTGGATCAGGTTGTTGTCCAGTACCTGCGTGGCCCCCACGATGGCGAGCTTGTTGCCCTTCACGGTGACGCGGTAGGGACGGTAGGCGGCGTCGGCGTCCTTGCCGATGCCGACGGTCGGGAACTTGGCGCGCTTGATGGCGGCGAGGGAGTCGCGTAGCCCGCCCTCCATGTAGTCCATGCCGTGGTTGTTGGCCATGGACGTGACGTCCACACCGGCGGCCTTCAGCGCCTTGAACACCGTCGCCGGTGCGCGGAAGGTGAACTGCTTGCCTGGCGCGGGCGTGCCGCCCGTCGTGATGGCGGTCTCCAGGTTGACCATCGCGAGGTCGGCGGCGCGCAGTTGCTTCGCGACCGGCCCGAACGCTGTGGAGGGATTGTTGAGGCGGGAGCGCAGGACGCCCTCGAAGTGCGTGTCGCCGCCGAACGCCAGGAGGATCGGCTCCTTGGCCGGCTGGGTCGGCTGCGTCCCGCCCGAGGGTTCGCCGGACGGTGCGGGCGGGGATGTGGCGCCCTTCGCCTCGGAGTCGCCCGAACTGCCGCACGCCGCGGCCGTCAGCGTCATCGTCCCTGCCACGGCCGCAGCCGCGACCCTGTTCCGACGCATGCTCATCGCCTCACCTCCGCCCCCGGCCCCCATGGACCTCCTCGATCGGACGCCAAGCATGCCATGCGCACCGAACACCCAACAAAGATGCGAGATTCAGTCTCTTGAACCGCTCGTTTTTACGGGGATAGGTTGAGCCGCGTGACCGCGTCGCCAAGGGCCTCGGCGTGGACGGTTGCTCAACCCTCTCCGGAGGGACGGTCCGGGCCTCGGGGCCGCCCCTCATCCCGGGCGTGTTCCTGCGGACGCGCCCCGAAGCGGCCGGGCGGCCTCCCCCGCCCGGCCGCTTCCCACATCACCGACCTGCCTGCGCCTGTCTTCGTGCGTATAGGCTCTGGCCACGTACGGAACCGATACCAGGAGCACGAGCATGCCGCTCCCCGCGTGGGCGACAGACCCCTCCAGCCTCCTCATCACCGTGGAGGAGTACGAGGCTCTGCCGGAAGAGGTGTGCAAGTCCATCGAGGTGGTGGATGGCACCGTCGTCTTCTGCGCATCACCGTCACCCAGGCACCAGCGCGTACTGAGGAACCTCACCCGTGCGTTGGGGGACGTCCGACCGAGTAATGGTCCCTGCGTCGACGTGCTGCCGAATACTGGCATGTACTACGTCGAACAGAATGCGCATGCCAAGGACAAGGGGCGATGGTTCACCATGCGCCGCCCCGACATCAGCGTCCTGTACTGCCTTGAAGGCAACGCCAGGCTGACGAGTGCGAACGTCTTCACAGCCGTGGAGATCGCGGGCTCCGACAGCAAACAGCGTGACTTCCAGGACAAGAAGGCGGAGTACGCGGGTCAGCGCATCCCCATGTACCTGATCGTCGTTCTCGATGCCGACGACGCGATCCACTCCGTGGAGGAGTACCGGCTCGACTGGAGCGGTCGGAACTACCAACTGGCGACCGTTCATTACGGTGTGCTCGATACCGAGCTTCCGGAAGGCATGAAATTGAGCGTGGCGTTCTCTGATTTGGAAAGCGTCTGACGTGGCGTAGTTCGCGTTAGGGTGCGGCGCTATGTCGTTGCGCTTCGATGTGACCGGGTGGGAGCAGACGCAGCCCGGGGCCTTCCGTAACGCGGACGGGGACGGGCTGGCCATCTACGGGTTCGACATCGCCCCGGATCTGCCCGCGCCGCTGGAGGATCTCGACCTGCTGCGTGCCCGGACGGTGGCGCACACGGCGGCGGGCGGCGGCGGGGTGGTCGAGTTGGACGTGGTCACGCTGGACGGGCTTCCCGCGGTGCGGCAGATCGTCAAGCTGCCGTTGCCGGATCGTCCGAGCGGCGTGGGCTATCTCGGGTCGTTCACGGTGCCGCGCGCGGACCGGAGCCTCGTGCTGAAGGTCCAGTGTCTGGAGGAGGGCGTCACCGGTACGCGCGACAGCGTGGCGCTCGACCGGTTCATGTCGGAGTACGGGCAGGGGCGGGACGTGCAGGAGATGATGCGCTCGTGGGCGCAGCACCCCTACGCGCCGGAGGTACAGGGCGGCCTGCCGCGGAACTGGTCGGACGATCCGGGGTGGGATCCGCATTTCCCGCAGCATCCGCTGTCGCGGGTGCGGCGCATTCTGGGGGCGCTCGCCCCGACCATCGAGGTGCATCCCGATTTCAAGGCGGCGGCGCCGTTCCTCGGCTGATCAGCGTTCGGCCTTCTGCCGGTTGCCGTGGGTCAGTTCGTAGGGGCCGTCTCCCTGGTCGAGTTCCTGTGGTTCGTCGGCGGGTCGGCGTGCGGCTTTCTGGAGGGCGGACGTGGCGTCGTCCAGGGAACCGCCGAACGCCTGCGAGACGGCCTGGAGGGCGGTCGTGACCTCGCTGGGGATGACCCAGAAGGTGCTGCCCTGGCCTTCGGCCAGTTTCGGCAGCGTCTGCAGGTATTGGTAGGCGAGGAGTTTCGGGTCGGGGTCGGCCTCGTGGATGGTGTTGAAGACCCGTTCGATGGCGACCGACTGCCCCTCGGCCTCCAGAATGGCGGCCTGCCTGGCGCCTTCGGCGCGAAGGATCGTCGACTGCTGCTCGCCCTCCGCGGTGAGGATCTTGGACGCGCGGGCGCCCTCGGCGGTCAGGATCGCGGCGCGCTTCTCCCGCTCGGCGCGCATCTGCTTCTCCATCGCCTCCTTGATGGACGGCGGCGGGTCGATCGACTTGATCTCCACGCGGGTGACGCGGATGCCCCACTTGCCGGACGCGTCGTCCAGCACGCCGCGCAGCGCCGTGTTGATCCGATCGCGGGACGTCAGGGTGGCCTCCAGGTCCAGGGTGCCGATGACGTTGCGCAGCGTCGTCGCGGTGAGCTGCTCGATCGCCTTGATGTAGTCGACGATCTCGTAGTCGGCGGCGCGGGGATCGGTGATCTGGAAGAACAGCACGGTGTCGATGTGGACGACGACGTTGTCCTCGGTGATGACCGACTGCTTCTTGAACGACACGACCTGCTCGCGGAGGTCGAGGCTGGGTTTGACGCGGTCGACGAACGGGATGACGAAGCTGATGCCCGGTTCGAGCGTGCGGTGGTAGCGGCCGAGGCGTTCCACGTTGCGGGCACGCGCCTGCGGGATGATCCACACCGCCCGCATCACCGCGGTGGCGAGGAGGGCGACCCCGGCGATCAGGGCGATGAGGACGGTGATGGCGATGTCGGTCATGGCTGCTCCTCATCCGAGGACGAGACCCAGTACAGGAGGGCGGTGGCCCCCTCGATGGCGAGGACGTCGGCGATGGCGCCGGCCGGGATGACGAGGTCGGGGTCGTAGGGGCGGGCCGTCCACTCCTCGCCGCCGACCCGGGCGCGTCCGCCGTGGCGGTTCACCTCGGTCAGGGTGACCGCCTCGCGTCCGACGAGCGCGGCGGTGCCCGAGCGCAGCGGCGGCGGCTGGGTGATGTGCTGGCGCGCGATCGGGCGCACGACGACCAGGCCGGCGATGGAGCCGAGCGCGAACACCGCGACCTGCGCGGCGAAGGGGAGGCCGAGCGCGCCGGCCAGCCCGGCGACGAGGGCGGCGGCGGCCAGCAGGCCCAGCGCCAGCGTGAGCGTGAACATCTCGGCGATCCCGAGCAGCGCGGCGACCAGCAACCAGGCGACCCATGGCTCCATAGCAGTTCCCTACCGGCTGCCGAATGTCCTCTTTGTCAAGGTAACTCCGGAATCGGGGTCCCGGCCATGCCTGGCCGCCACCCGATGATGGCGCCCCCTGATGGAACCGGCCATCATGGACACGGTCCCGTTCTCAAGGAGAGTCCCTATGGGCGACCGCACGGCGTTCCGCACCTGTCCCCTCTGCGAAGCCCTGTGCGGCCTCGAACTGACCCTGGACGACGCCGGGGCGGTGACACGTGTCCGCGGCGACGAGAAGGACCCGTTCAGCATGGGGTTCATCTGCCCCAAGGGCGCGACGCTCGGCAGCCTCGACGGTGACCCGGACCGGCTGGCGGAGCCGCTCGTCCGGGACGGCGACGAGCACGCCGTGGCCCGGTGGGACGAGGCGTTCGAGACCGTCCGGCAGGGGCTTTCCGACGTCATCGCGCGGCACGGGCGTGACGCGGTCGCCGTCTACATCGGCAACCCGACGGCCCACTCGGTCGCGGGCCCGCTCTACGCCGGCGCGATCGTGAAGGCGATCGGCACCCGCAACCTGTACACGGCCAGCACCGCCGACCAGATGCCGAAGCACGTCGCATGCGGGCACATGTTCGGCGACCCGCTGGCCATTCCCGTGCCCGACCTCGACCGCACCGACCATCTGCTCATGCTCGGCGCCAATCCCCTGGAGTCGAACGGGAGCCTGTGCTCCGCACCCGATTTCCCCGGCCGGCTCAAGGCGATCCGCGCACGCGGAGGGAAGATCACCGTCGTCGATCCGCGCCGCACGCGGACGGCCGCCCTCGCCGACGAGCACCTCTTCATCCGTCCGGGAACGGACGCGTTCCTCCTCATGGCGCTCGTCCACACCCTGTTCGCCGAGGATCTGGCCGTGTCCGCCGAGCACCTGGACGGGCGCGTCAACGGCCTCGACGACCTGCGCGCCCTCGCCGTGGACTTCGCTCCCGAGCGCGTCGCGGAGGTCACGGGCATCGCCGCCGACACGATCCGGCGGACGGCCCGCGAGCTCGCCGCCGCCGGACGCGCCGCCGTCTACGGACGCATCGGCACCTGCACCCAGGCGTACGGGACGCTCAACAGCTGGCTCGTGGACGTCCTCAACGTCCTCACGGGGAACCTCGACCGCCCCGGCGGCGCGATGTTCCCCCGGCCCGCGCACACGCCCGCGTACCGCCGCAAGAAGCCGTTCACGACCGGGCGGTGGCGCAGCCGTGTCCGCGAACTGCCCGAGGTGAACGGGGAACTGCCGGTCGCGACGCTCGTCGACGAGATCGAGACACCCGGCGAGGGGCAGGTCAAGGCGCTGATCACGATCGGCGGGAACCCGGCGCTGTCGGCGCCGAACGCCGCCCGGCTCGACCGCGCGCTCGCCGGCCTGGAGTTCATGGTGAGCGTCGACCCGTACCTGAACGAGACGACCCGGCACGCGCACGTGGTGCTGCCGCCGCCGCGTCCCGCGCAGACACCGCACTACGACATCGCGCTGACCGGGCTCGCCGTCCGCAACTACTCGCGCTACTCGCCGCCGGTCGTGCCGCTGCCGGACGGGCGGCCGAGCGAGTCCGACCTGCTCGCGCGGCTCGCCATGATCGCGTCCGGGGCGGACGGCGACCCGGCCGCCCTCGACGAGATGATCATCAGTTCGACGCTGAAGAAGGCCACCGCCCTCGAAGGCTCACCGGTGCACGGCCGCGAACCGGGCGAGCTGCGCAAGCTGCTCGACAGCGGGACGCCGACCGAGCGGCGGCTCGACATGATGCTGCGCCTCGGCCCGTACGGCGACGGCTTCGGCGCCGAACCGTCCGGCCTCACGCTGGACAAGCTCCGCACCGAGCACCCCCACGGCCTCGACCTCGGTGCCCTTGAGCCGCGCCTGGACGAGGTCCTCTGCACCACGTCGGGCCGTGTCGAGCTGTGCCCGTCGACGTTCGCCGCGGACGTCGACCGCCTCCACTCCGCCTTGCGCGACCCGGGGCCGTCCGGCGGAATGGTGCTCATCGGACGCCGCCACCTGCGTTCCAACAACAGCTGGTTGCACAACGTCCCTGAACTGGTGCGCGGCTCCAACACCTGCACGCTCCAGCTCAATCCCGCCGACGCGGACCGGCTCGGCATCGCCGCCGGTGACAGCGTCCGCGTCGCCTCCCGGACGGGCGCCGTCGAGGCCGTCGCCGAACCCACCGACACCGTCATGCCGGGCGTCGTCAGCCTCCCGCACGGCTGGGGCCACGACCGTCCCGGAACCCGGACGGAGGTCGCCCACCGGCACGCGGGCGTCAACATCAACGCCGTCACCGACGAACAGGAGATCGACCCGCTGTCCGGCAACGCCGTGTTCAACGGCGTCCCCGTGACCGTCGAGCCCGTGGCGCGCTGACCCCGTGGTTTAGGCCCTTCCCCCTCCAGGTAGGAATGACTGGCCGCACGAGAACACGGAAGACTAGTGTCGCAACAGGCGTCTCGGCAGCCGCGGAGGAGGGGCATGGACCGCAGGACGAACATCTTCCGGCGCATGTCCCGGCCGCAGGGGCCGGCGCGGCTCGTGGACGCCACCGAGAGCCTGGAGCACGCCCGCGGCCTCGACCGCACGATCCGCGTCCTGTCCACGGCCGTGCGGCGGACGCTGCGTCCCGGGCCGGTCAAGGACGCCCTGCACGGCGTCCCGGTCGGGCATCCCGCGCATCCGCCGCTGACCGACGTGCCCATGGGCTGCTGGATATCCGCCGCCGTCCTCGACCTGATGCCCGGGGGGCGCCGCGCCGCGCAGACCCTCGTGGCCACCGGGCTCGCCGGGGCGGTCCCGACCGTCCTCACCGGCATCGCCGACTGGTCCGCGATGCACCGCGAACAGCAGCGCGTCGGGCTCGTCCACGCGGCCGGCATGGCGACGGCGAGCACGCTGTACTCGGCGTCCTTCGTGGCCCGCTACCAGGGACGGGACGCCGCGGGACGCGCCTTCGGGTTCGCGGGCCTCACCGCCCTCCTGGCGGGCAGCTACCTGGGCGGCCATCTCGCCTTCCGCCAGGCCGGCGGCGCCAGCCACGCCGACCAGACCGTGCATCTCGTCACGCTCGGCTGGCACGACCTGTGCAGCGCCGAAGAACTCCCTGACGGCTGGCCGGTGCATCGCCGGCTCGGCTACATCGGCCTGTTCGTGCTGCGCACCGGCGACGAGATCCATGTCCTCACCGACCGCTGCAGCCACCTCGCCGGACCGCTCCACCAGGGCCGCATCGTCACCGACGACAACGCCGAGACCTGCGTCATCTGCCCCTGGCACGGCAGCACCTTCCGCGTCCGCGACGGGGCCGTCGTCCACGGCCCCGCCACCGGCCGCCAGCCCTCCTTCGAAACCCGCGTAACCGAAACCGGAGTCGTCCAGGTCCGCCCCCTCGGCTGACACCCCGGAACCAAGGGACCGAACGGCAGCGTCCACAGGCGGCCGGCTCCGGGGACGGGCAACGTGTCGGCGTATGGACGGGGCCGCGTCGAACCCGTAGGGGGCAGGGCCGAATCCTTCCCAGCCGTGGGTGGTCACAACGGAAGCGCTCAGCCAGATCAGAGCCGAGCCCCGAGCACCTGACCTCTCTGCTTCCGGGAGCCACCGCTCTCCAAGACCTCGTTGCGGACGTCGGTATTACCGCTGAGCTGCGCGGACTGAACGTAGGGCGCGGTGCCGCGGTCGGCGATCCGCGCCGACGTGATGGTGAGATCGTAGTGAGCCCACACCATGGCGACGTCGACCAGCCGGCGAGCCGTGGCGCGGATGAGATGGACGTCCGGTGAACCGGTGACGATCAGCAGGACGGGCTCGCCGCGGTTCAGGTCGATCGCGGTGGGGTTGTCGGGCCATATCGCCACGCGCAGACACCGATCCTCGATCACGCGCAGCTCCCCCGAGTCCGGAACGCAGACCCCGGGCCGGCCGTCCGCGGCACAGGTGATCATAATGACGGGGCGTTGCCGTGCCTGGGAACTCCTGATCGCGTCGATGGAGGTCGAGAGGACGTCGGGCGAGGCTGTCATCGGCACGTCCGCCTTGCGTCGAAGATTCGGTCGGCCCAGGTCGCCCTCCAAGCCGATCAGCGCATCGATCCGTTCGGGTGAGAACCACTCCAGAACCCACTTGAACATACATTCGATAGTAGCGGATGCGGGCGACATTCGCGTCTTGCGCGCTCCGGGGCCGGCGCGAACTGGCTCTGGTCGCGAAGCCGACCGTGGCGCAGATGCCGGTTGGCCTATCTATACGAGACGGCATCTCGCTTGACGGGATCAGAGGGTCTGACTTACGGTTTGCGGTAGATCCTCCACAGTCGGGAGCACGCCAATGATCCGAGCAGCCTCGCAGGGCGGCCTTGGACCGGCCGTGCGCGCCTACTCTGAGCCGCTGCGCGTGCGTCCGCCGCGTACCGGCATGCGTCCCGGCACGGCGGCGGGCCTTCCGCAGACGCCCTTCTAACTCACGCGTCCGCAGCCCCATCCCGGGCCGCGGCGTGCGTCCGCGGCCTGCTCACCCTTTCTGAAGTGCGAGGCATCATGTCCACGACCGTTGACCTGTCCCCGATTTCCGGTCCGTCCGCCTGGCGCGGCGACGAGCTGGCCGGCTCCACCGAGTGGATCTACCACCTGTCCGACGCCGAGCGTGACGAGCTGGAGGCCGCCGGCCGCCGCTTCGTCGCCGACGCCCCCGACCTGCGCACCGTCACCGCCGCCGGCTACCCGCTGGACGCCTGCGCCGGCCTCATCGAGGAGTGCGCCCAGCAGATGGACACCGGCCGCGGGTTCGTCCTGATCCGCGGGCTCCGCACCGAGGAGTACGGCGACGCGGTCGCGGGCGCGATCTTCTACCTGATGGGCCTGCACCTCGGCTCGCCCATGCCGCAGAACCAGTACGGCGACGTTCTCGACCACGTCATCGCCACCTCGGACAAGACCCTCGAAGACCCGTCCGCGCTGCCGTCCCGCGTCCGCGACCGGCTGCCGTTCCACTCCGACAGCTCCGACGTCGTCGCCCTGATGTGCCTGCGCGGCGCCCGCGCCGGCGGCGCCAGCAGCCTGGTCAGCGGCACCACGATCTACAACGAGATCCTGCGCCGCCGCCCCGACCTCGCGCCGCTGCTGTTCGAGCCGTGGCACTGGGACTGGCGCAAGCAGGACCCCGACGCGCCCGCCGACACCTACCGGTCGCCGATCTGCAGCTATGTCGACGGCGTCTTCAGCACCTACGCCGGCGCCTCGATGATCTTCTCGGCGCAGGACTACCCCGAGGTGCCGCGGCTGACCGAGGCGCAGATCGAGGTCCTGAACCTGTTCGACGAGATCGCGCAGGAGCCCGGCCTCCCCCTGGACATGGACTTCCAGCCCGGCGACGTCCAGTGGCTCCTGAACTACGCCGCACTGCACTCGCGCACCGAGTACGTCGACTACCCCGAGCCCGAGCGGCGGCGCCACCTGCTGCGCCTGTGGCTGCGCCGGGACGCCGGCCGTCCACTCGTCCCCGGCTTCGGCAAGAACGTCATCAACACTCCGGGTGACGAGGCGGCCGAGCCGCTGCCCGGCGGACGCTTCCAGATCGCCGACGCGGTCGTCCCCAACTACGACTGGGGCCTGTGACCCGAAGACCCGGCGGCCCGCGCTCACGAAGGGGGGAAGTGAGCGCGGGCCGTCGCTTTGAGCAGGGCGAACTGGTCAGGCAGTGCGCGAAGTTCCGGCCAGGCGCGCGTAGAGGCGGGCGTAGGCGGCCAGGGACGCGAGGTCCAGCAGGTCGCACCGGGGGTCTCCCGGGGACGGGCGGGACGCGGGGCCGAGGCGCACGGTGTCGATTCCGTGGGCTCTGAGGACGACGCCGTCCGTGGAACCCGTCCAGCCGGTGATGGGAGGCGGGTCGGCGCCGAACTCGGCACGCCAGGCGGTTCCGGCCTCGCGGACGATGGATGCGGCGGCGGAGGTCGCGGCGGCGGGGTGGATCTCGTCGATGTCGACTTCGACCGCGCAGGTGGCGAGGGGGCCGGTCGCGCAGGCCGCTTCGACCTCGGTTCGCAGCGCGGCGGCGATGGCCTGCGGGGCGGCTCCGGGGACGGTCACTACGTAGATCCCGGCCTCCAGCAGGGCCGGGAAGAGGTCGGGCTTGTCCGGGCGGCCTGCGGTGAGGTTGCCGATGCCGGCGGCCGGGCCCACCTGCGTGCCGGGGGCTGTACTGGATGCGACGTAGGCCGCGCGCCAGCGTTCGACGGCCTCGATGACGGAGCCGGCGTGGGGGATGACACCGCCGTGCGGATCGGCCGACTCGCGGGCCAGGACGGCGCCGTGCCGTCCCCGTACGCGCAGGCGCAGGTAGAGGGCGCCAGGCTCCTCCCACAGGATGGTGGGCGGGCCGCCTTTGGCGACTACGGCGGCCGGCGGCGGGGGCTCGGTGGCGAGGTAGTGGTCCAGGCCGGTGGAGCGGGGCGTGCCGCCTGGGCCGTGCAGGGTGCTTCGGTGCGTTCCCGAACCGGCCAGGAGGAGTCGTGCGGGGACGCCGCGAGATGCGGCGGAGACGAAACCGGCCAAGGCCGCGGACGCCGGGGCCCTCGCCACGCCCAGGCCGAAGCCTTCGACGTGGGTGGACGTGACCTTCAGCCGGGGCGGCGGGTCGGCGCGGGCGGTGATGGGCCGGTCGTCGGACGGGTCGCCGCTCAGTGAGGTGTCGAGGTGCGAGTAGAGCAGCACCCCGGCCGGGTCGCCCGCCTGGAGGTTGGCCCCGCCCGCCCCGTACCGGTGGACCGTCCAGTCGATCCACGGCCACCGCGCCGTGCACCAGGAGGCCAGGTGCACGGCGGCGGCGGCCTCACGGCCGTACGGCGCCGGGACGCCGTCCAGGACTTCCAGGACGCGGACGATGACCTCGCCCGCGTCCTGCGGTTCCGTACTCAGAAACGGCTCCAGTCGTCGGCGGCCGGTCGCCACACGTCGATGTTGCGCGGGTCCGGCGGCATCCGGCGGGCGACGTGCGTCTCGTGCTCCTCCGGCGTGAACACGCGATGCGCGTCGCACAACTCGTAGCGGGGGCCGTGCAGCGGCTCGTGCATGTAGAACGCGATGGACGTCGACGCCGAGTGGTTCACCAGGTCCGACGCGATCGGCTCGCCCTTGTACAGCGCGCGGGCGCGGAACCGCATGACGTGGTCGAGGCTCTTCATCGCGAAGCACAGGTGCGCGACGAAGTGCTCCTTGTTGTTCTGCAGGGCGAGGCTGTGGTGGTAGCGGTCCTCGCAGCGCAGGAACGTCGTGGAGCCCACGATCTCGTCGGACGCCTGGAAGCCCAGCACCTTGGTGTAGAACTCCAGCGACTCCTCGTACTCGGTCGTCGCGATGAACGGGTGGACGAGGTCGACCGGCCGCAGGTCCGTCACCGGCGGCTCGGCGTACTCCAGGAAGCCGGTGAACAGCTCGACGATGAGGCCGTTGGGGTCGCGGACCGCGAAACCGTCCGCGCAGAGGTCCTTCTGCCGGTCCTGGAGGTCGAGGATCTCGTGCCCGGCATCGGCGACGCGCTTGCGCAGGTCGGCGAGAACCTCGTCGTTCTCCACGCTGTAGCCGACGGCGACGGTGCGGCCGGCCTTGTGCTCCGGCGCGCTGATCAGCTCGATCGAGTGGTGCTCGATGTCCGCGCGCAGGTAGGCGTGGCCGTCGGTGCGCTGTTCGAGCTGGAGGCCCACGTGGTACTGGAGGAACTCGATCGTGCGGTCCATGTCGGGGACCTCGATGCGGGCGTACTCCATCCCGTACGGGCCGCGCGGCCGGCCGGGCCTACCGGGGGTCTCGTAGGTGACGATGACGTGGTCGTCCATGATCGGGCGCCAGCGTTCGCGGACGAACCGCTCGTGCGACTCGCTCTCCAGGTACGCCATCAGGTCCGCTTCGGTGTTGAACTTCACCGAGAACGCGTGGGTGTATCTGGTGCTCCGGGTGCTGATGTTGGGGCCGAGCGTGAAGTCGCGCATGGCCGGGTAGCGCTGCGGGAACTGGCGCAGCTCCGCGAGGACGGACTCGACGGCCTCCGCCGGCGCGTCCTCGCGGAACCGGAACGCGAGGTTGTGTTGGATCATCGCTTTTTCCTCAGAGAATGAAGCTCAGTCGGCTGCCGGCGGTCAGGTGCTCGTGGCTGAGGATCGCGCGCCGCAGCCGGAAGCGAAGGTCCACTTCGCCCGGCACCGGCGCGCCGCCCGTGACCAGCAGGTGGTCGTAGCGGCCCACGTACGCGTCGAACTCGCCGTCGCGGGCCCGGTGGGTGATGAAGGACGCCGTCACCCGGAGCAGGCCCGGCTCGTCGTGCTCGCGCAGCCGCACGTTGGAGATCATCCGGTGGGTGAGGGACGGCGGGTTCTCGGCGTGCGCCTTGCGTGACTTGAGGCGCTTGACGCGGGCGCGCAGCAGGTCCCAGTCGTCGCAGACGAAGGAGCCGGACGCGTGCGGCGAGGTGCCCGTCCAGTCGGTCGCGGGGACCTCGAACCGGGCGCCGGGCTCGAACAGCGCCAGCCAGTCGTCGTACTTCCAGGCGTCCAGGATGTCGGCCTCGGCGTAGAGGAAGTCCTCCACGTCGGCGCGGGTGATCTCACGTCCGCCGACGAGCACGGTGCTGGTGGTGGGTGCGGTCATCGCACGTTCCTCCCCTCGAGGAAGCGCTCGGGGCGGGGTCCGGCGACGTCCAGGCCGCCGTCGGCGCCGAGCGCGTCCACCCAGTGCCGCCAGAAGCCGCGCATCGCGCCCTCGTCGATGGAGCGGCCCTGGACGCCCTTGACCTCGTCGACCATGCCGCGTGACATGTCGCTGTAGTCCATGCCGGCGCGGGCGTCGGCGGCGGTGGCCTCGATGCCGCGCTGCACGGCCTCGTACGCCTCGATGTCGTCGGGGGTGGCGAGGCCGCCGGGGCCGACGAAGCTGACCATGGTCTTCATCCGCAGGGCGCGGGTGTCGGCGTCCTCGCCGCGCGGCGCGAGCTGCCAGGCGCGCACGTCGGTGCGGTCGGGCGCGGCCGGTTCGAGCTGGCGGATCGACAGCCCTTCGAGGTCGAAGAGCAGGAGGTTGGGCCAGACGAACAGGATGTGGCTCTCGTCGGCGACGTAGCGGGCCCGTTCGGGGCCGAGCCGGCGGTCCATCTCGGCGCGGTGCTCGGCGGTGCGGACCTTCTCGTCCTCGCCGAAGCGCGGCTCCCACAGCATGCTGATCCGGCCGCCGTGCCCGGTGAGGACGAGGAGGCTGTGGCCGTTGCCGAGGTTGTAGGCGTACTGGTCGTCGTCGGTGACGGCGAAGCCCGTCTCGCGCAGGTAGCCGACGAACGTGTTGTGCGTGGGCGAGAAGTGGTAGCCGTCCATGGCGTTCTCGACGCCGAGCTTCCAGTTGCCGCGGACGCCGTACAGCTGGGTGCCCGGCAGGACCTCCATGCCGTCGGCGTGCTGCTCGGAGATCATCGTCATGTAGTCGGCGGCGTCGCCGAGGTAGTCCGGGAGCGGCGGCACGTCCGGGTCGAACGAGACGAAGACGAAGCCCTCGTGGATCTCGAGCCGGGGGACGGTGCGCAGCGCCATCGAGTCGAGGAAGCCCTCACCCGCGGCCTCGTAGGCCTCCTTGCCGGGGATGGCCGCGACGTCACCGTTGTTGCGGAACGTCCACGCGTGGTAGAAGCACTGGAACAGCTTGCTGGACCCCTCCCGCTCCCGGCACAGGATGGTGCCGCGGTGCGGGCAGGAGTTGAGGAACGCGCGGACGGTGCCGTCGGTGTCGCGGCAGAAGATCAGCGGCCGGCCGCCCAGCGTCCGCGTCTTGAAGTCGTTGGGCGCGGCGATCTCGGTCTCGTGGCCCAGGTACAGCCATGTACGCGCCCATATCCGGTCCCGCTCCGCCTGGAAGATCTCTTCCGAGCGGTACGCGACCCGATTCACGCGGAAAGTCAGTGCGTCCCAGTCCTCGACGACCAGCCGCCCCGGAAGACCCGTGCCATCCGGTTCGGGCATCGGGCTCCACCCCCTTCCACGCCGCTTCCTCAGCAGCATCATTCACTAATTCGAGATACCATCTCGCATGGTGTACAGAGTTCCCCAGTCCGGTTCGACCTGTCAAGGGGTAGACGGGCGGGTTCCAACCGGGTTGACTAGCTACGTCTCAGTTAACATGATTGCGTCTCGCAGTGAGAGATGGCATTCGGTCAGTCGGGGGACACGTACCGTTCTGGGCGCTCTACCCGTAAGTAGCGAATGACCCCCGCGGCGGTCGCGCTCATGATGAGATGACGTGTCGTGCCGCCACGGCGCCCGCCGCGCAAGGCGGAACACGGCCGGTGACCGAGGCAGAAGCGAGGAACGGATGGCGACGAGCACCGCACGAGAAACCACGGCCGAGAGCTCCTCATCGATCCAGACGGTGCAGCGTGCCGCACTGATCCTGGACTCGTTCACGGTGAGCCGGCCGCATCTGAGCCTGAACGAGATCACCGCCCGGCTCGGTGCCAGCAAGGCGACCGCACACCGGTACACCAAGGCACTGCGGGCGGCGAACCTGCTGCGGTACGACGACCGCACCGCCCTGTACTCGCTGGGCCCGCAGGTCCTCACCCTCGCCGCCGCCGCACGGGCCGCGCTGCCGATCGTGACCGCCGCGGAGCCGTACATGGACCGGCTCGTCCAGACCGCCGGGCAGACCGTCGTGCTGAGCATCTGGGACGGCGAGTCGCCGACCGTCGTCCGCTCCGCCGACAACACCGACCACCTGATCCGGATCAGCGTCCGGGTCGGGTCGCGGCTCGACCTGGCCACCTCCGCGCAGGGCCGGGTGTTCTGCGCGCACCTCCCGCCCGAGCAGGTCCCGGCGCTGGCCAAGCTGCTGCGCCGCGCGCCGGAGCTGCGCGAGGAGCTCGACTGGATCCGCGAGCACGGCCTGTCGGTCAACTCCCCGTCCGAGAACGGCCTGCACACCATCGCCGCGCCGGTGTTCGAGGGCGACGCCATCATCGCCACGATGGCGATCGTGGGCACCTCCGTCGACGTCCCGCGCCAGGCCGACTCGCCGATGGCGCGGTCGCTGCTGGAGATCACGAGGGACCTGTCCCAGCGCCTGGGCAACAACGGCACCCCCCACGCCGAGGCCGGCTGAACGTCGAGCCGCGGCGCGCCGCCCTCATGTGACGGTCTTGAGCGGGGTCTCCTGAGGGGACGATACGCCGCGGGTGAACGTGATCCGGGGCGGGACGGGGGCGTCAGGGGAGCTCGTCCAGGTACGTCAGGGACTTGGCGAAGTCGGCGCGCGGCGGGACGAAGATGTCGATGTTGACGCACGGCTCTTCCAGCGGCTCGATGTAGTGCTCGGCTCCCCTGGGCACCAGCAGGAACGTCCCCGCCGTCATCTCGTGCGGGACGCCATCCACGTAGTAGTTGCAGCGGCCCTCGGCGATGTAGACGAGCTGGTCGAAGTCCTCGTGGCTGTGCGGGTTGAGGTCCATGCCGACGTCGAGGGTGTGGTGCGCGACCATCACCTCGTCGGTGGAGTAGACGCGGCGCCGCACCCCCTTGCGCAGCTCCGACTCCGGCATGTCGGCCCAGCCGATCACCCTGTTGTAGAGCTTGGCGTTGCGGCTCTTCTCGGTCATCCGTTGCCTCCTTCGCCGGCCGCCGCTTCCAGTCCGGCGGCCAGAATCTGCAGGTCCGAGCCCGTCACCAGGTAGCGCGCGGCGGTGAGCCCCTGGCCTTGCGCGGCGGTCCGGGACGGGGCCCAGCCGCCGAACGCGATCCCGTGCCGTTCCGCGGCCCCCTCGATCTCGCCGACGGCCGCGCGCAGGTCGTCCCCGCCGGGGTCGGCACCCAGGCTCACCGCCAGGTCGGTGCCGCCGACGAAGACCACGTCCAGGTCGCCGATCACCGCGTCCCAGGAGTCGCCGTCCCTCCACCAGGGGGTCTCGACCTGCCCGACGAGCAGCGGCGGGTCGTCGCGCTCGGCGTCCAGGAACGCCTTCAGGCCGCCGGACGAGCGCAGCCCGAACCCGGCGGCCCGGTTGGCCAGGCTGACCGACCGGGCGCCTTCGGGCGCGAACCGCGTGGCCCGGACGAGCGCGCGGGTCTGCGCGGCCTCCCCGAGCATGGACAGCTGCAGCCCGGCCGCGCCGTTCTCCAGGAGACGGCAGATCAGGGGCGCGTCCACCTCGGGGATCCGGACGAGCGCTGGCAGGCCGCAGCGTTCGGCGTGCCGGACGAGGCCGATCGCGTCGGCCTCCGTCAACGTGGAGTGCTCCAGGTCGACGACCACGAAGTCGAAGCCCGCCAGGCCGCACAGCTCGACCACGTCCGGCACGGGCAGCTTGACGAACGTCCCGGTCAGCCGGGTCCCCTCCGCCAGCGCCGCCCGCAGCCGGGCCCGGTTCGATGTCACAGGCCGCGCCACGGCACGGTCTCGACCTCCGCCCCGCCGTGCAGGACGAGCGTCGGCTCCAGGCGGGGCGCGCTGATCGAGTTGCCCGACGCGTCGGGGAGGACGACCGGCTCGGTCTCCTCGACCACGGTCACGTGGGCGGGGCCGCCGGCCTCCAGGCGCCCGTAGCCCTCCGCGTCCAGCCCGAGCAGCCGCGCCGGGCGCACGGTGGCGCGGGCGACCGCCTCGGTCGGCGGCATGCCCAGCGCGACGAGCTTCGACATGCTGGTCAGCAGGTCGAACACCGGGCCCTGCCAGTTGCGGGCGCTGGTGTCGGAGCTGAGGACGTCGGGGTAGAAGCCCCGCGCGATCGCGCGGCGCGCGACCTCGAAGCTGAGGTTGCTCTTGCCGTGCGCCGAGTCGAACAGCACGCCGCGTTCCCGGGCCGCCGTCACCGCCGGGAGCACCTCGTCGCCGTCCAGGATGCCGTGCTTCTTGCCGGTGTAGCAGTGCGCCACGAGGTCGCCGGGACGCAGGTGGTCCAGGACGATCGGCAGCGGCTCGGATGTCTCGCCGATGTGCACCATGAGCGGCAGCCCGGCCTGCTCGGCGACCTGGAGCGACTTCTTCAGCAGCATCTGCCAGTTGTCGCCGACCACGTCCTCCGACAGCCGGATCTTGAAGCCGCGGACCACGTCGGGGTTGCAGGCGGCGGTCTCCAGCGCGTCGTCCGGGACGAGCGTGTCGGGGTTCATCAGCTCGCCGAAGCGGAAGTCGATGAGGCCGAGGACCGAGACGTTCAGGAAGTTCACGATCCGCATCGGGGTCGGCTCGACGACGAGCTTGCGGAACGCGGCGAACGTGGAGGCGCCGGCCGTCCCGGCGTCGGCGGCGGCGACGACGCCGCGGCGCAGGTGCGCGTCATCGGAGGGAGCGCCGACCTTGGACACGTACTGGAAGATGTGGGTGTGGCCCTCGACCAGCCCGGGCAGCACCCATTTCCCGCTGCAGTCGACGACCTCTGCCGCGTCGGCGGCCAGTCCGCCGCCGACGGCGGCGATCGTGGTGCCGTTGATCGCGACGTCGAGCACGGCGTCGGTGCCGGAGGCGGGATCGATGACCGTTCCGCCTCTGAGCACACGATCGTAGACGGGGTTCTGTTCTTCGGTCATCGAGGTACTCCCGGTTCTGTGAAGGTGCTGCGGGGGGAATTACGGGTCGGGTGCCGCGGGCGGGGCGGTGCGGGGCGCGGGTTCACGCCCGGACCCGGATGGTCAGTGGCAGGACGCCGTCGATCTCGACCCGGACGGTGTCGCCCGGCCGCAGGAAGTCGCCGCGGTCCTGGCCGGTTCCGGCGGGCGTGCCGGTCAGCACCACGTCGCCGGGGTGGAGCACGGCGTAGCGGGAGATCCGGGCCAGCAGCTCCGGGATCGGGAAGATCATGTCGGCGCTGGTGGAGTCCTGGCGCGACTCGCCGCGGACCCATGAGCGGACGCCGATCGCGTCCGGGCCGGCGATCTCGTGGCGGCCGAGCAGGGAGGCACCGAGCGGGGTGAAGCCGGGGAAGCTCTTGGCCAGGACGGGCGCCGACGTGCGCTTCATGACGTCACGGCAGGTCATGTCGTTGGCCGCGGTGACGGCCGCGACGGCGGACCAGGCGTCGTCTTCGGCGGTGTGGTCGAGGGTGCGACCGATCACGACGGCGATCTCGGCCTCGTAGTCCATCTCGGCGGTCTGCCCGGCCGGCAGCCGGACCGCCGCGCCGGGGCCGCACACCGACGACGGCGCGGCCAGGTAGAGCACCGGCTGGTCGGGGACGGGACGTCCCGTCAGCTCGGCCTTGGAGCGGTAGTTCATGCCGATGCCCCACACGGCACGGGGCCGGGCGATGGGGGCGAGCAGGCCGGCCCCGTCTCCGGCACCGTTCCCGTGGCCGTCTCCGGCGCCGTTCCCGTCCAGCGGGAACCGCCGGACGACCTTCGCCGTGGCCAGCGCGTCCAGCGAGCCGGTCGCCTCGATCAGCGCCGCCGCGTCGGGGTACGGCGTGTCGAGGACGGCGACGCCGCCGTCCTCGATCCGGCCGAGACCCCCGGAAGTCATCACAACATGCACGACATCATCTTTCGATGCGAGATGGAATCCTGTCAACAAATGAGAGACGGTATCTCATAATGCGATATAGCGGCGAGTGGGCGGCATGCGCCCACCGCCCGGCGCGGCCGGCCGAGCGGTACGGCGGGAACGCGGATCAGCCGCCCTGAGACGGGACGGCGGCGGCGAGCTGCCGGGTCACCTCGGAACCGTCCCAGTAGTCGACCCTGCGGGCCACCAGGCCGTTCGCGTCCACCCACAGCCGGAACACGCCGCGGACCCGTACCGGCGCGTTCCCGGCCGAGACGAGCCGGAACGACATCGTGTAGGCCAGCACGGCCCGCACGTCCCGGACGACCAGGTCCTCCATCTCGTACTTCAGGTCGGCGAAGTCGGCCAGGAAGCCGTCCAGCCGTTCCCGGTACGCGGCGCGGCCCGTGACGCCGCGCCCCATCGGGGACGTGTGCTCGCTGATGAAGCCTTCGGCCACGCACCCGGCGACCGCGTCGGCGTCATGGCGGTTGAGGGCGCCGAGGTACCGCAGCACCGCCGCACGGGTCCGTTCCTCGACCCGCGCGGCGGCGCCCGGTTCCGCCGGCCTGGGGACGCCGGTCAGGACCGCCCTCCCCACTTGGCGCGGACGGTGTCGAACACCTGCTGGTTGTGCGAGATCTCGATGACGTTGCCGTCGGGGTCCTTGAGCGCGCAGATGTAGCCGACCGGGTCCGGCATGTCGCGCGGCTCCCAGTGCAGGCTGCCCAGCTCGCGGGCCCGTTCGGCCATCGCGTCCACGTCGCCGCGTTCGGGTACCTCGATGCCGATGTGGGCGAACGGGTGCAGCAGCCCCAGCTGTCCGCCCCTGTCCTTGTTGAAGGACACCAGCACCAGCACGAAAGGCGTCTCCACCTGGCCGTCGTTGGACAGCCAGACGCTCTCGCCGTCGGCGTCCTTGAACCGCTCCACCACCACCAGCGGGGTGAGGGTGGTGTAGAAGTCGATCGACTTGTCCAGGTCGCCGCTAGGCAGCGCGACGTGCGTCCAGCGCGCGGCGGTCAGTCCGGTCACGTTGTCCTCCTCGAATCGTCCGGGCTCTGCTCGCCCGGATCCGGTCGCTCTTGCAAATCACGCCGTACCCCGCTCGAACGCCTTGCCCAGGGCCCGCGGCTCGCGGTCCTTGGCGGCGAACAGCAGCATCGCCAGCAGGGCCAGCAGGTACGGGGCGACGATCAGCAGCTGCGAGTTCAGCTGGAACCCCAGCGCGGGCAGCGCCAGCCGCATCGCGTCGGCGAGCCCGAACAGCGCGCAGCCGAGCAGGGTGCGGCCCAGCCGCCACGCCCCGAAGATCACCGCGGCGATCACGATGAACCCGCGGCCCGCGGTCATGTTCTGGCTGAACGAGCCGACCTCGCCCACCGCCAGGTAGGCGCCGCCGAGCCCGGCCAGCAGCCCGCACCACAGCAGCGCCTGCCGGCGCCGCGCATTGACGTTGATGCCGGTCACGTCCGCGGCCTGCGGATCCTCGCCGACCGCCCGCAGCTCCAGTCCCCACCGGCTGCGCTCGACCAGCCACCATGTCAGCGGGACCAGGGCGATCAGCAGGTAGACGGGCCACCGCTCGACGAACAGCACCTGCCCGACGATCGGGATGTCGCGCAGCACCGGCACGCTGACCTGCCACACCTGGTGGCCGGTGAACGTCCCGGTGACGATCAGGTAGCTGGTCAGCCCCAGCACCAGCGTGTTCAGGACGAGCCCGACCACGAACGTGTTGACGGCCGCCCGGTGCGACAGGTTGCCGTGCACGAACCCGATCAGCAGGCCGACCAGCATCCCGGTCACGAGCCCGGTCGTGGCGCTGCCGGTCACGGACGCGCCGGCGATCGCGCCGAACGCCCCGCCCAGCATCATCGCCTCGACCGAGATGTTGACGGTCCCGGCCCGTTCCGCGAGGTACTCCCCGCAGGCCGCGAACGCGAGCGGCACCGTCAGCCGGGCCCCGCTGGCGAGAATCGTGGAGATGTTGTCCGCGGCGCTCATGACGCGACCGCCTCCTTGGCCTTGGGTGCCGCCGTGTCCGCGTCGGTGCCGCCCCGGCGGCTCTCACGCCGGCGGCGCAGCGCCTCGGTCAGGACCGGCGGGACGACGAACGCGAGCACCAGCAGCGACTTGACCACGTCCACCAGGAAGTGCGGTACGCCGGTCGACGCCAGGAACCCGCCCCCCGAACGCAGCACACCGAACAGCAGCGCGACCGGGATCGCCATCAGCGGCCGGTTGCGGGCGACCAGCGCCACCAGCAGACCGTCCCAGCCGATGTTGTTGGAGATGCCGCCCTGCAGGCGGTTGGTGCCGACCGGGCTGGCCAGCAGCACCGCCCCGGCCACGCCCGCGAACGCGCCGGACACGGCCAGCGCCGTCCCGCTCAGCGCCGCGACCCGCACCCCGGCGTGCCGGGCGGCCCGCGGGTTCAGGCCGAGCATCGTCAGCCGGAAACCCCACCGGCTGCGCGCGATCAGCACCGCGATCACCACGGCCGCGACCAGCGCGAGCAGCAGGCCGCCGTTGACCTGCAGCCCGGGGTACTCGCCGAACGAGCCGAGCAGCCCGTTCTCCGGCAGCCGGTTGGACTGCGGCGAGACCGTCGCGTTCCCGAGCCGGGTCTCCTGGAGCAGCCACGGCGTGTTCACCGCGTACGAGACGAGCTGCTGCGCCAGGAACGTCATCAGCAGCGTGCTCACCACGATGTTGACGCCGCGGAACCGGTGCATCAGCGAGCTGATCCCGGCCCACGCCCCGCCGGCCAGCGCCGCCGCGATCAACGCGATCACCAGCAGCGCCGGGCCCGGCAGGGCCAGCCGCAGCCCGACGCCCGCCCCGGCCAGCGCTCCGATGAGCACCTGGCCCTCCTGACCGAGGTTGAACACGCCCGCGCGAACGCACACGCACGTCCCGACCGCCACCAGCAGCAGCGGCGCCGCGTACAGCAGCGTCGAGCTCACGGCCGCCGGACTCGACAGGCTCCCGTCGTACAGCGCCGTCACGGCCCCCGCCGGGGACCCGCCGGTCGCCGCCACCAGCGCCGACGACACCGCCAGCGCCAGCGCGACCGCGACCGCGGTCGCCATGGCCACCTGCGCCCCGCCGGCCCCGGGAGTCAACGCCGCGGCCAGCCGCCGCCCGGAACGATCAGCGTCCGTCATGCGGTCCCTCCCGGTCGCCTCGGGGGCGCTCACCCGCCCCGGCCGGCCCGCCCCGCCGGCCGCCCCGGCCGTCCGGCTCCCTCATGCCGCTACACCTCCGACGAGCATGCCGAGGCGTTCGGCGGTGGCCTCGGCCGTGGGCAGCAGGCCGGTGACGCGGCCCCGGGAGATGACGGCGATCCGGGACGCCAGCGCCATGACCTCCTCCAGCTCGGTGCTGATCAGCAGGACCGCCACCCCGCCGGACGCGGCCTTGCGCAGGCGCAGGTACATGTCCTCGATGGCGCCGACGTCGAGGCCGTGGGTGGGCTGGGCCGCGACCAGGACCGTCGGGTTCGCCGACATCTCCCGGGCGAGGACCACCCGCTGCTGGTTGCCGCCCGACAGGCTGCGGACGGTGGCGTCCAGCGACGAGGTGATGATGTTGAACTCCGCCGCCAGCCGCCGCGCGACCTCGTAGGTCCTGCGCCGGTCGATCAGCATCCGGCCGCTGACGGTGTCGAGCGACTTCATCACCAGGTTGTCGGCGACGCTCATGTCGAGGACGACGCCGGAGGCGTGCCGGTCCTCCGGGACGATGCCGAGGCCCGCCCTGTGCAGCGCGCCCGGCTTGGCCGGGTCGATCCGCACGCCGTTGACCTCGACCGTCCCGGCGGAGGGCTCGGTCAGGCCGGACAGGACGTCGCCCAGCGCCGCCTGGCCGTTGCCCTCCACCCCGTACAGGCCGACGATCTCGCCGGGCGCGATGTCCAGGCTGAAGTCGTCGAGCAGCGTGACGCCCTCGGCGCGGACGGTGATGCCGGACAGCCGCAGCGCCGGCTCGGCGTCCGGCTCCAGAGCGTCCTCCTCCGGGGCGTCCTTCTCCGGGGCGTCCTTCTCCGGGGCGTCCTTCTCCGGCTGCGGCCCGCCGCGGCGCTCGACCGGCAGCATGCCCAGGGCGGCCGCCTCGGCGCGCAGCGACACGTCCCGGCCGACCATCTGCCGGGCCAGTTCCCGCGCGCTGGTCTCCGCGGTCACGCTGTGGAACGCGACGCGGCCCCGGCGCAGCACGGTCACCCGGTCGGTGGCCGTGGTGATCTCGGTCAGCTTGTGGCTGATGAGGACCACCGCGCGGTCCTCGCCGGCGACGACCTCGCGCAGCACGCCGAACAGCTCCGCCGACTCGGCCTGGGTGAGCACCGAGGTGGGCTCGTCCAGGACGAGGACGGACGGGTCGCGCCGCAGGCACTTGATCAGCTCGACCCGCTGCCGCTCCCCGGCCGACAGCCGCGACACCGGGGAGAGGGGGTCGATCGGCAGCCCGTAGCGGCTGCCGACCTCCTCGACCTGCTCGCATGCCCGCACCCGGTCGACCCTGCCGGTGTCGCCGAGGCTGACGTTCTCCCACACGGTCAGCGGCTCGATGAGGCTGAAGTGCTGGTGCACCATGCCGATGCCGAGCGCGATCGCCTCCTGCGGCCCCGCGACCTCGACCGGGCGGCCGTCGTGGTGGATCGTTCCCGCGTCCCGCCGGACGAGCCCGAGCAGGACCTTCATCAGCGTGGACTTGCCCGCGCCGTTCTCGCCGAGCAGGCCGTGGATCTCGCCGCGGTGGACGGTCAGGTCCACCGCGTCGCAGGCCACGACCTGCCCGTAGTTCTTGCAGATCCCGCGCAGCGCCAGCGCGGGCGCCCGGGCTCCGCCGTCATGACCGGCGCCGCCATGACCGGCGCCGCCATGTTCGAGGCCGTCATGTTCGAGGCCGTCATGATCGGTCATGTCACTTACCGAGCCTCTCCACTTCCGCGGAGGCGTCGATCTTCCCGCTCGCGATGTCCTGCATGAAGGCGTCGATCTTCTTCTGCGCCTCCGTGTCGGACTTGCACAGCTTGACCGTGGGGTACGGGTCCTTGCCGATCGTCCACACCTTCTGCACGCCCATCTCGAGCTTGCCGTCGGCGAACAGCTTCAGCGCCTCGGTGAAGTAGTCGCCGGGGCTGAACAGCACCGAGATGTCGAACTTCGGGTCGGTGGAGGCGCACCGGTCGGTGCCGGGGGTCAGCGTGATGAGGTTCTTGGTGTTGGCCAGCTTCGTGGCGGCGTCGGTGGAGCCGCCGAGGTACGGGTAGACGGCGCCCACACCCTGGTCGATCTGGGCCTGCACGGCCTCCTTGGCCTTGGCGGCGTCGTCCTGGTCACCGGCGTAGGTCGTGGTGATGTTCGCGTCCGGGATCAGCGAGCGGATGCCCGCCGTGAACGCCTTGGAGGCGTTGATGTTGAAGTCGAGCTCCATGCCGGCCACGAACGCGGCCTTCTTGGTTCCGCGCGCCTGCATCAGGACGCCGGTCGCGTACCCGGCCGTCAGGATGCTCTGGGCGGGGTCGTCGGTGGACAGCATGATCCTGGGGGTCTGCTGGACGTTGCCGGAGCTCGGGACGTACCAGGCGGTCTTCGCGCACACCGCCTCCTCCGAGGCGGGGATGGCGTCCTTGAGCTCGGAGGCGCCGAGGGCGACCATGTCGACCTTCTGCTGGCACAGCGCGCGGGCGGCGCTCAGCGCCTCGCTCTCCGGGACGCTGCCGCGCTTGATGACCTCCCAGCCCTTCTCCTTGGCGAACGACTCCGCGCCGGTCACGAAGCTCTCGTAGTAGCCGTTGTCGTTGATGTCGCCGGGGCTGAGCACGCCGATGACGACCTTGCCGTCGCCGTTGACGTCGGGCTCGCCGGGCAGCACCCCGCTGCCCGATCCGCCGGTGGCGCCGTTCTGGTTCGCGGTGGCGTCGCCGTCGGCGCAGCCGGCGAGGGCGAGCATGGTGGCGCACGCGACGGCCGCGCCCGCGATCCGTACCGTTTTACGGTTCTTCACCTCAGGGGTCCTTTCGATCGGACGGTGAGCCGAGCAAGGAGCGGGAGCTCGTTGTGGCGGCGGTCGCGGGGACCACCGGCCAGCGGCCGGGGACTTCGAGCCCCGCCGCGCGCAGCAGTGCGGTGGACCGCTCTGCCGCCTCCCGGCGCAGTTCCGCGACGTCGACGGTCGTGATCCGGCGGTCGCGGACGACCGCCTTCCCGGCGACCAGGACATCGCGGACGGTGTGGCCGGGTGCACCCCACACCAGATGCGTGGCCAGGTCGCCGACCGGCGTCCAGGCCAGATCTCGCGTGTCGAGCACGACGAGGTCGGCGGCCTTGCCGACCTCGATCGACCCGATCAGGTCGCCGAGGCCGATCGCCTCGGCACCGGCGCATGTGGCCAGCGCGAACGCCTCGTCCGCGCGCAGCGGCCACGTGCCCCGGTCGTTCTCCAGGCCGGCCAGGAGCCCGGCCGTGCGCAGCACGTCGGGCGCGTCGCCGGCGTTGTGGGCGTCGCAGCCGAGCGCGACGCGCCCGCCGCGCCGGACCAGCTCGCCGTGCCGCCCGGCCCGCGTGTAGCCCTGGCCGAGGCGCAGGTACGCACCCGGGCAGGACGCGACCGCCGTGCGGGTCGCGAGGACGGCATCGACCTCCTCGTCGTCGAGCCACACGGCGTGGCCGAGGAGGAGGCGCGGGCCGAGCACGCCCAGCTCGCGCAGGTGGACGAGCGGGCGTGCGCCGGTGCGGCCCAGGTACGACTCGGCGTCGCCGGGTCCGGGCGACATGTGGAAGGTCATGGTGGTGCCGAGGCGGTCGGCGAGGGCGGCCGCGCCGGTGAAGAGCTCGTCGCTGACCAGGTCGTGGCCGACCAGCGTGATCCATCCGGTGACGAGGCCGTCGGCGGGCAGGCTCCGCACGGTCTCCTCCTGCCGGGCCAGCGTCTCGGCGGCGGGCAGGGAGTGCGGGACGCCCGGGGCGTCCCAGCCCCAGCCGCCGACCCGTCCCCGGATCCCGGCCGCGGCCAGTCCGGCGGCGACCCGGCGCGGGTGGGCCACGGTGCCGGCCTCCAGGACGGTCGTGACGCCGCGCATCAGCGACTCGGCGGCGGTGAGGGCGGCCGACAGCTCGTCGTCGCCGCCGGAGACCAGCCCGTGCAGCGGCACCGCCCAGCCGAAGATCGCCTCTTGGGAGTCGATGTCATCGGGGATGACGCTGCGGATCAGCGGGTCCACGGTGCAGTGCTGGTGGGCGTTGACCAGGCCGGGCACGACGACGCAGCCGCTCGCGTCCAGCTCGGCGGCGCCCGGGTGGTCCGCGCGGAGCGTCCGGTACGGGCCGATCGCGGCGACACGGCCGTCCGCGACCGCGACGGTGGCGTCGGTGACGACCTCGCGTCCGGGTGCCATCGTCACCACGGTCGCGCCGGTGACCAGGAGGGGGTCATGGGTCATGGCCGGACCAGGACCTTGCCGATGGCCTCGCGCGACTCGGCGGCGGCGAACGCGGCGGGCACCTCGTCGAGCCCGTACTCGGCCATCCGGACGGCCCGCAGGCCACCGTCGTAGTAGGCGTTCAGCATCGCGGCGAAGTCGGCCTCGGTGTAGGCGCCCGAGCCCAGCAGCCGGAGCCCGCGGTGGTAGACGCCGGCGAGGGAGATCGTGACCTCGTCGCCGGTGGTGTTGCCGAAGGTCACCAGCCGCCCGCCCGTGCGCAGGCTGTCCAGCGAGGTCGTCCAGGTCGCCGCGCCGACATGGTCGAGCGCGATGTCGGCGCCTTCGCCGCCGGTGAAGCGGCGTACGGCCGCGACGACGTCGGCGTCGTTGTGCAGGAGGAGGTCGGCGCCCAGGTCCGCGGCGAGCGCGAGCTTGGCGTCGCTGCCCGCGACCGCGACGACGCGGGCACCGGCGCGCTTGGCGAGCTGGACGGCGGCGATGCTGACCCCGCTGGCGGCGGCCTGCACGAGCACGGTCTCGCCGGCGGTCACCGCGCCGACCGTGAGGGTGGCGTGCCAGGCGGTGCTCCACGAGGACGGCAGCGCGGCGGCCTCGGCCAGCTCGACGTGCTCGGGGACGCGGTGGACGAGCCGCGCGGGCACGGCGACGTACTCGGCGAAGCCGCCGGCGACGTTCCCGCCGATGACGCGGACTGCGGCGCAGTGGCCCGGGTCTCCGGCTCCGCAGCGCCGGCACGTTCCGCAGCCGAGCGTCGGGTCGATCACGACGCGGTCGCCGGGGGCGTGCCCGCGCACGTCGTCGCCGGCCGCCTCGACGTGCCCGGCCACGTCCATGCCGGGGATGTGCGGGAGGCGGAAGCCGGGCAGCACGGCGGGGCCGCGGCGCTGGAGGACGTCGAGCCGGTTCAGCGCGCAGGCCCGTACCCGGACCAGCACGTCACGAGGACCGGGGGCCGGGTCGGCGACGCGCCGCAGCGACACCACCTCCGGACCACCGAACCCCGTCTGGACCAGCGCTTTCACCAGAACCTCCGTCAACGACACCATGGAATTCATCTCGCATTGTGAACCGATGGTTCGCAATGTGAGGCAACTCTGAACCCCGTCTCCGGGATGTGTCAACACCTACGCGGAAAGTCGCCGACACCCCTCGCGACGGCGCGACGGCCGCGCCCGCACACGAAACGGAAGACGGCCACGATCCGGGCCGTGACCTGGCACGTTCCAGCCGTGTCCTCCGGCGTGCGCGCGGGCCGCTCAGCGGTCGAGCAGCCGCACCGCCACCGCCTTCTCCTGCGTGTACTCGCGCAGCGCCGCGTACCCGCCGCCCGCACTGAACCCGCTGTCCTTCTGCATGTTGAACGGGAACCCGATGACCCCCGCGTCGTGGAACTGGTTCACCGCGACCTGCCCGGACCGCACGTCCTTGGCCACGCGCAGCGCCCGCGACACGTCGTCGGTCCAGATGCAGGCCAGCAGTCCGAAGTCGGTGCCGTTCATCATCTCGACGGCCTGGCCGGTGCCGGAGAAGCCCTGCACGGTCAGGACCGGCCCGAAGACCTCCTCGCGCACGACCCGCATGCCGGAGTCCACCCCGTCCAGGACGGTCGGCGCCACGAACCAGCCGTCGCCCGGCACCTCTGCCTTCGCGCCGCCGGTGAGCACGCGGGCGCCCTCCCCCGGCGCCCCCTCCAGGAAGCCGAGCACGCGCTCGTGCTGCTCACGGCTGACCAGCGGCCCCATGTCGAGGTCCTGGTCCCAGGTGCCGAGCCGGACGGCCTTCATGCCCTCCACGACGCGTTCGGTCACCTCGGCACGGATCGACTCCTCGACGAGGAGCCGCGAACCCGCGTAGCAGTTCTGGCCGGCGTTCTCGGTGATGGAGCCGACGATCGCCGGGATCGCCACGTCGAGATCGGCGTCAGCGAACACCACGTTCGGCGACTTTCCGCCCAGCTCCAGCTTGACCGGCACCAGGTTCTCGGCCGCGGCGCGCATCACCGCGCGGCCGGTGGCCGTGGAGCCGACGAAGCTGATGTGGTCGATGTCCGGGTGGGAGGTGAGCGCGACGCCCGCCTCCGCGCCGAGGCCGGTGACGACGTTGAACACCCCTGGCGGGAGACCGGCCTCGCAAGCCAGTTCCGCCAGCGCCAGCGGCCCGAGCGGGGCGATCTCGGACGGCTTGAGCACGACCGTGTTGCCGGCCGCGAGCGCGGGCGCGACATTGGCGGCCGACAGCAGCATCGGCACGTTCCAGGGGAGCGTCACCGCGCACACCCCGAACGGCTCGGGGATCGTGAAGCCCAGGTAGTCGGGCGTGCGGGTGGGCAGCGTGACACCGGTGAGCTTGTCGGCGGCGCCGGCGAAGTACTCGATGATCCCGTGCGCGATGAACGCGTTCGTCCGCCCCCCGGACAGCGGCTTGCCGACGTCGCGCGCCTCGTACCGGGCCAGATCCTCGACCCGTTCCATGACCAGCGCGGCCCAGCGGCCCAGCAGAGCGCCGCGCTCGGCGGGCGAGGTCGCGGCCCAGCCGGGGAAGGCGCGCCGGGCCGCGGCGACCGCGTCGTCCACGTCGGCCTGGCCGCCGCGCGCGATCCGCTGGATAACCTTGCTGTTCGCAGGGTCCAGTACGGGGAGTTCTCCCTGGTCACGCGCGGGAACCCAGGCTCCGTCGACGAGCTGCCTGGCGGCCGGAATATCAAGTACGGACATATGGGGAATCCTTGACCGGAATTATCCCGCATGTCAAGATGCCATATCTCTTTATGAAATGACCTTGGGGAGGTCGCATGCGGGTCACCGCCGCCGTACTACACCGTGCGGGCGAGCCCCTGGCCCTGCGGGACGTGGAACTCGGCCCGCCCCGCCCCGACGAGGTGCTGGTCCGGCTCGGCTCCGTCGGCATCTGCGCCACCGACCTGGAGTTCGCCACCTTCATGGAGGCGCCGGCCGTCCTCGGGCACGAGGGCGCGGGCATCGTGGAGAAGACCGGCGACCAGGTCACCTCCGTCGCGCCCGGCGACCATGTGGCGCTGTCGTACACCTCGTGCGGCCGGTGCCGCCCGTGCATGACCGGGTCGCCCGGCTACTGCCTGCGGTTCGACGCGCTCAACTTCAGCGGGCGGCGCCCCGACGGGTCGTCGGCGGTCTCGCTCGGCGGAACCGAGATCAACGCGCACTTCCTCGGGCAGTCGTCGTTCGCCGACCACGTCATCGCGCCCGCGCGGGCCGTGGTGCCCATCGGCAAGGACGCCGACCTGACCCTGGCCGGGCCGTTCGGCTGCGGCTTCCAGACCGGCGCGGGCGGCGTCCTCAACGTGCTGCGGCCCTCGCCAGGCTCGTCGATCGCGGTCTTCGGGGCCGGCGCCGTGGGCGTCGCCTCGATCCTGGCGGCCGTGCTCAGCGGATGCACGACCATCGCGGCCGTGGACCTCAACGCGGAACGCCTCGCCACGGCCCGCTCCCTCGGCGCCACGCACGGCGTGACCGGAGGCGGGGGCGCCGCCGGCGAACTGCGCTCGATCGCCCCGGACGGCTTCGACTTCGTCCTCGACACCACCGGGCGCGCGGACGTCCTGCGCACGGCCGTGGAGGCCCTCGCCCCGCTCGGCCGCTGCGGCGTGATCGGCGTCGGCCCGAGCGAGGAGATGAGCTTCGACTGGCGCAGCGTCCTGAACGGGCGCACCATCACCGGCATCATCGGCGGAGGCGGGATACCGCAGGTCTTCGTGCCCGAACTGCTGCGGCTGAACGCGGCGGGCCGGTTCCCGGTGGACGGGATCGTCGGGCACTTCCCGTTCGAGCGGATCGGCGAGGCCGTCGAGGCGGCCAAGCGGGGCACGGTCGGCAAGGCCGTCCTGACCTTCTGACACCTGAATCTCCCAGAGGCGCGGCTGGGCAACACCGCGCGGAAGACATGCGCATCTGGAGTCGCGCCAATGACGCAGCAGCAGGACCACCACTTCGACCACCACTCGGACGAGTGCAACGCCGACCCGGTCGCGTACTACGCCGCGTACCGGGAGGGCTGCCCCGTCGGGCGCACAACCGCGCACGGCGGGTTCGTCTACACGACGCGGTACGCCGACGTGACGCGCATCGCCCGCGACGACGACGCGTTCTCCTCCTCACGCGAGACGAGCGGGGTGGACGCGGTCGCCATCGTCATCCCGAGCGGGCCGGGCCTGGAGCAGTATCCGATCGAGGTCGACCCGCCGCGGTCCGCCGGCTACCGCGACCTGATCAACCCGCTGCTGAGCCCGGCGGCGGTCGAGCGGATGCGGCCGATGATCGCCCGCCATGCCGCGCGGGCCGTGGACGCGTTCATCGAACTCGGCTCGGCCGACTTCGTCCGCGACCTGACCAACCCGGTACCGGCCGCCGTCACCCTCGACTGGCTCGGCTTCCCCGAGGAGGACTGGGCGCCGCTGGCCGGGCCGATCCACGACATCTTCGCCGCCCCCGCCGGCAGCGAACGCGCCCGGCGCGGCGCCGAGGGCCTCGCGTACATGGAAGAGCGCATCCGCGAGCTGATCCGCGACCGCCGCGCCGGGCCCGAGCGGGACGCGGTCAGCGCGCTCGTCACCGCGCGGAACGCCGACGGCGAGCCGTTCACCGAGGACGAGCTGGTCTCGGTCATCGGGCTGCTCATCGCGGGCGGCGTCGACACCACGACGTCGCTGACGGGGTCGACGCTGGTCCACCTGAGCCGCAACCCGGACCAGCGGCGGCGCCTCATCGACTCGCCCGACCTGCTGGAACGGGCCACCGAGGAGTTCCTGCGGGCGTTCGCGCCGTCCCAGTCGATGGCCCGCACCGCGCGCACCGACACCGAGGTCGGCGGCTGCCCGGTCCGGGCGGGCGAGCGCGTCCTGATCCCGTGGGTGGCCGCCAACCACGACCCCGCCGTGTTCCCCGAGCCCGAGGACATCCGGCTCGACCGCGACGCGTCCCGGCACCTGAGCTTCGGGATCGGCTCGCACCGCTGCGCGGGCGCCCATCTGGCCCGCGCGATGTTCCGCGAGATGATCACGCAGGTGCTGACCCGGCTGCCGGACTTCCAGGTGCTGGAGGACGGTCTCGTCGAGTACCCGACCAGCGGCAACCAGAAGGGCTGGGACGCGCTCCCGGCCGTGTTCACCCCGGGCCCGCGCGCCGGTGCGAACACGGTGGCCGCCGCGCCCCTCGGCGCCTCGTACGACCTGACCGTGACGAGCACCGAAGAGGCCGCCGACGATGTGCTCAGCCTGACGCTGGCACGCGCAGACGGCGACGAGACACCCGCCTGGGAGCCCGGCGCTCACCTTGAGCTGCGGCTTCCGTCGGGCCGTGTGCGCCAGTACTCGCTGTGCGGCGATCCAGAGGACCGCTCGCACTACCGGATCGCGGTGCTGCGCGAGACGGACGGCAGGGGCGGCTCTGAGGAGGTGCACGCGCTCGCCCGCGAGGCCCTCACGCTCGGCGTGCGCGGCCCGCGCAACCACTTCCCGCTGGTGGAAGCCGACTCCTACCTGTTCCTCGCGGGCGGCATCGGGGTCACGCCCATCCTGGCCATGGTGCGCGCGGCGGCCGGGCGCGGCGCCCGCTTCCGCGTCGTCTACGGCGGCCGGACCCGCGCGTCGATGGCCTTCCGCGACGAGCTCACCGCACTCGCGGGCGACCGGCTGCGCGTGCTGCCACAGGACGAGACGGGCATCCCGGACCTGAAGGCGATCCTCGCGGAGGAGGCCGGGCCGGACACCGCGATCTACTGCTGCGGGCCCACCGGGATGATCACCGCGGCCGAGGACGCCTGCGACGAACTGGACCTCCGGTCCCGGCTGCACGTCGAGCGCTTCACCGGCGACGACTCGCTGGAGGTGGCGTTCGACCCGGCGCTCAACACCGAGTTCGACGTCCACCTCGCCCGTACCGGCGCCACACTGCGGGTCCCCGCCGACCGCCGGCTCATCGAGGTGATCCAGGAGGCGGTGCCCGGCCTGTCGTACGACTGCGAGAAGGGCTACTGCGGCGCGTGCGAGACGCGCGTGCTGGCCGGGGAGCCCGAGCACCGGGACTCGCTGCTCAGCGAGGAGGAACGGGCCGCGGGCCGGACGATGATGATCTGCGTGGGCCGCTGCACCTCGTCCCGCCTGACCCTCGACCTGTGACCAGACCTCGTTGACCTGCGGCATGTCGCCCTCATCGGCCGTCTCATAAGGGCGGCACGCCGCAGGTGCACGTGGTTCGGGGTTAGCCGGTGCCGTCGTCTGAGTGGCGGCCGCGCTCGTCGGAGACCGGATGCTCGACCAGGGCGAGCACCCGGTTGGACATGAAGCGGGCCGTGCGCACCGTGGTGCCCGTGCGGGTCACCTCACTGACCTCCACCACGCCCCGCCGGTTGCCAATCTCCACGCGGCGGCCGGCGCGGGTCGCGGCCACCTCGTAGGTCCTGGTGGACGCGCCGCCGACGTCGACCACGATCTCGACCCAGTCGCCCTTCATCGCGAACCCTTCCGATATCCGAACGGATGTTCGATATATACCCGGGAACACCTTCGGGCAACCCCGCGCGGGCGCAGGTCAGCCCCACAGCAGCTGGACGATCGCGGCCAGCCCCACGGCCACGATCACCCCGCGCAGCACCAGCGGCGGGATCCTGCGCGCGAGCGTCGCGCCGAGCAGTCCCCCGACCGTCGAGCCGACCGCGATCAGCAGCACCGCCCACCAGCTGATATCGGTCTCGCCGAGCAGCCACATCGTGATGAACAGCAGCGCGGCCGTGCCGTTGACGACCGACACCATCGCGTTCTTGAGGCCGTTCAGCCGCTGCAGGTCGTCGTCCAGCCCGATCCCGAGCGACGCGATCAGCACGATTCCCTGCGCCGCGCCGAAGTAACCGCCGTACGCGCCGGTTCCGAGCACCCCCAGCCACAGCCAGGGGCCGCCGTCCCGCCCGTGCCGCTCCCGCCCGTGCCGGCGTTGCCGCATCCACGCCTGCAGCCTGGGCTGGACGACCACCAGCACCAGCGCGATCATGATCAGCCCGGGCACGATGACGGCGAACGCCTCGGCGGGCAGCGTCAGCAGCAGCAGTCCGCCCCCCACCGCGCCGATCAGCGAGGCGCTGCCGAGGCGCACCAGCCGGCCGCGCTGCCCCCGCAGCTCCTTGCGGTACCCGTACGCGCCGCTGACATTGCCCGTCACCAGGCCGAGGTTGTTGGACACGTTCGCCACGACCGGCGGGTATCCGAGCGCGAGGAGGGTCGGGAACGTGATCAGCGAGCCGGAGCCCACGATCGCGTTGATCCCGCCGGCGGCGATCCCGGCGGCGAGCACCGCGACCGCGTCAAGGACGTCCAAGCCTCACCTGCTCAGGTACCGGAAATGCGCGAGTGCCCCACGATGGTAGAGAGCCGGACAGACCAGCCCGGGAGCCGGGGTACCTGGAACGGTCCCGCCCCGCGACAGGCACGGCGACAGGCACGGCGGGAGGCACGGCGGGCCGCTCAGCGGGGAGCGGCGCGGGCGTACCAGCGGCCGTTCTGGCGGTCCACGGCGAGCGAGAGGCCGAAGGTGTCCGACAGGTGCTCGGAGGTGAACACCTCGTCCACCTTCCCCTGAGCGACGATCTCGCCGCCGCGCAGCAGCAGCGCGTGGGTGAAGCCCTCGGGGACCTCCTCCACATGGTGCGTGACGATCGCCATCGTGGGCGCGGCCGGGTCGTCGGCGAGGGCGGCCAGCCGGGCCACGAGGTCCTCGCGTCCGCCGAGGTCGAGGCCCGCGGCGGGCTCGTCCAGCAGCAGCAGCTCGGGGTCGGGCATCAGCGCGCGGGCGATCTGGACGCGCTTGCGCTCACCCTCGGACAGCGTGCTGTACGTGCGCCGGATGAGGTCGGCGCAGCCGAGCGCGTCCAGCAGCGCGACCGCGCGGCTCACGTCGGTCGTGTCGTACTCCTCCTGCCAGCGCCCCAGGATCGCGTACGAGGCGGTCAGCACCAGGTCGACGACCCGCTCGCCGACCGGGATCTTCTCCGCGACCGAGGAGCTGGCCAGGCCGATGCGGGGACGCAGCTCGAACACGTCGGTGCGGCCCAGTTCCTCCTCCAGGATCTCGACCGTGCCCTCGGTCGGATGCAGCATCGCGGCGGCGATCTGGAGCAGGGTGGTCTTCCCGGCCCCGTTCGGGCCCACGATGACCCACCGCTCGCCCTCGCTCACCGTCCACGTGACATCGCGCAGCAGGGTCGCCCCGTCGCGCCTGACCCCGACTCCGCGGAGTTGAAGTACTTCGCCGGCCATCGCGCGCCTTCGTCCCCAATCCCGGTGGTCCCTGATCCTCAGAAGAGAACCTATGCGATCCGGGGCGGCCGCCGCCTCCCCGCTCGGCACCGGAAACGTCGGTCCCGGGATGCACCCTGGACGCGAGAGGTTGGTTACGTCCGGTGGCATCGGCCATCCGAACGCTTATGGTGGTTCGCATGCCCGTTCGGGAGTGTTGGGAAAGCGAATGAGCAAGACAGTATGAGCACGGCCGTCGCGACGGCGCTGGTCGCCTGGGGCAACGCCTGGCTGACCGGGCACATCGGTCTCGACGAGGCGGTGGACGCGGTCGAGAAGAACGCGGGCCCGCAGATCCTCGGCGGCGAGCCCGCCGAGGTGACGCTGCGTCGCGGGCTCGGCGACCTGCGCGTCGGCGGGATGACGGCACTGCGGCTGGCCCTGCCCGAACCGGGCGACCCGCTCGGGCTCACCGGCCCGCCCGGCCTCAACAGCGCGGCGATCGAGGCGGGCGCCGCCGTCGTCGCCGTGCTCGGCGACCGGGCGATCGGCCTCCTGCCCGCCGAGGACCGGCGCGGATCGTCGTACGTCGGCATCCGCTGGACGACCCACGACGCGTCGCCGGGGCCGCCGGACGTCCCGTCCCTCGCGGAGGCGGACCGGCAGCTCACCCTCGCGATGCGGGACGCCACCGAGGCGCTGCTGACCGTGGACGACTTCGCCGGCGTGCCACCGGAGATCGCCGACGCGCTGGCCGACATGCGCGACCCGGACCGCGGCGGCCATCCGCTCGCCCCCGGCTACCCGGCCCGCGCCCACCGCCTCGCCGCGCTCGCCGGCCGGCTCTCCCTCGTCGTGGAACTCGCCCGGCAGATGGACGACCGCGGCCTGGGCGCCGACCAGATGCGGCGCCGCGGTGAGGCCCTCCGGCTGCTGGACCGGGCCGTCCGGCGGGCCCTCGTGGCCGCCTGCAACAGCGCGTTCGATCACGTCCCGTGAACGGAAACGGGGCGCCCCCCGGAAGGGACGCCCCGCTCACGAGCCGATGATCAGTTGCGCACCACGAGGGTGTTGCAGACCTTGTCGGCGAACGTCTGCTTGCGGTCGTCCCACAGCGGCCAGAGGAAGCCGAGGTAGCACACGGCGCCGTCGAGGACGTGGGCGATCTTGCGGACGAAGGCCATGCCGAAACCGATCGGCTGGCCGGTCTGCGCGCTGACGAGACGGATGCCCATCTGCCGCTTGCCGATCGACTGGCCGGTGGTGCCCTCCTGGTAGCAGATCCAGAGGAAGGCGGCGAGGTAGACGGCGAACCCGATCAGCATGAACAGCGCGCCGATGACGGCGGCACCGCCACCCGAGCTCGACAGCAGGCTGCCGATCAGGTACAGCACGAAGAACGGCGCGCCGATGACCAGGTAGTCGATGATGTAGCCACCGGCACGCGAGCCCCATTCGGCCAACTGGCCGCCGGAGCCGTAGTGGTGGTGGTGGACCTCCTGCTGGCCGTACCCGGGCTGTGCCGGGGGCGCCGCAGGCGCACCGTAGCCGGGCTGGGCGGGAGGCTGCTGGCCGTACCCGGGTTGCGCCGCGGGCTGGCCGTAGCCCGGCTGCGCCGGGGGCTGACCGTAGCCCGGCTGCGCGGGGGGCTGCTGGCCGTAGCCCGGCTGCGCCGGGGGCTGACCGTAGCCGGGCTGGGCTGGGGGCTGCTGGCCGTACCCGGGCTGTTGCTGCCCGTAGCCCGGCTGCTGACCGTACGGGTCGTAGGGGTTACCCACACTTGCTCCTTATAGATTGACCCTGTGGTTATGTGACGCCCGCCGGACCCGGTGGGCTCCGCAAGTCTGACCGACGATCGACCGCGGCTCAAACGCGCAGAACACCGAACCGGACGAGCTGCCACAACTCCGACCCCACGAGGGCGGTGCCGAGCATCCAGGCACGGGTCTTCGGCTGGAGTGCCCACCACCGTCCTCCCAGCCCCAGTGGTGCGACCGCCACGGCGATCGCGCCGGTGAGGACCATCGGATTCGCGAGCACGGCCTGGGCGGGACGACCCGAGCCGAACTCGATGAAAACGGTGGTCCCCCCGCACAGGGGACACGGGATTCCGGTGAGCGCCCGAAGGGGACAGAGCACGCCGGGGTCGTTGACACGGTGGATCCATGACGCGCCGACGGCCGCGACGGCCATCGCCGCAACACGCAGCACCACACCCAGGGGTCCGTGCCGTGCTGCGGTGAGGGTCCGGCTGACGAGCCCGCCGAGTACACCGTCCGGTGCACAGGTGGCCGCCGCCCCGGGCGCTTCCCCCACGAATCCTCCGCCTCGATGACTAAAGCTGAGTGTCCCGTATACCGGGTGCACCCTGAGGCGGGTCAAGCCCTGGCAACGATCTGCGATCGGACCGTTACGCAGCGCTCGGCGACACCACCTCTCGGCAAGAGTAGGACAAATCGCCACCGGCGTGAGCACTCTTTTACCCGACGAGTTCCATGAATCGTCTGGAAATCCGCCACCCGGTCCACCACAGCGGGGGCGGACGGCGCCCATGAGGTTGGACGGTTCCAATGGGGAGCGTGGCGAAGAACACGCGACCCAGGACACCGGAAGCCTCCGAACGAGGGCGCCACGCAGGTGACCAGGTCACGCGCGGGAGCCGGGCCGCCCGCGAAGCGAACCGAACATGTGAGCAAGCCAGGCGTGGTTCGGAGCGAGGCGGGGGGCGGGTGAGCGGGGTGAGTTTGTAGTGGGCGCGCTGAGGTCGGGGGGCGCGTGGAGGCGCGAGGCGGGTGAAGGTGGGCGGTGTGCAGGCATGCGGGGGTGGTCTGTCGGGCTGCCGGGCCGGGGGACCTGGTCAGGCCTGGGCCGCGGCGCCGACGACCATCGTGGACTCGGCGCCGGTGACGTGCTCGGACTCGACGACGTCGGCGACGACCGCGGTGATGTTGTCGGGGCCGCCGTTGTCGCGGGCCATCTCGATCAGCCGGTCGACCGCCCGCTGCGGGTCGGCCTCCGCGGACAGCACCTCGTAGATCTTCTGCGCGTCGACCGGGCCGCTCAGCCCGTCCGAGCACAGCAGATAGCGGTCGCCGAGCTGGGCCTCGCGCAGCCGCAGATCGGGCTCGCGGTCCTCGCGTCCGTCCAGCACCCGGTACAGCACGTGCGACAGCCGCGACGTCTCGGCCGGGTCGGCGGTCTGGCCCGCCTGCTCGGCCTCCGCCTTGAGCAGCTCGTCCATCGTGTGGTCCTGGGTCATCTGATAGAGCTCGCCGTCGCGCAGCATGTAGCCGCGCGAGTCTCCGACGTGCGCCAGCGCCACGGAGTCGCCGGACCAGAGCATGGCGGTGAGCGTGGTGCCCATCCGGCTCAGGTCGGGGCGTTCCTCCCGGACGATCCGCAATTTCTCGTTGGCCTCGGCCACCGCGCGGCCCAGCATGTCAACAAGATCGTCTTTGCGGGCATCGGTGTCCAGGGAGCGCAGTGAGCCGATCACGGTGGAACTCGCGACCTCACCGCCCGCGTAGCCGCCCATGCCGTCCGCGACCGCGATCAACTGCGCACCGGCGTAGCCCGAGTCCTCGTTGTTCTCTCGGTTGCACCCGATGTCGCTGCCTGCTGCGTATCTGATTGCTACGTTCATACCAATTTCGATGACGATCCTGTCAGAGGAGTTGTATCAGCCGCGGGCGGTGGCTTCCCCGGTTTCCCCGGGGACGCCGGACGAACCGACGCCGTGCCGGACGGCGTACAGCGCCGCCTGCGTCCGATCGTGGACTCCCAGTTTCATGAGCAGATTACTGACGTGCGTCTTGACCGTCTTCTCGGACACCACGAGCGCGCGGGCGATCTCCCGGTTGGACCTGCCCCGCGCAATGTGCACGAGCACCTCCCGTTCCCGTTCGGTCAGCGCGGCCAGGCCGCGGTCGTTCCCTCCGGCGGCACGGGCCGCCGACCCGTCCGCCAGCATCGCCTCCGCCGCGTCGGGCGCGAACAGCACATGCCCGTCGTGGACCGCCCGGATGGCCTGGACGAGCGCCTGCGGATCGACGTCCTTGTACAGATACCCGGCCGCACCCGCCTGGACTGCCGGCAGCACGTGCCCGCGCTCGGTGACGCTGGTCAGGACCAGCACCCTTGCCGGCACCCCACGAGCCCGCAGCTCCGTCAGCGCGGCCAGACCGTCGGCGCCCGGCATCTTGAGGTCCAGGAGCACGATATCGGGCTCCAGCGATTCGGCCAGTGTCACGGCCGACGCGCCGTCCCCGGCCTCGCCGACGACCTCGATGTCGTCCTGGATGCCGAGGAAGGTGCGCAGTCCCTGCCGGACGACCGGATGGTCGTCGGCGATCAGGACCTTGATCGTCCCGCCGCGCGGCCTCGCGCCGTCCGCGGTCACAGCGGCACCTCCAGCCGGACGGTCGTGCCCCGCCCCGGCGCGGCGTCGATCGTGAGGCCACCGCCGATCGAGTACGCCCGGTCCCGCATGGATTCGAGCCCCAGCCCGCCCTGCGGCTCGGCCGAGTCGGACGCGTCGAAGCCCGAGCCGTCATCGGCGACCTCCAGCACGGCGCGTCCGTCCTCCGTGGCCAGACGGACCTCCACCGTCCGCGCCCCGGCGTGTCGCAGCGCGTTGTAGAGGGCCTCCTGGGTGATGCGGAAGGCGACGGCCTCATGCTCCTCCGGCAGGACGACCGTCTCGTCGGCGGCGATGCGCACGGTCGTCTCGTGGGCCCGGTCGAGGACCTCGACGTGCTTGCGCAGCGAGGAGACCAGCCCGTCCGCGAGGTCCGCCGGACGCAGCTCGAAGATCACGGCGCGGAGCTCGGCGAGGGCCTCGGCGGCCAGCCGCTCGACCTGCTCCAGCTCCTTGACGGTGCGGGCGGGGTCGCGTTCGGCCAGCGCCGACGCGGTGCGGGCGGTGAGGCGCAGCGAGAAGAGCTTCTGGGCGACGGCGTCGTGCAGTTCGCGGGCCATGCGGTTGCGTTCGGCGACGACCGTCAGCTCACGGTTGTGCTCGTGCAGCCGGGCGTTCGAGATGGCGATCGCGGCGTGCGCGGCGAACAGGGTGAGGAGGTCTTCGTCGCCCTCGGTGAACCCGCCGGGGCGCTGCTTGTTGGCCAGGAAGACGATGCCGAGGATGTCCTCGCCGTCCCGGATCGGCACGCCCAGGAAGTCCTTCAGGATGGGGTGCGCGACCGGCCAGCCCTCGAACTCCGGCTCTTTTCGGATGTCGGTGAGCCGCTTCGGCGTGTCACCGTGCAGCATGGCGGCGAGCATGCCGTGCTGGCGGGGAAGCGGGCCGATCCGCTCCCACTCCTCCTCCGAGATGCCCTCGACGACGAACTCGGCGAACGAGCCCTCGTCGTCAGGCACGCCGAGCGCCGCGTACCGGGCGTCCAGGAGCTGGGCCGCCGCCCGGACGATCACCTGGAGCACCTCGTGGACGGACAGGTGCCGGGTCACCGCGAGCACGGCGGAACTCACGGCGTGCAGGGTCGCGCCCTGGTCGCCGCGGCAGCCGTCCTCGGTCTCCATCCCGGCCTCTCGTCGCCCTCGGCTGAGCGCCTTCCGGCACTCACATGTGAAGACCGTACTCGGTGCCCGGGTCTTCTCGCTCTCCCCATGTCGCGGGACCCCGCACACGGGGCGCCACACCCGGAACACCGGCCCCGGCGAGGGCGTCTCCGGCCGTACCGGCGGGGCATCCCGGACGCTGGTCCTAGGACCATCTGACCACCCGCAGCGGGACCTGTCGGCCGATGCCATGAGCGGCGCCGATTCCTAGCGTCGAAGGCATGAAGACAGCACTGATCACCGGGGCGTCCCGCGGACTCGGCCGGGCGCTCGCCCGTGAACTCGCCCGGGACGGCTGGCACCTCGTCATCGACGCGCGCGACGCGGACGCGCTCTCGGCCGCCGTCCAGGAGATCGGGGGAAGCGTCACGGCCGTCGCCGGGGACGTCGCCGATCCCGCGCACCGCGCCGACCTCGTCCGGGCGGTGGACGGCGGGCTCGACCTCCTCGTCAACAACGCGAGCACCCTCGGCCCGACGCCGATGCCGCGGCTCGCCGACCTGCCCGTCGCCGATCTGGCGGCCACGTTCGCGACGAACGTCCTGGCGCCGCTGGCGCTGATCCAGGACGCCCTGCCGAGCCTCCGTGAACGGCGCGGCGCGATCCTCAACATCACGTCGGACGCGGCCGTGGAGAACTACGAGACGTGGGGCGGCTACGGGACGTCCAAGGCGGCCCTGGAGCAGCTGTCGAACGTCCTGGCGGCCGAGGAGCCCGACGTGGCCGTGTGGTGGGCGGATCCGGGCGAGATGAACACCGCCATGCTGCGCGACGCGGGCGAGGACGCCGCCTCCGCGCCGCCGCCCGAGGACGCGGCCGCCGCGTTCCGCCGTCTCGTGACCGGCCGGCCGGCCAGCGGCCGGTACCGGGCCGCCGACCTGGCCGGTCCACGATGACCACCGTGCTCGAACCCGAGCATCTGGCCTCGCCGCCCGATCCCGGGACGAAACCGCGGGAGGCCGGGTTCCGGGGCGCGACGCTGGGGATCGTCCTGGTCGTCACGCTGCTGGCGTTCGAGTCCATGGCCGTCGGCACGGTCATGCCGGTGGTCGCCGGCGACCTGAACGGCCTGTCGCTGTACGCGTGGGGCTTCAGCGCCACCCTGATCACGAGCCTGCTGTCGACCGTCCTGGCGGGCGGCTGGATCGACCGGTCCGGCCCCGTGCGGCCGTTCATGATCGGCCTCGGGACGTTCGTCGCCGGGCTGGTGATCGCGGGTGCCGCCCCGTCCATGTGGCTGTTCGTCGCCGGGCGCGCGGTGCAGGGCCTCGGCTCGGGCGTCGCGATGGTCGCGATGTACGTCGTGATCGCCCGCGTCTACCCGGAGGACCTCCGTGCCCGCGTGTTCGGGATCCTCGCCGCGGCGTGGGTGCTGCCGTCGCTGATCGGCCCCGCCGTCGGCGGCGTCATCGCCGAGCACGCCGGGTGGCGGTGGGTGTTCCTCGGACTGATCCCGCTGGTGATCCCGCCGACGCTGATGCTCGTCCCGGCGCTGCGCGGCATCAAGGCCGTGGACGCCGTCCCCAACGCGGGCAAAGGCCGCTACCTGGCCGCGATCGCGGTGTCGGCGGGCGCCGGGATCCTCCTGTACGGACTGGACGCCCCCGGCTGGACGATGGCGGCGGCCTCCGTCGCGGGACTCGCGGGCCTGGCGTACGGGCTGCCGAAACTCCTGCCCGCCGGGACGCTGCGGCTCCGCCGCGGACTGCCGAGCGTCATCCTCGTCCGGGGCCTGCTGTCCGGCGCGTTCTTCGGCGCGAACGTGTTCATCCCCCTGGCGCTGACCCGCCTGCACGACTTCAGCGCCGCGCAGGCGGGGATCGTCCTCACGGTCGGCGCGCTCGGCTGGTCGGCGTCGGCCCAGATCCAGGCCAGGTCCAAGCGCCCCCGCGCGTTCTTCGCCCGCCTCGGCGCCGTGCTCGTCACCGCCGGCATCATCCTCACCGCCATCGCGCTCCAGCTCTCCGGCTGGCTCGCCGTCCCCGCGTGGATCATCGGCGGCGCCGGAATGGGCTTCGCGATCAGCAGCCTCTCCGTCCTGCTCCTCGACCTGTCCCCCGAGGACGAGCAGGGCGTCAACTCGTCCTCGCTTCAGATCAGCGACACCCTCGGCTCCTCCCTCGTGGTCGGCGTCGCGGGCGCGCTGGTCGCCGGCTTCGGCGGCGCACGGCTCGACACGGGCCTGGCCGTCGCCGGGGCACTGTTCGCCGCGATCGCCGCCCTCGGCGTGATCGCCGCACTCCGGCTGGAGGTCCGCACATGACCGTCGACTTCACACTTCCCCCGTCCCTGGAAGCCCACGAGCCACCCGAAGAGCGGCGCTCGGGAGCACGCGGCCGGACCCGCGACGGCGTCCGGCTCCTCGTCTCACGCCGCGCCACCGGGGAAATCTCCCACCACGAGTTCCGCGACCTGCCCGCACTGCTCGACCCGGGCGACCTGCTCGTCGTCAACACCTCGTCCACACTGCCGGCCGCGGTCCGCCTCGACCGGATCAGCGTCCACTTCTCCACGCCGGTGCCCGGCGGCGGCGACCGGCTGTGGATCGTCGAACTGCGCCGCCTCACCGGCAAGACCAGCAGCCCCTACTCGGGCGGCTCCCCCGGCGAATGGATCCCGCTGCCCGGCGGCGCGACCCTCACCCTGATCGGACGGCACACAAGCGGTTCCGGAGGGCCTGGAGGGTCGTCCCCCCGCGGGGTGTCGGATCGTCTCTGGCAGGCCCGGCTCAGCACCGACGTTGTCCCGTACCTGCGGCGCCACGGCACACCGATCCGGTACGGGTACGTCCGCCGCGACTGGCCTGCCGCCGCGTACCAGACCGTGTTCGCCCACGACCGGACGACCGGCAGCGCCGAAATGCCGAGCGCCGCCCGCCCCTTCACCACCGACCTGGTGACCCGGCTCGTCTCACGCGGCGTCCTCATCGCCCCCATCACCCTGCACACGGGCGTCGCGTCCCCCGAAGCCCACGAACCCCCGTACGCCGAACGCTACGAGGTCCCCGAACCGACGGCCGCGCTCGTCGGGCACGTCCGTTCCCGCGGCCACCGGGTGATCGCCGTCGGCACCACCGCCGTCCGCGCCCTGGAAACGTCCGTGGACGCCTCCGGGCACGTCCGGGCATCCCAAGGGTGGACCGAACACATCGTGACCCCGGAGCGCGGCGTACAGGCCGTCGACGGCCTCCTCACCGGCCTGCACGAGCCCAAGTCGTCCCACCTGATGATGCTCACCGCCATAGCGGGACCCGACCTGATCGCCTCCACCTACGAGGCCGCCCTGGCCGAACGCTACCTCTGGCACGAGTTCGGAGACGTCAATCTCCTCCTGCCCTACTAGCCCGCCGTCTTGCATGCTGGACCTGGCGCACGTTCGCCACGTCACGGCCGGTACCGTTGTGAACAGTTATGGACGGGTCAGCACAGCGCACGCTGCTCATCACACTCACCGGACGCGACCGCCCCGGCGTGACGTCGCGTCTCTTCCGGACACTCGCGGAGTTCCCCCTCCTCGTCGCCGACGTCGAACAGGTCGTGATCCGCGGGCGGCTCGTCCTCGGCGTCCTGCTCGCCTACAGCGAAGGCGCCGACATCGGCCGGGTGTGGAACGCCGCCGAACGCGTCGCCAACGACCTCGACATGGAGATCGAGCTGTCCACGGGCCGCAACAAGCGGATGCCGAAGCGCAGCGGCCGCCTCCACGTCACCGTCCTCGGCGCCCCGCTCAAGCCCGCCGCCATGGCCGGCATGGCCGGGAGGATCTCCGCGCACGGCGCCAACATCGACCGCATCGAGCGGCTCGCGCAGAACCCCGTCACCTGCATCGAGATGGACGTCTCCGGCGCCGACCCCGACGCCCTCCGCGCCGCCCTCACCGCCGAGGCCGCCGAACAGGAAGTGGACGTCGCCGTCCAGCAGAGCGGCCTGCACCGCCGCGCCAAACGGCTGATCGTCATGGACGTCGACTCCACCCTCATCCAGGGCGAGGTCATCGAACTGCTCGCCGAACACGCCGGCTGCCTCGACGAGGTCGCCAAGGTCACCGAGGCCGCCATGCGCGGCGAACTCGACTTCGAAGGCTCCCTCCGCGAACGGGTCGCGCTCCTGGCCGGGCTCGACGCGTCCGCCGTCGACGATGTCCGCGACAAGCTCCGCCTCGCCGCCGGCGCCCGCACCATGGTCCGCACCCTGAAGCGCCTCGACTACAAGTTCGCGATCGTCAGCGGCGGCTTCACCCAGGTCACCGACGGCCTAGTCGACGACCTCGGCATCGACTACTCCGCCGCCAACACCCTGGAGATCGAGAACGGCAAGATCACCGGCCGGATCTCCGGTCCGGTCATCGACCGCGCCGGCAAGGCCGTCGCCCTCGAACGCTTCGCCAAGGAAGCCGGCATCCCGATCAGCCAGACGGTCGCCATCGGCGACGGCGCCAACGACCTCGACATGCTCCAGGCCGCCGGCCTCGGCATCGCCTACAACGCCAAACCCGTCGTCCGCGAGGCCGCCGACACCGCCGTCAACGTCCCCTACCTGGACACGATCGTCTTCCTCCTGGGCATCTCCCGCGAAGAAGTGGAAGCCGCCGACGCCGCCGACGAGCGTTAGATCCGGCGGCCCGGGCGAGGGCCGATCCTCTCGCAAGTGTCACGGTTCACGATCTTCCGGCCGCCGGGAGCCCTTGACGACGCCGGCTGCGGCCAGCCGGGGCACGCCCGCTGTTCGGCGGAGGAAGCGCCTCCCCGGCGCACGACCGCAAGCCCGCTCTCGACGCCTCCCCTGCTCGCCGGAATGCTCGGCGAGCAGGCGGCGTCCCAGGGACGACCCGGGGTGACCTGGGTGACTTGGGATGAACGATGAGCTGGGATGAACATCGTCGCACCGGGCGTTCGGCCTTAGTGGACGATCACCTGGGTACAGGTGAGACGGCGGGGTTGCGAGCCGCCCGAGGTGTCGAGGAAGAGGCGGACGACCGGTGCTGCAGCGGGCGCGGGGGGCCTACGCCCGGATCGGGGGACAGGCCGCCCCGATGTACGGGGTGGTGGCCGCCATCGCGATGGCGGTGCCGCTGTTCGCCGGGGCGGTGACCGGGCACGGCGCGCAGGGGTCGATGATCGCGCTCGGCGCGTATCTGGTCGCGTTGCGGGCGCCGGAAGGGCCGTACGGGGCGCGGGCCCGGGATCTCGCGGTCGGCGTGCTCGTGGTGGCGGTCGGGTCGGCGGTCGGCGGGCTGCTGAGCGAGACCGCGTGGCTGCCCGTCTTCGTGGTGCCGCCGCTGATCGCGCTGGGCGTCGCCGTCCCGCGGATCGGGGCGACGGCGGGGCTGGCGGTGCTGCTCAGCGCGGTCCGGCCGCCGACCGACGTCATCCTCATCGGGATACTGGAGCTGATAGGCGGGCTGCTCTTCGCCGGTCTGCTGCTGGCGCCGTGGCCCGCGCGGCGCCTGCGTCCGCTGCGGGCTGCGCTGAGCGAGACGGCGGACGCGGTCGCGGAGGCGCTGGACGCCGTCGCGCAGGACGTCGGGGCACCCGACGGCAGCCCGCTCGACGACGTCGACCTGACGAACCCCGACCTGATGGCCGTCACCCGCATCCCCGACTGGGAGGCCAAACGGCGGGCGGCGTCCGAGGCGCTGACCGCGGCCCGCGCCACCTACGCGCTGTACCGGTCCGGGCGCGGGCGGACCGAGCCCACCAGGCCCGAACGGCTCATCGAGGCGCTGGGACGTGTCCTGCACGAGACGGTGACGCTCCAGGCCGTCCTGGAGGCCGCGAAGAACTATCCGCCGGACCGCGAGTGGCGGGAGGAGACGCAGACGGCGATCTCGGCGCTCGCGGCGCGGCTGCGGCTGCTGTCCGGCGCGGTCGCGAGCGCGGGCGAGGCGCCGCTCGGCCAGGAGGAGTCCGCCGCCGTCCGGCGGATGGGGCGGGCCGCCGAACACATCAGGCGCGCGGGTCTCGCCGGGGACGAGGACCTCGTCGCGGTCGCGCTGATCGGGCAGGTGCGCCTGTCCGTCGACCGCATCACCGGCGAGGTCGCCTCCGCCCGCCGCCTCGTCGCGGGCGGCCTCCGGTTCGGGCTCGGCCCGCCCCGGATGCCCGAGTTCGACCCGGCACCGGTCTGGGAGCGGCTCCGCCGCGCCGTCCGGACCCGCTCACCGATGTTCCGGCAGGTGTCGCGCGTCTTCGTGACGGCCCTGGTGACGATGGCGCTGGCCGCCGCGCTGGACCTCGGGTACGGGCACTGGATGACGATCACCGCGATGCTGAGCCTGCGCGCCACCTACGGCGAAACCGTCGAACGGCTCGTCCAGCGCGTCGGCGGCACCGCGGCCGGGTCGGCCGTCGCGGCCGTCATCCTGACGCTCGCGCCCGGGCCGCCGACCGTCGCGGGGATCGTCTTCTGCTTCGCGGTGGCGGGGTTCGCGATGCGCGCGGTGAACTTCGCCTACTGGGCCCTGTTCGGGACGCCGCTCGCGATGCTGCTGCTGGACTTCTCCACACCCGCCGACTGGGTCACCGCCGGCCAGCGGATCGTGCTGACGTTCGGCGGGACGGTCATCGCGTATCTCGCCGTCCGGCTGCTGTGGCCCGCCGGGCACCTGGAACGCCTGCCCGTGCTCCTCGGCCGGCTCCTCGACCGGCACGCCGGCCTCGTGCGGGCTGCGGCGGACGTCCTCGCCGGGGAACGCGTCCGGCTGCCGCACGACACGATCGTCGCCGCGGAACGGTCCGCGGAGGCCGTCGCCGGCACCCGGACGCGGCTCGGCCACGAACGGGTGCCCGACACCGAGCTGATCGCCGGACTGGAGACCGCGGTGGACGCCGCGCACCGCACCCGCGACCACCTGATCACGGTCGCCAAGCTGTCCCGCGAGGAGGCCGTCGACACGGGGCCGATCCCCGAGATCCTCGACCGCCTCGCCGACCAGCTGGAGGAGACCGCTGAACTGCTGGAGGAACCGGAGGCACGCGACCCGAAGGCCGCCACGCCGACCGAGGAGCTGAGCGAGCAACTCGCCGACCTCGACGCCCACCTGTCCAAGCTCACCCGGCGGCGCCGCGCCGAGATCACGTCGGGTGTCGGCCGGGACGAGTTCACCCCGCTCCGGCACGCCCTGCTCCAGGTGTCCGGTACCCGCCACACGATCCGGATGCTGCGCGAGGACGCCGCGACGGTCATCGAGTCGTCGCTGAACGCCACCGAGCCGCGTCCCTGACGTCAGTCCTTCGGGGTGTGGGTGGCGCGGAGCGTACCGGCGCCGGGACGGACGTCCGTCCACGCGCCCGGCAGCTCGATCACGGCGAACGCGCACGTCGGGAACCTGTCCGGGGCGCTTCCGGTCAGGTCGTGGACGAGCTGGTGCACGGACGGGTTGTGCCCCACCAGAAGCAGCCGCCCGACATCGTCCGGAGTCTGGGCCACCAGCGTGAGGAGCCCGTCCGGGTCGTTGTCGTAGATCCCGGACTCGAAGCTCACCTCTGCGTCGACGTCCAGCAGGGCGAGCGTCTCCCGTGTCCGCGCCGACGTGGAACACAACACCAGCTCCGGGACGAGGTCGTTCGCGCGCAGCCACTCACCGGCCGCCGCGGCGTCCCGCCGGCCACGGTCGTTGAGAGTCCGGTCGATATCGGCGATCCCCAGCCCCGCGACGGCCTTGGCGTGCCGGAGCACGATGCATGTTGGCATTTCCCTCCTCCTTCAGCCCAGCGGCCTCCATCGTCGGGCAAATGCGGTGCGATCGCCGCATCGCTCCGACTCGCCTTGCGGCTCGCTGCGTGATCAGGTCCTCGCTCCGCTCGAATCCGCCTTCGGTCGCGATCGCGACGGTTTCGGCCGTTGCGCGGTTGCGGCGGCGCCTGAGGTCGGCGTGTTCGCGTCGACTGCCTCAGCACGTGCCATACCGACCCATTGCAGACCACCGGTCGGCGGGAGTTACGGGGCGACCATGGCCGCCAGGGCCCAGAGCACCAGCAGGACGCCGAGCATCCCGCCGAGCACGATGGCGAAGCCCTTGGCTCCCGACATCGTCGACTTGCCGCCGCTCGCCACAGCGCCTCCCGCTTTCAGTTCACTCCGGCACGTACAGCGTATGACCGGCCCCGGGCGGACGTGACAGGACCCCGGGCACGCAGAGGGGCCGGCGGCTCGTCGCCGCCGGCCCCTCTGCGTCGACCATCAGGTCCGCCCGAACGGTCAGCCGTTCTTGGCGGACGACTCCTCGTTGCCGGACTCGGCCGTGGCGCCGCCCGAGTCGGCGCCGACAGCCGCCTCCTCCGGGGAGCCCTCCTCGACGGCGCCGCCCTCGGCCTCGCCGCCTTCCGTGGCGGCCGGGCCGGGTGCGCCGCCCTCGACGGCCGGCTCGGCGATCGGGTCGGCGCGCCGCTTGGAGATCACGATGGCGGCCACCACGACCGCGACGGACAGCACGGTCACCACGACGCGCAGCAGGGTGTTGCCCGCGTACGTGACGACCGCGTCCGCGATCAGCAGCGCGACGAGGTTCATCACCTTGATCAGCGGGTTGATCGAGGGACCGGCGGTGTCCTTGAACGGGTCGCCGACCGTGTCACCGATGATCGTGGCCTCGTGCGCGGGGCTGCCCTTGCCGCCGAGTTGGCCCTCCTCGACGAGCTTCTTGGCGTTGTCCCAGGCGCCGCCGGAGTTGGCGAGGAACACCGCCATCAGCACGCCCGCCGCGATCGCGCCGCCCAGGTAGGCGCCCAGCGGCGCGTACCCGAGCGCGAAGCCGACCGCGATCGGAGTCATGATCGCCAGCAGTCCGGGGGTGGCGAGCTCGCGCTGCGCGTCCCGGGTGCAGATGTCCACGACCCGGTCGTAGTCGGGCTTCTCGGTGTAGTCCATGATCCCGGGCTTGGTGCGGAACTGCTCCCGCACCTCGACCACGACCCGCCCGGCCGCCCGGCCGACCGCCATGATGGCCAGACCGGAGAACATGAACACCACGGACGCGCCGATGATCAGCCCGATCAGCACGTTCGGGTTGTCGATCGACAGGCTGAACACACCGAACCCGCCGAGCGCGTCCTTGGCTTCGTCGGACGCGTCGTTCAACGCCGAGATCACCGTCGTCCGGAACGAGCCGAACAGCGCCGTCGCGGCGAGCACCGCCGTCGCGATCGCGATGCCCTTGGTGATCGCCTTGGTGGTGTTGCCGACCGCGTCCAGCCGTTCGAGGACGGCCGCGGCCTCGCCCTGGACGTCCCCGGACATCTCGGCGATGCCCTGGGCGTTGTCGGAGACGGGACCGAACGTGTCCATCGACACGATCACGCCGACGGTGGTCAGCAGGCCGGTACCGGCCATCGCCACCGCGAACAGCGCGACGGTGGTGTTGCCGAAGCCGAGCAGGAACGCCCCGTACACGGCGCTCGCGATCACGAGCGCGGTGTAGACGGCCGACTCCAGGCCGAGCGAGATGCCGGACAGGATGACGGTCGCGGGCCCGGTGCGGGCGCTGTTGGTGACCTCCTGGACCGGCTTGCGGTTCGTCTCCGTGAAGTAGCCGGTGAGCAGCTGGATCGCGCTGGCCAGCACGATGCCGATGAGGACCGCGCCGAGCGCCACCCAGCGCGGGTTGGCGTCCAGGTTCTGGATCGCCGTGTCGGTGACCCCGGTGAGTTCCGCGAACGACGACGGCAGGTACGTGAACGCGGCGATCGCGACGAGGATCGCCGAGATCGCCGCCGAGATGAAGAAGCCCCGGTTGATCGCCGTCATCCCGGACCGGTCACCGGCCCGGGGCGCCACCGCGAAGATGCCGATCACCGCGGTGATCACGCCGATCATCGGCACGATCAGCGGGAACACCAGTCCCTCGGTGCCGAACGCCGCGGTGCCCAGGATCAGCGCCGCGACGAGCATCACCGCGTACGACTCGAACAGGTCGGCGGCCATGCCGGCGCAGTCGCCGACGTTGTCGCCCACGTTGTCGGCGATGGTCGCCGCGTTGCGGGGGTCGTCCTCGGGGATCCCCTGCTCGACCTTGCCGACCAGGTCGGCGCCCACGTCGGCGGCCTTGGTGAAGATGCCGCCGCCGACCCTCATGAACATGGCGAGCAGCGCGGCACCGAAGCCGAAGCCCTCCAGGACCTTCGGCGCGTCGCCCTTGTAGGCCAGCACGACGACCGCCGCACCGAACAGGCCGAGCCCGACGGTGAACATGCCGGCGACGCCGCCGGTGCGGAAGGCGATGCGCATCGCCGTCTTCTCGCCGCCGTCCTCACGGGCGGCCGCCGCGACCCGGACGTTGCCCCGGACCGCCAGCCACATGCCGACGAACCCGGTGACGGCCGAGAACAGCGCACCGATGATGAAGAAGACCGATCGTCCGATGCGTTCCCCGGTCGAGTCGGCGGGTAGCAACAGCAGTACGAGCGGGATCAGGACCACGAAGACCGCGACCGTTCGGAACTGGCGTTTCAGGTAGGCGCTCGCTCCTACCTGAACGGCCCGCGCGATCTCTTGCATCTTGTCGGTGCCCTGGCCCGCGGCCAGGACATCACGTACGAGACCCGCGGCGACGGCCAGTGCCAGCAGTGCGACCACAGCGACGACGACGACCAATGAGAGGTCGCCGCCGCCGAGATCCACGTCTGCGCTGGCCGGGCTTGACAGGGAAAGCCCAGACATCCGTCCTCCTCGACAGGGGTGTTGCGATCTCGACCGTCTAAAGACGATCTTTACCGCGTACCCCGCGAGTCATGATTTCGAACGCCCTCGCACGGCAACGCGGGTGCCGGGAGTCTACGCACGCGTAGGTCGAATGTTAAGGCCGAAGGGCCCTGGAAGCGGATGTCGCCAAAATGCAATGGACGGTACGCCGGAATTTCCCCCATAAGCCCGGACAGGCGGCATTGTCCCAGGTCAGCCTGGGTTAGCTCACTATTACCTCGCGGCCACCTTGACATGCGCAGCACGTCAAAGGCGCATCGGCGAGGCCACCGGCGTCGGCATTTAAGCTAGCCATTAACACGGAATATGTCCAGACCCAAATCGACCCAGACCGAGATCATCCCCAAGAGAATCTCACACCCAAAACCCCACCGGCCCCACCAGTCCCAATCCGGACACCCCCCAACCTCCAGCGGTCGACCACCAACCCGCAGCGAGACACGCCCCTCCCCCAACAGCCCACGCCGCAAGACCACTCGCGACCGACGTCGCCATGGCGAGACACGAACGGTCAGCCGGTCAGCTTGATGGTGAGACAGGACTGGTCGGCTGCGAGACCGTCCCGGGGCCGCGCGAGCGGGCTCGTGAGGGCACGCGCGAGCGGGCTCGTGAGGGCACGCGCGAGCGGGCTCGTGAGGGCACGCGCGAGCGGGCTCGTGAGGGCACGCGCGAGCGGGCTCGTGAGGGCACGTGCGGGTGCTTGGTGGAGGCAGTGGTGGGAGATCAGCGGTGGGGAAGGAGGCGCGGGGGTGGGAGGGGCCCTGAGGTGTCGTGACGGGTCGGGGGCGAACTGGGGGCGGGGTGTCCTGGGGGCGGGACGTTTCGGGGCCCAGACGCCCTGGAGCCCGGGGGTCCTGGCGCCCTGGGCGCGGGGTCGGGGCGGGACGTCGAAGGCCCCGCCGGGTTCGGCGGGGCCTTCGGCCGTTGGTGGGGACGCGTGCGCGTCAGATGGTCGCTTCCGCCTCGGCCGGCCAGCTCATCCGTATCTGGACACCCTTGGGCGTGGCGGCGATCTCCACGTCGTCGGCGAGCCCGGCGATGACGGCCAGCCCCAGCTCCGCGGTGCCCTCGCCCAGGGCGTACTCGAACTCCTCCGCGTCCGGGGTCGTGGGGAGGCCCGCCGCCGCGTCCTCGGGGACGGTGTCGCTGACGGTCACCTCGAAGCGGCGGTCGGCGCCGCTCAACTCCAGGCGGACGGGCTCGTCCGGGCAGTGCAGGCGATGTGCCTCCACGGCACGCGAGCACGCCTCGCCGACCGCGAGCCTGACCTCGTCCAGCAACGGCTCGGCTACACCGCTGCGGCGGGCCACGGCGGTCACGATCAGCCGGGCGGTCCGGACATGGACGGGCAGCGCGCTGAAGGACAGTTCGACGGTCGACATCTCAGCTACAGGCCGCTACTTGGCGCCCTTGCGCTTCTCCTCGGCCTCGGCGATCGAGTCGTGGATGCCGAAGACCTTGGTCAGCCCCGTGATCCGGAAGATCTTGAGGATGCGTTCCTGGGTGCACACCAGCTCCAGCGAACCGTCGTGGGCGCGCACCCGCTTCAACCCGCCGACGAGGACGCCGAGGCCGGTGGAGTCGAGGAACTCCACCTTCTCCATGTCCACGAGCAGGTGGAACTTGCCCTTGTTGACCAGGTCGATGAGCTTCTCGCGAAGCTTCGGCGCCGTGTAGACGTCGATCTCGCCCTCCACGTTGATGACGGTGAGGCCATCGTCAGTGGTGTAGTCGTTCACCTTCAGGTCCACAGAGTCCTCCAGCGCGCCGTGCAGCACTATCTGATCTCGATCTTCGAGCCAACCGGGGCGGCGGTTCGGCCATCGAGAGTTCGCCGTGATTCAACCACGCTCCGGCGTCGTACACGCACGTTATCGCCCACACGGGCGAAAGTTCGCGCCATCCCGTCTGACCTGCTGATCCAGTGGCCAGGACAGGGGGACGGGCACACCGGCGCCGGGGCGTTCCCGTAGTTTTGCCCCGGCTGGCAAACTGAAAACCTGATGGGCGCCCAAAGATCTTCCTCCCCCCTCGACCGGCTGCTCGCCGACCCCACGCGGCGCGAACGCATCACCCATGTGGAGAGCGTTCCCGCACGTCAGGGCCGTCGAGCCGACTGGCCCGCCTGGTCAACGCCGCTATTGGTCGAGCGGCTGGCCGCGTCCGGAATCGAGGCGCCCTGGCAGCACCAGGCCGCCGCCGCCGAACACGCCCACGCGGGCCGCTCTGTGATCATCGCCACAGGGACGGCGTCCGGGAAATCCCTCGCCTACCTGCTGCCTTCCATCGAGGCGATCTACGCGGGGGACGAGAATCCTCGCCGCGAGGGGACTGTCCTCTACCTGTCGCCGACCAAGGCGCTCGCCGCCGACCAGCTCCGCGCCCTGCGCTCCTTGCGCCTCACGCGCGTGCGCGCGGCGACCTATGACGGCGACACGCCACAGGACGAACGAACATGGGTCCGGCAACACGCGAACTACGTGCTGACAAATCCGGACATGCTCCACCGGTCGATCCTGCCAAGTCACTCCCGCTGGTCGTCGTTCCTACGCCGCCTCCGCTACGTCATCATCGACGAGGCGCACGGCTACCGCGGCGTCTTCGGATCGCACGTCGCGCACGTCCTGCGCCGCCTGCGCCGGCTGTGCGCCCGCTACCACGCCGACCCGACCTTCATCCTCGCCTCCGCCACCACGTCGGAGCCCGCGACCACCGCGTCCCGCCTCACCGGACTGGACGTCGTCGCCGTCGACGACGACGCCTCACCACGCGGCCCGGCGACGTTCGCGCTCTGGGAACCGCCGCTCACCGAACTGCGCGGCGAGCACGGCGCCCCCGTCCGCCGCACCGCCACCGCCGAAGCCGGCGACCTTCTGGCAGACCTCGTCGTCGAAGGCGTCCAGACACTCGCGTTCGTCCGCTCCAGGCGCGGTGCAGAGTCGGTGGCACTCAGCGCCAAGCGCGCTCTGCACGAGGTCACTCCCGCCTTAGCGGAGCAGGTCGCCGCCTACCGCGCCGGCTACCTCCCCGAGGAACGGCGCGCTCTGGAAGCCGCACTCCGCTCCCGTTCGATCATCGGCCTGGCGAGCACGAACGCCCTGGAACTCGGCGTCGACGTCTCCGGGCTTGACGCCGTCCTCGTCTGCGGCTGGCCCGGCACCCGCGCGTCCCTGTGGCAGCAGTCCGGACGTGCCGGACGTTCCGGCCAGGCGGCGCTGTCCGTGCTGGTGGCCCGCGACGACCCGCTCGACACGTTCCTCGTCCACCATCCCGAGGCGATCTTCGGGACACCGGTCGAAGCCACCGTGCTCGACCCCGACAACCCGTACGTCCTTGAACCCCACCTTTGTGCAGCGGCGTCCGAGATGCCGCTCACCGAGGACGACCTCCCGCTCTTCGGCCCCTCCACCGCCGCCCTGCTGCCCGACCTCGTCCGCCGCGGCTTCCTCCGCCGCCGCCCCGCGGGCTGGTATTGGACGCGCCGTGACAAGGCCGCCGGGCTGGCCGATATCCGGGGAGCGGGCGGTGAGCCCATCCAGGTCGTCGAACTGGGCACCGGGCGACTCCTCGGCACCGTCGACGAGTCGTCCGCGCACACCACCGTCCACGATGGGGCCGTCTACATCCACCAAGGCGACTCGTTCATCGTCCAAACCCTCGACCTGGACGACTCGGTGGCGCTCGTCGAATCCGCCGACCCGGACTACTCGACGACCGCCCGCGACGTCACCGACATCACCATCGTCGAACGGCTCCGCTCCAGGTCCTGGGGCGAGGCCACCCTCTGCTTCGGAACCGTCGAAGTCACCCGCCAGGTCGTCGCCTACCAGATGCGCCGCCTGCAGACAGGCGAGATGCTCGGCGAAAAACCCCTCGACCTCCCGACCCGCACCCTCCGCACCCGCGCCGTCTGGTGGACGCTCTCCGACGCCCAGATCTCCTCTCTCGACAGGCTCGACCTGGCCGGCGCCGCCCATGCAGCCGAACACGCCTCGATCGGCCTGCTCCCCCTCTTCGCCACGTGCGACCGCTGGGACATCGGCGGCGTGTCCACCGCCGTCCACCCCGACACCGGGCTCCTCACCGTCTTCGTTTACGACGGCCACGAGGGCGGCGCGGGCTTCGCCGAGCGCGGCTACGCCGACGCCGCCGAATGGCTCCACGCCACCCGCGACGCGATCGCGTCCTGCGAGTGCGACTCCGGCTGCCCGTCCTGCATTCAGTCACCGAAATGCGGCAACGGCAACGATCCCCTGGACAAGCGCGGCGCCCTGGACCTCCTGGCCATCCTTCTAGCCCAGGCTCCGGCATAACCACCCGCGCCCACTCCGGCCGCATTCTCCACCAGGCAGCGCATCCAGGCCTGGGCGTACTTGGCCATGGCGTTAGTGACAGACGGCTGCTGGTTGGCCGGCACCTAGGCAGCGCCACACGCAACGTGGCCGCCCCACGCCCAGCCACGACCAACCCCCACACGATGAGCAGCATCGCCTGACCACCCAGCCGACACACCGCCCCAACGCGACACCGATCCAACCAGCGAGACGGGGCGGCAGGGGTCGACATCAGGGAGACGTCCGGGCTCATCCGACGACACGTCGCCGTTCGTCCCGCACCGCCTCCACCACACGCTCGCCAGACCGCGCCGCACGATGCCCCCGACCACCTGGCCAACACACCACACCAGGGGCGACACCGACCCGACCAGCCACCACATCCACTGCGCGCCCGGCGGGACCGTGCCGCGCTTTCGTCGGCCGCCTGGGCCCGCCCCAATCAGCCTGGTGGTTGAGGCACACACAAGGCCTCACCCATCGACGCCGACACCACCTGCCGGGCACGGCGCTCGCCGCACCTGCGGCCGCCTCACTGAGCCATGCCCCGATCAACCAACACGTAGGGCATCAAGCATCTGCGCCAGCGCCGACCTCGTATCGGGCAGGTTCGCCGTGGGGTCACCGGACGCGGCCAGCCACAGCGCGGCCTCATTCATCGCGCCGGACAGCAGGTGAGTCAGCGGCGCGACCGGCTGAGGAGCGATCAGGCCCGCACTGATCAACTCGGTGATCACGTCGGCGAGATGGCTGGCCGAGCCGGCCTCGTCCAGTGCCCGCCACTCGTTCCAGCCCAGCACCGCCGGACCGTCCACGAGCATGATCCGCTGGATGCCGGGAGCCGTGCTGGCGGTGAGGAATGCCTGGCAGCCCGCCGTGAACCGTGTCCACAGGTCGTCCTCGGCGTCGGCGGTCTGCGCCACCGTCCGGGCCACCTCCTCCTGCACCTGTCCCAGGACGGCGCGGAAGAGGTCGGCCTTGCTCTCGAACAGGTGGTACAGCGCGCCTTTGGTGACCCCCGCCGCACCGACGATCTCGGAGAGGCTCACCTCGCCGTACCCGCGAGTGGCGAACAGCCTCCTGCTCTCGCGCAGCAGCGCTTCTCGCGTCCGCTCCCGCTGCCGTGCCCTGACGTTCACGCATCCTCCTTGACATACCAGCGGTATGTTAGTGTAGCTTCACATACCACTGGTACGTGAAAGGAGTTTCCATGCGACTGACCAGCTTCTACCCGGTGATCTGCACCCCTCAGCCAGCGGCATCTCACCGCTTCTACACCGAACTGCTGGGGTTCGAGACGACGTTCGAGGCCGACTGGTACGTGAGCCTGCGCCGTCCCGGAACGTCCCCCTACGAACTGGCCTTGCTCGACTACACACACCCGACGCTGCCGGAGGCGTATCGCACACCCGTCCAAGGGCTGCTGCTCAACTTCGAGGTGGAGGACGTGGACGCCGAATGGGAACGGCTCGTCCTCCGGGAAGGTCTGCACCCTGAACTCCGGCTTCGCGACGAGGACTTCGGGCAGCGTCACTTCATCGTGGCGGACCCGAACGGCGTCCTCATCGACGTCATCACGCCCATCGCCCCATCAGAGGCCTTCGAGGCCCAGTACTCAAACCCGGCCGGCTGAGACGAGGCGTCCTCCGACCACCGTCAGTTCGGAGCGACCCGCTGAGCCGGGACGGACGGCTGATCGTCAATGCCGCGCCGCGCCTGAGCCAGGGCCTGCTGCAGCTTCCGCCGCTCAATCTCAAGCGTCTGGAGGGACTCCTCATGCTCGTCCCGCAGGTCCCGCAACTCCCGGCGCATGTTCACCGCACGTTTGAACCCCAGCGCCGCGACCATCATCCCCGCCATGAAAACGATGGCGACCACGGCTCCGGCCATGAAGACGTGCCACTGCTCCGTGATCCCCGGAACGCTGTCGCCGAACATGGTCACCTGAGCGTCGCCCGTGTTGTCCAGCACCACGGCGACACCGGCCACGATGGCGGCGAGCGTGACGATCAGCCCCAGGAAGATCATGCGGAGGGTCTCCTCTCCATCAGGCCCTTCTCCTCCCGGACGGAACGGGCCGAGGTCGCGGACGACAGGACGCATTGCCGGACGATCCGGGTGATCCACCCGGCAGGCAGCCTAGACCCTGCCCAAACCGCCCGCCAGCCCTCCCGATCAACACCCCGGCACGCAACTCGAACCGTCCCCACTGCGACTGGAAGACCTGCACCTATCAGGACAGCACGACCACATCAAGACACAACGGAGCCCCACGAAACCGCTCAGCACCCAAGGACACAGCCCGACATCCCCGCCCGGCCGACATGAGCGGTGACGAGATCACCGGTGCGCCAATAGAGGCGATCACACCACGCGCAACGCGAAGATCTCCCGACAACCAACCCGCAGCGATACCAAAGCTGCTCAGGCTCGGTTACTTGCGGCGGCGGGCGCGCTTGGGGTTCGCGCCGGACTTGGCGGCGATGCTGACGTTCACGCCGCTGGCCCCCTTGCCGAGAGTCGCGGGACGGCGCGCGGGCTTCGCCTTGGCCGACGGCGGAGTCAGGACCATCGTTTGACCCGAGCGCGGGGCCTTCCGCCCCAGACCGCCCTTCTTGGCGTTGCCGCCGACCGCCATGACCGGGGCCGTCTTCGCGCGAGCCTCGGCGCGTGCGATCTGCTCGCGGGTCTTGCTGACCCGCCGGCGGCCGGTACCGCTACGCGCGATCCGGGCCGCCATGCCCTTGTTGCTCGTCCCCGCCTGGGCGACACGAAGGCGACGCGTCCAGGTTCCGAGATGCGCGGCGACGATCAGAAGGATCAGCGCGATACCTACGCTCTTGCCCCACTGGAGCCGGTCCGTCGCGGCGATGTTCTGGGCCTTCGGCGAGTCGGTGGCGATCTGCGGCGCGGGGTAGGTGAACCCGGGCGTCGCCCCGTCGGGCTGGACGGACGGGAGGGTCACCGGCGACTCGTTGTTGAACGGCGTCAGCGGGGTTCCAGTGCTGGGCGCCCCACCCGTGGGGAGGGACGGCGCGGAGCCGCCGGGCAGCGACGCCGCACCGCCGCTCACCGTGGCGTTCGCGGTGGCGGTGCTCGAGTACAGCGATCCGCCCGTCCCGGTGGGACGCTGGGCCCGGATGCCCACGGAGACCGGACCGCTCGACCGGGTCAGCGACAGGCTGGTGGAGCAGCTCGTCCCTTGGCAGAGGGAGTCCACCGAACCGGACTTGGACTTGACCCCGGAACCCGAAAGCGCGTAGCCGCTCAGGTCGTCTTCAAGGCCGCGGTTCCACTTCACGACGAGTTTGCTGCCGGACACCCGGGCGGACACACCGGTGGGCGCGGCCGGCGCGATGCGCACGGTAAAAGTGTTGGAGTCGTAGATGTGGCCGGTCTGCTTGCCCTTCAGGTAGACCTTGTAGCTGCCGTTCCGCCGGATCGGGAACGTCCCGGACATGTCACCGGCGAGGCCCTTCTCCTGGAGGAACGTGTTGCCGATCCCAGGGCCGTCGACCCACAGCTGCATGGTGAGCGCGAAGTCGAAGTGAGCCTTGGCGGTCAACTCGGAACCGCTCTTGATGACCGCGCCGTCCGCCGGGGTGATGACGCTTGTCGTGGCGGCCTGCGCGGGGAGTGCGCTGAGTACCGGGAAGCTCATCGCAAGGGGGGCCGCTAGCGCGGCTGCACCGATCCTGCGAATGATGGTCACGGCCTCAATCCCTTCGACAGCGTTCTGCTCGTCTCATCCCGCTGAGGGCCTCGCGGGGCTCACCGTCCCGTGCGATAACTACACGCTTACGGCAGCGTAACGTACCACCGGGTAGCAGAAGTCACAGGACGATGACAAAGAGACTCGTGTTTCATCGCCGGCACCTCCCCGCCTATTGACACTCAGTGCAACGAGCCGTGTCGCGTAAGGGTACGCCCTCCTGCTTCACAGGGCCAGCCCTTGCCCGCGATAGGACTTGCACAGCGCCCAGCCCCATGGGCACCACCACGTCCACCGTCACCGACACTTCGACGACGTCTCCCTTCACCTGGCACCGCACCAATCGCGCCCCGGACTCGACCGCGATCCTCTTCGCACTCCCACACGCGCCCTCTCCGCCCGCCGCCAGCCGGGCGGCCCCAGCCAGTGCCGCCAGATCAGCCGCCGCATCCACCCGATGCCGAGCACCTCGCACCCCACCGATGGCCACCGCCGCGATCCCGCCCACCCAGATCACGGCGGCAAAGGCCAGAACCCAGATCGTCCCCGACCCACGATCCGCCCCGAACACCCGCACTCGCTCACCAACCCCTGCCACCACATCCACCCCCTCCCAATCCAGTACCGCCACTGGCCAAGCCCCAAGACGGACCCGCCACCCGCCACCGGGGCCCTTCACCACTCCGCGCGACCACACGTCTTCAGCAGGCCACCCCACGGCAGCGACACCCGGTCAACCCACCAACCCATATGCATTTCGCGTCACCACAAGGCCCGCACACCTCGCGCTACACCCGAACGCCCCATAACGCCCCATAACGCCACCTAACAGAGCCACAGGGCCCTCACACGGCCACACGGCTAACGGCCGTGAACGTTGCGCGCAGGCTGAGCGCACCGGCGCACAGCCACGCGCCTCGCGGTTCCACAGGTCTGACGGACCGACCCCACATCGTCCGCCGCTGACTCATGGCCGTGTTCTCAGCATCGATCGCCTGGGGAACTGGCGACCCAACCGAAGCCTGAAGGGGGCGGCCTCCCAGCCGTTGGCAGGGAGGGCGGCTCCGAACGTGGTGGTACCCCCCGTCACCGCCCTGAACGGCGCCCGTCTCTGTCCTCTCCACACGACCTCCACGAGACCGCACGACGTGGCCGCACCCCTCGCCACCGCCCTGAACAGCCGCCCGCCACCGGCCTGTACGCACGGCCTCCGCGAAGCCGCGAGACGTGGTGGCCACCGCCCCGGACGGCGCCCGTCCCCTTTTGCTGCGTAGGCTCTCCGCGAGGCTGCAAGGGGAGCGCATGTCTTGCGGAGCGGACGTACGTCGCGAAGTCCCAGGCTGGATCCGACGCCCGCAGGGGTGGGCTTCCCAACTCCGTGGTCGCCCGCTGTGAGACGCCACGATGCTGCACAGGTTTGCAGCTTGTGCAGTGAGTATGCGGTCGCACTGGGTGCCTCCGGCTGGGTCGGGTACTTCTTGTGCGGTGCGGCGGTGCGGCGGTGCAGCGGCCCTTGGTGGTGGCCGGTGTGGGGTGGTGGCGGCTCAGTTCTTGTCGGGCGGGACGCCTGGTTCTGTTGCGGCGGCCACGTGGGCGTGGACGGTCAAGGACGGAAGGCCTGCTGCCGCCGGAGGCTTGACGGGGGCGGAGACGTCCACATGGACGGTGGCCTCATCTCGGGTCACCCGCACCGTGGCTCCCTTGGGGACGGCCTTTACCACCAGCTCGCGGACGGCGGTCAGGGACTCGCCTCTGGCCGCTGCGCGGGCGCCGGAGCGGGCGGCGTCGGTGCATGTGAGCTGAACAGATGCGGCCGTCAAGCCCCACAGCGCCATCGCGGTCACCAGGACCAGGGTGGGGAGTGCCACGGCGATCTCCGCCGTGGCCATCCCGCGATCCCTCAGCCGGCCAGCTTGAGGGCCTTCTCGATGATCTGTAAGAGCAGCTCCTTCACCTGCGGACTGGTCACGATCTTGAACAGCAGTCCGGCGAACGCCGCCGCGGCGATGGTGCCGACCGCGTACTCGGCCGTGGACATTCCCCGGTCCCTGCACAGGCGGGGCCGTCGGCGCACCGCCGTCTGTATCGCCCGCATGGGGCTCCTCTCCCTTGTGGTGGTTCGGTTCAAAGGCTGCTGAGCCGCGGGGTTGGGTGACGGGTGAACGTCGCACTGTGGATAACCCGGTCACCGCGGCAGGAGGATCGTCGAGGCGATCCCGGCGACGGCCGGGACGACGCCGAGCAGGACGAAGGCGGGAAGGAAGCACAAGCCGAGTGGGGCGAGCGCGCGGATGCCGGCCGACCGTGCTCTGGCCGCCGCGGCCGAGCGCGCCACACGCCGCTGGTCTCGTGCGAGGCGGCTCAGGGACGGGGCCAGTGCGGCGCCGGTGGACGCCGCCCTGACAGCCGTGCGAGCCAGCGGCGCGAGCATCGGCTCCTTCGCGAGCGTGAGCCATGCTTCGGCCGGGTCGGCCCCTAACCGGATCTGGATGGAGACCGCTCGCAGCTCGTCCCCGAGCGGGCCGCCCACCGCGTCCGCGACGGCGGTGACCGCGTCGTGCCAGGGGGCGCCGCCGCGCAGGCAGGCCGCGAGAAGATCCACCGCCACGGGTAGGTCCGCGACAAGGCGTGCCCGCCTGCGTCTACGTTCCGCGTTCCCCAGGCGGCCGAACGAGAACCAGACGGCCACCGCGACCAGGACACCGATCGTCGTGCCGGTCGGTCCGCCGAGCGTGACTGCGCACAGCACTCCTGCCATGCCCGCAGCCAGGCGCCGGAGGAGGACGTCGCGTCGCTGGGCCGCTGCTTCCGCCTTGCCGGATCTGTGTTCCCTTCTCTGGTCCGGGTTCTGCCGTGTTGTCCGGTGTATGGGTCTCCGGAACTGGTCGCTCAGCCGGGTCGCGGCCGGGTTCCTGCCCGTGGGGAGAAGGAAGGCCGACGCTGCCGCGCATAGCACGGCCATCAACGCCATCATCAGAACTCCTTTGAGCGTGGAAGCCCGTGTCTGGGGACGGGACGGACGGTGGTGCGTCTTCGGACGGCCAGGGGCGGGGAAGGCGTTGGCCTCCGCGTGCTTCGGTTGCCTGGTGGCGCATGGCGTTAGCGGGTGGACTCTGCGGATTTGGCCAGGTGGCGGGTCCAGTAGAGGCCGGTCAGGTTGAGGGCCGTGCCTGCGATCAGGCACGCCGCGCCCGGAAGGGTGCCGCAAAGGAAGCGGATCGGGTGCGCGCCCAGGGCCGCGGCCATGGCCAGGCCCAGGAGGGGTAGTGCGGCGAGAAGGCGGGCTGTTGCGCGGGGACCTGCCAATTGGACGGAGACGTCCTGGCGTTGGGACTCTTCGTCGCGGAGGGCGGCGGCCAGTCCGTCCAGGACGGTGGCGAGGGTGCCGCCGCGTTCGGAGCCGACTCGCCAGCAGGCCGCCAGGAGTCGGAGACCTTCGGCGCCTGGTCGGGCCGCCATTTCCCCCAGGTGTTCGGACGGTGGGCGGGGGATGCTGAGCAGTTCCTTCGAGACGTGCGGGTCGAGGACCGTGGCGGCCGCTGTGAACGCCTCGTCGGGGGTCCGGCCCGCGGCGAGTTCGGCGGCCATGGCGTCGCAGAGTTCGATGACGGATGTGCGCCGGCGGTGGGGCCGGGTTCTGCGTTCTCGGAACGCATCCGCTTTGGCTTTGACGAGGAGGAGCGGGTTGTCGGGCGGGCGGGTGACGAGGCGGTCCAGGCGACGGGCAGCAGGGGCAGGGGTCAGAAGTGTCCAGACGGCGGCGGCCGAGCAGAGAATCGCCAACGTGTTGATCACGGGCTTTCTCGCAGCCGGGTGGCGAGGGACTCGGCGCCCGGGGACGGGATGACCTCGCCGGACGCGGTGAACGAGACCGCGGGGACGACGCCGACCAGGCCGTCGGGCGCTCGGCGGAGAAGGCAGATCTCCGCCACCCGGCGGCGCCCTCCGCCCGGCTCGCGGACCAAGTGGACCACGATGTCCAGGGCGGCGGCCAACTGGCTGTGGACGGCCTCCCGGGTCAGGCCGGCGGCGCAGGCCAGGGCTTCGAGGCGGGCGGGCACATCCCCGGCCGTGTTGGCGTGAAGGGTGCCGCAGCCGCCTTCGTGGCCCGTGTTCAAAGCCTGCAGCAGGACCACTACCTCCGGGCCCCTGACCTCGCCCACCACTAGACGGTCGGGGCGCATGCGAAGGGCCTGGCGGACGAGGTCGTTCAGGGTGACGCCCCCGGCGCCCTCCATGTTGGGCGGTCGTGCTTCCAGCCTGACCACGTGAGGGTGGGACGGTTTCAGCTCGGCGGAATCCTCGACCAGGAGGAGCCGTTCGGCGGGATCCGCCAGGGACAGGAGTGAGCTCAGCAGGGTCGTTTTGCCGGTTCCCGTTCCACCGGTGACCAAGAAGGCGGCGCGGGACTTGATCAGGGCGGCCAGTAGTTCGGCGCCCTCAGGCGGGATGGTGCTCGCGGCGATGAGCTCGTCCAGCGTGAACGCGCGGCGGCGAGGGAGCCGCAGGGACAGGCAGGTCCCGGTCGCGGCCACGGGCGGGAGAACGGCGTGCAGCCGCACTCCGCCCGGGAGCCGAGCGTCGGCGTACGGGGCGGCGGCGTCGAGTCGTCGTCCGGCGGCGGCGGTGAGACGCTGGGCCAGGCGGCGGAGGGACGGCTCGTCCGGGAACCGCAGGGCGGTGCGGACGAGGCCGGAGCCCGTGTCCACCCAGACCTCGTCCGGGCCGTTCACGAGGACGTCGGTGACGTCCGGGGAACGCAGCAGCGGCTCCAGGGGCCCGGCGCCGACGAACTCGGCGTGCAATTCGTCGGCGAGCGTGAGCACTTCGCGATCGCCGAGCAGCCGGCCCTCCGCGCGCAGGGCCGCGGCGACCCGGCCGGTGGTCGGCTCGCCGCCGGAGTCGGCCAGCCTGTCCCGGATGGCATCGGACAGCCCGGTCATGCCGCCTCCTCTCGGTACGCGTACGGCTGGAGGGCGAGGTTCGCGAGGACGCCGGTGCAGAACTCGGCGAGAGGGCCCCGGCGGCAGGCCCGTTCGAGGCCGCCCTCGTCGATGGCGGTGGGGAGGCGACGATCACGTTCGAAGGCGCCGGCGGACGGGATGTCGAGCGCATGCGCGACCGCGTCGGTGGTGAGCCCTCCGGGCGCCGGGCCCTGGACGACGAGGCGCACGTCGGCGGTGTCGCGGCGGAGGGCGGCGGCGAGGCCGTCGGCGGCGACGGTCGCGCGGACCTCGGCCGGGACGAGCAGGAACGTGATGTCGGCGGCGCGCAGGGCCGCGCGGCCGACGTCGCCGGGATAGCGGGGAACGTCCACGATGACCAGGTCGAAGCCGCGGACGGCCGCGTCGAACAAGGACCGGACGGCGTCGTCGGAGACCGGGACCGGTTCACCGCGCCGCCAGGACAGGACGGAAAGCTCGCCGGACCGCGGCAGCGTCTCGCGCAGGGTGGCGGTGTTCAGCCTGCCCCGCCGTTCGGCGAGGTCGTGCCAGCGGACACCCTCGTGCTCCTCCAGCCCGAGCATGAGGTCGACGCCGCCACCGAACGGGTCGGCGTCGACGAGCAGCGTGCGCAAGCCCTGGCCCGCGGCCGTGAGCCCGAGCGCGGTGGCGAGCACGCTGGCTCCCGCGCCGCCCCGTGAACCGACCACGCAGACCGTGGTGGCCCAGCCGCTCTCGGGTTCACCGGCCGCGGCGAACGCGTTGATCAGCCAGTCTTCGTGGTCGGGCAGGGCGGCGACGTCCTGCGCGCCGGCCTCGACGGCCAGGCGATACGTGTCGGACGTGGCACCGTCGCCGGTGACCAGGACGACGCCCGGACGGCGCTGGAGGCCGCTGGACGCCACGTCTTCGGCCGCGTCGGCGCCGACAAGGATGAGGGCCGGCCACGTCCAGGCGGCCCTGGCCTCATCGGCGCTGTAGGCGACTTCGGCGTGGGCGTCGGCGGCGGCCGCGAGCCGGAGCAGGCCGTCGGCGAGGGCGGGGTCGCCCGTGACGATCAGTGCCGCGAGGTTCATCGGATACTCCTTCGACGTTCGGTGGAATCCACCTTGCGACGCTGCGTGACGGCAGTGAAGACGTTCCGTGAACTGTGGATAACTTCGCTCCGCCCTCCCTCGGCGGGGCCGAGCCGCGCCCCTGAACACACCGCGGCCGAACCCACCGCGGCCGAACCCACTCCGCCCGAACCCACCACAGCCGGAATCACTCGCGCGAACACCCGACGGACGGGCGCGCCTGGGGGGTGTGGGTCGGCGGCGCGGGTTGGGTGGACGTGTTCGAAGGCCGACCGCAAGTGGTGAGCGGGCAGTGTTGGTCGCGCGTGTTGGGGAGGGCTGGTGGCCCGGGTGGCGGCGGGGCGGTGGCGCGTGGTTCGTCTGGCGCCACCGCCCGGCCGCTTCACGGCTGGGCGACCCCCGCCGGGGGGGAGAGCGGGGGTCGCCGGGCGGTCCGGCTCCGGGGGGGTAGAGCCGGCCCGCTTTCCCAAGAAAGTCTCGGGGGAGTTCGGCGTAAGCCGTGTGCAAGTTCGCCCTATGGCAGAGGCAAACTCACTGACTCCAGTCTAGGCAGATACAACATATGCTGCCCGATGGTCGAGAGTTTCGTCGAGGTGCAATCTTCCCTCCCTGGGTGACGATTCTTCTCACCTGGTCGGGACGATGCCCTCGGCGTGCGGCGCGACGGTGCGCACAAGGCGCCGTCCCGCCCTCGGCAGGCACCCCGTTCCGCGCACAAGGAGTGCATCGGGACGGAAGTGGGAGCGTACAGGAGAACTAAAGATCTTTCCGGCCGCCCCGCCGGATCTGACGTGAAATAGAAACGATCACCGTGAGTGATCAATTGCGGAACCACAGAGATGGTTACGGATAGTCCGGAATGGCGTGTTCCATCCCATCTTGCCCCTCACAAGGCACCGGTGTCCCGTCCGGCGCGGCAGCCGCTCGGCCGACGCGATTTCCGAATGGGGGGCTTGTCAGCAGGTCAAATGAGGCGTAGACAGGTCATACGGACCACGTGTCCGAGCACGGCAGCCGGGCACCCACGCGCGACCAGCCGCGGGAGGCGCGTCGAGACGGGCTTGACCCGGTCCGACGAATTTGAGGTGCACGCTTGGTAACCCGGTGTGACGTGACTGGCGGCGGCGTCTCGTAGAGGGGCGCCGTTCGCTTTGCCTCCGGGCACGGCGACGCTAGTCGCGGACTTCCAGTCCGAGAGCCGTTGCCAGGACGATCGCCTGATACGGATCGATCACCGCGCGCCTCAGTTCGACGGTGAACGGGTCCATCCCCGAGATGTCGCTTCCGCGTAGATCGCAGCCGGAAAAGTCGACCTTGTGGAGTGACGAACCTGACAAGTCGACGCCGCGAATCTCGGCTCCCGCGCACCTCGCACCCGTGAGATCGACTTCGCGCATCCGCACGTCCGTGAACGACGCGCGGCGGAGGTCGGCGCCCGGAAGGCCGGTGAACGACCAGTCGCCGCCCTTGACCTTCAACAGGTCGTACGTGCAGCCGTCGAACATGCTCCCGATGAGCTTGCATCCGCTGAACGTGGCGTCAAAGAAACCACACCGCACGAACGTGCAGTTCAGGAACGCGGCGTCCGTGTGGGTGGACACGTTGAAACGCGCACCGCGGAACGTGCAATCGGTGAAGACGGCACCGACACCACTGGCCTCGGTCATATCGACGTCCACGAACAGGACGTTTTCGTGCTTCTCACCTGTCAGGTCACGCGAATCCCAGTTCGCCGACGAGATGGTGGTGTAGGTGGGTGCCGCCGGTCGCCCGTGCATGCGATCTGCCATACGCACAGCATGGACCCGCCGGCTGACAGGATCAGCCGCGCATGAACGCTTCGCAGATGGCCTGCGAGTCCCGTGCGGCCGCTGCCACAGCCGCCGCGCAGTGCCCGATCCACTGCGCCACGCCCTCGGAGGTACCGGACGAGTAGGCGCGGAGCGTTTCGGCGTAGTCGTCGGCGAGTTCCAGGTGCCCGACCTCTGGCGCGGCGAGCGACTTGGGGTCCAGCCCACGGGCGACGAGGGTGAGCCGCTGGGCGGCACGGGCTACGAGCCCGTCTCCCCAGCCGAACGGACGCAACGTCAACAGCTCACCGTGCACGATGGCCCCGACCACCAGCGCCGGTGCCTTCGTCGACTCCGTCAGCAGCCCGCTGAGCGTGTCCAGGCGGACGGCAACTTCGGACGGCGAAGGCGGCTCACCGAGACCCAGCACGTCTTTCACAGTCCCGTCGTCCAAGCGCGGACGTCCGAGATCTGCGTTGTCGACCACGTCCGCCGCAGCGAGAACGTGAAGTCTTGCGAGGGCCTGCCGGGGGGCCCTCCGCCACGTCTCTGTCAGCGTCCCCAGTTCGGCGGACACACGCAGGGAGCCCTGGACGACCGGGTCGGACGGGTTCTCAGTGGTGCGAAGCTCGTTCAGCGTCACCGATGCGCCTTCGAGGACGGCCGAGGCCCGGGCCCCGCGCAGCGCGGACTCGGTGGAAACCTCGGCGCTGCGGCGCCGCAGGATGCGGTGGCCGAGCAGCCGGTCCACGGCGGAACGCGCGTCATCGACGGCGTCGGCGACGCCGGGCAGGTTCGCTACATCAGCAAGGGCATCGGTCACGGACCGACCCTATGCGGTCACCCGCAACCCCCAAGCAACGCCCCACAGCCGTGGACGACGGAAGCGATTTCGGCGCGGCAGACTGGGAAGGCGTTGTACTGAGCATCACACCACACGATCCGGAGCACGGGAACCGGTCGCGCTCTTCTCCGACATCCGGAAGGCGGCCTTGTGGGGACCGGCGCCTTCCTGGTGAAGTGGGGATACCGGGCGACCCCGCTTCAGCTAGCAAGGAGTGCGCGTTGAGCCAGAGCCAAGAAACACTGTCGAATCTTCTTCAGGAGACCCGGCGCTTCCCCCCGCCCGCAGAGCTCGCCGAGTCGGCCAACGTCAAGGCCGATGCGTACGAGCAGGCGGCGGAGGACAGCCTGGCCTTCTGGGCGGAGCAGGCTGACAGGCTCACCTGGACGAAGCGTTGGGACGACGTCCTGGACTGGAGTAATCCACCGTTCGCCAAGTGGTTCGTGGGCGGTGAACTGAACGTCGCCTACAACTGCGTCGACCGTCACGTCGAGGCCGGACGCGGAACCAAGGTCGCGTTTCACTGGGAGGGCGAGCCCGGCGACTCCCGGACCTTGACCTACGCCGACCTCCAGCGCGAGGTGAACAAGACCGCGAACGCCCTGCTCGAACTGGGCGTCCGCAAAGGTGACCGGGTCGCGATCTACCTGCCGATGATCCCGGAGCTGCCGATCTCGATGCTGGCGTGCGCACGTATCGGCGCCACCCACTCCGTCGTGTTCGGCGGTTTCTCCGCAGAGGCCCTCCGGACACGCATCGATGACGCGCAGGCCAAGCTCGTCATCACCGCGGACGGCGGGTTCCGGCGCGGCAAGCCGTCCGACCTGAAGGGGATCGTGGACGAGGCCGTCGCGCAGGCGCCGACGATCGAGCACGTCCTCGTCGTGCGCCGCACCGGCGAGCAGGTGGCCGAGAACGACCGCGACCTGTGGTGGCACGACGTCGTGGAACGGCAGAGTGACCAGCACACCGCCGAGCCCATGGACTCGGAGCACCCGCTGTACATCCTGTACACGTCCGGCACGACCGGAAAGCCGAAAGGCATCCTGCACACCACGGGCGGCTATCTGACCCAGTGCGCGTACACCCACTGGGCGGTGTTCGACCTGAAACCGGAGAAGGACGTCTACTGGTGCTCGGCCGACATCGGCTGGGTCACCGGGCACTCCTACATCGTGTACGGGCCGCTCGCCAACGGCGCGACCAGCGTCATTTACGAGGGGACGCCGGACACGCCCAACAAGGGCCGCTGGTGGGACGTCATCCAGAAGTACAAGGTGTCCGTCTTCTACACCGCGCCCACGGCGATCCGCACGTTCATGAAGTGGGGCGACGACATCCCAGCGGAGTACGACCTGTCGTCGCTGCGCGTGCTGGGGTCGGTCGGTGAGCCCATCAACCCCGAGGCCTACATCTGGTACCGCAAGCACATCGGCGGTGACCGGACCCCGGTGGTGGACACGTGGTGGCAGACCGAGACCGGCGCCATCATGATCAGCCCGCTGCCCGGCGTCACGGAGGGCAAGCCGGGCGCGGCGATGCGTCCGCTGCCGGGCATCGCCGCGGACGTGGTGGACGACCAGGGCCGGTCGGTGCCGAACGGCGGCGGCGGGTTCATGGTGGTCAGGGAGCCGTGGCCCGGCATGCTGCGGACGATCTGGGGCGACGACGAGCGGTACGTAAAGACGTACTGGTCGCGTTTCGAGGGCCTGTACTTCGCGGGTGACGGCGCCAAGAGGGACACCGACGGCGACATGTGGCTGCTCGGCCGCGTGGACGACGTCATGCTCGTGTCCGGGCACAACATCTCCACGACGGAGGTGGAGTCGGCCCTGGTCGCGCACCCGAAGGTCGCCGAGGCGGCGGTCGTGGGCGCGACGGACCCGGTCACCGGGCAGGCCATCGTCGCGTTCGTCATCCCGCGCGGCGACGCCGGCGGGGACGTGGAGGGCGAGGAGTTCCTGCGGGAGCTGCGCGACCACGTCTCCAAGACGCTCGGCCCGATCGCGAAGCCCCGTCAGATCATGATGGTGCCGGAGCTGCCCAAGACCCGCTCCGGCAAGATCATGCGGCGGCTGCTGCGGGACGTCGCCGAGAACCGCAGCGTCGGCGACGTCACCACGCTCGCCGACAGCACGGTCATGGACCTCATCTCCGAGAAGCTGCCCAGCGCCAAGTCCGACGACTGACCCGAACGAACGACACGGCCCGCGCCCGGTGAACAACCCACCGGGCGCGGGCCGCCGTCATGTCAGCGGCGGCCAAGGCGGCTAGGCGAAAGCAGGCCGGCCAAGGCAGGCGGGGCAAGGCGGGCGGGGCAAGGCGGGCCAGCCAAGGCGGGCCAACCAAGGCAGGGCGGCCAAGGCAGGGCGGCCAAGGCAGGGCGGCCAAGGGGTGATCGCCGGACGGGCGCACCGCCGACGTCGGACGCGTCGACCATGCGCTCCGGCCGTTTTCGGCAGGGGTGCGCGTGCCGGTTTCGCGTTCCTGTCGGCGCGGGGGTTGGGCTCGGCTCGTCCCAGACGGGGCCGTGTTCAGCCGCCGGGTGGCCCTCGGCGTGATGGCGGGGCTGGTGATCGGTAAGTTCGTGGGCGTCTTCGGGGGTGCCCGGCGGCCGTCCGGCTCGGCCGGCCAGCCTCGGGGACGACCTGCACCGGCATGAGATCGCGGGAGTCGCGCTGCTCACCGGGGTGGGTTTCACCGTTTCGCTGCTGATCGGCGGTTTGGCCTATACCGACCCGTCACAATTCGAGAGAGTGACGACTGCGGTCCTGATCGCGAGCATTCTCGCCTCGGCGGCCGCGGCCGTCGTCTTCCGGAGAAGGGTGCGTCTCCGCGCGCGCCCGGACTAAGGAGAAAAGCGATATGTCGGAGGCTCTACCAGGTGAGCGCGTCGAGGACCGGTCCGTCGGCGATCTGGTCGCGCTGGCGTCCAAGAACGTCTCCAACCTCGTCAGGGCGGAGATGGACCTGGCCAAGCTGGAAATCAAGGCCGACGCCAAGAAGGCGGCGCTCAGCAGCGTGATGTTCACGATCGCCGCGGTGATGGGCGGGGTCGTCGTCATCATGCTGTCGATCTCGTTCGCGTACGCCCTGGTGGGACTCGGCATCTGGCACTGGCTCGCGTTCCTCATCGTCGCGATCGTGTACGTGTTGCTCGCGATCGCCCTGATGTTCATCGCCAAGCGGTTCATCAAGAAGATCGAGGGGGCGAAGCGGACCCGCAAGACGCTGAAGGACGACCTGGCCACGCTGCGCCGCCGCGGCGACTCCGATGCCCCCGAGCTGACGGCCTGACCCACGCCATGTCGGGGAACGAGGCATCACCGATCGAGGTCGACGGACCGTGGACCCACCGGCAGGTCAGCGCCGGCGGGACGCGGTTCCACGTCGCCGAAGCCGGTGAGGGGCCTCTCGTCCTGCTCCTGCACGGTTTCCCCGAGTTCTGGTGGTCGTGGCACAACCAGCTCGTGTCGCTGCCCGCGGCCGGCTACCGGGCGGCGGCGGTCGACCTGCGCGGGTACGGCGGCAGCGACAAGCCGCCGCGCGGCTACGACCTCGTCACGCTGGCCGGGGACGCCGCCGGGCTCGTCCGCGCGCTGGGGGAGGCCAACGCGATCGTCGTCGGGCATGACTGGGGTGGGCTGCTGGCCTGGACGATGGGCGTCTACCACCCGAAGGTCGTCCAGCGGCTGGCCGTGGTGAGCGCCCCTCATCCGCTGCGGTTGCGTCAGGCCATCACCGGTGATCCGCGCGGGCAGGGGTGGGCGACGCGCCACACGTTCGGTTTCCAGTTGCCACTGTGGCCCGAACGGCGACTTGTCCGCGACAACGCGGCGCTGGTGGGGAGGCTCTTGCACGACTGGTCCGCCCCCGGCTGGCCGGACGAACGCACGGAGCAGCTCGTCAGGAAGGCCGTGCAGATTCCGGGGGCGGCGCACAGTGCGCTGGAGTACCACCGCTGGCTCATCCGTTCAGTGGCCCGCCCGGACGGTATCCGCTACGCGCACCGTATGCGCGCCCCCATCCAGGTGCCCACGCTCCAGCTGCACGGTGCCCTCGACACGTGCACCCTCCCGGGCAGTGCCCAGGGCTCTGGCCGATACGTGGCGGCCCCTTACCGCTGGAAGCTCATCGACGGGGCCGGTCATTTCCCTCACCAGGAACGTCCCCGCGCGTTCGACGCCCAGCTTCTCGGCTGGCTCGCCGACCCCGAGCCCGAACGCTGAGCGCGAGCCCACACGCTGAGCGCGGAGCCCGCCCGCTGGGGTGCGGAGCCCAGGACGCTCGGGAATGGAGGGGGCGCGTACCGTGGAGGCATGCGGGATCGGGACGAGTCTGGACGCCCACGCAACGCACGGCCACGCGACGCGTACGGACGTCCCCTGCCTCACGGCGCGTCCGGCATACCCACGATGCCCGAAGACCTCGACATGCCACCCGCCGAGGCCCTGGTCGAGGCACAGCGACTCCTGGACGAAGACCGTCCGTTCCATGCGCACGAGGTCCTGGAAGCGGTCTGGAAGGCGGCCCCAGAGCCCGAACGGGAGTTGTGGAGGGGCCTGGCACAGGTCGCGGTAGGGATAACCCATCTGCGCCGCGGAAACGCAGGCGGAGCCGAAGCGCTCCTCAGCCGCGCCGCCGATCGCCTAGTCCCGTACGCGGCCGCCCCTCCGCATGGCATCGACGTCCAGGGAGTCGTTCGACGCACACGTGCCCTGGCCGCCGACCGTCCTTCGGGGGACGGCCCGATCACCGTCCGCCTCACGGAGGCGTAGCTCAGTCGGAGCACCTCTGCGTGGACACCGGTTCCGTGGCGTTCCGTCCCGCGCGCACGTCCGGGGCGACCTCGTCCGCGGTGAGGGCGTAGCCGGTGGACTGCGTGTCCAGCGCCGCCGCGAAGATGACGCCGAAGACGCGGCCGTCGGTGGTCAGCAGCGGGCCACCGGAGTTGCCGGGCTCGACCTTGCCGCGGATGGCGTAGATCTCGCGGCTGACCTGGCCGGAGTGGTAGATGTCCGGGCCGCGCGCCGTCTGCCGGGCGCGGATGCGGGCGGCGCCCGCGGTGAACGGCTGGTTCTTCGGGAAACCGGCGATGATCGCGTCGTCTCGGACGCGGGCCTCTTCGGCGAAGTCCAGCGCGGGCGCCCGCAGCCCCGGCACGTACAGGACGGCGATGTCGCGCTTGGGGTCGTACAGGACGACGCGTCCGCGGCCGGTCTCGCCGTTCACGGTGGCCACCCTCGACTGGCCGCGGGCACCGGCGACGACGTGCGCGTTGGTCATGATGTGCTGCGGCGCGAACACGAACCCGGTGCCCTCGATCCGGCGCTGGCACTGCGGCGCCGTGCTGACGATCTTCACGATGCTGGCGCGGGCGGCCTTCAGTCCCCTGGTGTTCAGGACGGACTCGTCCGGCGGCGGCACCTGCACCACGGACTCGCCGCCGAGGCCGTTGAAGACCTGCGGGAATTCGCTGCTCTTCACGAAGCCCTGGAACGAGGTGAACCAGGCCTGCGCCTGCGGGGGCATCACGTCGTTGATGCCGCCGATGATGGAGGAGCTCTTGACCTGTGTCCGGACGGGCTTGAACTCGGAGTTGGCGACCAGGCTGCCGAAGAACCAGGCGACGATCAGCAGCGACATGGCGCTGACGAAGGTGCCGCCGACCGCGTCGGCCGTGCGGGCGTTCATGCCGGTCACCCGGTTGCGCAGGATGGCGCCGAGGGAGGACGCGAGCAGCTGCCCGAACGTGGCGGCCAGGAACGCGATCACGATGGCGAGGAGGGCCTGTTGCGCGGCGCCCTCCACCGCGGCCTCGGCGATCGGCGGCGCGATCAGCACTCCGGCGACGCCGCCGCCGACGAAGCCGACGAAGCTCAGCAGGCTCACGATGAAGCCCTGCCGGTAGCCCGAGACTCCGAACAGCACGACGAGCACGAGCAGTATGAGATCAAGGACGTGGTCGTGCAGCACCGCTTCACCGTATAGGTCCGCGCGCCCCCTTAACGTCCCCTCGATGTACCAGATTCGGGTGCGTTGTATAGCCGTCGGGTGTGATGCACGTCCGTTGCCGTAGCCGCCCGGGATGAGATCATCCGCCTGACCTGCGGTTCGTCCCGTCGCGGTGGGTGCGGGCCGGTCACCGCGGCCGGTTCGGGACGGTTCTCAGCCCCGGGACGCGAGGTTGAGAATCTCAGGCGGCAGATCCTCGATGCGGCCGGTGTCCCAGGGGCGGTTCCAGCCGCCGGCCTCCAGCACCTGGGTGAGCAGCGTCGCCGTGAACCCCCACACGAGCATGTCCCGGACGTGGAACGCCGGGCCGAGCTTGATCCCGGACGGGTGCCGGACCATCATCCGGTTCGCCGGGTCGACCAGTTCGTCGATGGGGACGCGCGCGACGGCCGCGACCTCGCCGGGGTGGCCGGGCGCGACGTCCGACGGTTCCCGCCACCATCCGGCGACGGGCGTGACCCGGTGCTCGCTGCGCGGCAGGTACAGCTCGGGCAGGGAGCAGAGGACGTCCACGCCGGCCGGTTCGACGCCGGCCTCCTCCCACGCCTCGCGCAGCGCGGCCGCGACGGGCCCGTCGTCCTCGGGGTCGATGCGGCCGCCGGGGAAGGCGGGCTGACCGGCGTGCTTGTTGAGCGTGGCCGCGCGTTCGGTGAGCAGCACGTCGGGGCCGTCCGGTCCCTCGCCGAACAGGATCAGGACGGCGGCCGCGCGGGCGGGGGAGGCGGGCCGGAGCATCGGCGGCACCGGCATCCGGGGGCCTTCGACGCGGAAACGTTCGAGCCATGGCGGGCAACTGGGGGCGGTCTCGGTCACGTCCGTCCCAACTCCGCGGCGCCCGGGTTCCTTCCCCGCGCCCCCGCCCGGGTCACGAGAACGGCCCGGGTTTGACGAGCTTGCGGGCGGTCTCCTCGTCGGTCGGGCCTTCGCCGAACGACGGGCACAGCCGTGCGAGGGGACATGCGCCGCAGGCGGGGCGGCGCGCATGGCAGATGCGGCGGCCGTGCCAGATCAGCCTGTGCGACAGCATCGTCCAGTCCTTGCGGGGGATGAGTTCGCCGATCTCCTGTTCGACCTTCACCGGGTCGTCTTCTGCCGTCCAGGCGAATCGGCGCGCCAGGCGGCCGAAGTGGGTGTCGACGGTGATTCCGGGGACGTCGAACGCGTTTCCCAGGACGACGTTGGCCGTCTTGCGTCCGACACCGGGCAGGGTGACGAGGTCTTCGAGGCGTCCCGGGACCTCTCCGCCGAACCGGTCGCGCAGTGCGGCGGACAGCCCCATGACCGATTTGGTCTTGGCGCGGAAGAACCCGGTGGGTTTCAGGATCGTCTCGACGTCCTCGGGGTTCGCGGCGGCCAGGTCTTCCGGGGTGGGGTATTTGGCGAACAGTCCCGGCGTGGTCAAGTTCACCCGTATGTCGGTGGTCTGCGCCGACAGGACGGTCGCGACGAGAAGCTGGAACGGGGTGCCGAAGTTCAGCTCGCAGTGCGCGTCGGGGTAGGTCTCGGCCAGGATCCGGTTGATCCGGCGCGCACGCCGCACGAGCGCGAGCCGGGTCTCGGGCTTGCGCCCCGCACCGCCCCGCGGGGTGCGCCCGGCCTTCTGAGCCGCATTGCTCGGGGCCGCATTGGTCGCCATGCCGCCAGGGTAGAGCCTTCCTTAAAAAGACGAGCATGTTCTTTTATGTTAGGGTCACCCGCATGATTTTCGACTCCTCCCGGTGGACGGCGACCCTCGCCGGACGGCGCGTGCTGATCACGGGCGCCGCCCGGGGCATCGGCGCGGCCCTGGCCACCAGGCTGCACGAACGCGGCGCGCGGGTCGCGCTCACCGGCCTGGAGCCCGACCGGCTCGCCGCCGTCGCCGCCGAATGCGGGCAGGCTCCCTGGTGGGCCTGCGACGTCACCGACCGCGCCAAGGTCGAGGAAGTCGTGAACGGCGCGGTGCGCGAACTGGGCGGCCTGGACGTCATCGTGGCCAACGCCGGCGTGGCCGCGCAGATGCCGATCATCGGCGGCGACCCGTCCATCCTGGAGCAGAGCCTGCGCGTGAACGTCCTGGGCGTCCACAACACCCTCCGGGCGGCCGGACCCCACATCAGCCACGAACGCGGCTACGCGCTGGCCGTGGCGTCCCTCGCGGCGGCCGTGCACGCGCCTCTACTCGGCGCCTACAGCGCGTCCAAGGCCGCGGTCGAGGCGCTGGGCAACACGCTGAGGGCCGAACTCCGTCCGTCCGGCGCGAAGGCCGGTGTGGCCTACTTCGCCGAACTCGACACCGACATGACGCGGCGGGGGTTCGACACCGAAGCCGCGGCCGCCCTGATGAGCGCGGGCCCCGGCACCTCCCTGTTCTCGGCCGTCTCGCCGCTGCGCCTTGGAATCGACGCGCTCGAACGAGGAATCGCCCGCCGCTCCAAGCGGGTCGTCGCGCCCTGGTGGGTCGGCGGAGTCCTGCCGATCAGGATGCTCGCGCAGCCCATCGCCGACCGCTCCGTCCAGCGCGGCCTACGCCAGATCCTGGAGGTCGCGCGGACGGAACAGGTCGAACTGACCACACCGCAGCCGGAGTCCCACCCATGACGGCACCCCGCGTCACTCCCGGCCGTATCCGCGACGTGGGAGTGGTGAACTGGCTCGCCTGCCGGATCGCGGGCAAGGCCACCGGGACGGGACCGCCGAACCTGTTCCTGACCCTGGCGCGCCGGCGCGGCCTCTTCCGCGGCTGGCTGTGGTTCGCCGGGCGGCTCATGCCCGGCGGCACCCTGCCGCGCCGGGAGACCGAACTGGTGATCCTCCGCGTCGCCCATCTGCGCGACTGCCGCTACGAGTTCGACCACCACGTCCGCATCGCCCGCCGCGCCGGCGTCAGGGAACGCGACGTCGCGCGCCTCAAGGAAGGGCCGGACGCGGAAGGCTGGAACCCGCGCGAGCGGGCGATCCTCACCGCGACCGACCAGCTCCACGACCGGCGCGACCTCGACGACGACGCCTGGACGCGGCTCCGCACCTACCTCACCGAGGGCGAGTGCGTCGAGCTGACCGTCCTCGCAGGCCACTACGAGATGCTCGCCACCGTCATCACGGCGCTGCGCGTCCAGCCCGACCAGGCCCCGCCGCACCGGCCCCAGCGTGGCCGGTCCCGCTCCGGACGTCGCTGACCGCGAGGCCGGTCCGGGCGGCTTCGGCCCGCCATCCCGCACCCGCCGCTCGCGCCGTACCCGCGGGCATCACCGCGAGGCGCGTGCACACCCCACCAGGGCACACCCGGCGGCGGGCGCGTCAACCGTCCAGGACGCCCGACCGCAGCAGGAGGCGCACATGCTCGATGACCGGCGGGCCGACCGCGCGCAGCGCCTCCATGTCCCCCGCCGAGACCGCCGGCGTCACCATCGCCCCCACCGCCGACACGACGATCTGACAGGCGAACGCGGCGGCGTCGCCTCTCAGCCCCATCAGCTCCGCAAGAGCTTCGGCGAGGTCGTGCTGTATCTCGGAACGCCGCTGAACCGCTTCCGGACCGGCCGCGTAGACCTCCACCAGGAAAAGCCGCGCGTAACCCGGTTCCGACGCCAGCGCCTCCAGGTAGGCGGTGAAGGCCCGCTCGAACCGGGCCGCCGGGGTGCCCCCGCCCTCCGCGGCCCCCTCCAGTTGACGACGCAGCAACGCGCTCGCCTTGTCGAACGCCGCCATGAAGCAGTCGAGCTTGGACGAGAACAGGCCGTAGAAGCTCTGCCGCGACACCCGGGCCCGTTTCAGCACGTCCTCGACCGACGTGCCCACGTAGCCCTTCTCCGCCATCGCCGCCGCCATGGCCGCGCAGAGGCGGTCACGATGCACCCGCTCGACCTCCGTGCGGGAGAGCGCGTGACGCCCCCGGGGGAGTTTGCGGGGCGAGGACTGGGACACCCGCTCAGATTAGGGCACCACCGCTACACCTCCGGGACCGTCCGGTAAGGGGGGATGAGACCGGTGTGATGCCATTCACCCAAAGGTCCGTACACTGGGCGAACGGGACCGCGGCGCCCCGGCGAGGCCGGACGAGCCCGGTCCCGCGTTTCGGCGCGCCGTGACCCTGCCTTCACGTACGCGGTGGGACGTACGTCACACTATGCATGTAGGTGTTCGAGGAGGAGAAGCGTGACCGATCGCGACGTGGACGTTCTGAGCAGAGCCCCGCTCTTCGAGGCCCTCGACGAGCAGGGCGCCAAGGCGCTGCGCGCCAACGTGACCGAGGTGCGTCTCGCCCGCGGTCAGACGCTGTTCAACGAGGGCGAGACCGGAGACCGGCTGTACGTCGTTCTCGAGGGCAAGATCAAGCTGACCCGGACTGCGCCCGACGGCCGGGAGAACCTGCTGAGCGTGCTCGGCCCCAGCGAGATGTTCGGTGAACTGTCCCTATTCGACCCGCGTCCCCGGACCGCGAGCGCCATAGCGGTGACGGAGGTCCGCCTGGCCGGTCTGGGCCATGATGATCTGCGTCCCTGGCTGACGGGACACCCCGAAGTGGCCGTCCAGCTGCTCCGCGCCCTCGCGCAGCGGTTGCGCAAGACCAACGACGTCATGGCGGACCTGGTGTTCACCGACGTCCCCGGACGTGTCGCCAAGGCGCTGCTCGACCTCGCGGAGCGGTTCGGCCAGCCGTCCGAGGCGGGCCTGCACGTACACCACGACCTCACCCAGGAGGAACTGGCGCAGCTCGTCGGCGCGTCCCGCGAGACGGTCAACAAGGCGCTCGCCGACTTCGCGCAGCGGAACTGGCTGCGCATAGAGGCCCGCGCCGTCGTCATCCTCGACATCGAACGCCTCCGCAAGCGCTCGAAGTAGTCCGGCCCGGCCGCGCCCGGTCCGGCCCGTCCGCTCAGCGGCTGTTCAGGTAGTCGAGCTGGGATTGGACGGACGCTTCGGCCGCGGGCCACAGGGCCTTGTCGACGTCGGCGTAGACGCGTTCGACGACCTCGCGTGCGGTGCGCGCGCCCGCGGCGACCGCGGCCTCGACCTGGGCGAGGCGCTCGCGGCGATGGTCGATGTAGTGGTCGAGGACGGCGATGGGGTCGTCCAGCTTCGGCCCGTGGCCGGGAAGGATGGTGGCGGCCTCGACGTCGGCGGAGAACGCGCGGAGCCGGTCGAGTGAGCTGAGGTAGTCGCCGAGCCCGCCCTCCAGGACGGTCGTCCCGTACCCGAGGACGGTGTCGCCGGTGAGGACGGCACCGTCCGCCGGCAGCCAGAACGTGAGCGAGTCGTCGCTGTGGCCGGGCGTCTCCATGATCCGCAGCTCCAGGCCGCCCGTCGTGACGACGTCCCCCTCCGACAGCCCCTCGTCGCCGAGCCGGTGCCGCGGGTCGAGCGCCCGCACCTTGACGGACCCGCCGGCCAGCTTCGCGAACTTCCCGGCGCCGGCCGAGTGGTCGGGGTGGCCGTGGGTGAGCAAGATGAGACCGACGCGGCGTCCCTGGGCCTCGACGGTCTCCAGGACGCGCCTGAGGTGCTTGCCGTCCCTGGGGCCCGGGTCGACGACGACGGCCTCTTCGGAGCCGGGCTCCGCGATGATCCAGGTGTTGGTGCCGTCCAGGGTCATGGCGGACGGGTTCTGGGCCAGCACACATATCGCCCGTTCGGTGCCCATCCCGTCGATCTCCGTCATGTCCCCCATCCTGCCCGAGGCCCGATCGGGGTGACGGACCGGGTTCCAGCCGAGCCGGTCGAGATGCCGCAGCGCCGACGTGCCCGCCAGCCGCCACATGAAGGCCCGCCCACCGCGCACGGCGCGCTCACCCGCCCGTGTAGTGCCGCGTGACGGACTCCGGCATGACCAGGTACGCCTCCCCGTCGATGATCTCCGCCGCGGGTTCGTGGACGACGATCTCGCGGCGCGCGGCCAGCACGTCCGCGACCGTCTCGTACTCGGCGAGCTCGGCCAGCGTCGCGACGGTCGGCGGAAGCATCATCCACTCGCCCCCGCTCGCGCGCTCGGCGGCCTCCGCCGGACGCACCCACGCCACCCGGTCCGCCTCGGTGCTGACGTCCCGGGCCCGCTGCCCCTCCGGCATCGCGGCGACGAAGAACCGGGTGTCATAGCGCTTCGGCTCGATCTTCGGCGTGATCCAGTGCGCCCAGGGGCGGAGCAGGTCCGAACGCAGCACGAGGCCGCGCCGGTCGAGGAACTCGCAGAACGACTGCGAACGGTCGAGCAGGGCCTGCCGGTCGGCCTCCCACTCGTCGCCGCGCGTGTCGTCCACGACCGTCCGCCCGGTCGGGCCCGCCAGCAGGACGAGGGTCTCCTCGAACGTCTCCCGGACGGCCGCGCACACCAGCTCGCGGGCGAGCGTCTCATCCGCCATGAACACCGAACCCCACTCGGCGGGCGGCGGACCGGACCACGCCAGCGAGGCCTCCCCGTCGCGCGGGTCGACCGAGCCGCCCGGGAACACGTAGGCGCCGGGCGCGAACGCCATGGACCGGACGCGGCGCAGCATGAACGCCTGCAGCCCGTGCCTGTCATGATCGCGGAGGACGACGACCGTGGCCGCGGGGCGCGCGGGAACGGGCTCGGCCCTGCCGGTCAGGATGTTCTCGATCTGATCCAGATACTCCGCCGGCAGTTTGAGCCCGTTCACCATCGTCTCGCCCCACTCGTGATCCCCATGGCGGCCCATTCGGGCATACCGAACGTCATTCCGTCAAGCCCCGCCACCGGCGTCCGCCCTGCCTGACGCCCCAGTTCGTGGCGGCGCCCAGGGCCGGGAGGATCAGGAGATCTCGGCGATCAGCTCGACCTCGACGGGGACGTCGAGCGGCAGGACGGCCACGCCGACGGCGCTGCGCGCGTGCCTGCCCGCGTCCCCGAACACCTCGGCCAGCAGGTCGCTCGCCCCGTTGACCACCTGGGGCTGGCCGTGAAAGTCCGGCGCGCTGGCGACGAAGCCGACGACCTTGACGATCCGTACGACCCGGGACAGCTCCCCCAACTCGGCCTTGAGCGCCGCGACGCAGTTCAGCGCGCAGATCCGCGCCTGCCGGGCCGCCTCCTCGGCGCTGACCTCCGCGCCCACCTTCCCGGTGAGGCCCAGCTCACCCTTGACCAGCGGGACCTGCCCCGACGTGTACACGAGCGAACCCGTCCGGGCCGTGGGGACGTACGACGCGACCGGCGGGACGACCTCCGGCAAGTCGAGCCCCAGCTCGCGGATCCGCTCTTCGGGCGTGCTCATGGCGACTCCTCCTCGTTGAGGCGCTGCCCGTGTCGGGCTGCGTTACTAGGACTGCACTTCACGCTTGAAGTAGGCCACAAGGTTCTCCGGGTTCGGCCCCGGCAGGACGGTGACGAGCTCCCACCCGTCCTGGCCCCAATTGTCGAGAATCTGCTTGGTCGCGTGCACCAGCAGAGGAACGGTCGCGTACTCCCACTTCTTCATGCGCCTCACCCTAGCTGTGTTCATTGCAGTTCCCTTGGCGTCGGGCCTTGGCGGCCCTCCTTCGGCGGGAACTGCGGTGCGATCGCTGCATCGCTTCGACTCGCCTGGCGGCTCGCTGCGCGATCAGGTTTCTTGCTTCGCTCGAAACCTGCCTTCGGACGCGATCGCGATGGTTCAGGTCGGCGCGTGGCTGGGATGGCGGCCGGTGTCGCTGACAGTTGTGTTCATCGCAGTGCCCTTGGCGTCGGGCCTTGGCGGCCCTCCTTCGGCGGGAACTGCGGTGCGATCGCTGCATCGCAGTTCCCGCCCGCTGCGCGGTCGCGACGGCTCTGGTCGTCACGGCGCCGGTGTGGTTCAGCGCTGGGGCGGCGGCTGCTCGCCGCCCGGAGCCTCTCGGCTCCCGGCGCCCGTGATACCGCGCTGCTGATCGTCCTGAGCCTCGGGCGCCCCGAGCGACGCGGAGTCGTCGCGCTTCGGCTCGTCCAGCCCGATGACGGGCGGGACGTCCTCGGGAGACCCCAGCGTCGGGTGCGTCTCCGCCGCCTTGGCCAGCTCCTCCTCGGCCTTGGCGAGCCGCTCGGCCAGGCCGGGCTTGCCCTCCTGGCGCGCGGTCTCGTCAGCGGCCTGCCGGGCACCGCCCACGGCACGGTCGAAGAACCGCAGGACCTCGACCGGCAGCGGCATGACCAGCGTGCTGTTCTTCTCGGCGGAGACCTCGACGACCGTCTGCAGCAACCGCAGCTGGAGGGCCGCCGGGTCCTGCGACATGATCTCCCCGGCGGCGGCGAGCCGCTTGGACGCCTGGAACTCGCCGTCCGCGGTGATGATCCGGGCGCGGCGCTCCCGCTCGGCCTCGGCCTGCCGGGCCATCGACCGCTTCATGCCCTCCGGCAGCGAGACGTCCTTGATCTCGACCCGCTCGATCTTGATGCCCCACGGGCCCTCGGTGATCTCGTCGATGATCGTCCGGAGCTGCGCGTTGATCTTCGCGCGCTCACCGAGCAGTTCCTGCATGTCCGCCTGCCCGATGACCGACCGCAGGGACGTCTGCGCGATCTGCGACACCGCGTATCCGTAGTTGTGGACGTTGACGATCGCCTTCACCGGGTCGATCACCCGGAAGTACACGACGGCGTCGACGCGGACGCTCACGTTGTCCTGGGTGATGCCGTCCTGCCCCGGGACGTCCATGGTGATCGTCTGCCGGCTGACCTTCTGCATCCGCTCGATGACCGGCACGATCGCCGTCAGCCCGGGGGCCCGGACCGCGCCGGGGCGCAACTGCCCGCCCCGCTGCACCTGGCCGAACCGGAACACGATGCCGTGCTCGAACTGCTGCACGACACGTATGGACGACGACAGGACGAGCAGTCCGCCGATGACGACGACGAGCAAGATTATGAGTGCTGCTGCTTCCATCACGGGCACCTTTCTCGCGTGTACGGCCCGGCGGGCCGGGTGGGCCCGCCGGAGCCTCGGCATGGCTCTGAACCCGTGAAGATTCAGGCGACCGGCCGTGACCGGTCTACGTTTCCCAGCTAACCCCGCGGGCAGGCCGGAAAACAACGTCTGCGAATGATCTCCGCAGGTTGGACGGGACCGTGTCAGGGATCACTTGCATGAGGACGGGCGCACTCTGAAGTGTTTGACGAGCGAACGATATGGTCGATCGGGTGAGCGCGAGAGACACCGACTGGGACGGCGTACGCCTCCATGTGGTCACAGGCAAGGGCGGCACGGGCAAGACGACCGTCGCGGCCGCACTCGCCCTGGCCCTGGCCGCCGGGGGCCGCAAGGTCCTCCTCGTCGAGGTCGAGGGACGCCAGGGCATCGCCCAGCTCTTCGACTGCCCGCCGCTGCCGTACGAGGAACGCCGCGTCGCCGTCGCCCCCGACGGCGGCGACGTCTACGCGCTCGCCATCGACACCGAAGAGGCGCTCATCGAGTACCTCGAGATGTTCTACAACCTCAAGCGCGCCGGGAAGGCGATGACCAAGCTCGGCATCGTCGACTTCGTCACCACCATCGCCCCCGGCCTGCGCGACGTGATCCTCACCGGCAAGACCAGCGAGTCGGTGCGGCGCAAGAAGAAGGACGGCTCGTTCATCTACGACGCCGTCGTCATGGACGCCCCGCCCACCGGGCGCATCACGAAGTTCCTGAACGTCAACGACGAGGTGTCCGGGCTCGCGAAAGTCGGACCGGTCCGCAACCACGCCGACACCGTCATGAAAGTCGTGCGCAGCCCCGAGACGGCCGTGCACTTCGTGACGCTCCTTGAGGAGATGCCCGTCCAGGAGACGATGGACGGGATCCGCGACCTCACCGACGTCGGCCTGCCCATCGGCGGCGTCGTCGTCAACATGGAGCACCCGCCCGTCCTCACCGAGGACGACCTCGCCGCGGCCGCCGCCGCCACCCTCGACACCGACGAGATCGTCCGTGGCGTGAAGGCCGCCGGCCTGGAACACGACTCCGAGTCGATCGCCGCGATCCTCGCCGCCGAGGCCACCGACCACGCCCGCCGCACCGGACTCCAGCGCCGCGAGAAGGAACGCCTGGAGTCGATCGACCGTCCCCGCTACACGCTGCCGCTGCTGTCGGACGGCATGGACCTCGCCGGCCTGTACGACCTGGCCGCCGCCCTCCGCACCCAAGGCGCCGCATGACCACCGGCCCGCGCCGCCGCACGACCACCGCCCCGCGCCGCCGCACGACCACCGCCCCGCGCCGCCGCACGACCATCGAGGGGACGCGATGACGACCGGCAAGACCCCGCCCGCGCTCGACGTCGACGCGCTGCTCGACGACCTGCGCACAAAGATCATCGTGTGCTGCGGCTCCGGCGGCGTCGGCAAGACCACCACCGCCGCCGCCCTCGGCATCCGCGCCGCCGAACGCGGCCGGGACGTGGTCGTCCTCACCGTCGACCCGGCCCGCCGGCTCGCCCAGTCGATGGGCCTGTCGGAACTGGACAACAACCCGCGCAGGATCGACGTCGAGGGCGACGGCGAACTGCACGCCATGATGCTCGACATGAAGCGCACCTTCGACGAGATCGTCGAGGCGCACGCCGACCCGGACCGGGCCAAGCAGATCCTCGCCAACCCCTTCTACCAGTCGCTGTCGTCCAGCCTGTCCGGCACGCAGGAGTACATGGCGATGGAGAAGCTCGGCCAGCTGCACCGCTCCGGCGCCTGGGACCTGATCATCGTGGACACCCCGCCGTCCCGTAACGCCCTGGACTTCCTGGACGCCCCCGAACGCATGGGCCGGTTCCTCGACGGCCGCTTCATGAAGATCCTCGCCGCCCCCGCCAAGACCGGCGGCCGCTTCGGCGTCAAGGTCATCAGCGCCGGGTTCGGGATGTTCACCGGCGTCATCAACAAGGTGCTCGGCGTCCAGCTGCTGCGGGACGTGCAGACGTTCGTCGCCGCGTTCGACACCATGTTCGGCGGGTTCCGCGAACGTGCCGAGAAGACCTTCCGGCTCCTCCAGACCCCCGGCACCGCGTTCCTCGTCGTCGCCGCCCCGGAGCCCGACGCGCTCCGCGAGGCGTCCTACTTCGTCGAACGTCTCGCCGAAGAACGCATGCCGCTCGCCGGACTCGTCGTCAACCGCGTCCACGAATCCGCCGGCGACACCCTCTCCGCCGCCCGCAGCCAGGCCGCCGCCGAGACCCTGGAGGAACGCGGCGAACATCCCCTGACCGCCGCGCTGCTCCGCCTCCACACCGACCGCTTGCAGTTGGCGGCCCGCGAGGAACGCCTCCGCGACCACTTCGCGTCCACTCACCCGACCGTCCCGGTCACCGCCGTCCCCGCGCAACCGGAGGACGTCCACGACCTCGACGGCCTACGGCAGGTAGGCGAAGACCTGGCCGCCACCGCCGCCGCCTGACCACACCGCCCCGCCCGCCGTGGTTGCGGTCGGCGTCGCGAGGGAGGTCGATGGCGCCGACACCGTCGCGAGCCTCCGAGTCACGCTCACGGACTCTGCGGCTGGGACGAGCATCCGGCTACGCGACACATAGCGCGCATCGCGCCCCACCCGTCGACGACGTGCGCGCATCGCGGATGGAGGGTGAGCAGAGGGTGTGGGTGTGGCGGCAGGCCCGCACCGAATGTCGGTGCGGGCCCGCTGCCACGCTTCTCATTGGACCGTGCCGGTCCTTGAACCCTCTGCCGGACGAGCCGCTCAGGCGGGCCGGTTCAGCTGGCGACGAGTTCTTCCTCGTCGACATCGACCGACCGCTCGTACTCTTCCTTCGCGGTCTCCAGCAGCGCGCGCCACGATCGCACATCCGGCCGGCGCCGCAGGAGAGCACGACGCTCTCGCTCCGTCATCCCGCCCCAGACACCGAATTCGATCCGGTTGTCGAGGGCGTCGGCGAGACACTCCGTACGCACTGGGCAGCCGCGGCAGATGAGCTTGGCTCGGTTCTGCGCCGCTCCCTGCACGAACAGGGCATCCGGATCCGCGTTACGGCAGGCGGCGCGGGCGGTCCAATCCGTGATCCACATCTTGGCCCCACTCCCCTAGGGTCTGTGTCGATTTGCGCTCCTTGGCCGGACGGGCGCGGACGTCAGGCCGCCAAACGAAAGCCGTGGGGAAGAACTTACGGAAGCGAGGGACGTTTCAACAGTCCCCGGAGGGCCCATTCTCGATATAGCCCACCGGGGCCATACCGCCGGAACGGACTAGTTACCTGTAGTTGACGCGCCAGACGCGGCGCAGGTTGTCATGATGAGGGCATACCGGACGAACGTCCCGGTCAGCGACGCCGGAAAGCGGGAGTAACGGGAGGCGTGTCCCAGATGCACTGCTCGTCCCGCGTACCCTAGTCCACGTGCGCGTTGCGAATACGGATCGGGTCAAAGCGGTATCCACACTGTTCAGGCTGCTCGGGGCCGGGGTCGTCGCCGGCGTCCTCGTCGCCTTCATCGCGCTGCCCGCCGTCGGCAGCGCCGGCCTGACCGCACGCGACGCCGCGAACAACTTCGAGGACATGGAAGGCCGCCTGGAGACGACGCCTCCGTCCGAGAAGACGGTGGTGTACGACTCGGACGGCAAGCCGGTCGCCACGTTCTTCGACAAGTACCGCGAGTCCGTCCGCCTCGACCAGGTCGCGCCCATCATGCGGAAGGCGATCATCGACATCGAGGACTCCCGGTTCTACGACCACGGCGCACTCGACCTCAAGGGCACGCTCCGCGCGCTGGCGTCCAACGTCGAGTCCGAGCAGACGCAGGGCGGCTCCACCCTCACCCAGCAGTACGTCAAGAACCTGCTGGTCGACGCCGCCAGGACGCAGGAGGAGTACCGCCAGGCCACCGCGCCCACCCTCGGCCGCAAACTCCGCGAACTCCGCTACGCGCTCGACATCGAGCAGCGGCTGACGAAGAGCCAGATCCTTGAGGGCTACCTCAACATCGCCTACTTCGGCGCCGGCGCGTACGGAGTCCAGGCCGCGGCCAAGCGCTACTTCAGCGTCCCCGCGTCCGAACTCAACGTCGGGCAGGCCGCACTGCTCGCCGGCATCACCCAGAACCCCACGGCCTACGACCCCATCCGCAACCCGAAGGACGCGCGGACACGGCGCGACGTCGTCCTCCACCGGATGGCCCAGCTCGGCCACATCACCCAGGCCCAGGCCAACGCGGAGGCCGCCAAGCCGATCGAGCTGAACCGCACCGACCCGATCGGCGGCTGCCAGTCCAGCAAGGTGCCGTACTTCTGCGAGTACGTGAAGTACGACGTGCTCAACATCCTGTCGGACGGCAAGTACTGGAGCCTTGAGCCGAAAGAACAGCAGGGCATCGTCAACGACCTCAACCGCGGCGGCTACACGATCCGCACGACGCTCGACATGGAGGACCAGCGCGCCGTCGACAAGACCCTGCGCTCGGCCGTTCGCCCCCGCGGCAACCGCGTCGCCGCCGAGGCGATGGTCGAGCCCGGCACCGGCAAGATCAAGGCGATCGGGCTGAGCAAGGAGTTCGGCCCCGGCAAGGGCAAGACGACCATCAACCTCCCGGCGGACACGGCCCACGGCGGCGGCACCGGCGTGTCGGCGGGCTCGACGTTCAAGGTCTTCACGCTCGCCGCCGCACTCGACCAGGGCATCCCGGTCAGCACGACGATCAACTCGCCGGAGACGATGACGATCGGCGGTTTCCAGCCGTGCCGATACACCGGGACGATCCAGGGCAAGAAGTACGACAACGATCTGGTCGGCGGCGGCCCGCCCTGGACGGTGTCCAACGCCGGTGACAGCGAGAAGGGCAACTTCAACCTCAAGACCGGTACCTGGCACTCGGTCAACACCTTCTACGCGGCCCTTGAGAAGCGCGTCGGCGTCTGCAACGCCGTGAAGATGGCCGAGAAGTTCGGCATGAGGCAGGGCAACGGCAACCCGCTGATCCCGACGCCGTCCCAGGTCCTCGGCGTCAACGACGTCGACATGGTGCACCTCGCCGCCGCCTACGCCGGCTTCGCCGCCCGCGGCAAGTACTGCCCGCCGATCTCCGTCACGGAGGTCATCGACGCGCAGGGCAAGCGGCTGGAACTCCCCGAGCACAAGTGCAAGCAGGTCCTGGACGAGGACGTCGCCGACAAGGTGAACTCCATCCTCCAGGGCGTCATCACCAAGGGGACGGCGCAGGGCCGCGGCATCGGCCGTCCGGCCGCGGGCAAGACCGGCACCTGTGAAGAGTTCACCTGCGCCGTGTTCGCCGGCTTCACCCCCGACCTCGCCGCCGCCACCGCCTACTGGGACTTCCGCGGACCCTGGAAGTACAAGGTGTACGGCGTCTACGGCGCCGGCATCCCCGGCGGCATCTGGCAGACGTCCATGCGCCGCGCCCTCGCCGGCGAGCCCGCCACCGGCTTCCGGACCCCGTCCAACAACTTCGGCGACACCACCGAGGTCCCCGACGTGCAGGGCCGGACCGTCGACTCCGCGACCGCCCGGCTCCAGGGCGCCGACCTCAAGGTCAGGGTCGCGTCGGGATCCGTCGAGTCCGACCAGCCGAAGGGGACGGTTGTCTCCACCTCGCCGGGCCCCGGCAGCGAAGTCCCGCCCGGCACCACCGTCATCCTCTACGTGAGCAGCGGCCCGGAACGCGAAGGCCCCGACAACTGACGAAGCGGTGCCGCCGGACCGTCCGGCGACACCGCCCCGTCACTCCGCGAGCTGCCGCTTGACCTCGGCCGCGACCCGTCCCCCCTCGGCCCGCCCGGCCACCTTCGGGTTCACGGCCTTCATGACCTGCCCCATCGCGCGCGGCCCCGCCGCACCCGTCCCCGCTATCGCGTCGGCGACCAGCGCGGCCAGCTCCTCATCGGGGAGCTGCGCGGGAAGGTAGGCCTCCAGCACCACACCCTCGTCCAGCTCCGCCTGCGCCTGCTCCTCACGTCCCGCGTCCCCGAACGCGGTCGCGGCCTCACGGCGCTTCTTCGCCTCCCGGGTGAGCACCTTCACGACGTCGTCGTCGGACAGCTCACGCGACTGCTTGCCGGCGACCTCCTCGTTCTTCACCGCCGTCAGCGCCATCCGCAGGGTGCGGGTGCGCACCTCGTCACGCGCCTTCATCGCGGTCGAAAGATCGGTCTCCAGCTTCTCCTTCAAGGTCATGGTCACATCATGCCCGCACGGCACCCTAAGCTCATCGGGATTACCGCGCGGTGCCCATCTCTGGAAGCATGGAACTCTGAGAAGGGAGAGCCGTGCGAAAGATCTACGCCGTGCCCCTGGGGCTTCTGGGCGCGGGCGCCGCGACCTTCGGGTACGCCTCGGTGATCGAGCGGAACTGGTTCCGCCTCCGCCGCTTCGACGTGCCGGTGCTGCCCCCCGGCCGCCCCCCGGTGAAGATCCTGCACATCTCCGACACGCACCTCACGCCCGGCCGCACCCGCCTCATCCACTGGGTCCGCTCCCTGGACGCCCTGGAACCCGACCTCGTCGTCAACACCGGCGACTCCCTCTCCCACCGCGACGCGATCGGCCCCTTCCTCGACGCCCTCGGCCCCCTCCTCGACCGTCCCGGCGTCTTCGTCCACGGCTCCAACGACCTCTACGCCCCGGTCTTCAAGAACCCCCTGCGCTACATCTGGCGGACGAGCAAGTCCGACTACGGCCGCACCCGCCGCGAACCCGACCTCCCCTACCGCGAACTCGCCTCGTCCCTCCAGGCCGCCGGCTGGCTCGACCTCAACAACCGCATCGGCCGCCTCAAAGTAGGCGAACTGGACATCGAGTTCGGCGGCATCGACGACTCCCACATCGACCGCGACCACTACGACAAGATCGCCGGCCCCGTCGACCCGCAGGCCGACGTCCACCTGGGCGTCATGCACTCCCCCGAACCCCGCAACCTCGACCGCTTCACCGCCGACGGCTACGACCTCCTCCTGGCCGGCCACACCCACGGCGGCCAGGTCTGCGTCCCCTTCTACGGCGCCCTGGCCACCAACTGCGGCATCGACCGTCCCCGCGTCAAGGGCCTTCACAAGCACCGCGGCTCCTGGCTCCACGTCTCCGCAGGCCTGGGCACGTCCCCCAAGGCCCCCATGCGCTTCTGCTGCCCACCCGAAGCGACCTTGCTCACCCTCGTCCCCCGGTGAACTGGCAGACCGCGACCCTCCCAGCGGCGCTCTACGACTACGCCGTCCAGAACCGCGCCCTCTCCCGCCTAGGAGCCCGCGCCCTCTGGAACTACGACATAGGCCACCTCCGAGACAGCATCGCGGCCCAAGACCCCACCGCCCTGACCCTCGACATCCCCTGCGGCGGCGGCCTGGCCATAGGCGACAACCCCCGCCACATAGCAGCCGACCTCTCCCGGACCATGCTCAAGAGGGCCCGCCGCAAGACGACGACCCTCCTCCAGGCCGACATCTACGCCCTCCCCTTCGGGCCCTCCACCTTCGACGCCTGCCTCACCTACAACGGCCTGCACTGCCTCGAGGACCCCGCTCTGGCCATCGCCGAACTGACCCGAGTCCTACGCCCCGGCGGCACCCTCCGAGGCACAACCCTCGTCCGCGGCACCTCCCGCGACCCCCTTTACTCCCTCATGCAGCGCCTGGGCGTCTTCGGCCCATCCGGCACGACCACCGACCTCGAAACGTGGCTGATCTCCGCCGGCCTGACCGACATCGACCTCACCCCATCCGGCGCCGTGACCGGATTCACAGCCCGTAAATAGGGACGCACCACCTCTCGCCATCCGCTAAGGTAGACAAGGCGCCGGGAGAACGTACGACTCCCGGGCAGCCACCACCGGGGTGTAGCGCAGCTTGGCAGCGCGCTTCGTTCGGGACGAAGAGGTCGTGGGTTCAAATCCCGCCACCCCGACGCATAACGCCAGGTCAGAGGCCGGATCTCCACACAGGAGACCGGCCTCAAGATCTTTTGTCCGTCATTTGTCCGCGAGACTTACCTTCTACTCGCCGACACGGTCCGTCCCCGACCAGCACCGAGAGACATTTTCGTCGCCCGCCCAACGTTCAAACGGCGACCATCCGCCCAGCACCCAAACCGGTCAAACGCCCGCGATGCTGGCAGCGCCTCCCCCCATGACCCCGGCGATGTAGCCGACCCAACACGGCCACCTCACCCTGGCTGCGGACGAGCACCCCGACGGGCATAACTCTCCCGAGCTCGTTCCTCTCATCACGGGGGCCGCCATGAGCCCGAGCCTCGGGTTGCTCGTACGCTCCGCCCGCGTCGCCCACGGCTGGACACAACGCGACCTGGCCAACCGTCTCCACTGCTCCCGTTCCACCATCTCCCGCTCCACCATCTCCCGCCTGGAGACAGGATCCCAACGCGCGCGAACCACCCTGGCAGCATGCGCGAGACCGGCGCCGCCGCAAGAGCAGCCCTTTCACGATGGACTCGTCCTAGGTCAGGATGATCCTGGAGCGACACCCGTCCCCGGCCAGCATGATGATCACCACCGCCCACACGACGGTCAGGCGTGGCGCTGGGCAGGTTGGTGGCGTGCCCTTGAGTCCAGCCCGCGCCCTAGCCTTGGCCTCCAGGGTCGGGTTGACGCTCTTGGCGGCCCCTGGAGCTGGATGAACCGGTTGCGTTTGACCGCGGCCGCCCCGGCGCGGCGCGGCCTTGGCGACCTGCTGATCGATCCCGCGCAGCGTCCGGCGAGCTCGGTCAGCCCGGTACCGGTCGTAGATCACCTGGTCCCGCCGGTTGCCACTGGTGCCGGCCGGCCAAAGCTGGGTGAAGACCTGCCCATCGCCGATCTCGGTATCGGGGTGCTCGCGCCGCCACTGCTTGACCACATACGAGACGTCGAGGATCCGCACGCCGGGATGAACGACAGCCTGGCCTGCTCGATGGCGGCCTTGTTGGTCTCGGAGATCATGCCCGCGTCGGCCACGATGGTGACATCAGCCAAATCGTGGGCGGTCATGAACCGCTCGATGACCGGCAGCATCGCACGGGTCTCGGCCTTTTGCCGTCGAACGCCTCCACCGTCAGCGGGAGCCCCGACGCATCGGTCAGCAGCCCGATCGTGATCTGCGGCTCCAGACAGCGTTGCTTGGAGAACCCCGGCTCACCGAACCCGTCGCCGGTATCGGTCTCGAAGTACAGCGTGGAGACGTCCTACAGCACCAGCGACGCCGGGCCGAGCCAGGCATGGGCCGCGCACGCCGCTGCCAGGCCCTGCCGCCACGGCCGATCAGCGAAAGCCAGCAGCCGCTGCTTCACCGTCGCATACGACACCGGATCGACGCCCACCTCCTCAAGGACGCGCAGGCTGTCGTGCTTGCTCGTGGGCTCGATGATCCGCGCCAGCACCAGCTGCCGGAACACCTCATCGCCCGCGGCGGCCTCATCGAACCGCAGCACGTCATACGCCCGGACAGAGCGTCCCGCAGGTGCCCCATCCGTGACCTGGTGATCGGCAGCGGACCACCCGTCCGCGGGCTGCTGTCCAGGCCGAGGTCGAGCTCGCCCTGACCGGCGGCGATCCGCTGCCGCGCCACCGCCATCAGCAGTTCCAGCTCGGCATCGTCATGCGCCGACCCGATGTGCTCGATGTCGCGCGACCCACGCCGTGAGGATTACACGATCTGGACGCGCGGGCACCCGACGCCGTCTTCGCCATCCGCACATACGGCACGCCCACACCCTAGAAGCCCGGGCCCGTTAGTCCGCACCTTCTGCCAGGACCAGCGGCAAAACACTGGGGCAGCGCGCCGTACTCAACCGCAGTCCCGAGCGTGAGCCAAGTCAGGTCTCAACTGACACCCGCAGCCTACCCAGACGCACTCGTAGCGCGAATGGTCCGCGTACTGGAGATAGACGGCACCGTTGAGGTGAAGCTGCGGGTCGACCTCGTAGAACCGTACCTGCACGCGCACGGAGAAGGGTGCACTACTCATCGTTGCGCCTCCTGTTCAGCCTACAACGAGATGACCGATCTCAGGACAGTTTCGAGGCGGCGTGCAGCGATTCGGCCATCCCGCTAACGAACCGCGCTGCCCCGGTGACCTTAATCATGCGACCGTCCAAACAACTTACCGCTTTGGAAGTATGTTAGGGCTGACAAACCTATGTCCAGCCCACGGGTCGTGTTTGGCACACACGACCATTAGATTGGGAGGTGTTAGCGCCCCCCTTGGGTTTCTAGGCGCAACGAACAACTCCGCGCTATCGATCCGCGCCCCACACCCCTCCGAAACCTCACATCTCCCTCGCGTAGCAATAACACGCAACACCCAAAACGGCTGAGGTACCGTCACTAATCCTAATGAGGGGTGTTCCATCCCTCCGGTAGCCCAGGCCTTCGCATCATGAAGGCTCCACAGATTACTTTTCACGATATTGCACCAACCACACGCCAACCTCAGATTCCCTGCGTCGGTCGTGCCACCTTCAGCAACAGGAATGATATGATCTAACTCAACGGAAATGTGCCTGGGCTTCAACCCTCGAGGACGGGTGAAGTCAACCACCCTAAGAGGACTTAGTTGATCTCTTGTACGCCTGAGAAAACGATCGCGCGCCTTAGGTAGAAATTTGTATCCACACAGATAACATCGCTGAAGAGGGTCGTTCCTGAACCACACCTCACTAGCAAGAGCGGCATCAATTCTAATTCGCCCCGCATTGCGTCTAGCTTCAACCTCTTTCCATGCAAACGATGCCAATTGGCGCGAAACCTTCTTTAGATCATCGTACGGGGCGCCAGGGTCAACCTGGCGCATACAATCGACTATCTCCAGAAATAGGTGCCCGATATTATGCCCAGATGATACGTACCTATTAAGGTCAACGAAGCTCTCAATTAGCCATCGCCCAAGAGTAATCGTGTAATCAGACTTTAAGAGCCATTCATTCTTGCCGACAATACCTGAGGGGACGCCAATCAGTGCGATCTCCCTAAGGCTATCCTCCGTCCATCGATGAGGAAGAGCTTCGCTCAGAGTCTTATAGAAGCCACTGACGGCATAGATATCCATCAGAGCTACGGCTTATATTTCCGAGGGAGACCGTTTGCTGGCACTTTCCGGTATTCATGCCAATTCTGCGACCACAACCTTTTAACAACCAGTTGGTCCTTCTTGACTCTTTCTAGATGCCAGTCGCGATTGAAGTACGATGAGCTGACGCGACCGCCTTTGAGCCAGGAGTCGAGCGTCACGTCGAAATCCTCGAGCGAGTCTATCGTCAAGGCCTGGGTGTATATGAAGTCGAAGTAGTCACTCGCCAGAATTGTCAGGGATATTTTGTTAAACAGGTTGCTGTGAGCCGTACTGCCCCATCCATTGAAGGTTTCTGGGTTATCGACATCTCCGAAGTAGTCGCGCACTTTGGTAAAGAACCTGATGAAGACTTCGCGCCAGGCCCCGTCCGGCCGTGACCATTCCTCAAATTTTTCGCTTACTGAATCTCCACTGACGAGGCCGCACTCCGGAAAGTATTCGATTCGCCAAGCTCGTGCATAATCAACTTTGGCATGATAGGGACGGCCGCCTTGCAATTTTCGAAATATCGACACCAGCCCTTGCAAGACGCTCCATTTAAGTAGATCAACCCTGTCACCGGACATTCCCGTCTGTATCAGTCCACAGAACGGACTGTCCGCGGCGCGGGTAAGATAGGCGACCGCCTGCGAATCTTCTAGTTCAATGCCTGCAGCTTGAATCCGATCGGCAACGTGCTGCAGTTCCTCTCGCGTTAGGCTTGTCGACACAATCGTCCCCAACAAGGCCTTCCTCATTGGAACTGCCTTTTGATTCACAACAACAAACTGGAAGACATGCTCACTGGGGCTCTCATCCATAAGCAGCGAGAAGGGCAACTGTCGTGACTCCTCCAGCATCAACTGCTCTTCAGCCGCCTCTGGGCTTTTCCCATCTTCAACCATGTCCAGGATGTGGGACTCTCCATCCGCCCGCTTAGCGAACTCGCTTGCCGACTTCACTGCACCTCTCAAGCGATGCTGGCCATCGACAAGGACAACGGGTTTTATAAAGCCCAAAAGAGACTCGCGCCTAAGACCACTCACTTCATCTGCGTCAGTGATTCCTTGAAGCTCCAGAACTCGTATTCTTGCTTTTATTTCGGTATAGAAGTCGACGAGCCGTGTCTCTTCTGAGAGCATCACAGTAGCTATTTCGTCGTCGTCGTCATCCTCCACATAAGTGGATCCAGCGCCATCATCGGACTCTACGGTAAAATCATCCTTGGCGGAAGGGACCTGTTCGTTTTGCAGCAACCTCAGCAGTTCTGCAACGCGCTCCTCCTTCACCACGTTCTCATTCAATGCCGGAATTCGCTGTTCAAGACGGGTAGCCAGTCGTCTCAGTAGATCGATCATCGGCACCTGGTCATAATCTTCAAAGGTGACCTTAAGCATGCCGAAAGGCGAGCCAGGCTCTATCTCTTCGAACTCCACCTGCTGCGGATCTTGAAGCGCACCAAGCAAGGGATTCTGTGCGACATTTCCTGCGATCACCAAAGAACTTCTCCAGCTCACGTACCCGCCGAAAATCGTCCTCGCGTTGGAATCCTGAGGTCTCTTCATCTCCCAACAGTCGATGTCTTTGAGGAACCCCCGCCCACTTCTCTATTTCAACTGCCGGCGCTGAAAAGAGAATCAAAGGCTTACTTGCCGGCGTCTGCCTAGAAAGAACCGCTGGATAAATGCGAATGGCAGCCGTCATTTTTCCTCATTGTAGTCTAGGTTCAACCGTCGAGCTCGATCACGCAACAATTCTCGCTCAACTCTCGGCACATCGCTAAGCGTACTAACGCCAAGCATCCAACACCAGTCCCAACTTGGCAGACTCAGTAACAGTCTTCGACCACTGGGAGTGGGTGGGTGCAGCCAGTCCTGCTACAGCACTTCGGTCGCTAACGCTAATATATCCCGACCATCCGTTTCAAGTACGATGGCTTCGTCGGCGGGGGATCTCTTCTAGCGTGGAAATGATCTTGGTGGGCAGATGATCGACAGTGAGATCATCTATCGATTCCCGGGGATTCGAAGCCGTGGCCGTGATCGAGTGAAATAGGAGTGTCGCCCAGGTGGGGACGGGTGCGCCCGGGGCCGGGGCCTGCGACTGGCGCATCGACCAGTTGCTCGAAGTTCATTCGGGGCGCCGCATCTTCCGCAGCTTCCCCGGCATTCGTCCCATCAGCGCCGCGGTCTTGATCTTCGAGACGGACTACGACCATGCCCCGCTTTCCGCAGCCAGGGGTCCTGCTTGCCGTAACCGGGGTGCCCCCGATCACTCGCGTGTCTGGCCGAAAGCACCAGGTCCATTTCGCTACGCCGCCAACAGCGCATGCGCACACCATCGCTCGTGAACCCGCACCTCTACCCGCGAAGTCGACTGGGCCCGCCACTCCTCCTACGACGACGCCCGCGCCCGCGGCTAGGGCAAGTACCGCGCCCTACGCGGCTTGGGCTCTCGCTCGACCCGCACCCACTGACGCTGCTGGATCGGCCACGTTCCCTACGACTCCCGACAAGCACCTGACCATTAAGCACGCATCGCAGCCCAACGCGAGACCGAGGATCACCCGTGCGGCTTACCACCACGCGCGGGCCCGGCATGCCCACTTCAAGACCACATTCGCCGGGCCACCTCAGCCCCAAGGCTGACAGCGGGAGTCTGTGTGGTTCACCTGATCCGCAACGCGCTACAGCCGGTCCTGCGTCGTGACGCCGGCGCGGGGCCAAGGAGCTGAAGAAGTTCTACACCGCCGTGGACGCCGAGCCGGCGCTGGAGACCTTGACCGAATTCGCCGACACCGACCTCGATAAGAGTTGCCCGCAACCGGTGCGGGTGTTCGACGACCCTGGGATTGGTTCATGCCCTTCTTCGCCCTCACCCGCCCGGTCCGCAAGCTGCTCTACACCATCAACGGGGATCGCAGCGCTGAACTACCAGGTGCGCAAGGTCACCAAGGCCTGCGGACACTTCCCACCGACGACGCGGTGGTCAAGCTGCTGTGCTGGCCATCGTCACCATCGAGGACAATCGGGGCCCGCGAACGCACGGTCGAACGCCACAACGGCGACAAGCATGCCTTATCGACCGCACGCCTCGTCGAGGGACAACGCGCGCCGGGTGACGCGAAGCGCTCAACGAACTCGCCAATACCTATCCAGGGCGTACCAGATAGAAGCTGTCTTCACCGTCTACCTGCAAGGTCTTTCCACATCTGAAGCTACAACCTCTCGGTTGAGGTCCTGGGGCATCGCCAGCAGCTTCGCGGTGGTCTGGGCACCTCCAGGGTCCGCTAGTCAAACGGAGGCGAGGAAGATTAGGTCGCTGATGGACTTTAGGTTTTGACGGCCTGCTAGGTGGCCTATACCTCGATGGATGTGGATGGTCAAGGCGTGGGAGATGGTCTCCTCGGTGGGCTCTCGGCCGTCGGTTATGCAGCGTTGTTTGAGGAGCGCTAGGTAGATGTCGCCGTAGGGGCCGGCGAAGGTCTTCCAAGTCATCTCGACGTTGGAGTCGGTGTTGATCTCGCGGACCAAGGGTTGAGATGGGTCCTGGAGGGAGATCGCGAGCGCCCAGCGACACAAGGTGTTCCAGTTCTTGATGCCGGTGATGCGCTTGAGCTTGACCAGCTGGTCTTTCGCCGGCTGGGACAGGCGGACGTTGTCAAGCGACATGAGCTGTGCCTCCAGTCCACCAGTAGCCCGGTTCGATCGAAGTGGTGAACGCCTGGTCGTCGTGGACGAGCGTGTAGGTGTGCGCGATCGACGGCTTGAGTTTGCTGAGTAGGTACTCGTCGATCTCTTCGTCTGTGGACAGAAGGAGCACCTGGTGACTGGCATGCGGAAAGTAGCGGTCTACGAGGTGTTCGCGATGACGGCTGTCCAGGCGGCCCAAGGGGGTGTCGATCACACTGGGCAGGCGGTTGCCCGCTACCTTCGCCAAGCCCCACAGGAGTGATACGGCCAGGAGTTGCCGCTCGCCCGCGCTCAGGCGGGAAGGGTCGAGTTGCTGGTCGTCCGGACCGACCAAGGTGATGGTGAACTTCTCGGGGTCGATGTGCAGATCGCTTACGAGCGTTGACTTGCGCATGAGGTGCTGGAAGCTCTTCAGAACCGCTACCTCAAGCTTGCTGATGTGCCGCTGCAACAACGCGGCGCCGAACTTCTCCATGGTCGCCCGGACCCTGTCGGCGTACGTGACAATCCGCTCCGCGTCCTCTACCTTGGCCAGCTTCGCTGCGCGGCCCTTGTAGGCGCGCTCCCGGTCGAGCATTAGTTGCTCCCGGCGGCGGCGCGTGATGGCCAGCTCTTCTTTGCATCCGTCGAGCTCGGCCCTGAGGCGGGTCACTTCATCTCGCTGAGCATCCCGCTCCTTCAGGAGCGCGGCGATCACCTCGTGGTCGGGTACGCCAGCGAGCTGACGCTCAAGGACGCTGAGTCGTTCCCGGTGTTGCTGCGCCTCTTCGACGAGTTCACGTGCTCGCGAGGCTTCCTGGCGGAGGATTTCGTCCAGGGAGTTGAGCTTCGGCAGGGACTCGGACGGGAAGTTGAGCGCGTGGGGTATCTCGGTAACGATCGAGGCGCGCTGTTCCCTGTCGGCTGTGAGGTGCTTTTCGGCGATTGCCAGGCTGTCCGCAGGTACGACGTCTTTGAGTAGCGCTAGGAGTTCCTGGTCCCGCTCGCTCAGCACGTTGATGACCTGCGCTGCCTCGATGGCTCGCCGCTCTTTCTCCACCTGGTCACGGATACTAGAGAGCTGCGGAGCCAGCAACAGGAGCGGGAGGGGACCGGCAGCGAGGGTGCTGGCCAGCACCTCATTGACGCTGTTGAGCTGGGATGTGATCTGTGACCGCTCGGCTTCGAGTTCTGAGCGGCGGAGGTAGAGGTCGCCACCTTCCTTGGCGGACGCCGCTTCGATGCTGGCGAAGCGTCGCTCGGCCGCTTCGAGCTCAGATGTCTTTGACGCGACGCGCTGGTTTATTTCGTCGCAAAGTTCGTCGGTCGCCCTGATCTGATTTTCAATATTATGGATTTCATCTAGCGCCCGCTGATCTTCCTTCGAGACTTTTTGTCTACGCTGGACAGCGAGCAGGTCGGTGCGTAGGCGTTCCACCGAACTTAGCCCGAGCAGAGACTGAACGGCGGACGCGATTACCGAGGCCGCTCGTTCGGGGTTGGCAAGAGACTCGATCTTCTCTCCGTCGAAGAAGAAGAGCGAAGACGCCTCGAGGGGCAGAAGATCCTCAACATAATCCGCCCATTGCTCGCTGACAACAAGGTCCAGCTCGCCGTCGATGAGTACGTTGAGGAACTCGCGAACGGACTTACCTTTGACCTCCCACGAGCGGACGACCTTGTAGCGACGCTCCTGCCCTTCCACCGTTGTGGAGAACTCGACGACCACTCTGGCGTGCTTTGGATTGACCTGACGGTTGACGCTGTCACGAAGGTAGTCATCATAGGAGCGGGCGCCGCGGCCGCTGGTACGGGAACGTGCGCCGTACAACGCCAGTTGAATTGCATCCAGGAGGGTAGTCTTACCGCAGCCGTTGAGCCCGCCGATCAGGATGACTGGCCGACCAGGACGGGTGGCCAGTTCGAGCGACTGCTTGCCCTTATAGGCGCCGAAGTTTTCGAGGGTGACATTAAGAAGAAGCATTGGTGGTTTCTTCGTCGAAGAGCGACAGTTCAGGTGCGGTCTTTTCTCGCTGGCGCCGCAGGGCACTCTGTTCGGCGTCTTCCTTGCTGTCGTAGTAACCGCGCCGGATCGTCTTCTCCAGTTCCTCGAATAGGCCCGACCGACGGGTCATCGTGCGGAACCTCCGCTCCACGGCAAGCAGCTCACGGGCAGTGGTGAAGTGCAGTCCGTCGTCCCCGCAAACCTCACGAAGCAAGTCCATCTCGTCGCCGGCAAGCGTGAGCTGTTCGTCGAGGGGTCCCCCCGGGAACTTCGTTCCGGTCTCCTCCTCATAGATCTGCGGCAGGAGGTCCTCTACCTCGTGCTTTTCGAAGACCCAGAGGCGGCGGATCTCATGAAGTTCGTCCATGGTGATCAGTTCGATTTCACGGACGCTTTCGGGACCGTTCTGCCGGACCCAGGTCTGAGCGTTGAGGAGTTCTCTCAGCCAGTTGGCACGTGATTCCTGGGTGTACGGGCCATGGACGACCTGGTCGTTGAACAGCTGGATTGAGCCGTTCATCTTGCGCCAATCCCGTAGGTGCTTGTCGTCTCGGCGTCCCTCCTCGTTGCGAACGTCGAGCTTGTTACGCAGCTCAAGGAGTGGCTGCATCCACTCCTTCTCCTCGTCGTTCTGGATCATCGCCGACATGGACTTGTCCTGGTCGACGAGGGTGCAGGTCCAGCAGCCAAATCGGCTGTCGCCACAGGAAGGGGTGGTGTTGTCCACGACTAGGGGGCATTCGCCGTCGCTAGACGCCCCCTGGTACATGGTCAGCAGATCCTTGTTGTTGTGCCCCCAGGAATTGGGGCGTTGCATGAGGAACGTCCAGACCTCATCGTTGGTCCAGGCCTCGATCGGGCTGTAGACGAGCGAGTTGGGCAGGTTGCCGTTCGGAGAGAGCCGGTCGCGGACGCGATGCTTCTCGTGCCGAGTCATGGTTCGCGCCCGAGCCTGGCTCTCCGCCTTGCGGATACCGAGAACGAGGATCGTCTCGCCGTGATCGCGAACGACCTCTCGGATGAACTTGTTGGACGGCCGGATCTTCAAGCGCTCGGTGCACCAGCGGAACTTGGGGCGTGGTGCCGGATATCCCTTGCCGATCAGGCCCACCCAGAAGGTATCCCTGACCTCGGGTGTGAGACGGTGCGGCTTGATCGGGAGGTTCCCCTCCTCGGCCGCCTTCTCCATGGTGATCAGGGACTGCGTGACCCAGCTGGCAACGATTGGGTTCTCAACCAGGGTGTCGGTGGAGATGACATGCACCGGCTTGGTCCGCTTGTCCTCGGGTAGTTGCTGCAGCGCGTACCAGACCAGCTGAAGGACAGACGTGGAGTCCTTGCCTCCGCTGTAGCCGACTACCCAGGGGACCCTGTCAGCTAGGTAGAGCTCTTGAATTTCTTCGATGAGCTTATTGACAACGTTGGCGAGACCCCCATGATCCTTGAACGGGGTGGCTCGACGTGCCGGCATGCCCAGGGGGACGGTCATCGCTCTCCTCGCAGGTGTGTCGCCTCGGTGTGGGCTTCTTCGGGGCTGAGCTCCATGCCGAGCTTCTGTCGCAGGTAGTTGACCGTCAGCACGACGTTGGAGTGATTCTTCGAGACACGACCGCCGACGATGGCTCTGCCCTCCCAATCTCGATTGGTCCGTGACCAGTCAATCTTGGCCAGTGGCTCCAGCTGAGGTCTCCAAGAATCGAGGGCTGTGGATATCTGCAGCATGGTGCTGCCGAGACGCCCAAGGGCGTGCAGCGCGATGCCATGACTGTGCAGGTACTGGCGCCGAACCTCCGCTGCCGTCATCTTGCGGTTCCGGACAAGCTCCCACTCTGGGATCAGCGAGTCGACGGCCGTCCAGTATTCATCTGCCAGCTTGGCAGCCTGCTCGGCGTCGTCCAGCTCAAGACCCTGCAGGAGTGAACTGGTCGCGTAGTAGAGGGCGCTGAGCGTGAAGAGTTTGCGCGACCTCGCCGACAGCGTGCTGGTCTCCATCTCCACGAAGTTGCGGAAGACAGACGACCTCATTGCCAGCAATCTCGCGATCTTGGCACGTTCGTCACGGTGGTCGTACAGCACTCCGATCGATCGGGCTGGACGTACTGCATGCCGGTTGAGATCGGCGAACATCTGCTGGCTGCGGCTCAGCCCCGCATCGTGGAAGAAGACGACCGCGATGGTCTCGTCACCCAGTTCGGGGTTCTCGGTCAGCGCCGTCTCGATCGCGGCTCGCCGGTGCTGGCCATCGTTGATGAGGAAGCGAGCGGCCATCGGGATGTGGAGCTGCCCGATCCGCATACCGGGTCCTTCGTCGGCGATCCCGACAAATCTCATCTCCCCGTCCACCGACGCGGTCAGAGCCGAGAAGACGTAGTCGGTTGGGTTGTCGATGATGTACGAGGCGAGGGCTGGTACCCGCGCCTTGTTGAGCACGCGCTGTGCCCGTACCTCGGGCGCCAGCTCATCCTCGTCGAACAGGAAGATCTTGGGGATGAGCCGCAGCGGGCACATCGAGACAAAGAACTCGCGCTGTGCCTGCACGCCCCGGATCGCCGGGAAGACGTACTCGAACCCTGCTGTTGTTCGACTCGCCGGAGGCGATGACAAGAGTGACCCCACTGGCTAGACGGTACCGGATGTACGTTTAGCTTTTCACGTGCTTACGTGAGAGTCGAGGAGCCAGAGGGGTGCAGGGAGCATGATCGTGTACTTGGACTCAGCAGCGACCACCCGAGTCGACCCTCGTGTGGCCGAGGTGGTTCTCCACTGGATGACCACCGAGTTCGGCAACGCCGGCAGTCGCACTCATGACTGGGGGACGAGAGCCAAGCGAGCCGTCCAGGAGGCGCGGGAGCAGCTCGCAGGCCAGCTCAACGCCGGGCCCTCTGAGCTGATCTTTACGTCAGGCGCGACAGAGAGCAACAACATCGCGCTACTTGGTCTGGCTCCACACGGCGAGAGCCGGGATCGTCGACACGTCATCAGCTCCGCGATCGAGCACAAGGCCGTCCTCGAGCCCTTGGAGCAGTTGGCCACTCGCGGGTTCGAGATCGAGCTGATCTCGCCGGGTCCGTCCGGACGGGTGAGTGTCGAAGCCGTGCGCGAGCGCCTGCGTGATGACACCTTGCTTGTATCCCTCATGCATGTGAACAACGAGACCGGCGTCATTCAGCCTGTCGCGGAGCTAGCAGATCACCTGCGTGATACGCCTACCTACTTGCACGTCGACGCTGCTCAGGGGTTCGGCAAGCTCACCGATGACCTCAAGGCGCCGATCGACATGATCAGCGTGAGTGGACACAAGATCGGAGCGCCGAAGGGCGTCGGAACACTGCTCATTCGGCGACGTGGTCGAGACACCATTCCGTTGACCCCTCTCATGTACGGCGGTGGGCAGGAGCGCAAGCTCCGACCAGGGACGCTGCCGGTTCCGCTCATCGTTGGGCTCGCCAAGGCGGCCGAGATCTTTGAAACCGAGCATGAGCAATGGTGGAGCCGAGCTGCAGCGTTCCGCGCACGCCTGGTGGATGCTCTCAGCAAGGCAAAGGTCCACTTTAACGGCGACCAGGACCACGTGATTCCACACATCCTCAACCTTTCCTTCGAGGGTGTGGACGCCGAGGCTCTGATCGTACAGCTCAAGGAGCTTGTAGCCGTCTCCACCGGCTCGGCCTGCACAAGCGCGTCCTATACCCCGAGCCATGTCCTGCGTGGCATGGGTCTGTCAGACGAAGTCGCCCACAATGGCCTGCGACTGTCCTGGGTCCCCAACCAGGTAGAGGACTTGGACGTCGACGAGCTGGTGGGTGAGATCTCGGAGTTTCAGGCGGGGGCTTCCTACTTTGCCTGATCGGGCTCTTTGCGGCGGACCAGGCGGTGGCCGCGAAGTTCCCGACCACAGCGGAGGAGCTCGGCCTCCCAGCCGGCTTCCGTCCCTATGAGGTGCGGGTTCCGGTAGAGCCCGGCCCGTACCTCGGACTGCGTCAGCCGTCGATACTTGGGGACATCCGGGTCATCAAGAGCCAAGAACTCATGCTTGCGGTGGAGCAGCGGCCGGTTCGCAGCCTCCTCGTAGGACTTGAACGAGGTCTTCAGTGTGGTTAGGTCCACCATGTAGGACGAGTGCAGCTTTGGATGCGGATCGTCATCAAACTCCGGATAATCAAGCCAGCTCACCGCACGGCCCTGGTGGCGCAGCTTAACCACCGTCCAGGACGGTGGTCGGCCAGCAGCGATGGATGCGCAGTGCTCGTATAGGCGCAGCACTGTGGGCATCTGGTCAATCGCGCGCCTGTGCACGTAAAGCGCCGTCGGTGTCAGCTTCCCGACCTTCGACGCCTGCATCGCTCCTCTGACGTACGTGTCGTCGCGTAGCTTCAGCAGCAGACGGTCGGCCCTCTTGCAGGCCTCCTGGTAGGAGGAGAAGAAAGCCCTGACGTCCAGTTGCAGCGACAGGGGCAGGCTGCGGTAGGGGCCACGCCCGTTGAACAGCTCGACCGCGAGGAATAGCAGCGTGGACAGGGTCGATGCCCTGACCCTGGCCTCGACCTTCTCGGGGTCGGCCGACTTCTTCACGATGCGCTGGAGTTCGTTCGGCTGAAGGTGGGCAAGTAGCTTAGCCATCTCCGCCGGCATCTCTTCCAACCTTGGTAGACGACCACGTCGCTCGTTGTAGTCCACCACCGCGGCAACCGCTGAGCTGGTGTCTTCAGAGCCCAGCCAGTCGGCGTGCGGAACGATCTTCCGGGCCAGGTAGCGAAGGCGCGCATCGTCCCTTTTGAACGCATAGACAATGCCGGGGGCCGCGGAGACACATCGGACAGCGGTTGTCTGCTCGACGTAAGAACGAAGCTCCGCCGGGCTGAACAGATGCTGGAATGTCCGTCTGCCTGTCAGAATGCCGTCCTCGTACTGCTCACCTCGAACTTTCGAGCGATCCCAAGTGAGCCGGGTCGTGACGACTAGCAGAGACTCTGCAAGCTCCCAGGCCCGCCGCAGCGCTTCACGCCGCTCGTCGGGGTCCTCGATGACGTTGAGAACATAGGTCAGGAGCACGACGTCCGCTGAGCGAGGTGTCTCGTCAGGCGCGTAGAAGGGGTCCCATCCCTGGACTTGAATCCGCATCTCGTGCAGACCTCGGACATCGTCGCCACGGCCACTCCCATAGTCCAGGACGCTTGTGGACGCGTGGACCTCACCATCAACGACAGCCTGGCGAGCTGCCACCGAGAGCGTGGCACGGCCGATCGCTGTAAGGCGGCGATCGCTCTCCCAGTACAACCCGGACATGGAAGCTCCCGTCGGTTTCGTCGGCGGCGCCTCCACTCATACCGCGACCTACCGGGGCCTCGCTCGCCGATCGCACAACGAGGGCCCCACTAGCCAAGCAGTCGATCAGGTGTCGAAGTCCGGCGTTCCAAAGCCGACGACCCGCGGACCGAAGATGTCCTGCACCCTGCTTTCGGCGTGGGTCATTCCCCGTCGGCAGAGGTTCAGGATGACATCCATCGGACGGACGTGTGCGCCGCTGTTCAGCTCGCCCTGGATGATGGAAAGCCCACCATTGGCGTACTCCTCGAACACCGTGACCCGCTCCTGGAGTCGATCCTCTCCCATGATCGTCGCGTCGTTCGGATGGGCGACTACGCCCATCGAGTCGACAAGGGCCGAGACAGCGGGGGAACTACTGAACAATCCATAGCGGATCGGCTCACCCGCCTTCTCGAACGGTTCCCGCCTGTCTCGCGACCAGCCGAGTGCCGCCGCGAAGACGAGAACGTGCCAGTAGGCGGGGAAGGGTCCTCCTTCTTTGGTGAGCAGCCGGCCGATGAGCTCGTCATGCTCCGCGGGCCGGCGGACACGAACATCGCCGTTGTGGACCATCAGTTCCGAACCTCCGTCAGCTCGGCACCGGTCCGGTCAGAACCGACGACCTGGTAGGGGTAGGTGTTGCCGTTCAGTGTCAGCGTCTCGGTCACGCTGCTCACATCTGTCTTGGTGGTATGCGTGGTGATCACATACTGCTTACCGAGGCGAGCACGCAACTCCTGCTCGACGATCTCTCCGGCCTGGGCCTTGCTGGTCAGTATCATCACTTGGGAGGCGAGCTTGGGTAGGAAGTCAGCGACGGCCTTGCGATAGTCGTCGTCGAGGTTGCCGAAGACCGCATCCATCACCACCGGGAAGTCGCCACCGATGCCCTGGATAAATGTGCGACCGCGCTCCTGGGCCTCTCGTGCCTCCCCGATAAGAGAACCAACGAACGCGAGCGATAGCAACATGTTCTCGCCGGTGGACTTGGGTGCCGGAATACGTTCGCTGCCACTAAGATCCCACAGCTCCAGTTCGAAGTCCGGAGTAAGTTCGGGCTCGTAGTTCTTAAGTGACACCAGGTGATAGAGCTCCTGGATTCGGGCGTCAAGCCGACGCCGAACTCCCTGAGATAGGATCTCCAGAATCTGCGTGAGGGCGCTGCTCGCCTCATCAACGGCCATAATTCGATTCGTGATCCGGCGGCTATGAGCGTCTTTGACCTCAAGCCTCTCGATCTGCTTCCTCAGGTCGTCCCTGACGTTCTCCAGCCGCTTGACTTCGGCTTCGGCAGCACCGATGGCTGCCACTTTCTCGTCGCGGGCGACCTTGGCCGCCTCCAGATTTTCTTCGGTCTTCACGACCTCTTCGGACGGGAGGCGTTTGAGTTTGTTTCCGACCTCGTCGATACCGTGCTCGACCTGCCGCTCTTCCTCTTTCAGCTCGGCGATCCGCTCATCAAAGCCCCGCAGTGCGTCGTGCATCTGCATCCGCGGCTCCTCGAAGCCCTCCACAGCGCCCCGGAGTTGGTTCCAAGCCGCCTCGACCTCGGCGAGGCCGGCATGAGCGCGCCAGTGTTCCAAGGATGCACGGTGTGAACTACCCTCTGTAAGAGGCGTCCCGCAGATGCATTCACCGCGTTCCAGAAGGTCGTCAATGAAGGCACGTTTTAGCGGTGCGGGAAGCTCACCGCGTTCACGCAGTTCCTCACAGGTCGCCAGGATCTTGCCCGGTAGGGCAGGGAGGAAGGCGAGGAACCCTCTGGTCCCGACCAGTTTGGCGCGCCCCTCCTCCTGATCCTGTCGCGCTGTTTGAGCCCTCTTCAGTTGGTTTTCCAGCCGGTACCGGTTCTGCTGGAGTTCCTTTGCCTCGGCGAGCTGCGTCATCTTGAGATTGAGTGCCTCGATCTCAGAGTCGAAGTGCTTCTTCTCCTTCGCGGCAGAGCTGGCACGCCGCTGCTGATCCAAGATCATGCGCTCGGTGTCTTCCTTCTGTTCCAGAAGATCATTCAATCTCTGCTGGGACGCATCCTCAGCCTTTAGGCCTCGACGCAGCTTCTGCGCGACCTTGGGCAGATGCGCGACCGCACGTTCCACTGCCTCCAGGCCAAGAAGAGTCTTAACTGCCTCACGCACGTCGTCGCCGCCCTCGTGTTTTACGAGGGCTTCGATGCGCTCACCGTTCACGAAGAAAAAGCGACTTAGCCGCTCGGGCAACATCTGGTCGAGGTGCCCGCTCGGGTTGAGCAGTAGCTTGAGGTTGCCGTCTCTCTCCCGCTGCCAGAGTTGCAGCTCGGGCTTCGGTCGGGGCTGGGTCGCACCGTGTTTAGCTACGGAGACGGACCTTTTTACGATGTAGGTATGGTCACCATGCTCGAACTCAATGGCGACCGAGGCGGTTAGCGGTGTTCCCTCGGTCGCCTCGTTCCAGACGGTGATGTTGACCAGCTGGTCCCGGTTTTCGACGTCCTGACTCATCTCGCCGTAGAGAGCCCAGGTGAAGGCGTTCAACAGCGTCGTCTTGCCGCCGCCATTGGTTCCCCACAGGACGGTGACGTTAGTATCGGAGTCCTGCGCGAAGTTGATCTTCTGAACTCCCTGGTAGGGGCGGAAGTTCTCCAGTTCGACCGAGATGAACTTCATTACGCGATCCCCTCGACCTTCTTAACCATTTCGTCTCGTACCGTACTCCGGGCCAACGCCTCGGACTTGTGGAGGTTCTCCCACTCGAGTGCGATCGCCATCTTGATGATCTCGTACGCGTTCATGCTGATGCCGCTGAGAATCTCCTGAACCTGATCGATTTCCTGCTGGTCCATCTTGTCGGTCATCGCGGTTCCTCTCTAGACATCCATCAGCTCGTAATACTCGCGCAAGTCACGCAACTCGCTAAGGGCATCGCCATAGTTCTCTGAATATTTGGCGAACTCGACGAAGCGGCGCATCTCTCGCCGAAACAGCTTCCTCTCCGTTTCGTATAGATCCCTGTCCTGCGGCGGAACCGCGATGAAGTCGATGACTTCGGCCTCCGTCTTTCCTGGTGCTCGGCGCAGGATTCGTCCGCGGCGCTGGATGAACTGCCGAGGATTGCTGCTGCTGGCCAGCATGTACGCGATCCGGGCGTCCGGAAGGTCGACTCCCTCGTCCAAGCACCGCATGGAAACTAGAGCCTCCAGATCACCGGATCCGAAAGCTCCAAGGAGTTCGCGTCGCTCCTGCCTGGACTCTTGCGAGGTGTAGGTATGAACGCGCATGCCCAGGCTGTTGCCGAGGAGCGCGAGTGCCTGATCCACCTGGCGCTCGCCTCCCGCTGGGTCGTCCTCCTGCGGGCGACCACCTTCGGCGCAGTAGACCAGTTGGAACGGCTGGTCGCGCCGCTTGTCGAGCTCGTACCGCAGCGCGGCGATCTTCCCTTCGGCATGACCAAGCACCTTGGCCCGCCTGCTGAGCAATTGGCCGAGCTGCGCCTCGGCCTCATCGCGTGACTTTCCCTTGGCACCCTTGATCTGACCGTAGAGAGTGCCGATTTTGCTGGTGAGGACGGTGTAGTATGCCGCCTCTTCGTCAGTGAGGGGGACCAGCACCGGCCGATACCGGTACCTGGTCAGGGCGCCGAGTTCGATCGCTTCCTTGAGACCGAGGCTGATCAGGGTATCTCCAAAGTAGCCTCGAATCGCAGCCGTCCCCTCATCGTCGAACCAGCGCTCTGGGGTGGCCGACAAGGCCAATCGCCATGACGCATGATCCGGCAGCCTAGTGCGGTAATGTTCAGCCCCCAGGTGATGGGCTTCGTCCGCAATGATCAAGAGCTCGTTCCCGGCAGACGACAGAACATCCTGGAACGCCGGCGAACCGAAGGTCTTATTAGTAACAACCAAGGCCGCTGCACGACCTGGTTGCAGACCCGCGATCGCATCGTTCGCTTGAGCCCACCAACTCGCAATCGCGTCACGGCACTGAACTGGGACAATTCCAAAGCGGTTGAGTTCTTGAGACCACTGGTCAACGAGGTCGAGCAATGGCACCACGATCACGGTCACGAGAGAGCTGCCACGTGCCCGCAACTGGCGGCCAATCTGGTCGAGTGCCGCCAGTGCGGTAATGGTCTTCCCCGTACCGGTAGCCATCTCGAAGATCCCGCGTGCACCGAACTGAAGCCACTTTGTGATGGCTTCCTTCTGGTAATCGCGCAACTCGATTTCCTCGGGCGTGGCAGCCCAGCCATGTTTGTTCGCCGCTTCGTGGCGACGCCGACGATTTTCCCGTGCGGCGGTCTCCGCATTAGCTTCGGAAACCCTGGCAGCCAGTTCACGTAGGTGATCTTCAGCCTCCTCCGGAAACTCCAAGACCTCCAGGCACTCGGTCTTTCCTTCCCAGAGAGCATCGAAATTCCTCTGGGTACGGAGGGCTCGGCGCGCATCAGCTTGAGTCCACGAGGTAAATACCTCGATGGACTCAAAGTTATTCTCCATCGCGGCGCGCGTCTCATTCAGCGAGCCGGTAAAGGCGACTGTGTTTCCCTCAGCGTCGGCGATGACGCCGATCTTCTCGTGGTAAATGCCGAGCCCGTTGGTGCCCGCCATCACCGCAATCTTGATCTCGAGGACTCCTTCAGCGATAAGCTTGCCGAGAATCCCAAGCCTCTCGACCATCTGCGCCTCAACCTTTTCGGGCGCAACTTCGCGGGCTACGGCCCGCGCAATGATCTCGCGGTACTCGTAGCCTTGGCGGATGTCCTCGATATCCTCATCTGAGAGCCGCGGACCGGCGACCAAGCGAATCTTGCCGCCCTTCGTACGTAGCTTCTGGATGCCGCGCGCCACCAGTCCTAGCGAAGTGCTGGTGAAGTAACCGACGGCACGGTCGTACCGAACCGCCTCTGCGAGTACCGGGACATAGAAGTCGCGGGCGACGTCACTGGTGTCGCTCCTGTAAAAGTCCTTGATCGATACGCTGCGCAGGCTCATGCCCCGCTCCCATTGATCAACTCGAGGAAATCCTCGATAATGTCGGGCGGCGTCTTCCCCTCGTCCAACGCAAGCTCTGGCTCGATCGTTAGATTGGGATCGCACCCACTATCGAGGTACGCACCCACCAAAGTCGTGAGCTGGGTGTCGCCACGTTCACTGAGCCGGCACACCACGTCGCCCCACTTACTGGACTGAGGGAGATCCAGGACGCTGATTAGCGCATCGCGCAGTTGGTCGCTGGTTGATGGCTGTAGGAAGTATGCACCGCTTCGTCGTGCGATCTCCTCGGCCACGCCGAGTTCGGGGCGCCGACGAATACGCCGCACTCTGAGGACCGGGGGCTCGTCGTCATCCCAGCGCTTGTTCAACCAGATGTGATCGCCGCCGCGAATCTCGCGCTGGTGGGCCTGAAGGACATCGACGAGGCCAGTGATGTACGGCTCTGGCGCACCTACGAGAGAGAGCATGCACGCGACTCCGCCTGCTTCCGTCATAGCCGATGTTGTCTTCCAGGGAACACCTCCCAAGACGACAAGTCCACCAGGAGGCAAAATGATCTTGTTAGCCCAGGTGGCCGGGTACTGGACGCACATCCACCAGGCATCCTTAAGGCGAAAGCACCCAGGAGTGGCTCGTGGATGGACGCCATTGTTGTGGTCTGCGCCAAGCGGGTCAAACACGGCACGCCTTCCGTAGTGAAGCGGTTTTAGGGTAAGCCGAGAGTTTTCGATGGCGGTGAGGCGACACATCCTCCCGTCCTCCGGATCGGCTCAACCATTGTGGGAATCGCCACGCAGGACTCTGAGGAAATCGTCGATCGAGGCATCGGTCTGGCCGAGATGAGAGGCTTCCTCAGCGAGCCCCTGGGATGTACCTGCTGGGTCGAGGTCGTCCGCGTCGAGGCGGTCGCCCGTGGCGACTTCTGCAGGCTCGGCAACCTCGCCGGACTCAACGTTGACCAAACGGACGATCAGCGGTCGCCGCCCACCGGTGCTTTCCCCCTTGAACACCTGGACGTTCGGCAGAGACTCGACTGCTTGGTCGATCTTCCACGAGGGCTTATTGCGTCCGACGATGTCCCACAACTCGGTCTTGGTCAGCTCGCCGTGCTGTTCCAACGCTTCCTGAATCTTGGAGGCCAGTGAACTCTCGGACTCGGCAGCGTGCTCGGCGTGGTAGCGCTTGACGACCCACATCGGAATCCGGCCACGATCACTGACGGAGATGCCCTTCTGGTGCGCCCAAACGCGGATCACGGACGGCGGCACATCGTCCAAGTCGTAGTCGTAACGCGTGGCATCACTGGCCTGGCCGGCAGCAGCACCGTTCGATCTGCCCTCGCTCCCCAGGTCACCATGGTCCGGCGTCGAGGCACGTTCATCCACCAGGGAGAGCAGCACAGCTGCGATCGTGTCACGGTAGGCGGCCCGCATGTAGATGGGCATTCCCCCCGCTCCAAGTCGGCTCACAAGCTCATTGGCCCACTGCTTGGCGTGGACGTCTTGTTCAAGCCGGGACATCTCGGAAAGCCTCCGAAGCCGCTCCCACGGTGTCATCTCGCCCTGGGTCGTCATGGCCGTCCTCCTGGTTCACGTTGAAGGGCGAAGGTGGCACTCGGTTGCCGCCCGTCCGAGTAGGGCGTCACGGAAGATCCCTTCTCTTGGAGAGTGTGCGGGATTCCCGCCTCCCGTGGGTCTGGTCTGCCCGCGAGCGATGCTCTAGAGGAAGCTTCGGTACGCCCCGGATGAACAGGAATGCCAGCAACCCCCGTCCCTCCATACCGCGATATACCGGAGGCAGTCGGCGACCATGGAGATAAACCATAGGAGATCATCGGCTTGGCGGGCGCCCCTCTCTCCATCTCCTGGCAAGGTTTCAGCTGCGCCAAAGACACCTCCTGCATGCGAAGCGGCAGCTGAGGTGCACACCAGCACCACAGCCGCAACACAAGAGCCGAACCTCTTGACGTGTGACCGCCGAACGCAGCGAACACCTCAAAGACGACATGCCAGCCAAAGTATGGTGCTGACCGCATGAGCGCCAGAGTGGACGCCATCTAATCAAGCCACCCACGCCCGGCGCAACACATCGATCCCCTCATTGTGAAACTCTTCCCCCGAAGCTGGATCCGCGGAGCTGAGCCGCAAGATCAAAGATACTTCTTTCTATCTCAAAGAGTGACAAGCAAGGCCTAATTGATCACAGACAGTGACATAGGCGACGGATGACAAGGACTGTTACCCGAGCTCCTACGGAGGATGGCACGCCAACAACGGACGCTCGTCGATTGCGCCACGCCTGCGACTCAACCGAGTTGAGCTACCACGCCGGAGTCCCCTATGTCAAATCGATCGCAGAAAATATCGGAAGAGGCAGATCGCAAGATGTGGCTAGAGACAAGTGGTCAAATTGCTCTAGCGAGCAGCTCTTCCGCTGACACTACTTCTGATCCGCCAAGGAAATCACGGATGTACTTTCCCTCGCAGCGTGAAGATTGAATTAGAGAGACCGATTGGGACGGCGAAGACAAAGTAGAAACGCCGGTCGATCCGGAGCTCCGCGCGGGACGGTTCGTATCGTCAAGTAAACCTGCAAGCCTGCCATGTCGCGCGTGATCTGAGCGCGCAACCGTCACTTTTGTTTTCAGGCTGGTGATCATAGTCGTTTAGCCGCCAGCGATACGCCCGGCACGATCCAGGCTTGACACCAAGCGCCGCCCTTGACCAGCTCGCCGAGCTCCAACCCTCCCCAGTCAGCCGCGACTGCCCGGCCTCGTCGCGGGAACGTTCGACCAGCAGGTCCAGTCGGCCAGCACCTCGTCGCTCAGCGGCCCCCGATCCAGCGCGTCGCGTCCCTGCCGACAGCGGCACCATCCCACAACCGCACCCGCCCCGGACTGGGCGACGCTCCCAATTCTGCCGATCTCGGTTACGGCGAGAGAGATAGCTCCCCAGAGCCCCCTCGCAATGGCGCGAGCGGCTCGTGGTGGAAATGGATTAGGCTTCGTCCCGTTTTGTCAGGAGGCGCCGGAGATCGGCCGTGATAACGCGGTAGCTGGTGCCGATACGGATGACTTTGCAGGGGAAGCGGTTCTCGCGGGGCTAACCAGGTTAATGAGTGATGGCGGCCGGGTGAGTGGACGAGCCGGTGGTCGTGGGCGTATGCCGGTGGCATGGCCAGATACCCCCAGGGCGGCGGGATGACCGACGCCGGCCGCTGGCGACGGGAACGGGTCCGGATGCAGGCCGCGCAGTGGTTCGGTGAGGGGCGGCGTAACGCGTGGATCGCCGCTGAGCTACGAGTCGGGCTGCGGCAGGTGGAGAAATGGCGGCGGACTTGGCGCGAGGGTGGGGTCGAGGCGCTGCGGTCCAGGGGGCCGCACCGGCGGCCGCGGCTGGACGATGGGGCCTTTGCGCGGTTGGAGGCCGAGCTGAACCGCGGTCCGGCTGCGCACGGCTATGCCGATGACCAGCGGTGGACGCTGGGCCGGGTGGCCGCGCTGATCCGGCGGATGTTCGGAATCGACTACACCCTGCCGGGGGTGTCGCTGCTGCTGCGCCGTAACGGCTGGTCGGTGCAGGTCCCGGGGCGTCGCGCCATCGAACGCGACGATCACGCCGTTCAGGTGTGGAAAGAGCAGGTGTGGCCGCAGGTGGAAGCACCGCGGCGGACCTGGGCGCCTGGATCTGTTTCCTCGATGAGACCGGTCAGGGGCTCAGGCCGCCCAAAGGACGCTCCTGGAGCCGGCGGGGACACCGGCCGCAGGTGAGGGTGCACGGCGGCCAGCACGGCAGCCGGGTGTCGGTGGCCGGGATGGTCTGCTACCGCCCGGGGATGCGGTCCCGGCTGATCTACCGGCTGCACCATTACCGTCGCCGCAAAGGCGAACGCGTCGCCTTCACCCTGAGCGAGTACAAGAGCATGCTGCAGGGCGCCCACCAGCAGCTGCCCGGCGGGAAGATCGTGCTGGTCTGGGACAACCTGGGCATCCACCACTCGACCGCGATGCGGGTGTTCATCGACGCCCACACCGACTGGCTCACGGTGTTCCATCTGGCCGGCCTACGCCCCCGAACTCAACCCCGCTGAGAGCGTGTGGTCCCTGCTGAAACGCTCCATGGCCAACTTCCTGGCCACCGACCTGGACCACCTCACCGGCATGATCAAGCACCGGCTCAAGGTGATCCAGCACCACCCCGACGTGATCGACGGCTGCCTCACCACCACCGGCCTCACCGTCACCACCACACCCGCCATCACCAATTAATCCTGGTTAGAGCGCGAGAATTACGACGGACGGCTTACCTGGAGCTCATCAAGCAAGCCCATGTCGTGGGTGAGTTCTATTGGAGGCTCGGTGACGTGTACGCCCAACTCACTGATCCGGCCGAGCAACTGGCACAGATCGAACAACAGCGAGCCCGACTTACGTAACGCGTTCGATCCGCTGAGCCGCTGCGTCAGAGTTATCGTCCTTGAGGGTCCGCCGGCGGTCGCTGCCACCGCCGAACAGGTCAGACAGGCGGCGATCAACGCCAACCGGGCTCTGTCATCAGTCTCCCAACGTGAGAGCGATGCGCGCGAACGCTTCGATGACGCCCATCGGCTCCGAGCCTGTCTGGAGGGATTCATCGAGGCGCCCGCACCGCGATCGGGGGTGCCTTCCCCCGGCAGAACGGGACTGCCATGCGTGTTCTCGGAGTTGCTGATAGAACTGAAGTCGCTTATCGACAAGTTCCTGTACTTTACTTTACATTGGCTGCCGATCATCAGTGACTCGTGCGCGACCGGTCTGGCATTACTTAAACTTTGGCTACTGACAGGATAAGAAGGTCTTGTGAAATCAATTACTGGGGGATGAGTGAGAGTCTGCTTTATGATCAATGAGGGCTGGGAGGGGGCCGGAACGTGGGGATGGCTAACTATCCGAGAATCACTGGTGCGCACGTTTATGGAATCCGTTCCACGGCATAGGCGCCATGCCCGCTTCTCCACGGGGACTCTCCCACTGTGGCGGCTTGCTCAAGAAATGGGCAGTACCGAAAACGCTGCAAACATCGTCCTCGGCGAGCACTGGGTAGTCTGGAGTACATTCCTTGGTCCTGACCTTGTCAGGCACATCGAGTCATTCGATGTCGGAGGTATGGTCGTGGAATCTCTGACTCCGGCGGACGCTCGTTCCATGCACATCCGCCTAAAGGATAACGAATGGTATCTGGGAGCAGTGCAAATTCGTCCGGAGATTCCGGAGCACTGGGCGGTGTTTCTGAAGGGTATTCCAAGTAAGTCGGATCTTCGAAGACTCTCTCTACTTGTTTTATAGCGGATATGAGTTGGAAGTCGAGGACAACCGAGATCACATAAATTATCGCGACTGGGAAGCTTCCGACCTCTTTTCCTCCGTTCACTGGGAGGATTCGGGAGTACGGGAGACTATCTTTGATCCGTACAACAACATGCAGCATTTTCGCAGGCTCGGCGAGGCGGACGAACTACTTCATGGACAGTTCTCCTTCGCACTGGGTGAGACCCTGATGCGCTGCTCCGATCTGGACCCAGATCTCACTCAACGATTGCACGCAGCCCTCAAGGCGTTCGAGAGTCACGAGTCGGCAGAAGGGCTGGCGCATGTGTCACTGTCTTGCCGACGATTCATAGAAAAGCTTGCAAACTGCCTTTATCTCCCGCGCGAAGAAAAGGTCAAGGGGCGAAAGGTCGGCCAAGCCGAGTACCGGAACCGCCTCTGGGCATACGTCGCGGAAAACGTCACCTCTGACACCACACGAGAACTACTCATCGCGAACGTCGAGGACTTGGGAAAGCGGATTGATAAGCTCGATAAGCTGAGCAACAAAGGGCTACACTCTGACGTTTCGTCATCAGACGTGAACCGTCTGTTGCTTTCACTTCTCGTCGTGACACATGACTTGATCTCGCTTCGACCACCCGGCGGCGCCTTCTCGTACAAACCGTATGAGACCACGATTCGTGTCTTTATAGAGGGAGTGCTACAACAACAGGATCGTCCGTCTCAGGATGAGAAGGAATGGAACTGTCTAAAGTGGTCGTGCGCTTAACCTTGCCGCTACCGACGTCCTGGCGACCTGCGATGATTTCTCTGTGCCTGTCCTCGATCCCCTTCGCGCTCTCCCACTCGCCGTCGAACCCTCGCCGCGAGAGTGGCATGGTGGCTGCCGCCTCATCGAGAGGATCGCCTCGGTCTTCCCTGCCGCGATGTCGTTCCAAACGAGCCCGCGGGCTGGCGCCAGTTGCGGCACTCGATCTCTTCGTCGGGTACGCGGTGGCTCACGAGATGGATTAGTACGGAAGATCTCCTTTGCAAAGGATGCCTAGCATCAGGAACGCATCGGACTTTTTCGAAGACGGCTTTCCGTAACCGGGCGAATAGGCTGAAGCAGCCACACAACCGGACCTCCGCGTTGTGTCGCCCATACCCGCAAGCGGCCGTCCACGGGCGTTGGGGGGGTGAACTCCTGCAGGGCGCCCAGTTCGGCACAGGCGTGCTGGAACGCGCGGCTGGTCTGGTAGGCCCTTGACCAAACGTCACCGCAAATTCCGGTCCGTCGTCCGGGTAAAGAGCCCGTCGTCGCGCTCGTCGTTTCAGGTGACGATCTCCATCGGCATGTCTCCCGACGGGCGCGATGCGTTGTACTCCCGGACCTCATCGGAGAGCGGCGCATTGGGCTATCGAGTGACTGACCTGCTCCGAGTTTTGGCGAGGGCCTCCAGGGCGGTTTCGTCGGCGTCGGGGAGGGTGTGTAGGTAGCGCTCGGTTGTGGCTATGGAGGCGTGGCCTAGGCGTTCTTTGACTACCTGGAGGTCGGCGCCGCCGTTGAGGAGCCAGGAGGCGTGGGCGTGGCGTAGGTCGCGCATGGTGGGTTTGAAGTTGAGGCCGGCGGCGGCCAGGGCGGGGTTCCAGATGTTGCGGCGGAACCAGTCGTTGGGGATGTGGCCGTCGGTTTCGCGGACGCGGCGAGGGCGGGGGTTGTCCTTGCCTTTGGCGCGGCGGGCGGCTCGGTAGAGGGAGAAGGCGCCTCGGCAGTAGTCGCAGCGGCAGCGGCCGGCGGTGTACGCGCTGAGGGTGCCGTGGTTGTAGGTGCGGCCCTTCTCGTTCGGTTCCGTGCGGCCGAGTGTCTCCGGGTCTGGGATCTCGGTGATGCGGGCTCGGGGCTTGTCCTGGGGTGGCATCCGGAAGAGAAGGTCGTCCTGGGTCAGGTTGGCGGCTCGGATGTGGTCTTCGAGCTTCTCGATGATCTGGGTGCTGAGCTTGAAGCGGCGGAACTCCTTGTCCTTCGGGTAGTCCTTGACGAGGAAGTGGCGGCTCTCCGGGTGGAACTTCGGGTTCAGCTCGACGACCGTGCGGCTGACCGTGAGTATGCGGGTTCTGAGGTTGACGTCCTTCACGCGCAGCTCGCTGAGTTCGCCCCAGCGGAGGCCGCTCTCGATCTCGGTTTCGGCGAGGAGGCGGAAGGTTCCTTCGGGGAGGGCGTTGTAGACCTCGTCGAACTGCTCCGGCGTGATGATCTCGAGGGGCTTGCGGACGACCGGGGGCGTGCGGACGCCGCGGCAGGGGTGGATGAAGGTGACCTGGTCGTCCATCGCCGTGGTGAAGATGGCACTGAGGACGATCTTGTTGTAGCGGATGTTCACGGGCTTCATGCCCTGGTTCTTGAGGGCCGTGATCCACGCGCGGACGTGCTCGGGGAGGATGTCGATCATCCGCATCGAGCCGAACGTCGGCATGATGTTTCGGTAGATCGCGTACGTGTAGCTCTCACGGGTGGTGGCCTCAACCTGGTGGTTCGGGAGCCAGACCTGCTCGACGTAGTCCTTGAACCGCTGCTTTCCGCGGCCCGGGTCGCCGGTTCGGCCTCTGGAGACCTCCACCTCGGCTCGTTGCCATGCCTTGTCGGTTTCCCTTTTGTTCGAGTATGTCCCGGCTGACCGCAGGCGACCCTTGATGTCGACGTAGCAGGCCGTGTAGCGGTACTTTCCGTTGTTGCCTTTGCGCTTCTTCGCGTATCCCACGAGGCGATCTCCCCATGATCATCCGTCCGTGATTTGTCCGTGGACGGTGGCGAACCGGCCATCCTTGTCCGTGAGCTACTGACACCGGAACCCGCCGTCCACCTGGGATTTTAACGCGAATCATCTTTACCTGCATGACCCCCAAATGGCCATGATTTGGAGTTCGGGACGAAGAGGTCGTGGGTTCAAATCCCGCCACCCCCGACACATAACCGCTAGATCAGAGGCCGGATCTCCACCCAGGAAACCAGCCTCGAATCTTTCATCCGCAAAAACGCTTCGCCACCCACGGACAGCGCACCCTTCGCCAGCGCGGAAGCGCATCCACCCGACGATCTCATGTTCAGATCCGAGGTCTCGTCCCTGCGCGTATCACCGCTTCAGTAGCCGGCGACGGGTAAGCACGGCCGACGGGTCTTCCTGTCACCCGAGGGCGCGCTTGTCGGGTTGAGTGGTGACCGCGCGGTGGTGCTGGAGCCGGTTGATGGCGCGTTCGACGGAGTTGCGTAGGGATTCAGCGGTCACGCGTGCAGGGTGAGCTGGGCGGTTAGCGGCAGGTGGTCGCTGCCGGTGGCGGGCAGGGTGCGGATGTGGGCGACGGTCGCCGAGCGGGCCATGACCTGGTCGATCCGGGCCAGTGGAAAGGCGGCGGGGAAGCTGAAGGCCAAGCCTCGCTCCGCCACGTTCAGCTGGGAGGTCAGGGGGGCCAGCCCACGGTCGTCGACCGTGCCATTGAGGTCGCCCAGGAGGATCACGGGTTCGAGCTTCTCGGCGATGACAGCCTTGCTCAGTAGGCCGGCGCTCTCGTCGCGCAAGGAGGATGCGAGGCCGCTCGCCCCGACGCGGACCGAGGGCAGGTGCGCGACGTATACGGCGATCTCGCCGTGCGGCGTGTGGACCACGGCCCGCAGTCCGCGGCTCCAGGCCTCCGTGATCCCCTTGGGTTTGATGTCCAATGGCCGGGCATCGGTCAGCGGATGTTTCGACCAGAGTCCGACGGTGCCTTGCACCGTGCGGTATGGGAAATCCGACGCGAGGGTCCTTTCGTAGACCGGGCGTGCCGAGGGCACCAACTCCTCTACCGCGATGAGATCCGGCTTTGCGTTGGCCAGGGCGCGGGCCGTGCCCGCCGGGTCGGTGTTCTCGTCGCTGACGTTGTGCTGCACGACGACCAGGGCGCGCGCGCCAGGCTCGGCCCCGGGCAGGAGTAGTCCGCCGAAGAGGTGCGTCCATGCCGCCACCGGTAGGAGCAGGGCCACGAGCGCGGTGGCGGAACGGCGCAGCACCGCCAAGCCGAGCAGCACCACGACCGCCAGGCCAAGCCAAGGAAGGAACGTTTCCAGCAGACTGCCCATGCGGCCGATGGAGTTGGGCACCGCTCGGTGGAACGCCAGCAGCCCGGCGGTCCCTGCGGCGAGCGCGGCGAGGACCCGCCCCCGTGTCCAGGCCGACCGGTTCTTCGCGTCCTCGTCCAGAGCCCGCCACCGGGACATCGCCGCCGTGACCGTGGACGTCGCACTGCTGACCGCCCGCGCCTGCTTCACCATGGCTTCCTATCCACTTGGCCCTGTCTCCTCTAGGACGGACCACCAGGTGAATGAGTTCTGTTTTCCGGCCGTACGTCGATGTGCTGATCGCCAGCAATCTTTGGTCGTCGGTGGGCGGAGGATGTCTTCATGCTGCACACGAGCCGTCCGCCGGTTCTGGACGTCACTGAAGTGAACCTGGCCCTCGCCGACTACGCCCCGCCCAGCCGTGAGGCCGCGCCCCCGGGGACCGGCGACAGCCACATCGGCGGATCGTTGCTGTGGTTGGCCGATGAATCATGGCCCACTGCCGTAGTCCCTCCACCATTTGAAATTGCGCCGCAGAGAGCCGGTCGCCATGGTCCCGATCGCGCAACGTACGCCTCCTGTCAAGGACGGCCGAATTCTGGATCTGGCCCACATCTCGGGATGGTCTCGAGGGGACGGGCGGCCAAACGAACGGTGTACTCGTTGCCCAGCTCAGCGAGGCCGTGATCAAGAATCACCCAGGTTACGTCGTGATCGTCATTAAATCTGGGCCTGAACCCAGCCGAAACCGTCAGCGCCAAGGCGCCGATGAGCCGGGCGATCTCGGCTTGAGTCAGGCCGAGGGCGGTCGCCCTTTCCGGGGGAGCCGCCGTCCCTCATCCCGGGGGAGCAACGCGAGCAGACGGTTACTGGGTGTGCCAGATGGTGGCTTGCCCTTCCACTGCCCGACCGACCGTGCTGATCTTGAATGCGATGACCGAGCCTTCCTCGGTCAGGATGCATATCCAAGCACGTCGTTCCGGCTCGACAAACTGACTGATACTCGCCTCCTGCACGGTGTGTTCGCACTGGGCGAGGGTGGGATTTCCCTCGCCGGCGTACCGGCCGAAAGACGCACCGGTGTCATCAGGGTCATTAGCCCTCAGCAGCTCGTTGCTGTAACTGATGTCGCCCCCTTCCTCGCCGTATCTGATGTTGCGCGGGGGGACGGTGTCCAGATCCGTCTTTTCGCCGCCCTTGTCCATCGGGATGACCAGCCGGCCAGCGAATACCTGGCGGGGCCTCGGGTCGGGGGTTGCCGTGGCGGTGAGGGAGAGGGACTCAGGAGATGCGGACTGGGACGTTGTGTCCTGGCCCGATGGCGTGCCGGTCGGCCCCGCCTCGGGCTTCTCGGAGGACTTGCCGCCCGATACGAACACGCCCGTGGCCACCGCCAGGATGACGGCCAGCGCGGCCCCTCCGACGATCTGCCCGACCGTGCTGTGATCGGTGAACTTCCAGACTCGTTTCCACCAGGTCTCCGGGGCCGGTGGCTGTTCCTCGGAGCCGGAAGGATCCGGTTGATTGGTCATCTCAAGACGCCCCCTGCGTATCGGCTATCAGCGGGGACGTTAAGGCTATCTGCACACGAGTCTCTCGAGTCCCCCCATGACGTGATCCGATCGAAACTAGAACACGGGTGCCGGTACGCGCTTGACGGCGGCCGTGGAAAGATCCCAACGGCCGTTGACGCGCTGGCGCAAGCGGTTCGGACACCGTTTTACGGGATGGTCAGGATAAGTCGGGCGCCCGCGCGGTGATGCTGGGCTGATAACACCGGTGTGAGTTCACGGGTCGCGAGTTGGATCTGGGATCTGGCCCACTTTTCCTGATTGATGCGGCTCCGTCGGCCCGTTCACGCACGCTGGGCGGTGAGCAGGACGCGTTTTCGCAGGAGTGGTAGCCCGGCGCGTCCGAACATCTGCCGTTTGATCATTTTGATGTGGTTGACGCGGCCTTCGACGGGGCCGGAGTTCCAGCGGCAGGTCAGCCCGGCGGTGACGGCGTCGAGGTCCAGTTCGAGCCCTTTGGCGAAGGAGGAGATACCGGGCAGGCCAGCGACGTGGGCGTCGTTGATCCAGTGCGGGAGGTCGTGCCCGGACAGTTGGGTGAGCATGATGGCGAACGCGCGGACGTGGCCGCTGGCGGCGGCGAGTTCGGGGCAGCGCTCCAGCACCGCCTTGAGCTGGGGACGTTCGTCCTCGGTGAGCGAGTCGGGGTGGCGGGTGAGCCAGCCGGTGACCTCGCGGACGGTCGGCGGAGGCGGGATCAGCGGCGCCTTGTCCGGGCGGTGCTCGGCCAGGTGGTCACGAACGTTGGAGTAGCTGCCGGTGTAGCCGAGTGCGCGGGGAACAGTTCGGCGAAGTTGGTGCAGCCCTCGTCCAAGCGTCGATGCACGTGGGGCTTGAACGGGTCCAGCATGCTGGCACGCGGGGCCTGCCAGCGGCCGTCGACCAACTCCTGCCAGGTCGCCGCGCGAGCGTAGCGCTGCACGGTGTGCCGCCCCCAGCCCAGATGCCGCGCGATCGCCCGGATCGCATACCCCTCGGCCAGCAACCCATGGACTTGGGCGTGATGCCGCCGGGCACGCTCGGCGAACTTCCCAGTCGGCTCCGGCGCTGCCACCTCGAGCGGCGCAGCCGGTTGGAGTTCCAGGTCATCGCCTGGCTCCTCCAGTGCGGGCTCGGGCAGGCACGAACGGTGCGCGGCCACGCACTTCTCCACCGCTTTGACCAAGTTGGCCCATAAATGCCAGCGATCGGCGACCTGGATCGCCCCCGGCCCCTGGCGAGAGACGGGCGGGTTCCAGTACTTGTCGCAACACTCCTGGTATGTGAAGGGGTGTGGAGTTGGGACGGCGGGGACGCAAGCGGCAGTTGGAGATTGAGGATGAGTACTGGAGGCTGGTCCTCGCTGGTGTCGGGACGGTTGAGGCGTGCCGCCAGGTGGGGATTGGCCGCAAGACCGGATACCGGTGGCGGGCCGAACGTGGCGGCATCCCTCCCGCCCGTGTGGCAGAGGAGTCCCGATCGTCTCGGTATCTGTCCCTGCTGGAGTGACAGCGCATCGCCACGCTGCGCGAGCGTGGACACGGGGTCCGCGAGATCGCCCGTCGGCTGGGCCGGGCTCCCTCAACGGTCTCGCGGGAGCTGAAGCGCAACATGCGCCCGCATGACCAGGGCGTCTACGACGCCGACCTGGCGCATGCCCGAGCTCGGGGCAACGCACGACGCGAACGTGCCGGCAAGCTCGTCCGCGACGGCGCGTTGCGTGCCGTGGTTCAACAGAAGCTGGAGGTGGAGTGGAGCCCACAGCAGATCGCCGCCTGGCTGCGGGTCGAGCACCCCGACAAGCTTGCCTGGCACCTGTGCCATGAGACCATCTACCAGGCCCTCTACTACGGCGGCAAAGGCGGGTTGAGCAGGACGCTCACCAAGCGGCTGCGCACCGGACGGCCGCTGCGCAAGCGCCGCCGGCGGATCAATCAGCGCCAGATCCGCTTCATCTCGCCCGCCGTGCTGATCGATGCCCGCCCGCCGGTACTTGGGCGGCTCATCGGCCGCCAGCGCCCGCTTGACGGTGTTCTTCGAGATGCCCATCCGCCGGGCGATCGCCGGACGTGCGGAAGAGCGCGACGTAGGCGCGGGTGACGAGCTTCATGGCGGGCGCGAACAGCGCGGAATCGAAGAACTTGGGCCTGGCACTGGACACGATCCACTCCGTCCTGCGGGAATGGTGATCATTGTGCCGATTCCCGTCGGGCCTGATGGATGGAGCTCCTCTGGTCGAGGCCCGCATTGGGCGGGGCGGGGCTCGTTCGTTTGAGCGGGTCTGTGGGGTGCAGACTGTTCGGGGATGCGGCCGTCATCGGGGAGGCGGGCCTGTGGGGAGCTTTCGGGTAGTCGTCAGCGTGGTGCTGTGTGTCGGCATGCTCACGGCGTGCGGGGCGGACGGTGACGGGGACGGTGATGCGCCGGCCACAGCGGAGGGGTCTTCGGTTCGCGGGAAGGTGATCGTGCTCGATCCCGGTCACAACGGGGGGAACGCCTCCCATCCGGCTGAGATCAACAAGCAGGTGTCCGTCGGCAATGGTCGGAAGGCGTGCGATACGACCGGTACCAGCACTCCGGACGGTTACAGCGAGCATGCCTTCACCTGGGATCTGTCCAACCGGCTGGCGAAGCTGCTGCGGGAGGACGGGGCCGAGGTCGCGCTGACGCGGGAGAGCGACTCCGGTGTGGGGCCGTGCATCACGGAGCGGGCGGCGACCGGCAAGCGGGTCGATGCCGATGCGGCCTTGTCCATCCATGGTGACGGCGCCGACGCGTCCGGGTATGGCTTCCATGTCATCGCGCCGCTGCCTGTGGGTGGGAACAAGGCGATCGTCGATGAATCTCTGCGGCTGGGCAGGGCGATCCGTGACGCTTACCGTGCTGGGACGGGCATGCCGTACTCCACCTATCTGGGGGAGGACGGGCTGGATCAGCGCGATGACCTCGGTGGGTTGAACTTGGCGACGGTGCCGAAGGTGTTCATCGAGTGCGGCAACATGCAGAACCCGGGGGACGCGGCCAAGATGTCCAGTGCCTCGTTCCGGCAACGTATGGCCGAGGCACTGGCCAAGGGCCTCGAGAACTACTTCGGTTGATAGGGCACTGTCTGCGCCTGGCCGTGGGGGCGGCACGTCCGGCTCTGGTGGTTGCCGGGGTTCTCCGGCAGGATGCGGTGGGACGGCCTTGCGTGCCGCGGCTCTGGGAGAGCTTATGGACGTGTTCCTCGTTCTGCTGCTGGTCGCCGTGTCGCTCGGTGGGCTCGCTCTGATGTATCGGCGGGTCGGCGGCTCGGTGAAGGGGGCGTTCAAGAGGACACCTTCATCGAAGGTCGCGGACGCATCCGGTGTCTGTCGCTTGTCGGGACGGGCCGTGGCGGTGGGTGTCGTCCCGGTGAGCGAGGCCAGTGGACGTTCCTACCTGGCGCGCGAGCTGGCGATCGTTCCGAGCGACGGCGAGTATGGCGGGACGCACCGGTTCGGGCAGGCGGTCGACTTCCTGCTGGACGACGGCAGCGGTGTCGCGCTGGTCAAGGCGGGGGGCGGACGTGTGGCGGTGGCGCGGGACTACAAGGCGCCGGTGACGACACTCGACACGGTTCCCTGGGCCGACGAGTTGCTGCGGTCCGACGGCTACCACAACGGCTCTCCGGCGACTTGCCGGATCCGCGTGTACGAGGGCGTCATCGAAGCCGGAGCCCAGGTCGGGGTTCTGGGGCAGGCCGAGCCGCCCGACGATGCCGCGCGCGAGTTGGGGGCCGTCGTGGTGATCAGGGGTACGCGGTCCGCGCTGGTGATGATCCGTCCTGAATCCCGCGCCCCCTGATCGTTGGCGTTCAGCGGGTCAGCAGGGTTCGGAGGGCCTTGGTCACTTCGGCGGGCGCCTCTTCGGCCATGAAGTGGCCATAGGGGACGGTGGTGTGGTCCAGGTCGGCGACCCATGCGCGCCAGAGGGCGACGGCGTCGTAGCCGAGGGCGGCGCCCCAGTCCTGCTGGAGGACGGCGACCGGCATGCGGAGTCGGTTGCCGGCGTCACGGTCGGCCTTGTCGTGTTCGACGTCGATGCCTGCGGACGCGCGGTAGTCGGCGACGATCGACGGGATCGCGTTGCGGCCGGCGTCCAGGTAGGCGGTCCGGATGTCGGCGGGGATCGCGGTCGGGTCGCTCCCCCAGAGGTCCAGGAAGTGGCCGAAGAAGGCGTCCGGGGCTCCGGCGATCATCTCTTCGGGCAGGCCGGGAGGCTGGGCCATGAGGAGGAGGTGGAAGCCGACGGCGGCGGTGACGCCGTGCATCGCGTCCCACATGTCCAGGGTCGGCAGGATGTCGAGGCAGGCGAGGTGGGTGATCGTGTCGGGGTGGTCGAGGCCGGCGCGGAAGGCGACCAGGGCGCCGCGGTCGTGGCCCGCGAGGGCGAACCGGTCGTGGCCGAGTGCGCCGGCCAGGGCGACGATGTCGGCGGCCATGGTGCGTTTGGAGTAGTCGTCGGCGGGCTTGTCGCTGTCGCCGTATCCGCGTAGGTCGGGGCAGATGACGGTGTGATCGGACGCCAGGTCGGCGGCGACGTGGCGCCACATCAGGTGCGTCTGCGGGAAGCCGTGCAGGAGGACGATCGGGGTGCCGGTGCCCGCGACGGCCACGTTGAGGGAGACGCCCTCGGCGACGGGGATGCGGTGATAGTCGAATCCGGTGATGGTTGGCATGACTTCAGGCTGCCGAGTGTGGATGAGCATCTGATGAGCGCGCTATACCGTGGCCGGTGTGGGGGTCGTTTTCGGGGTCTTGGGGCCGGTGACGGCGTGGGACGGTTCGGGCGGCGTGATCGCTTTGAAGGGGCCGAGGCACCGGGCCGTGCTGGCGCGGCTGATCATCGCGCGTGGTCGTGTCGTCCCGGTGACCCGGCTGGTCGACGACCTTTGGCTGGATCCGCCGCCGGACGCGGTGGGTGCGGTTCGTACGTTCGTGGCGGCGTTGCGGCGTGCCTTGGAGCCCGAGCGTCCGCCGAGGGCACCGTCCCGGCTGCTGGTCACCGAGGGGCCCGGGTATGCGCTGCGGGTCGGTGTGGACGGGGTGGACGCCTGGCGGTTCGAGCAGGTGGTGAGCGCCGCGACGCGTCCGGCCGAGGAGTCGCTCAGGGGGCTGGACGAGGCGCTGGGGTGGTGGCGCGGTCCCGCCTATGCCGATTTCGCCGACGAGAATTGGGCGCGTGCGGAGCGTTCGCGGCTGGCGGAGTTGCGGCTGCGGGCCGTCGAGCGGCGGGCCGAGGCGATGCTGGCGCTGGGGCTTGCCGCCGAGGCGGTACCGGATCTGGACGCGCACGTCGCCGAGCATCCCTGGCGTGAGGAGACGTGGCGGCTGCTTGCCCTCGCGCTGTACCGCACGGGCCGCCAGGGGGACGCGCTCGCGGTGCTGCGCCGGGCCCGGACGTTGCTGGTCGAGCAGCTCGGGATCGACCCCGGCCCGGCGTTGCGGCGGCTGGAGGACGACATCCTTCACCAGGCCGATCACCTGGATCCCGGGCAGGACGCGGCGTCGCGCGCGTGGGCCCGGGCGGCCGACGCCTACAACCGGACCGTCGCGTCGAGCTCGTGGGCTCGGCTGGAATCGACCGTGGGCATCCTGCGCAACCTCGCGATGACCGGTGGCGGCGGGCTGGAGGCGGCGCGGGAGCAGCGGATGGCGGCCATCGCGGCGGCCGAGGAGCTGGGCGACGCCGAGCTGACCGCGCGGGTGATCGGCGCGTACGACGTCCCCGCGATCTGGACGCGGTCGGACGATCCGGAGCAGGCGGCGCAGGTCGTGGCGGCGGCCGAGCGCACCCTCGCCGCGCTCCCGAGCGGCCTGAACGAGGCGGCGAGGGCGCGGTTGATGGTCACGGTCGCCTTGGAGTCGCGGGGCGGCCGTACGGGCCGCGGCCGCGAAGCGGCCCTGGAGGCGGAGCGGATCGCCCGGGACCTGGACGATCCGGCGCTGCTGGCGTTCGCGCTGAACGGTGTGTTCATGCAGACGTTTCACCGGGCGGGGCTGGCGCGGCGACGAGACGAGATCGGCGCTGAGCTGGTCGAGCTGTCCGTCCGGCATGATCTGGTCACCTATGAGGTGCTCGGGCGCCTCGTCCGGCTCCAGGCCCGCAGTGCGCTCGCCGATTTCGCGGGAGCCGATGAGAATGCGGCGGCGGCGGATGGGCTGGCCGAGCGCTATGAGCGTCCGCTGGTGGGCGTGTTCACCACGTGGTACCGGGCGCTGCGGCTCGCCGCGTCCGATCAGGTGCCGGCAGAAGAGGTGGAGGCCGCCTACCGGGACGCCATCGCACGGATGCACGGTTCCGGTATGCCGGGGTTCGAGGCCGGGTTGCCTGCGCTGACGGAACTGTCCCTGCGTCTGCGGGAAGGGCAGCCTGCGCAGACGGACGAGCACACCGAATGGGGGCCTTACATTCCCTGGGCGCGTCCCTTGGTCTTGCTGGCGGAAGGGCGACGGAAGGAGGCCGCCGTGGCGCTGCGGAAAGCGCCGGATCCGCCGCATGATCTGCTGTTCGAGGCCATGTGGTGTCTCGCCGCACGGGCGGCCATCGCGGTGGACGACCGGGAGACGATGGAACGCGCGCGGGACGAACTGGCCCCGGCCGCGGAGGAGCTGGCCGGTGCCGGCAGCGGGCTCGTCACCTTCGGCCCGGTGTCCCGGCATCTGGACGACCTCGACACCGCGCTCCGCTGATCGGGACCGGCCGGTGCCCGGGGAAGATGTACCGGATCTCCTCCGTCAGCCCGAGGAACTCCCGCACCCGTCGCCGAACATTTCCAGGCACCGGGATAGGCCCATCATGACCATGCGCGGCCGGGACGACCGGGTGTGCGCGGCGTCCGTGACTAGAACCAGCAGGGGCCTGTTCCCCATGCCCACGTCCATTCCCAGGGGAGTAGGAGGTGGATGCGGCAGTTCAGGTTGCCCCAGACGAGGTAGGGGCCCTTGTCGTCCCATCCGACGTCGCCCATGTTCTCCTCCACCGCCGTCTGGAGAGGGGCGGGGAGCTGGTTGATGACGCTCTCCGGGACCTGACGTTCGGGCTCGGGCGCGGGAGCCGCTTGGGCCGGGGCCGCCGCCAGGGTCAACGCTCCGGACAGCGCCAGGACCGCCGCCGCCTTGCTCAGCTTCTTCATGCCCTTAATTGTGATGACCGCGGCCGCACATTTCTTGTCACACGACCAACAATCTTGCCAGTGAAAGCTGGCTCGGTCGCGCGGCGCGCGTCCCCGAAGGAGTCGGACGAGGTGTGCCGCGAGACGCCGCGGCTCGTCGACGCCGCGTTGGACGGTTTACCTGTGGGGCGTTGGTTCACGCGCCCCTCGGGTAGGGCCCGCACTGAACCAGCGAGAGGAGAGGGTGTCGTGACGGACGTTTCGAGTAGGGGGCCGCAGCCGGGGGACGAGCGTCCGGTGCTCACCAACCGGCAGGGCCACCCGGTCTACGACAACCAGAACCAGCGCACGGTCGGCTCCCGGGGCCCGGCGACGCTGGAGAACTACCAGTTCTTGGAGAAGATCAGCCACTTCGACCGGGAACGCATTCCGGAACGCGTCGTCCACGCGCGGGGTGTGACGGCGTACGGGTTCTTCGAGGCGTACGGGAAATGGGGCGACGAGCCGATCGCGACGTACACCCGGGCGAAACTGTTCCAGGAACAGGGGAAACGGACGCCGATCGCGCTGCGGTTCTCCACGGTCATCGGCGGACGGGACTCGGCCGAGACGGCACGGGACCCACGGGGTTTCGCCATCAAGTTCTACACCGAGGACGGCAACTGGGACCTCGTCGGGAACAACCTGGCGGTCTTCTTCATCCGCGACGCCATCAAGTTCCCGGACGTCATCCACGCACTCAAGCCGGACCCGGTGACGTTCCGCCAGGAACCGGCCAGGATCTTCGACTTCATGTCGCAGACGCCCGAGTCGATGCACATGCTCGTCAATCTCTTCAGCCCACGCGGAATCCCGTCCGACTACCGGCACATGCAGGGCTTCGGCGTGAACACCTACAAGTGGGTGAACCAGGCGGGCGACACGAAGCTCGTCAAATACCACTGGATGCCGAAGCAGGGGGTGCGGAGCATGACGGGGGCGGACGCGGCGGCGGTGCAGGCCGGTGACCTCGGGCATGCCACCAAGGATCTGCACGACGCCATCGACCGCGGCGAGTTCCCGGAGTGGGAGCTTCTCGTCCAGGTGATGGACGACCACGACCATCCGGAACTGGACTTCGATCCGCTCGACGACACCAAGGTCTGGCCCGAGGACTAGTTCCCCGCGCTCCCGGTGGGACGGATCGTCCTGGACAAGAACGTCGAGAACAACTTCGCCGAGAACGAGCAGATCTCGTTCGGCACGGGTGTCCTGGTCGACGGCCTCGACTTCTCCGACGACAAGATGCTCGTCGGGCGGACGTTCTCCTACAGCGACACCCAGCGGCACCGGGTGGGGCCGAACTACCTGCAGCTGCCTGTGAACCAGGCCAAGGGTTCCCGGGTGCAGACGAATCAGCGCGATGGGGAGATGACCTACTACGTCGACTCCGGGGGCGAGAACCCGCACGTCAACTACGAGCCGTCCATCACCGGCGGCCTGCGGGAAGGCGAGTATCCGACGCACGACGATCAGGGCCCGGAAATCCGGGGGAGGTTGACCCGCAAGCGCATCGAGCGGGCGAACGACTACACGCAGGCGGGGCAGCGCTACCGGCTGATGGAGGATTGGGAGCGCGACGATCTGGTCGGCAATTTCGTCGAGCTGATCTCCCAGTGCGCGCGTCCCGTCCAAGAGCGGATGGTGTGGCATTTCCTGCTGGTCGAGGACGATCTCGGGCTGCGCGTCGGCGAGGGGCTCGGGATCGGCCCGGACGACGTGAAGCACCTGGACCCGCTGCCCGGCCAGGACCTCACCGACGAGGACAGGCGGCGGCTCGGGAACCTCGGAAAGAACGGCCCGCGGAACGTGGACGGCCTGAAGATGACGCATTGCGTCCCGAACGAAAGGGCCGTCCACACCGGCTAGGCGGAATGCTCTAGTTCTCCGCGAGAAGGGCGTGGAGGCGGCGGTCCATTTCGGGGCGCATGGCCTGGCAGTGGCCGTCCACCGCCGCCTCGACGATTTCGCCCTCGGCGGTGAAGGCCCTTTCCATGACCGTGATGAACTCGGTCGTGGGCTGGTAGAGGCGGGCCGCCGCGCCTGCCGTCCGGCGGACGAGGACGCGGGCGCCGGTGCGCAGCGCGGACTCGAAGTGGTGGACGTCGTGGCCCGCGCGAGCCGCGCCGGCCCCGAGGTCGCGGAACGAGTCGAGCACGGCGGTCCTGTCGCCGCCGCCGGCGTAGACGGACAGGGCGTCGCGGACGAGCCTCACGACGGCGCCGGCCCGCAGATGCGCGTAGGCGGGGACGCGGACGGTGATCTCACCGACCACCTCGGTGGTGATCTCGTCGAGGCGGTCGGTGAGGAACTGCTCCAGGTCGGACTTCATGGGAGCTCCTCGTTCGGATTGGCGGCACCGCCCGCGCCGACGAGGTGGGTGGAGGCGCCGCCGTCCAGCCAGCGGCGTTCGATCCCGGGCAGGTGCCCGCGGGCGTGACGCGTCACGGCCGCCGGGACGAAGGCGCGCACGACCTGCATGAACGGGAGCCAGCGCTGCCCGTACACGTGGGTGCGGCGGCGCACGATCCCGGACACCAGACGGTCGACGGTCGGTCCGAGGGCGTACGTCCGGTTGGTCGGGAACGGCAGGCCGGCGCGCAGGGCGGCGAGCGCGGCGTCCTCGTCGGCGCCGCGGACCATGTCGGTGTCCGTCCAGCTCAGGTAGCCGACGCCCACGCGGACGCCGTGGTGGGCGACCTCGGCGCGCAGGCTGTGGGCGAACGCCTCCACACCGGACTTGCTGGCGCAGTAGGCCGCCATCATCGGCGCCGGGCACAGCGCGGCGAGGGAGGCGACCTGGAAGTAGTAGCCCTTGCTTTCGCGGAGGGCGGGCAGGAAGGCGCGGGCGGTGGCGACGCTGCCCAGCAGGTTGACCTCGATGACGCGGCTGAACGTGCGCGGGTCGGAATGCTCGACGGGGCCGCCGGTGGCGATGCCCGCGTTGGCGATGACGGTGTCGACACGTCCGAAGTGCGCCTGGATCTCGGACGCGACGCGGGCGAGGGCCGCGTCGTCGGTGACGTCGGCCTCCCAGTGCCGGGCTTCCGGACCGCAGGCGGCGGCCGTCTCGGCGAGTTCCGCCGGTTCCAGCCCGAGCAGCGCGACCCGCATGCCGCGGGCGGCCAGCCTCCGCGCCAGCAGGGCGCCCAGCCCGCGGGCGGCGCCCGTCACCACCGCCACCTGACCGTCGTTCGTCCCGACCACCGTGCGACCCCCTCGCTACTTGTTTCCAGTCACAACTGGAAGCGTTGGCTGAGAGTAGACCAATCCGCGCTAGCGCGGTAGGGGTATGTTACCGGCGCGTAGGCCGGATTCGCTCCCTTATCTCCGTAATGTCCTTGGTCAGGCGACGGTCCATCGCGCGGGCGAAATGTTCGTCGGCGACCGTCCTGGCGACGGGCCGCAGCCGCCCCACCAGCTCAGCGAGCCGGCCGATGTCGTCCGCGGACGGCTCCTCGCGCCCGTCCGGCGGCCGGTCCGGCAGATGGCCGCGGACCAGCCGCACGAAGCTGAACGCCATCCGGTCGAAGGAGGCTTCGAGTTCCCAGGTCAGAGCGAGGATCGAGGCCAGCGGGATCCCGGCCCGGACGAGCTGGACGGTCGCGTCGAACAGCCGCGGGCTATTGATCACGACGCGGTCGTCCCGGACCGTGATGTGGCCGAGTTCGGACGCCTCGGCGATGATCTCCGGGGTGATCTGGCCCGGGAAGAGGTCCGCCAGTTCCGCCATGCTCATTTCGGCCGCGCTCCGGTCCGCCCAAGGGGTGGCCGCCGCCCACTCGAAGCCGAGCAGCTCGGTGACGTCGCGGCCCTCGCCCGCGGCGGCGATCAGTTCCTCGATGCCGTCCAGGCGGTAGCCGCGGTCGAGGAGCTCGGCGATCAAGCGCAGGCGGTCCAGGTGGGACGTGGAGTAGAGCGCGACCCTCCCCTGGCGGCGCGGCGCGGGGAGCAGCCGCCGTTCCTGGTAGTAGCGCAGCGTCCGCACAGGGATACCCGCTTCCGCCGCGAGTTCCTCGACGCGGTACTCGCGGTGCGGTCCGCTGCCGTCCGGCCCGCTGTCGTCCGCTCCGCTGTCGTCCGGTCCGTCGTCCCGCTCGGCGTCCTGGTCCCGCTCGGCGTCCTCGTTCATCTGGTCACCCTCAATGCCCACGTCGTCCAACCTTAACAACTGGCGCTGTAATGGTTATGCTTCCTCGTTGCCAGGTGACATGTACGCCGCCCCAGTGATCGGCCACGGAAGCGACACCGGTACGTCCGGACGCTCATGGGCGGACGGGGTTGGCCGTTGAGCCTTCCGTGCTCAGCAGGACGATCGTGCCTGTGTGTCCGGGCGCGAGGGCTGGACGGTGCTGTGGGGTGAGGGCGGCGCGGGCACCGGCCAGGGAGGCGGCACCGCACGGTCCGGCGGGTACGTCCAGGGCGGCCAGGTTGCGGGCCGCTCGGGCGGTGGCGGCGTCGGTGACCGCAACTGCCGCGTCCACGCCCGAGCGAAGGAACGGCCAGGCGAGGCTGGACGGTGTGGCGCAGTTGAGTCCCGCCATGGTGGTCGATCCGGTCTCGATGGTGACCGGACGGTCGTGGTGGAGGCTCGTCAGCACGCAAGGCGCCGCATCGGGTTCCACGCAGAGCAACGTGGGTGCGGATCGTCCGGCCCTGTAATGGGTCACGGCGGCCTGGGCCAGCGATCCCACTCCGACTGGGACGGCGACAAGGCCCGCCGGGGCCGCACCAGCCGCGACGAGTTGTTCGTCGATTTCGGTGAAGAGTGTGGAGTAGCCGTCGACGATCCACTGCGGCACGCGTTCGTATCCGGGCCACGCGGTGTCTTGGACGAGCAGTGCCGAGGGGTCGGAGGCCGCGATCTCCGCCGCGAGCCGTACCGCCTCGTCGTAAGGCGCCGGTACCTCGGTGACCCCCGCGCCCTCCTCCTTGATGGCGGCCACGGCGGCGGGGTGGACGCCGTGCGGGACGAGGACGTCCGCGTCGAGCCCCAGCAGGCGGGCCATGGCGGCGACCGCGCGGCCGTGGTTGCCGTCCGTCGCGGTGACGAGCCGCACCGGCGGGCCGGCAAGGTCGCGCGGCGGCCCGAGCGGAGCGCCGGGCGGCAGGCCGTAGTGGTCGCGGAGCGCCCGGTGCACGCCCCATGAGGCACCGAGGATCTTGAACGCGGGCAGCCCGAGGCGGGACGACTCGTCCTTGACGAACAGCCGCCCGGCACCCAGTTCGGCGGCCAGGGACGGCAGTTCCACGAGCGGCGTCGGGCCGTACCCGGGGAGCGCCCGGTGGAAGGACGCGACGTCGCCGGGAGCGGGCGGGCATGTCCACGCCCTGGCGGCCGGACGGGCGAACCAGGACAGACCGAGCGAGGTGGGAGCTGTGACCATGGAGGACACGTTCCCGTAGCGCGCTCCGGTCGGTCCAGCGAATGTTTCCGAGCGATAATCGTCAGCTGAACCGACGAACGGGAGGGATTTCCGTGCTGGATCTCCACCGGCTCCGGCTGCTCCGCGAACTGAAGCATCGCGGGACGCTCGCCGCCGTCGCCGAGGCTCTCTCCTACAGCCCGTCGTCGATCTCGCAGCAACTGTCCGTCCTGGAGAAGGAGGCGGGCGTGCCGCTGCTGGAACCGGTGGGACGGCGTGTCCGGCTGACGGCGCAGGCGGAGATCCTCGTCGCGCACACCGAGGCGGTGCTGGAACGCCTCGAACGCGCGGAGGCCGACCTCGCCGCGTCCCTGGAGGGCATCACCGGGGTCCTGCGCGTCGCCGCGTTCCAGACCGCCGCGCTCGCGCTCGTCCCGGACGCGCTCAGCCTGCTCCGCGACGCCCATCCGCGGCTGCGCGTGGAGATCACCCAGCGGGAGCCCGAGAGCGCGCTCCCGGGCCTGCTCGCGCGGGACTTCGACCTGGTCATCACCGAGGAGTATCCGGGCGACCCGAGCCCGCGCCCGGCCGGGATCGACTACGCGGAACTCGGCGAGGACGAGATGACCCTGGCCCTCCCCGCACCGGCCGGCGGAGGGCGGGACGGTGGGGGTCTGGAGGATCTCGCGGGAGTGCCGTGGGTCATGGAGCCCGGCGGTACCGCGTCCCGGCGGTGGGCGACGCGGCTCTGCCGCACGGCGGGGTTCGAGCCGGACGTGCGGTTCGAGTCCACCGACCTGCTGCTGCATCTCCGGCTGGCCGAGCGCGGTCACGCCGCGGCGCTGCTGCCGGGGCTCGTGTGGTCGGGGCGTCCGCCGACGGTCCCCGTCGTGCGGCTTCCGGAGGAGGAGCGGGTCCGCCGCCTGTTCACCGCGTCTCGCCGGGGAGGCGGCTCGCACCCCGCCGTGCGCGCCTTCCGGGACGCGCTCGCCGGCGGATTTGCAGAGCGGAACTAGCCTGGAGAATATGACAATCATTCCCGTTGTTGGGGAGTCCGCCGCCCAGCGGCCAGGGCACGTCTCAGGGTCATGACCTCCCGGCCACCTTGACCCGGAAATTCCCAGTTCACGGCCCTCAAACCAGGGCCGGAAATTGTGGAATGAAGCGTTCCGTTCTGCTAGACTGATACCCGTACGGGCGGCCGGGACTACGGATCTCCCGGGGGTTCACTCCATCCCGGTTGGGGGTTTTCCCCTATGGCGATTAATTCGCCCCGCGGGCAGAGTCATATTCAGCAGCAGGGGGACGAGGCCCCCCACCGCAGGAAGAAGGCAAAGAATGTCGAACACGCCGACCCTCACCTCGCTCACCACCTCCGACCTGGCCGAGATCCTGTTCTGCTGCGGGCTTCAGGAATCCGACCACCCCTCCTCCGAACAGGTCCGGACGGCCATCGGCGACCGGTTCGGCGCCTGCGGCGGTGACCGCACCGCATGGGTCGCCGTCGTAGCCCAGGAGGCCGGTGACCACCCCGAGACCTACCTCCAGCGGATGCGCTGGGCGCTGACCACGGTGTCCGAGGCCTACCACCGCGACCTCGTCACCGCCGCCTGACCGGCTCCCACGACACACCTGACCGCCCCCACGCCAAGGCCCCCCCAACGACACGGGAGGAAGCCCGATGCGTTCACCGTTCACCGACCGGCGCGAGGACATCGTCCCGCGTTCGCTCCGCGACCTGCTCGCCGCCGACGCGTCCCAGGCCGGGAACGAAAGGCGCCGGCGTCGACAACGCAAGACCGTGACCGCCCGGCGCGTCACCTGACCGCCGCCGTCCCGTGGAAACGACCCGCTGTCGGTGAAAACTCTGACATGACTCTGACATGCGCGTTCACGACCGCCTTGCGCCGGCGGACGGCACGGGACGAGCCCGGCCCCGGCCGCGAACTATGCTTGCGGCCGTGAGCGAAGAGCCGACGGAGGATCAGGACGGCCATCCCGGTGGCGGTGGCCGCGAGTACCGCATCGGCGAACTCGCGAAGGCCGCCGACGTCCCGGTGCGGACGCTGCGCTACTACCAGGAACGCAAGCTGCTGCCGCCGCCGCGCCGCGAAGGACGCATCGGCCTCTACTCCGAGGACCACCTCGCGCGCCTGCGCATGATCGGGAACCTCCTCGAACGCGGCCACACCCTCGAAGGCATCCGCGAGCTGCTGTCGGCGTGGGAGCAGGGCCGCGACATCGGCACCGTCCTCGGCGTCGAGAAGGCCGTCACGACGCCCTGGTCGCAGGAGGTTCCGGTGACGATGACGCTGGACGAGCTGGCGGCGCTGTTCCCGGGCCAGGTCGACCCGAAGTCCGTGGAAAGGGCCGTCGCCCTCGGCCACATCGAGGTGGACGGCGACCGCGTCACCCACTGGAGCCGCCGCCAGCTGGAGGCGACGGTGACGCTCGTCCAGGCGGGGGTTCCGCTGGAGGAGGTCCTCTCGGCGGGGCTGGAACTCCAGCGCAGCATGGACGACCTGGCCGCGATGTTCATCCGGCTGATCGCCACGCACGTCGTCGGACGCATCGACGACCAGGACCTCGGCGACCTCACCGACACCCTCGCGCGGCTGCGCCCCGGAGCCCAGGTGACCGTCGAGGCGGGCTTCGCCCGCGCCATGGACCGGCAGGTCCGCGCCGCGATCGACCAGCTCCTCGGCCGCCTGGCCACACCCTGAGCGGCCGGGACGGCCATTTCGCATGACGTGGTCGACATGGTGTCGACGGACGTCTCATCGGCCGTAACATCGGGGAGATGGTCGACGACGAACGCTGGAAGGCGCGATTCCGGGCCGCCCGGATGAGCCTGCCCCGATGGGCGCGAGACGCCCCGAGCCACAGCATCTACCGGTCGAACGTCACCGGGACTTGGGAAATCTACACGTGGGACCGTGACACCGGCGTGCAACGTCAGGTGACCGAACGGCCGAACGGCACCTGGATGGGCACCATCGACCCGTCCGGTGAATGGGTGTGGTGGTTCGCCGATACGGACGGCGACGAGTTCGGTGTGTGGAAACGCGTCCCGTTCGACGAGGAGGAGGGGACGGAGAGCGTCCCCGCCGTCCCCGAACTGGAGCCCTCGTACCCGTCCGGGCTGTGCCTTGGCCGGACCGGTCTCGCCGTCGTCGGACGGACGACCGACGAGGGCAACACGATCCACCTGTGCCAGGCCGGCGCGTCGCCCGAGGTGCTCTACCACCATGCGGAGGACGCGCACGTCGCCGCGCTCTCGCGGGGGGAGAGCCTCATCGCGATCGGGCACAGCGAGCACGGCGACAGCCGCCACATGGCCCTCCGCGTGGTGCGTCCCGACGGCGCCACGGTCCGCGACCTGTGGGACGGGCCCGGCAAGGGCGTCTACGGGGCCGGGTTCGCCCCGGTCGAGGGGGACTCGCGTCTCCTCGTCAACCACGAGCGGCGCGGCCGGGACGAGATGCTGATCTGGGACCCGGTCATCGGCACCGAACAGGAGATCGTCCTCGACCTGCCCGGCGAGATCGGCGCCGGCTGGTACCCGGACGGGACGGCGCTGCTGATCTCCCACTCGCACGAGGCGCGCGACGAGCTGTACCGCTACGACCTGTCCGACGAGACCCTCACGAAGATCGCCACACCGCGCGGGGTGCTCGGCGGCGCGGACGTCCGGCCGGACGGGACGGTCGAGTTCTCCTGGTCGTCCGCCGCCGAACCGCCGGTGATCAGGTCGACGTCCGGCGCGGTCGTCCTCACGCCGCCCGGTCCCGTCGCGCCGCCGTCCGTCCCGGTCGAGGACGTGTGGGTCGACGGCCCAGGCGGCCGCATCCACGCGCTGGTCAGCAAGCCGGGCGGCGACCGTCCCCACCCGACGGTGTTCGACGTGCACGGCGGGCCGACCGCGCAGGACGACGACTCGTTCGTCGCGTCCGTCGCCGCCTGGGTCGACCACGGGTTCGCCGTCGTCCGCGTCAACTACCGGGGGTCGACGGGCTACGGGTCGGAGTGGCGCGACGCCATCGAGGGACGTGTCGGGCTCACCGAACTGGAGGACATCAAGGCCGTCCGCGACTGGGCGGTGTCCAGCGGACTCGCCGACCCGGCGCGGCTCGTGCTGACGGGCGGGTCATGGGGCGGGTTCCTCACCCTGCTCGGCGTCGGCACGCAGCCGGGCGACTGGAGCGTCGGCGTCGCGGCCGTCCCCGTCGCCGACTACGTCGCCGCGTACGAGGACGAGATGGAGGGCCTGCAGGCGTTCGACCGGTCGCTGTTCGGCGGCTCCCCCGACGAGGTCCCCGAGCGGTACCGCGAATCGTCGCCGATCACGTACGTCTCGCAGGTGAAGGCGCCGGTGATGGTGCTCGCCGGGGAGAACGACCCGCGCTGCCCCATCCGGCAGATCGACAACTACCTCGCGCGGCTCGACGAGCTGGGCCTCCCGCACGAGGTGTACCGGTACGACGCCGGGCACGGCTCCCTCGTCGTCGAGGAGCGGATCACCCAGATGGCCGCCGAAATCGGCTTCGCCCGGAAGCATCTAGGTATGTCGTGATCTACCCGGGGGCGGGCGAAGGGCCTCGCCCCGCCCCCGGGTTTACAAGATCGAAGGTCGGGCATCCCTCCGACCGGCCGCCAGTGAGCAATGCGATGAGCCGGTAAGGACCCGGCTCGCCCCCCGGCGCTCGAACGTCGTTGATCGGGGGGATCACATGACACGGCTCCAGCACGTCCATGCGCTCGTCCGGCGGGCCGCCGGCCACCGAAAACCCGGGGCGCACGGCCCGGCGTTCCGGCTGACGGCCCTGGTGACCGGACTGGCCATCGCCACCACGACCCTCGCCGTCACACCCGCGCGGGCATCCGCCGCCGGCCCGGCCGCCGGACCCGAGCCACTCCCTCGTTCGGCCTCACCCGCGCCGAGCCGGCTCGCCGCGCTGGCGGCCGCGCCCGTTCCGGACCACCGGTCCGCGTCCGCGGGACGCCTCACGCGTCCGGGACCCGACCTCCCAAGGCCGAACCCCGCCACTCACGAGCCGGCGACTCTCCTCCAGAGCACCGCGCCACGGGACGTCCCGGCCCAGAACACCGCGTCTCCGGGCGTCCCGCCGCAGGGCACCGCGCTCCGGGGCACCGCCGTCCCCGGCACGGAGGCGGAGGGCGCCACACCTCGGAATGCCGCGCCACAGCACGCACCTTCTCAGGGCGCCGCGCCCGAGACCGCCGCCGCCCCTCCGGGCATCCCGCGTCCGGGCGCCGTGCCGCAGGACATCCCCGAGTCGCGGCGCCTGGAGCAGCGGTTCGTCAAGGACATCCTGCGCGGGAACGGCATCCGCTGGCGTTCGACCGGCGGCTGCTCCGACCGGAAGATCAGGACCTGCACGTCGTTCGAGAACATCCGCTGGGGAACGATCAAAGGGCTGATCGGCTTCGCGGAGTCGAGCGGCTGCGCGATCACCGTCACCGGCGGCACCGAACGCGGCCACGCGAGCGGCACCTACAGCCACTGGAACGGCTACAAGGCCGACATCGCGACGGGACGCTGCGTCGACCGGGCGATCAAGCGCTACCCGTCCGCCGGGGTCCGGGGCGACGGCGCCAGGCTCTACCGTTCACCGGACGGCGCCCTGTTCGCCCGCGAAAAAGACCACTGGGACATCACCTTCCGGTGAGCCGCCTGAAGAACGCGGCGGACCGCGCGGTCAGGCGCGGACCTCGCGGATGATGCCGACCAGCTCACGCGTCACCGACTTGAACCCGGGCATGCGCGACATCGACACCATGCGGTTGACGAGCGGGACCGTCCGTTCCACGAGGAGGTACGTCTTGCGGCAACCCGGCGAGCTGTCGTGCACCCAGTACAGGACGATGCCCATCGAGTAGATCCACAGCAGCTCGGGCAGCTCCGCCCGGAACTCCCTGTCGATCTTCAGGTCGGAGCCTTCCACGACCTCGCGGTAGATCGCGACCGCCGACTCGCGGGCCGGGCCCGACTCGGCGCTGAACGGGTTGAGCGGGCTCGTCGGCTCGGCGGCGAACTTGAAGAACTTCCCCGCGAACTCGTGGTAGGGGACCATCGTGTCGACACGGGCCCTCAGCACGCCCAGCAGCCGCCGCGCGAACTCCGTCTCCGCGTCGAGGACGGCCCGGCAGGCCGCGAGGTGCTCGTCCTGCAACTCGTCGTAGTACGCCTGGATCAGCTCTTCCTTGGAGCCGAAGTAGTAGTAGGCGTTGCCGACCGAGACGCCCGCCTCCTTGGCGATCGCCCGCATCGTCGTCGCCTCGTATCCGCGTTCCCTGAACAGCCGCAGCGCCGTCTCGACGATCAGGGACCGCGTCTGCTCGGACTTCACGGCCTTCGTCTCGGTCACGCATGCCACCCTAAAGCCCGCCACGCCGTCGTGCTCATCCTGAGAAGGCCGCCGAGAGCGGCGGGCGCCGCGGCCCGGCCTCCCCGGCCGTTCTGCCCGGACGCCTCCGCCGCCATGCGGCTCCCGGCGCCGGGACCCGGCCGGACGCCGGCCGCGATCCACAGTGTCCGGCCCGACGACCCTGGGCTTGGCCGTCCGGGAGCGGTGTCAGGGATTGAGCTCGGCGGCGACGAGCTCGGCGATCTGCGCCGTGTTCACCGCCGCGCCCTGGCGCAGGTTGTCGCCGCAGAGGAACAGATCGAGCGCCTGCGGGTCGTCGAGCGACCGGCGGACGCGTCCCGCCCATGTCGGGTCGGTGCCGACGACGTCGGACGGTGTCGGGAACTCGTGCGTCTCCGGGTTGTCGCACAGCACCACACCGGGTGACCTCGCGAGGATCTCCTGCGCCTCCCGCTGGTCGGTCCGCTCCTCGAACACCGCGTGGACGGCCATCGAATGCCCGGTGATCACCGGGACGCGGACGCAGGTCGCCGACACCTTCAGCCCCGGCAGCCCGAGGATCCTCCGGGTCTCGTCCCTGATGCCGACCTCGTCGGACGTCCAGCCGCCGTCCTCGTGCGTCCCCGCCCACGGCACGACGTTCATCGTGAGCGGCGCCGGGAACGGGCCCAGGTCACCGACCACGCCGCGGATGTCGCCCGCCCGGTTGCCCAGCGCGCGGTCACCGCCGACCTTCTCCATCTGCGCGTACAGCGTGTCGAGGCCGTGCCGGCCCGCCCCGGACGCCGCCTGGTAGGACGCGACGACCAGTTCCCGCAGCCCGTACCGCCGGTGCAGCGCACCGATCGCGACGATCATCGCCAGCGTCGTGCATCCCGGACCCGCGACGATGCCGCGTGGACGCTCCCGCACCCGCGCGGGGTTCACCTCGGGGACGACGAGCGGAATGTCCGGGCTCATCCGGAACACCGGGGAACCGTCGACCGCCACCGCCCCGCGCGCCACCGCGACCGGCGCCCACTCCTCCGCGACCGACGCCGGGACGGCGAAGGTCGCTATGTCGACATCGTCGAAGACCTCGGGGGTGAGCGCGACCGCCTCGGCGCGCTCGCCGCGCACCCGCAGCATCCGCCCGGCGGAACGTTGCGAACCGACGAGCCTGATGTCCCCGTACACGTCCCGGCGGGTGGACAGCAGGTCGAGCATCACCGCCCCGACCGCCCCCGTCGCGCCGACGACCGCGAGAGTCGGCGGCCCGGAAGTCGAGCCCATCGTCGCACTCACATCCTCTGAACTACCGCTGCCCGCGACCGGTTCCCGGACGCATGCTGCCACCGTCCCGGGAATCCGGTTGCGTCACATGACGCGCCCGGACACACGATCCGCGGCACCCGGGTGCGCGGACCGGCGCACCAAGGCCGCGCGGACCGGGGTGTCCCCGGCCCCGCGCGGCCCTCGCGGAAGTCAGCGGCCCGTGCCTCCGTAGACGACGGCCTCGACCTGCTCGGCGTCGAGGTCGAACGCGTGGTGCGCCGCGGCGACCGAGGTGTCGACGTCGTCCTGGGCGACGACGACGGAGATGCGGATCTCCGAAGTGGAGATCATCTCGATGTTGACCCCGGCCTCGGCGATCGCGCCGAACAGCTTGGCCGTGACACCGGGGTGCGAGCGCATCCCCGCGCCGATCAGCGAGACCTTGCCGATCCGGTCGTCGTAGCGGAGCGACTCGAACCCGATGCGGTCCTTCAGCTTGTTGAGGGCGGTCAGCGCGGTCTGCCCGTCGGTGGACGGCAGCGTGAACGAGATGTCGGTGCGTCCGGTGGACGCCGCCGACACGTTCTGCACGATCATGTCGATGTTGATCTCGGCATCGGACAGCACCGTGAAGATCGCGGCGGCCTCACCGACCTTGTCCGGGACCCCCACCACGGTGATCTTGGCTTCGCTCCGGTCGTGGGCGACGCCGGAGATGATCGCCTGCTCCATGTCGTGTCCTTCGATCTCGCTGCTGTCGACGACCCAGGTGCCTTCCATCTGACTGAACGAGGACCGCACATGGATCGGGATGTTGTAGCGGCGCGCGTACTCCACGCAGCGCAGGTGCAGGATTTTCGCACCGTTCGCCGCCATCTCCAGCATCTCCTCGTAGGAGATCTTCGGAATCTTGTGGGCGGCGGGCACGATGCGCGGGTCGGCGGTGAAGACGCCGTCGACGTCGGAGTAGATCTCGCAGACGTCGGCGTCCAGCGAGGCCGCCAGCGCGACCGCGGTGGTGTCGGACCCGCCGCGGCCGAGCGTGGTGATGTCCTTGGTGCCCTGCGAGACGCCCTGGAAACCGGCCACGATGCAGATCGAGCCTTCGTCCAGCGCGGTCCGGATCCGTCCCGGCGTCACATCGATGATCTTCGCTTTCCCATGCGAGCCGTCGGTGATCACACCCGCCTGGGAGCCGGTGAACGAGCGGGCCTCGTGGCCCAGGTTCGCGATGGCCATGGCGAGCAGGGCCATCGAGATCCGTTCGCCCGCGGTGAGCAGCATGTCCAGCTCACGGCCGGGTGGCAGGGGGCTGACCTGCTTGGCCATATCGATGAGGTCATCCGTCGTGTCACCCATGGCGGACACCACGACGACGACGTCGTTGCCCGCCTTCTTCGTTGCGACGATGCGCTGGGCGACCCGCTTGACGCCTTCGGCGTCGGCGACGGAGGAGCCACCGTACTTCTGCACGACAAGAGCCACGAGTGGGCGCTCCTCGAATCGGGGTCAGGCGTACCGAACGAAGAGTCTACCGAGCCGCACCTAATGGATTACGGCCAGGTAACTCGCATGGCCGTGGTATGTCCGTATCGACGGCCGTCACGATGGCGGCGGGAAGGGCGGCGGCGCCCCCCGGACGATCAGTCCAGGCCGGGTGCGATGACCGCGCCCGGCAGAGCGGTTCGGGCTCTGCCGGGCGGCGTGTCAGGCGGATTTCCAGATCCTGCTGCGGAGGTCGGTGCCACGGATGACCTGGACGCGCCACGGCGACAGCCGCAGGACGTGGAGTCCGGGGTCGGAAGGGCCCTCCCGCCAGAAGCGGCCGAGGTCGTAGCCGGCCCCCGGCGGGCTGGTCTCCGCGTAGAGGCGCCAGACGTGCCGCTTCGTCTCCGCGTCGTCGACCCACTCGGCGACCGTGTCGACGTTGACCGCGTTCTGCCGCGGCGTCCAGTAGGAGAACGTCGTGTGCGGATTGCCGGCCAGGTGCGCGGCCTTCACCGGGGTCTTGTACGTGGCAAGCCATCCGACAGGGTGACCGTCGACGTGTTCCCACACGGGGATCAGGACCCGGGCGCGGGGACGCCCCTTGGAGTCGACGGTCGTCATGGTGGCGTAGACGATGTCACCGATGTAGGCGTCGAAATCGTCCCGGATCTCGGAAAAGGTGTCCACGATCGTCGTCATCTTCGGGCTCCTAAGCAGTGATCTTGATGGCTTCGCCGGCCGGTTCGGCCGCCTTCGCGGCACGGGCGCGGAGACCGAACGCGGTGATCGCGGCGGCCGCGAGCGCGGCCACGAAGGGAACGGTCAGCGCGATCCGGAGGGCGTCGAGGCCCGCGCCCCGGGATCCGTCGCCGCCCAGCGCCGCGACCTGGACGGCGGTCACGGCGGAAAGGCCGAGCGCCGTGCCGAACTGGATCGCGGTGTAGAACAGGCCGCCCGCCAGGCCGTGTTCGCTCTCGTCCACACCTTCCGTGGCGGCCATCGTCAGCGGGCCGTAGGCCAGTGCGAACGCCACCCCCAGCAACCCCATGATCGGGAACATGGTCGCATAGGCCCAGTCGAGGCCGACCGGCAGGAACAGCCCGTACGCCACGGCGGCGAGGACGAGGCCGCCGAGCAGGACGCGCAGGTTGCCGAAGCGATTCACCAGACGTGGTGTCAGTGTCGGCGCGAGGACGGTGTCGATGCCGAGGACGAGCATCGCCAGGCCGGTCTGCCAGGTCGTCCAGCCGCGGAGTTCCTGCAGGTACAGCGTCATCAGGAACTGGAATCCCGCGAAGGCGCCGATGAACAGGAGCGCGCTCAGATCGGTCCGCACCAGAGCGGCGGAGCGGAGGATGCCGAGCCGGACGAGCGGGTTCGCGGCCCTGTGCTCGATCGCGACGAACGCGGCGAGGAGCACCAGCCCGCCGGCGAAGACGGCCACGGTGAGCGCGGCGCCGTCCCCGGGCCGTTCCAGCCGGACGACGCCGTACGCGAGCAGCAGCATCGCGCCGGTGATGCTGAACGCGCCCACGAGATCGAAGCCGCCCGACAAGCCCCGGGGCCTGGCGGCCTCCGGCTCTTTCACCAGCACGATCGCCGCGGCCAGGAGCAGCGCCGCCAGGATGACCGGTGCGAAGAACACCCAGCGCCAGCCGATCGCGGTCAGCAGCCCGCCGGCGACCAGCCCGAGCGTGAAGCCGCCCGCGGCCGTCCCCGCGTAGACGCCGAGCGCCCTGATGCGCGCGGGCCCGGCCGGGAACATGGCGGTGACGAGCGCGAGCCCTGCCGGGGCCATGAACGCCGAGGCGACACCGGTGACGAACCGGGCGGCCAGGAGCATCCAGCCGCTCGTGGCGAACCCGCCGAGCCCCGAGAACAGCAGGAAGACCACCAGCCAGAAGAGGAAGACGCGGCGGTGGCCCAGCAGGTCGGCGGTGCGCCCGCCCAGCAGCATGAACCCGCCGTAGCCGAGCACGTAGGCGCTGATGACGCCGCTGAGCATCCCGGTCGACAGCCCCAGGTCCGCCCGGATCGACGGCAGCGCGACGTTGAGCATCGCGACGTCGATGCCCTCCAGGAAGACCGCGCCGCACAGCACGAGCAACTGCGCCCAGGCACGTCTGTCCATGTGGGCTGCGGATGTGGGCATGAGCCGGCTCCTGTCGGAGGAGGGCCGGTTCCCCTGATGGACGCCGGTTCCCTCTTGTTACCGACAGCATCGTCAGACACTATTGGGAAGCATGGAAGACGGAACTTTCGCGTCCCCTGGTTACTGCGGAGTTACCGCCGCCGACGAGGACGTCCTGCAATGGCACACGCGCAACGACTGCGAGGTCCGGCAGATCCTGGAGCGCGTCGCGGACAAGTGGTCGCTGCTGATCATCGCGTTGCTGGACCAGCGCTCACTGCGGTTCACCGAGCTCCGCCGCCGGATCGACGGCATCAGCCAGCGGATGCTCGCCAGGACGCTGCGGCACCTGGAGCGGGACGGGCTGGTCAGCCGTACCGTGTACCCGACCGTCCCGCCGCGCGTGGACTACGCCCTCACGCCCATGGGCGCGACCCTGCACGAGACGATCCGCTCCCTGGTCACCTGGACCGAAGAGCACCAGAACGCGATCGCCGCCTCCCGCGCCGCGTACGACGCCCGCGTCCGAGCCGAGAAGGAAGCGGCGGAGCAAGAGGCCGCCGAACGCGACGCCCTCGCCCACGAAGTCCTCACCGGCCACCGCTGACCGCTCCGTCCCATCAGGCGGCCTGACACATCACGTCGTCCCCGCAACGGTGGCCGCAGATCTTCTCAGCGGACCACCAGGAACCGGGGCAAAGCGTCTACGTAGCGGCAGGGTTGGCGGGGTGCCGTGGTTCATCTCGTCCACCGGTGATCCGCCGCGTCCCCCGATCGGGCGTGTGCGGGTACGACCGAGCTGATGGGAGAGCTGATGGCCGAGCTGCCCAGGGTCCGCAGGGGACCACTGGACTCGTTGTACGCGGCGCTGCGGCGGCGTGCACCGCAGATGTCCGCGACGCGTCCCGGGGAGGGCGAGGACGGGTTGCGCGTCGCGTACCGGGGACAGACGGCGCAGGTCGTATGGGACGCCGACCTCGAACTGTACGCGTGGGGCTCCGAAACGGGCGGGCAGATCGGCCCGGACGTCGAGAAGGCGGCGGAGCTGATCGCGTGGGCGATGGGCGCGCCCGCCGGTCCCGGGGCGTCCGGCTAGGCGGTGGCCGCCTCGGGGGCGACGTCCAGGCGGGCGTTGGCGACGAAGGCGTGCAGGGCGCGCAGAGCCGCACCGGCGTGGTTGCCCCAGTGGTTGAAGTAGGAGTACTGCCACCACCAGAGAGCTTCCAGGGGACGGTCCTGGTTGTAGTGGCGCAACCCGTGGACGAGGTCGCTGGCGACGTCGACCAGGTCGTCCGACAGGCGGTAGGACGTGGGCTCGGTGTCCTTGTACGGGTCGAACACCTCGACGTACTCGTCCAGGGCCACGAGCCGCTCGGACAGGCCCTGCCGGACGGCGTCGAGGTCGGGGTCGTCGCCGACCTCGGGCTCCCAGTTGTCCGGGAGGATCACGTCGGCGCTGGCGCCGAGCTGCGCGCCGGCCAGGATGACCTGCGACACCTCAAGGAGAAGCAGCGGGATGGTGTGCGTACCGCCGTCGCCGCGTGCGACGGCCTCCAGTCCGTTCAGGTAGTTGTCGACGTGGCACGCCACGCGTTCGGCGAGGGCGTTCCAGTCCTGCGGGCTGTTGGTGTCAGACATCGAGCAGCCTCCGTCCTTCGAATGCGCGGCCCAGCGTCACCTCGTCGGCGTATTCGAGGTCGCCACCCACCGGCAGGCCGCTGGCCAGACGGGTGACGGTGAGGCCCATGGGCTTGACGAGCCGGGCGAGGTACGTCGCCGTCGCCTCGCCTTCCAGGTTGGGGTCGGTGGCGAGGATCAGCTCGGTCACCGCCCCGTCCGCGAGGCGCTGCATCAGCTCGCGGATCCGCAGGTCGTCCGGGCCGACGCCCTCGATGGGGCTGATCGCGCCGCCGAGGACGTGGTACCGGCCGCGGAACTCGCGGGTCTTCTCGATCGCGACGACGTCCTTGGACTCCTCCACGACGCAGATGACGTGCGGGTCGCGGCGCGCGTCACGGCAGATCCGGCATTCCTCTTCTTCCGCGACGTTCCCGCACGTCCCGCAGAAGCGGACCTTGTCCTTGACCTCCTTGAGCGCCTTGCCGAGACGTTCGACGTCGGCAGGGTCGGCGGCCAGGAGGTGGAAGGCGATCCGCTGCGCGCTCTTGGGGCCGACGCCGGGCAGCCTGCCCAGCTCGTCGATGAGGTTCTGGACCACCCCTTCGTACAACGGACCCCTCCTTTCTCTCTGCCGGCCGGCTCAGGCGCCGGAGCCGGAGCCGCCGCCGAGGCCGGGGAAACCGCCGGGCAGCCCGCCGCCCCCGCCGAGACCGGGAAGGCCGCCTCCGCCGCCGAGGCCCTCGGCGAGCGGTCCCATCTTCTCCTGCTGCAACTGCTGCGCCTCGCGGCCGGCGTCGCGGATCGCGGCCAGCACCAGGTCGGCGATGGTCTCCGCCGTGTCGGCCGGGTCGTCGGTGTCGACGGCCTTCGGGTCGATCGACAGCCCCGTGACCTCGCCCTGCCCGTTGACCGTCGCGGTGACGAGCCCGCCGCCGGCGGTGCCCTTCACCTCGGCCTCCGCGAGCTCGCGCTGCGCGCTGAAAAGCTGCTCCTGCATGGCCTGCGCCTGCTGGAGCAGTTCCTGCATGTTCAACTGACCACCGGGTTCCACGGTGCACTCCCTCTTCCGGCCCCCCGAGAGGGCCTTCTCTCTGGCGCTCCGCCAGCCACCGGATGTCCGTCCCACGAGACTACGGGTTAGCGGCGCCCCGCCGTAAGTACGGGCGCCGGTGTGCCCATTCGTGAAGATCTCGGGGCGGGGGCGGTTCCGCGTCCCGCTAGTTCGCGGACGAGTTGTCGATCTCGCGGATGATCTGACCGCCCAGCTCACGCTGGATGAGCGCCATCCCGCTCATCTCCGCCTCGGCGCCGTCGGCGTCGGCGTCGCTCTCCGGGTCGACCTCGTCGCTCTCGTCCACCGGGGTGGGTCCGGGCGGCGGCGGAGGCTCGTCGGGAGGCGGCGGAGGCGGCTCCGGGGTCGCTTCGGCCCTGGGGGCGGGCGGCCCGGCGGTCGGCTGGGCGGTCGGCCGCGGCCGTTGCTGTGGGGCCGGGTTCGGTGTGGCCGCCGTACCGAACCCGCCGTTAGGGCCCGGGCGGGCGGGCGGTGGCCCGGCGGGTGCGCCCCCGACGACGGTTTCGATCCGCCAGTCGACGCCCATCCGTTCCTTGAAGACCTCGCGGATGACGGTGTCGCGGCCCCCGTTGACGAAGCCCAGGCGGCGTCCCTCGGCGTCGAACCCCAGGGTGAGGACCTTCCCGTCGAGCGAGACCGGCTGCACCCCGGACATGATGACCATCCAGGTGGCGCGGCTCTTCTGCTTGACGGCCTCGACGACGTCCGGCCAGAGCCGCTGCACGGTGGAGAAGTCCATCCCGTCGGCGGCGGGAGACGGGCTCGGCGCCGGACTCGGCGGCGGCTCGGCGGGACGTTCCCGCGCGGGGGGACGTTCCGGCGCGGGAGGCGGAGAAGGCCGTTCGGGCGGACGGGGAGCCTGCTCGGCCGGAGCCGGAGCCGGAGTTGGAGCCGGAGCCGGAGCCGGGGTTGGAGCCGGGGGCGGCTGCGGCGCGGGAGCGGGGGCCGGGGGCGGTGCGGTCGCCGGAGTCGTCCCGCCCGCGAAGCCGCCTTGGGAGGCCTGCCGTTCCAGGCGGTCGAGGCGGGCGAACATCGACGCCTCGTCCTCGTATGCGGCGGGCAGCAGGATCCGCGCGCAGATCAGCTCCAGCAGCAGCCGCGGAGACGTGGCGCCGCGCATCTCGGTGAGGCCGGTGTGCAGCAGATCCGCCGCGCGGGTCAGCTCACCCGGCCCGAGCGAGGACGCCTGGCGCCGCATCTGCTCCAGTTCGTCCGGCGGGAAGTTCAGCAGCCCGGACCCGCCCGCCTCGGGGACGTTCGACAGGATCACCAGGTCGCGGACGCGTTCCAGCAGGTCGGCGGTGAAGCGGCGGGGATCCTGGCCGCTCTCGACGACCCGGTCGACGGCGGCGAAGACGGCGGCGCCGTCGCGGGCCGCGAACGCCGCGATGACCTCGTCCAGGAGCGCGGAGTCGGTGTATCCGAGGAGGGAGACGGCCCCCGCGTACGTGATGCCGTTCTCGTCCGAACCGGCGAGGAGCTGGTCGAGGATCGACAGGGTGTCGCGCGCCGAGCCGGCGCCCGCCCGGACCGCCAGCGGCAGCGCCGACGCCTCGTACGGGACGTCCTCCGACCGCAGGATCTCCTCGACGAGCTCGGTGAGGACGCCGGGCGGGATCAGCCGGAACGGGTAGTGATGCGTCCGGGACCGGATCGTCCCGATGACCTTCTCCGGCTCGGTCGTCGCGAACACGAACTTCAGGTGCGGCGGGGGTTCTTCGACGAGCTTCAGCAGCGCGTTGAAGCCCTCCCGGGTGACCATGTGCGCCTCGTCGATGATGTACACCTTGAAGCGCGCCGACACCGGGGCGAAGAAGGCCCGTTCCCGCAGGTCGCGGGCGTCGTCGACACCGCCGTGGGACGCGGCGTCGATCTCGATCACGTCGATGTGCCCGGTTCCGGTCGGGCCGAGGGCGACGCACGAGTCGCACTTGCCGCACGGGTCGGGGGTCGGCCCCTGTTCGCAGTTCAGCGAGCGGGCGAGGATGCGGGCGCTGGACGTCTTACCGCAGCCGCGCGGGCCGCTGAACAGGTACGCGTGGTTGATCCGGCCGTTGCGCAGTGCCTGCTGCAGGGGCTCGGCGACGTGCTCCTGGCCCTTCAGCTCGGCGAACGTCGCTGGCCGGTACTTGCGGTACAGAGCCAGACTCATCGGGGAGCCGCCCTCCCTCGAGAAGCAGAGCGTCAGACGCGGTGTCCCTGGGACGCGTGTCCCTTTAAATCAAGGGACCCCCCGCACACCCGCCAGAGCCTGCTTATCCTTGCTGCCTTCCGGCCCTGGGGAGGTTCACAGGGTGACGCCATGCGAGGGGTCTGCCCAAGAGTCTATGGCATTCCCCGCCCAGGATCGCCACGCTTCCGCGTAGTCTCCGCCTCATGTCCGCCCCGACGCACGGCACGCTCCTGCACATCGCCGAACGAACCCACTGGGACGCCGCCCGCGACACGGGAGTGTCGTACACCATGTCGACGCTCGGGCGGACACTCGGCGAGGAGGGCTTCGTCCACTGCTCGTCCGACATGGCCCAGGTGGACGGGGTCCTCGGCCGCTTCTACACGGGTGTTCCCCGGTCAGACCTGGTTCTGCTGGTCATCGACGTGTCCCGGCTGGACGCCCCCGTCCGCTACGAATCCGCGGGCGGCGAGGTCTTCCCCCACGTCTACGGACCGATCCCGGTCTCCGCCGTAATTGATGTCAGGTCACTGCCCGGGAACCGGTAGGCTTCCCCGTGGAGGATTCGCCTAGTGGCCTAGGGCGCACGCTTGGAAAGCGTGTTGCGTGCAAGCGCTCGCGAGTTCGAATCTCGCATCCTCCGCTCGCCTGACAGGCGCGACGTTGAGAGGGCGGCACCCAGCGGTGCCGCCCTCTCGTGCTTCCACGGCTGGGTTGCCTGCCTCAGAAAGGCGTCCTTCAGACTCGGCCGTCTTCGGTGACCTGTTCTTCGTCCGGCTCCTCGTGAGCCCGGCTCAGTAGGAGCGGACGCGGGTCGGCGTCACCCGGATCGCGGTCGAGAACTCGGCGAAGACCTCTTCTGGGGTCATGCCCACCTCGTTCATCGTCTCCAGATGTTTCTCCAGGTACGCGGAGACCTCGGCCTCGCTCACCGGCGCGAGCCCGCCCGGCGGTGCGTGGTCGAGTTCGGCGACGCCCTCGACGGTGAGGACGCTGTGGTCCTCCGAGCCGGTGTCGAGATCCAGGTGCAGCGCGACCCTGGCGTTGCCGCGCAGGTTGCGGACCTTCGGAGTGCCGGGCGCACTGATGATCAAGAACGTGGTGCCGTTCCACACATACCCCACGGGCGACGTCTGCGGCTGCCCGTCCGGCGTCACGGTCGTCAGCCAGATCACCGTTTCCTCGCGGAGCCGCGCCTCGGCGCGGTCCGCCCGCTCACCTTCGAGATCGAGAAACATGTAACCATCATAAGGCTTATGAAGGTGTTTGCACGGCCCGCTCCCCAGTCAATTCGATTCTCCGGTCCGCTGCGCCGAGGCCGGCGCGCGGCGGGCATGGGGCGAACGTGCGCTCGCCCGCCGGTACTTACTGACGAAGCCGTTGAGCTGGGAGGTAACTGGTTTACCAGTGGTGGCAAGTAGAGTGACGCATGTTGTTGCGCTGCCTTCTCCACGTCACGCCGACGCCGTAGACTCGAAGTGTGATCTTCAAGGCGGTGGGTGAGGGAAGGCCCTATCCCGAGCACGGACTCTCGTCCCGGGACTGGGCCAAGATCCCGCCTCGCCAGGTACGTCTCGACCAGCTCGTCAGCACCAAACGCGAGATGGACCTTCAGTCGCTCCTGTCGAAGGACTCCACGTTCTACGGGGACCTGTTCCCGCACGTGGTCCAGTGGCAGGGCGAGATGTATCTGGAGGACGGCCTGCACCGGGCGCTCCGGGCCGCGCTTCATCAGCGGCAGGTTCTGCACGCGCGCGTCCTGGACCTGGACGCCGTCGACATGAGCTGATCAACGGCCGGTCCCATCGGTGGCCCCGGCCATCACCGGCCTCTGGCCACTCCCGGAAACGCCCTGGTCAGAGACACCACAGCGGGCGGGGCGGCCGGGCCGGCCGACGCGTCCGGGTCAGACGCGTCCGAGGTCGCGGTTGGCCGCCTGGGGGCGGGCCGCGCGGAGACCGGCGGCCTCCAGCGCCTTCCGGTAGGCGGTCGCGGCCCCCTCCGGGTCGTGGACGAGTTCCAGCAGCTCACCCAGTTCCCTGAGCAGATGCGCCGCCGGACGGCCCATGGGCAGCGTCGCCAGCTGTTCCGACGCGGCGCGCAGAACGACTTGGGCGGCCATCCGGTCTCCTTGGGCGACGCGTGCGCGCGCGAGGACGAGACGGGCCAGGACGGTCTTCTGCGTACGTGCGGCGAGGTCGTTGCCAGGCTGCGGGGTCACGGGATGGGTGCGCGTCGGGGGGGCCAGGGCCATGCCTGTGTCGAGGAACTGCTCCAGGGTGGCGATGGCGTCGTCCAGTTCGCCGATGAGGACGAGCGCACGAGCCTTCGCGATCGTCCTCTCCGTGGCCTCGGCACCGTCGAGATTGGTCGTCCCTTGCAGCAGGTCGAGCGCCTCCTGCGCGGCCTCACGAGAACCCTCGGCACGCGGACGTTCGAAACCGTATTCTCCGGCGGGCACGGCACCGGACGGCGCGGCGGCCGAGAACGGCATGACGCCCCTGAGCAGCGCCTTGGCGGCCGCAAGGGCCAGCCGTTCGCGAGCCTGCACCGGGCTGGTGTCGGTGCGGACGGCCAGGGCCTGGTCGGCGAAGTACAGCGAGTCGCCGATCGTTCCCTCTTCAAGGGCTCGCATGCTGGCCCGCTGGTAGTGGACGCTTGTCGGCTCGTCCCCGGAACCCTCCGGGTGCAGGAGCCGCCGCCCGAGGTCGTGCGCGCGCGCCGGATCGGAGCGATCCACGTAGGCGAGCAGCAGAATCCGCCCGACCTCGGTGTACTCCTCGCCCACGCCGAGCCCGAGATGGTGCAGCCGCGCGACGGCGCGCTCGCCGAGCGCGATGGCCTGCCCCAGGTCGCCGACCGCGTGGTAGCAGCGGGCCAGCGCGATGACCGGCGGCAGCCAGCTCGCGCGGCCCGGGTCACGTTCGGCCTGCTCACGCAGCTCCTCGAAGAGCGCGATCGCGTCGTCGGTGCGGCCCAGTTCCTCCAGGGCGCGGGCACGGCCCCAGCGCGCGCGGGCCGTCAGGTCGGGATCGTCGCTGCGGGCGATCACTTCGTCGAAGCCGGCCTCGGCCGTGACCGGGTCGCCGCGCAGCAGCGCCAGATGCGCGTGACGTTCCCGTACTTCGAGGTGGGCGCGCTGCTCCGGTTCGACGCCCTCGGCGAGGTACTCGGGCGTGCAGCCGAGACGCTCGGCCAGCATGCGCAGAACGGTGGGCGTCGGGGTGCGCTTGCCCGACTCGATCAAAGAGATGTAGCTGTCGGAAAGGTCGTGACCGGCGAGCTGTGCCTGCGACAAGCGTCTGGTCAGCCGCAGGTTGCGGACACGTTCGCCGACGTTGCCTGGACCCGGCATGTGGACTCACTTAGCGGAAGTAAACAGGCGGCTGGGGTGCCGACATGATTGCACATTGCGGGTTATCGCACATCGAGAGTAATGAAGCGGCAAGTGAAGAGATCGGCTGGTCGGGCCCCGCCCGGCCCCGCGCGCACGCTGCTGCAACGCCGTGGCGCGCCGGTTGCGGCCGGTGGATCCCCCGGCGATCGCGACGCCTGTCACCCTCGGAAGGTATCCGACCATCCACGCAAGATCATAAAAACCACCGATATTGATCAGCCCGCCGCGTTTAACGGCTAGTGGAGCCGGTTCAGACCTGCTCGTCCGGCCCCGGAGCGGCGGGGACGTCGTCCGCCTCGACCGTTTCCTTCGGGCGGCGCGGCGGCGGAGGCGGGGGGAGCGTCTTCTCCTCGGGCGCCGGATTCTTGTTCGGGAAGATCATTTCGCAGACTTCGAGGTAGAGCTGCTCGGGGTAGGGCAGGTAGTCCACGTTGGTGAGCGCCTGGTCCTGGCCGGCGGACTCCAGGATGAACTCCCCGTAGCCGAGCATGCGGCCCGCGATCGTCCGCTTGAAGCTCATGTCCGTGACCTTGGCCAGCGGCATCATCGCGACCTTGCGGGTGATCAGCCCCGTGGTCAGCAGCATCCGCTGGTTGGTGATGACGAAGTAGTCGACGGACCATTCCGCGACCCGCCACACGAACCAGCCCAGCAGGATCAGCCAGCCCCACCAGATCCAGGTCATGGCGGCGGTGACGGTGTTGCTCAGCACGCCGGCGACGATCAGGCCGCCGAGGACGAGACCGACCGGGACCATCAGCACGGCCGGATGCCGGCGCACCGTGATCACCTGGTTCTCGTGGGGGAGCAGGTACTTGTTCACCGAGGCCGGCGCGGAGTCGCCGGGGGTCACGAGTCTCATGGCGGCCTCAGGCCAGCGCGTTGACGAAGGTGGCGAGGGAGCCGGCGGCGGAGGCGATGCCGCCGGCGGCGCTGTGCACCGACTGCGCCGCGCCGGACGGCTGCTTGATCACGTAGAACGCCACGAAGGCCACCGCGGCCCACGTCATGTACTTTTTTGCGGGCACGGCTGCCTCCCGGAGCGTTGACCCACGGACCCCGGTTCAGTTTCGCACAGCCCGCACGACCGGCAAAGCAAGGCCTATGGCGCGTTGTCGACGCCTATGGTGCGTTGTCGAGCGACGAACGGCGCGCCCGGCGGCGTTTCTCGGCCGCGACGGTCGCGAGCACCTCCAGGTGCCTGCGCGCGATCCGTTCCACGAGATCGGGCGGTGCCGACCCCGTGACCTCCTCGGCGCCGTGCCTCGCGGCGGAGACGCACCGGTCCACCGTGTCGGCGGCGTGCACCCCGTCGAACTCCTCGGTGAGCCTCTCGCCGATCGCCGTGTAGCGCGGCAGGTCGCCATCCCCTAGGTGAGCCATCACACGTCCTCGATCGAGCTCGCTCGCACCGCCCGGTCCGTAGCGGTCCCCCTGTGCCGGGGCGGCGGAGAGGAACGCGCACCGGCGCTCCGTAGCGCCTTCGTACCCTCCGCCGGAGGGAACGAACATCCCAGGTCAGGTCGGCATTCGAATCGTGATGGCGTGCATGGTCGGCGGATCGCCGGGGGACGGCCGGCGGGTCAGACGACGCCGTAGAGCCGGTCTCCGGCGTCCCCGAGGCCGGGCATGATGAAGCCCTGCTCGTTGAGGTGGGAGTCGATCGCGGCCGTGACGACCCGGATGGGCGCCGAGATGTCGGAGAACGACTGCTCCAGGTACTTCAGCCCCTCCGGGGCGGCGAGCAGGCAGATCGCGGTGACGTCGTCGGCGCCGCGGTCGAACAGCAGCCGGACGGCGGCGGCGAGCGTCCCGCCGGTCGCGAGCATCGGGTCGAGGACGTAGCACTGCCGGCCGGACAGGTCGTCCGGCAGCCGCGTCGCGTACGTCTGCGCCTGCAGCGTGCCCTCGTCCCGGATCATCCCGAGGAAGCCGACCTCGGCGGTGGGCAGCAGCCGCGTCATGCCGTCCAGCATCCCGAGGCCGGCGCGCAGGATCGGCACGACGAGCGGCTTCGGGCTCGCGAGCTGGACGCCCTGCGCCGGGACGAGGGGCGTCTGGACGGTGGCGTCCGCGACCCGGACGTCGCGGGTGGCCTCGTAGGCGAGCAGGGTGACCAGCTCGTCGGCGAGGCGGCGGAACGTGGGGGAATCGGTGCGGACGTCCCGCAGCGTGGTGAGCTTGTGCGCGACGAGCGGGTGATCGACGGCGAGGGTCTGCATGCGCTCACCGTAGCCCACCGTCCGCGATCGGCCGGACCTCGCCGAACCTGGATAGGACGCCGCTGAGCTGGGCAGTATGGCGGTATGAACAGCGAAAGCGATCACCAGCCGGAAGGTCCGGCACGGGCCCGGGAGTCCGTGCCCGACCCACCCGAGCCGCCGGCTCCCCCGGGTGGGGCCGGTGGGCCGCCGGGCTCGCCCGGACGTGACGCCGCGGTGCCCCCCGAGGCCGCGGTTCCGCCTCCCGAAGCCGTGACGCCGCCTCCCGGTCCCCCCGCCTCCGGCGATCCCGCCGCTCCCGCTCCCGCTCCCGCCTCCGAGGACGCGCCGGTGTCGGCCGGGTACCCGGTGACCGATGTCACAGCCGAGCAGGACGGCCGGCCGCGCCCCGGCCCCCAGGGCGACATCTCCCCCGAGCAGGTGCGCGAGCATCTGCGGCGCCGGGCGATCTTCCTGCGCGAGCTGGCCGAGGCCCGTGAGCTGCGCCGCCGGGTGACGCCGCACAGGTCGCGGCGCGCACGGATTCACGCGCAGCTGCGCCGCCGCACCTTCCGTATAAATTGACGCGGATCCAATAGGTTCTTCCGCTGGGCACCGGATTGCAGCACTGACTCCCGGTCTCACGCACGGGTGCGGCGCCCAGTTTGGCGTTGATGCACGCGCGGGCCCGCCGCATCTGGGACCATGCCCAGGCAAGAGACGCGCCGGTGGGGTGGAAATGACGGATGTTGACGCGACGGACTTCGCCGTCGTGGTGTACCGGGAAGACGAGGGCTGGGAGGCCGAGATCCTCCCGGTCGCGTTGACCGAGGACCTCGCGGGGCTGATCCATGCCCTGCGCCAGCAGCCGAGCCTCGGCGGCACGGTCGGGCTGGTCTCGGTCGGCGACGACTTCTTCGTGGCGATCCGCCTGCTCGGCGACGACGTCATGGTGTTCCTGTCGGACGTCACGGCCTCGGTCGACTGGCCGCTGGCCGGCCAGGTCCTCGACTACCTCGACATCCCGATCCCCGACGACGAGGAACTCGACCAGGTCCTCCCCGTCGGCGACATGTCGATCTTCGCCGATCTCGGGCTGGACGAGATGGAGCTCGGCGCCATCTCCGGCGACCTGGAGCTCTACCCGGACGAGATGCTGCTCAGCATCGCCGGCCGCATCGGCTTCGCCCCCGCCTTCGAACGCGCCATGGACGCCATCGTCTGACGACGCCCCGGGCACGGCCATCCGGACGAGACAGACACATTGCCGGGAATTGGAGCGATCCCGCAGCCGCTGGGGGCTGTGACCCGGGCAAGCCCGTGGGTCACAATTGACACGTGTCCTACTTCGCCGCCGTGTTCGCGCAGACCCCGGAGGGCTGGGTCGGCACCGAGGCCGTGCTCGCCGAGGCCGACCACGTCGACGACGTCGCCGACCTGATGAGGGAGGCGGCCGTCGAGACCTACGGCGACCCGGTCGTGCTGCTGATCGAGCAGGACGACGACTGGTTCGCGGTCGTCCGGCTGGACGGGCAGGACGAGCCGCGCGCCTACGTGTCCACCGTCCGCGAAGACCGGCTCGGCTCGCTGTTCCAGCAGCTCGTCGGCGAGGTCCCGGACGGCGACCCCGGCGGCGACCCGGCCCTCCTCGAAGACCTCGGCCTCCCCGCCAAGCAGCTCGGCGACCTCGGCGACCGCGCCCTGCCGGGCGACGCGCTGCTCACCGTCGCCGAACACGCCGGCTTCGGCGAGGAGTTCGACCGCCTCCGTGACTGACCCGCGCCCCGCCGACCGGCAACCCTCACCGGAAGCCGGAACCGGCACGCCACGGCCCCCGTCCGAGCCGCTGACGGCCGAGCCCGCACGGCCGGACGAGCCCGGACCGCAAGGCGAAACCGAGCCGGTCGCGGAGATCGGCGTGTCGGGCGATGCCGTGGTCGCGGGGTTCGAGGCGCCGATGCGGCGGGCGCTCGGGGAGGCCCGCAAGGCGTTCGAGGACGGGGAGATACCGGTCGGGGCCGTCGTGCTGGACGGAGCGGGCGACGTCATCGGGGCGGGCCGCAACGACCGTGAGCGGTCCTGCGACCCGACCGGGCATGCGGAGATCGTCGCGATGCGGGAGGCGGCCGCCGCCCTCGGGGAGTGGCGGCTGTCGGGCTGCACGCTCGTCGTGACCCTGGAGCCGTGCACGATGTGCGCCGGTGCGTCCGTCCAGGCCCGCCTGGACCGGGTCGTGTACGGCGCCGTCGACCTGAAGGCGGGCGCGGTCGGGTCGCTGTGGGACGTCGTCCGGGACCGGCGCCTCAACCACAGGCCGGAAGTCGTCGCCGGAGTGCTGGAGGACGAGTGCGCGGCCCTGCTAACCGAGTTCTTCACGCGCCGCAGAGTCAGGTAGGCTCTCCCGCGGTGGTGTCGCCTAGTGGACGAGGGCGCACGCCTCGAAAGCGTGTGAAGGGCAACCTTCCGTGGGTTCGAATCCCACCACCACCGCATAGCCAAGGGCCGCAACCCGAAACCGGGTCGCGGCCCTTACTCGTTCTGCGTATCAGCCCACCGTGACCAGGGCCACGCCCGCTACGGCTACGCCCATGCCCACGCGCTGGATGACGCGCAGACGCTCGCTGTAGGCGATGCGGGCGAGCAGGACGGTGATCGCCGGGTAGAGGGACGTGAGGACGGCGGCGAGGCTGAGCATGCCGCTGTGGGCGGCGAGGAAGTAGAGCACGTTCGCGCCCGCGTCCAGAGTGCCGGACAGGAGCGCCAGGCCGATCAGCGTCCGCCCGGACACGCGGGGGCCGAGGTCGCCGCCGCGGAACACCAGGAACAGCAGCGCCACCGCGACGATGACGAGGTTGCCGACGCGTGCGCCGACGATCGGCCACAGCCCGGTGCCGTCCCCGGCGGCCTTCAGCAGGATGAAGAAGACCCCGAAGCAGGTCCCGGACACCCCGGCCATGGCGGGGCCCGAGTCCAGCAGCCGCCGCCATCCGGACGCGCCCGGCCCGGCGTTCTCCGCGCCATCGCCGGCCTCCATGCTGACCAGCCCGATCGCGACGAGGCACAGCAGGACACCGGCGAGGACGGACGCGTCCAGCCGCTCGCCCAGCGCGACGCCGACGGCGACGGGGAGGACCGCGGCGGCCAGCGCGGACACGGGCGCCACCACGTTCATCGGCCCGCGCGCGAGCGCCCGGTAGAACGTGATCAGGCCCGCGCCGCCGCTGAGCCCGGCCGCGAAGCCCCAGGCCATCGGGCCGGGGGACGCGGTGCCGCCGGCGAGCAGCGCGGACACCAGGACGACCGCGAGGCCGATCGGAACGCACCAGGTCAGCGCCTTCAGCGCCGTCGACTTGCGGGCCACCGCGCCGCCGAGGAAGTCCGCCAGCCCGTAGGCCAGGGCCGCGCTCAGCGCCAGAGCAGTGACCATCACCGCCCGCCGATCAGCCGGCTCGCGATCCGGACGTCCGGCGCGATCACCCGGAGCCGCCCGGCGAGCCGGTCGCCCGCCTCGGCCAGCCGGTCCAGCGGGTACGGCTCAAGGCGTTCGAGCAGGAAGAGGCCGTTCTTCGTGGTCTCCGTCAGCCGTGTGCGGACGCACTGCCGCCAGTTCCAGCGCCGGCAGGTCACGCCCGCGTCGTCGCGCCAGACGACCTCGCCGGCGTTCGGGTGCTCCACGGCCGGCTCGCCGCCCGCGACCACGTCGAACGGCTCGTCGCCCGTGGCCCTGACCAGCCGCGCCGCGCCCTGGTACGCGTCGAGGTCCTCGCCGCCGATGGGCAGCGCGTACTCGACGCTGACCGCGTTGTAGGCGTCCACGACCTTGTTGATGGACGGGAGCGCGCCGGAACGGCGGAGCAGGGCGTCCACCGACGGCCGGGTCCGCTGCGGCTTCGCCCCGAACGCCCGGTACGCGTCGCGCCACGCCTCCACGTGCGGGTCGCCGGCGTCCGCCTTCCCGGCCGCCTCGGCCAGCCAGCCCTCCGACTCCTGATCGCCGGGTCCGTTCGCCAGCCCCTCGGCGGTCATGACGAGCACGGCGAAGTCGGGACGCAGTTCCCGCACGGCCTCATCCACAACGACCCGCTCCAGCATCTCCAAACCCCTCCGGACGGTCACTTTAATGATATGGAGATATCATCATACCGACCGGCCGTGCGTACTGCCCACCGGATGGGATCGTGGGGGCGGACGTTTCGGAACTGGAGGGCGATTGAGCGAGCAGGGTGCGATCGGGGAGGCCGTGGCGCGGACCGTCCGGGCGCTGCGGGCCGGGCACGGGTGGAGCCTGGACGAGCTGGCGGGCCGGGCCGGGGTGAGCAAGGGCGTCCTGGTCGGGCTGGAGCAGGGGCGCGGCAACCCGAACCTGGGGACGCTCATCCGGATCTCCGACGCGCTCGGTGTGCCGCTGACGCGGCTGGTGCAGGTGGAGGAGGAGCCGCCGGTCCGGATGTTCCGGCCGGAGCGGCATGTCGTGCTGTGGCAGGGCGAGAACGGCGGGACGGGGACGCTGCTGGCCGGGAGCGACCCGAGGCCGTCGCTGGAGCTGTGGCGGTGGGAGCTGCAGCCGGGGGAGACGCGGGAGAGCGACGCGCACGTGCCCGGCACCAAGGAGATCGTGTACGTGCAGCGGGGGACGCTGACCCTCGGCGTGGACGGCCGGACCGATCTCGTCGAGGAAGGCGCGGCCGCCGTGTTCGTCGGCGACCGGCCCCACTCCTACGGCAACGCGGGCGCCCGGGAGGTCCACTTCGTCCTGGCCGTCCTCGACCTCTGACCGGGAGCACCGGCTCTGCCCGGACGCGCCGACTATGGCCGGGGGAGCGTTGGCTATGGCCGGCCGGGGAGACCGGGGCCTTCGGCCCCTGCGCCGCTGCTGAGCGCGCGGTGAGCCGAGCCCGGAGAGATCGGCGGGCCCGGCGGGCGAAGCGGGGTCAGGAGGTCAGGCGGACGGGCATGGCGAGGTAGCGGTAGCCGGTGTCCGACGCCTCGTCGGGGGCCTCCTCGTCGTCCTTCTTGTCGGGGATGGCGGTGAGGAGGGCGGCCTTGGCGGGGTCGGAGCATTCGAGGCGGGCGTACTCGGTGTCGATGCCGGCGAGGCCGTCCAGGAGGTACTGGGGGGCGAACGCGATGTCGATGTCGTCGCCGGTGAGCTGGGCGCCGAGGCTCTCGTTGGCGCGGGCGGAGTCGCCGGTGGCGGCGCGGATGCGGACCTCGTCGGCGGTGAAGGCCAGCCGGATCGGGGTGCCGCGCTCGGTGACCAGGGCGGCGCGCTTGATCGCCTCGACGAACGGGGCGACGCGGATCTCGGCGACGGACGACCAGGTGCCGGTGAGCCGGGACCGGTAGTTGATGTACTGGTCGTCCAGGAGGCGGCTGGTCATGCTGCGGCCGCCGCCGGAGACGCCGATGAGGGTGTCGGCGGTGCCGCCGAGGTCGATGGCGACGTCCTCGCCGCGCTTGATCGCCTTGGCGGTGTCGGCGAGCGTGCGGGCGGGGACGACGACGCCGGCGGTGAAGCCGGGGTCGGCGGGGGACCAGGTCAGCTCGCGGGCGGCGATGCGGTAGCGGTCGGTGCAGGCGAGCCACATCGTGTCGCCCTCGATGTCGATCCGGACGCCGGTGAGCATCGGGAGGGTGTCGTCGCGTCCGGCGGCCGGGGTCACCTGGGCGACGGCGGTCGCGAACAGGTCGCCGGGGACGGTCCCGGCGCGGGCGGGCGGCTCGGGGAGGGTGGGGTAGTCCTCGACGGGCAGCGTCAGGAGGCCGAACTCGGCGGGCCCGCAGCGGACCACCACCTCCGAGCCCTTCGTGAAGATATCCACAGGCTGTGGAGGAAGGTTCCGGACGATGTCCGACAGGAGCCGCCCGGGGACGAGGACGCGGCCCGGTTCGGTGACGGTCGCCTCGTCCTTGGCGCGGGCCGAGACCTCGTAGTCGAACCCGGCCAGGGTCAGCTCGCCCTGGTCGGTGACCTCGATGAGCATGCCCGCGAGGACGGGGAGCGCGGGGCGTGCCGGCAGCGTCCGCGCGGCCCACGCCACGGCGTCGGCGAGTGTCTGGCGGTCGACTCGGAACTCCACCTTGATCCGCCTTTCGGGCGACTGCTCGACGGGCCGGGGACGGCCATGACAGGCACGTTATCCCCAGGCCCTGACAGTTCTAGAAAAGGGCGTTCTGGGCGGCGTGGGTCTTGCGTTCGAAGTCGAGGAGGTAGCGCTTGCGGTCGAGGCCGCCGCCGTAGCCGGTGAGGTCGCCGGTGGAGCCGATGACGCGGTGGCAGGGGACGATGACGCTGATCGGGTTGCGTCCGTTGGCGAGGCCGACGGCACGGGACGCGGACGGCTTGCCCAGCTCGGTGGCGAGCTGGCCGTAGGTCGCGGTCTCGCCGTAGGGGATCTCTTGGAGCAGCCCCCAGACGCGTTGCTGGAAGGGCGTTCCGCGAAGGGTGAGCGGGAGGTCGAACTCGGTCAGCTCACCGGCGAAGTACGCGGAGAGCTGTTCCGCGACGGTCGCGAAGGGGTCGGTGTGCGGATCGCCAGGGGCGCCGAAGGTCTCCGCAGGCGGACGGTGCCGCTGCATGTCCATGTGGAGGGCGGACAGGGCGCCGTCCAGGGCCACCAGCGTGAGCGGGCCCACGGGGCTGTCCACGACGACGTGCGTGGGGTTCATGAAGGCGATCCTCTCTTGGTCAGGATGCGGGGAGCAGGTTGATGGGGTGGTCGCCCGTGGCCCACAGGTACTGAACGGCGTAGGCACGCCATGGACGCCACTGGGCGGCGCGTCGGATAAGGGCCGCAGGCGTCGAGGGGAGGTCGAGCGACTTGGCGGCGGCGCGGATTCCCAGGTCGCCGGGGATGAACGCGTCGGGGTCTCCGAGGGCGCGCATCGCGATCGTCTCGGTGGTCCAGGGACCGAAACCGGGTACGGCGGACAAGCGCGCGCGGGCCGCTTCCCAGTCACTCCCCACGCCTAGGTCGATCTCGCCACTGGCGAGCGCGTCGACGAGGGTCATGAGTGTGGTGCGGCGGGTCTTCGGGAACGCGAGGGCCTCCGGGTCGAGTTCCGCCAGGGCGGACGGGGTCGGGAAGAGGTGGGTCAGTCCCCCGCCTGGGTCGTCTATGGGGTCGCCGTAGGCGGTGACGAGCCGTCCCGCATGGGTTCGGGCCGCGGCCGTCGACACTTGCTGCCCCAGTACGGCGCGGACGGCGAACTCGGGCGCGTCCACGGTGCGGGGGACGCGTCGCCCGGGCGACTTGTCGACCAGCGGGGCGAGGACGGGGTCGGTGCGGAGCAGGTCGTCCACGGCGACGGGGTCGGCGTCGAGGTCGAGCATCCAGCGGCAGCGGCTGATCGCGATGGCGAGGTCGCGCAGGTCGCTGAGGGTGAGCGTGCAGGCGACATGGTCGGGCCGGGGCCGCAGCGTGGCGATGCCGTGCCCGTGGGGCAGGCGCATCGCTCGGCGGAACGCGCCGTCCCGCCATTCCTCGACGCCGGGGACGGCGGTGGCGGTGAGGTGGCCGAACAGGTTGTCGGGGCAGAGCGGCACCCGGAACGGCAGCCGGAGTGACAGCGCCCCCGAGCCGGCGGGCGGGTGGCCCTTGGCGACACGGTCGCGCAGCGCACTCGGGGTAAGCGCGAACACCTCGCGGACGGTGTCGTTGAAGGCGCGGATGCTGGCGAAGCCCGCCGCGAACGCGACATCGCCCATGGGGAGGGATGTCGTTTCGATGAGGAGGCGCGCCGTCTGTGCACGCTGGGCCCGCGCCAGGGCGAGTGGGCCGGCGCCCAGTTCGGCGTTGAGCTGACGTTCGATCTGACGTGTGCTGTAGCCGAGCCGTCCTGCGAGCCCGGGAACGCCCTCACGGTCGACCACGCCATCGGCGATGAGCCGCATCGCGCGGGCGACGACGTCCGCGCGGTGGTTCCATTCCGGTGACCCGGGGCTGGTGTCGGGGCGGCAGCGCTTGCAGGCACGGAAACCGGCCTGTTGCGCCGCGGCGGCGCTGGGGTAGAAGCGCATGTTGCCGGGCTTGGGCGGGACGACCGGGCAGCTCGGGCGGCAGTAGATGCCTGTGGTGACGACCCCGGTGAAGAACCATCCGTCGAAACGGGCGTCCTTCGCCTGGACGGCCCGCACGCATCTTTCCGCGTCTTCGTGCATGTCCCCCAGCATCACCGATGGTCACGTAGTTCCACTAGCGAAATTCCGACATCATCCTCGCGCCGCATTTGCGCCAGCGCTGAACAATTGTTTAGTATGCTGAACATGTGTTCAATGATCGATGACCGGACGACCCGGGCCGTCATCCGCGACGAGGCGCTGCGGCTTTTCGCGCTGCGCGGCCCGGACGCGGTGACGGTGCGGCAGGTCGCCGAGGCCGCGGGCGTCTCGGCGGCCCTGGTCATGCACCATTTCGGCTCGAAGGACGTGCTGCGCGAGAGCGTCGACCAGCACGTCCTGCAGATGTTCGACGGGATGCTCGGCGAACTGACCGGCGAGGCCGCCGCGGACGCGGACCCCGGGTCACTGGCCAAGGCGGTGCTTCGGCACCTGCCGCCCGGCTCCCCTGTACCGGCGTATCTGCGGCGGCTCCTGCTCGGCGACGGCGAGCCGGGCCGGCGCCTGTTCCGGCGCCTGTTCGAGGTGAGCAGGGCACAGTTGGACGCCATGGTCGCCGCAGGGGAGGCGGACCCGGGAGACGATCCGGCCGTCCGCGCGGCGTTCCTGTTGGTCAACGACCTGGCCTTGTTCCTGTTGCGGGAGCGGCTGACCGACGTACTGGATTCCGACCCCTTGTCGGCCGAAGGCATGACCAGGTGGGCGGACGAGGCGATGACCATCTATGGCGACGGCCTACGCAGAACGAAGCCGGCACCGTGAACAGCGGCCGGACCGACTGGGAAACCACGTCCGCGAAGCCGAGCTGGTTCTTCGGCAGTGGCGCCACGGCCGGCGAGCGGGGTCTCGCCTATCTGGCGGGGGCGTTCGGCGTGGCCGTTCTGCTCTGGATCGCCCGGGATCTGCCGTGGCCTTGGTGGAAGTACCTGATCGGCGCAGTCGTGGCGTACGACATCGCCGGTGGGGTCGTCGCCAATGGGCTGAACGCCGTCAAGCGCTTCTACCATGGGCCGCTGCCGCTGCCGCCGACGCGCCTGAACCGGCTCATGCACGACGAGGTCGGGTTCGCGGCGTGCCACGTCCAGCCGATCGTGGTCGGCGCGGTGTTCGGCGGGCCGTGGTGGTGGGGGCCGCTGTGGTACGCGTGGGCTTTGATCGGTGTCGTCCTCGTCGCCCGCGCGCCGCTCTACCTGGCCCGTCCGGCCGGGCTGTTCGCCGTCCTCGGCGGGGTGATGATCGCGCCGTCGGTCTCCCATCCCGAGGGCTTCGCCTGGTTGCCCGTCGCTTTGCTGATCAAGCTCGTCGTCGCGCACGCCGTCCCCGAGGAGCCGTACGGGCGGTCCGCGCACCGGGCATGACCTCCCAGGTAATCGATCTTCGGGCGCGGTGTTGGCAGCGTGGGGACCACCGGGACGAACCCGGCCGATCAGACGGGAGTCATGAAATGAGCGACGTTCAGCAGCGGGTCGCACGGTACCTGGCCACCTGGAACGAGACCGACCCGGCCGCGCGCCGCGCCGCGATCGACGAACTGTGGACGGAGCAGCCGGTGTACGTCGACCCGCTCGGCGTGGCCGAGGGGCGGGACGCGATCGACGCGTTCGTCGGCGCGGTGCATCAGCAGTTCCCCGGCATGGTCTTCCGCCCCGCGGGCACCGTGGACGCCCACCACAACGTGGCCCGCTTCACCTGGGAGCTCGGCCCCGAGGACGGCGAGGCGATCGTGGTCGGCTTCGACGTGGCGGTCTTCGCCGACGACGGCCGCTTCGACCGCGTCCACGGCTTCCTCGACAAGGTGCCGGCCTGAAGGGCGCTGCCGGGCGGCGTGCCGGACGTCCCGCGCCCGGCACGCCGCCACGGTGCGGTCGGATTTGGCGGAGCGCACCGCCGTCCACCGTCCACTCCGCCCCCGTGACCTGGACGGCCAGCGGGGACAGCAGGTAGGCGATGATTCGTGCGACGTCCTGTGGTGCACCCAGCCGTCCGACGGGGAGCCGCCGCCGAACCGGGTTCCCCCTCGGAGAAGGCGCTCCGGAGGCTGGCCGAGACGTCCACCCACCTCTCCAGCGCCGACCTGGCTAGCGGGGCATCGCCGACCCGTTCCGGCGGCTGATCTCCACGAGGCGGTCCACAGGACGTCGTCGCCGTTCCGGAAGTACTGGCTCATTCGGCGACGGCACGCAGGCGGGCTTCGCGGTCCATGGTCAGCAGGACGGTGTTGACCAGGGCGACCACGGCGAACGTGATCGCGAGCGCGGGATGCCCGACGCCGTGGAAGGCCAGCGCGCCGGCACCGAAGACCGCGGCCTTCACCAGCATGACGAACGGCAAGGCGACCTTGAACCTCGCCTTGGGCGCGGCGAACATCCCCCACAGGACCATCGCCGCGACCGGCGCACCGACGCCGAGGACGATGTCGACGAGCACGTTGCCGCCGGTCGTGAACCCCCACCAGGCGAGGGCGACGACGGCCGCGATCTCCAGCAGGAAGGCGAGGCCCTCGTTCAGCACACGCAAAGCCCCTGGTAGTCGCATGGGCTGATCATCCCACCCGTGGCGCGGGCGGGCTACCGTACCTCCTGTGGACGAGATCGCCTGGCATGAGGACGGCCGGGCGCAGCGCGCCCGCCGGCGGTCGGAGACCGGGTCCCCGCCACCCCGCCGCGTCGTGACCGCCGACGATGAGACGCGGGCGGACGACGCCTACCGGCTCGCCTGCGAGGGCACCGCGCTGCTGTGGCGTGGCGACTTCCAGAACGCGCGGCAACTGCTCCAAGCGATGGCGCGCCGGATCGACCGTCCTCCGCGGCGACGTAGGCGCAGGGCTGAACCGTCCCAGGTACAAGCGTTCCATCTTCACCGCCAGGCACGCGCCCAACGCGCGCGGACGCTGGGCATGCTGCTCATACCGTTCGACCCCGGACACGTGATTCCGCTACGTCGTGCACCGGACGTGCAGGCCGTCTGCACCGAGGTCTACGGACCGGACGACCAGCCATACGTGACGTCCTTGCGCGAACTGCTCGGGCTGATCGGCGCACACGAATGGCGTATGAAGGGCGTCCCGATCCCTGCGCTCGGCGGCGACCGGATTCACCCGCACTACGGCGTCTTCTCGCCTGTCAGAGGGGAGTACGTAGACCTGGTCGGCCAAGCGCCTCTGCCGTCAACGACTTCGGCCTTCGACATCGGAACCGGGACAGGTGTCCTTGCGGCCGTCCTGGCCCGTCGCGGCATCGAACGCATCGTCGCAACAGACCATGACCCGCGCGCGCTTGCGTGCGCCCAGGAGAACCTCAACCGGCTGGACGTGGCGAAGCAGGTCGACGTCGTCCAGGCCGATCTCTTCCCGGAGGGACGGGCCGCCCTCGTCGTCTGCAACCCGCCCTGGGTACCGGCCAAACCCAGCTCGCCCCTCGAACACGCCGTCTACGACCCGGGAAGCCGGATGCTCCGCGGCTTCCTCGACGGCCTCACCGAGCACCTGGAGCCGGACGGTGAAGGCTGGCTGATCATGTCCGACCTGGCGGAGCACCTGGGCCTCCGCACCCGCGACGACCTCCTCGCGATGTTCGAGTCGTCCGGCCTGGAAGTCGCCGGCAGGCTCGATACCAAGCCGACCCACCCCCGCGCCGCCGACCCCGACGACCCCCTCCACACGGCCCGCGCCGCCGAAACGACCACCCTCTGGCGACTCAAACGCGGCTTCGATGGGCGGACCCCGGGCCCGTGACGCGTGTCCGGCCACGCCGCGACGTTCTCGCAGAAAACTGATCTACAGGGCGGTCGCGCGCGTCGAACGGGCATGCGCCGCCATCCCCCGCACCCCGCCCGCCCGAACACCGGCATCCCCGGGAGGACCCGGTGAAGACGGCCGTCAAGGCGACCCTCCTGACGTTGCACACCGCCATGTCGCTGCTGGTCGCGCTCCTCATCGCACAGGGCTTCGTGATGGTGCCGACGATGGACGGCAGCAATGCCAACCCGACCGGCTTGGCCTCCGGCCTGCTCACCCTCGTGGCGTGCTGCCTGCCCGCCGTCCCGCTGGTGGTCGCCGCGGCCATGAACGGGATCAGCCGCTGGTGGGTGGTGGCCCACGCCGTCCTCACACTGGCCGCGATCGTGCTGATCGTCTACGCCGTCAACTACGAGGAGGTCGCCCCGACCGGCCCATGACCAGCTCGTGCGGGACTTCCTCGAACGGCCGTAGCCACCCCCGGTTACTCTGCGCGCGCGTCGAGCACGATGGGAACATGCGCCCCATCGATCAGCAGACCATCCTCATCACCGGCGCGACCGACGGGCTCGGTCGCGCCCTGGCCGCGCAGCTCGCCGCCGAAGGCGCGACCATCCTCGTCCACGGACGCGACGACCAGCGCGGCAAGGCGGTCGTGCGGGACCTCGGCGGCCGTGCGTCCTGGTACCGGGCCGACCTGTCGTCCCTCGCCGAGACACGCGCGCTCGCCGACGCCGTCCGCGCCGACCATCCGCACCTGGACGTGCTGGTCAACAACGCCGGCATCGGCGGCCCCGGGTCGCGGCGGGAGAGCGCCGACGGTCACGAGCTGACCTTCCAGGTGAACTACCTGTCCGGATATCTGCTCACCCGGCTCCTGCTGCCCACCCTCGTCTCCTCGGCGCCCGCGCGCATCGTGAACGTCAGCAGCATCGGCCAGCAGGCCCTCGACTTCGACGACGTCATGATCAACCGCGGTTACGGCGCGACGCGGGCGTACTGCCAGAGCAAGCTCGCCCAGATCCTGTTCACCATCGACCTCGCCGACGAGCTGGCCGGGACGGACGTCACCGCGAACGCCCTGCACCCGGCCACCTACATGCCGACCAAGATGGTCTCCTCGCCGATCAGCACCCTCGAAGAAGGCGTCCGCGCGACGCACCGGCTCGTCACCGACCCCGCCTTGGACGACGTGTCCGGACGCTTCTACAACGGCCTTGAGGAGGCCCGCGCGGACGCCCAGGCATACGACACCGACGCCCGCGCACGCCTCCGCACCCTCTCCGACGAACTCACCGCCCCCTGACGAGGCGGAAGAACGCCCTAACGTCGCCAGTGAGCAGATCAGGTGCTTCGACGGCCGGGAAGTGCCCGCCACGGTCGAACTCCGTCCAGTGGACGACGTCGTAGACGTGCTCTACGAGACGCCTCACCGGCCGGACGAGATCGCGCGCGAACACCGCCACGCCAAGCGGAGCCGGACACGGAGCGGGCGGACCGCCCCGCGCGGCGTTCTCCCTATGGAGCCTTGACGAGGACCCAGCCGTCCCGGTGAGCCAGTAGAGCATCACCGTTGTGAGCAACCGGTCATCGTCGATACCGCTCGCCGGGTCGGTCCACTCTGTGACCTTGTCCGCGATCCAGGCGAGCTGACCGACGGGGGAGTCCGTCAGCCCGTACGCGACGGTCTGCGGACGCGTCGACTGCATCTGCCAGTACCCGGCCGGACTGGCCAGGTAGGCCTTCTGCCGTTCCAGCCTGTCCTCGTCATCCCCGGACAACTCGGAGACATCGCCCGGCGGCGATCCCAGATAGTTGAGATGGACACCGACGACCCGCTCCTCGGCCACGGCACCGAGCGCGTTCGAGATCGGCCACCCCCAGTCACCGCCCTGCGCGCCGTACCGCGCGTAACCCAACCGGCTCATCAACTCGGCCCACGCACGCGCGATGCGGTTCACGTCCCACCCGGCCTCGCGTGTCGCCCCGGACAGCGTGAACCCCGGCAGCGACGGGATCACGACGTGGAACGCGTCCGCCGGATCACCGCCATGCGCCCGAGGGTCGGTGAGCGGCCCGATCACGTCCAGGAAGTCGGCGACCGAACTGGGCCACCCGTGCGTGATGATCAGCGGCAGCGCGTCCGGCTCCGGTGACCGCACATGGACGAAATGGATGTTCGCCCCGTCGATCTCCGTCGTGAACTGCGGCAACGCGTTGAGCTTCGCCTCCTGCGCCCGCCAGTCGTACTTCGTCCGCCAGCGCTCGGCCAGGTCCTTCACCCGGCCGAGCGGGATGCCGTGATCCCATCCGATGCCGGGAAGCTCGTCCGGCCACCGCGTGCGGTCGAGCCGCTCGGCTAGATCGTCGAGATCGGCCTGCGGGACGTCCAGCCGGAACGGCGTGATGTCAGGCATTCGTGACCTCCCAGATCGGACGGGCCTGCACCCGCGAGATCCGCCAGCCGGCCTCGGTGCGGGCGGCTTCCAGCTCATAACGCTCGCCCAGCAGACGAGGCCCGCCCTCGTGTGCGAAGACGACGAGAAGGTTCGCCCCGATCGTGGCCCGGTCGCCGTCCACATCGATCAGCGGGTTGGTGATGAAGTGCTGGGTCGGCACCGTGTGGTGGCGGCGCGCCTGCGCGGCAAGGGCGTCGACGCCCTCCGCGACCCCGCCCGGAGTGTGGACCTCCGCGTCCTCGGTGAAGACGGCGCGCCCCTCGTCGAACTGCTTCTCGTCCAGCCACAGCCCCAGCCGGCCGACCAGCTCGGTCAGCTCCTGACGATCGTCCATGATCCCCCATTTCATTGATTATGCCAACGTTGGTGTTCCCAACATTATCCGATCGTTGGCCGACCCAACAACCCCGTAGACTGATCCGCATGATGACGGCCGACACCCGGACCCCCGCACGCCTCCGGCACGCCCCGAGCTGGCTGATCAACCTGGCCTCCGCACACAGCCACCGCCTGGTCAGCGACGGTTTCGCCGCCGCCGGCGCCCGCGGCTACCACTACCGGTTGCTCGCCGCCCTCGATGAGTGCGGCCCGTCCAGCCAGGCCACCCTCGGCCGCCACACCGGCATCGACCGCAGCGACGTCGTCGCCGCCCTGAACGAACTCGCCGCGAAGAACCTGATCGAACGCTCCCCCGACCCGTCCGACCGGCGCCGCAACATCGTCACCCTCACCCCGGACGGCGCCCGCCACCTCAACGAACTGCAGGAGGTGGTGGACCGGATCCAGGACGACCTCCTCGCACCGCTCACCCCGTCCGAACGCGACCAGCTCACCGGCCTGCTGACCCGGATCATCGACCACCACGCGAAGAGCCGCCCGTGATCAGATTCGTGGAACTCCCCACCCCCGCGATGACCGCCCTGCTGCACGACGACCTGGCCGCCGCGAGCACGGCGGCCGGAGTCACCCTCACCGACTACTTCGTCACCGACGAGGCGAAATCCCTCTGGCGATTCCGGCTCGCCCAACTGACCCGCGACCCGGAGCACGCGCCCTGGATCGTGCGCGCCGCCGTCGCGGAACCGGACGGCATCGTCGTCGGCCACGCCGGCTTCCACAGCGCACCGACCCCAGAGGGAACGGTGGAGATCGCCTACTCCGTCGACCCCGCCCACCGCCGCCGGGGCCACGCCCGCGCGATGCTCACCGCCCTGCTCGCCCGCGCCGCGTCCGAACCGTCCGTCAAGACCGTCCGCGCCTCGATCAGCCCCGACAACGCCGCATCACTGGCCACCATCGCGGGCCACGGCTTCACCGAGGTCGGCGAACAATGGGACGAGGAAGACGGCCGGGAGCTGATCTTCGAACGCCCCGCCCACTAACGGCAGGACTACTGCCCGGAACGGAACCGCGGGCCGGAGGGCGTGGCAACTCGGGCCTGGATGAACCTGCGGTCGACCACAAACGTGATCGGGAGGCGGATCGGGACGATGGTCAGCGGCCGACTCATCGCCTTTCGAAGGCCCCAAGCCGGCCGGGAAGACGACGCTGATCGCCGCCTTGGCCGCCGCCTGGCGGCCGCACCGACCGGGGTCGTTCTGACAAAGGAACCGACCCCGGCGTTCGACCTCACCCGGGAACAACCGGTTCTGCCCGTTTCGTGAATTCACCGTTACGTATCGAGCATTCCGTTTTGTGGTAGCGGCGGTGTGGAGGCCTGTTCGCCCGTGGGGGACCGCTTATCATGCTTGCCGTGCAGATCACCACGCTGGGTCCTCAGCCACGGTCCTACGGGCAGGGCGCCTTGGTCACCGACGCCGCGAGGCTGGTGTTCATCAGCGGCCAGGTCCCGGAGGACGACAACGGTCACATCCCGGATGACTTCGAAGATCAGTGCCGGCTGGCCTGGCGCAACGTGCTATCTGTGGTGGAAGCGGCTGATATGACCGTGCGCAATCTAGTGAAGGTCACCGTCTTCCTGTCCGACCGGCGTTACCGGGAGGCCAACGCCCGGATCCGCCACGAAGTACTCGGCGATCACAGTCCCGCTCTGACCATCATCATCACGGGCATCTACGACGAAGCCTGGCTGCTGGAGATCGAAGCGATCGCGGCGGCCTGAGCGTCGAAGCCGCCTACAGGCCCGCCTGATTCCTTGACGGTCATCGAGTGCGTCGCGATCCTGCGGAGATGAGCCGGGGATCCGGGCCCTACCGCGACTACCTTCCCGACCGGGACGGCATGCGGGCCAGCATCCCGCAGGCCGTCCCGGTCGGGAAGCCCACCCCGGGCCACGGCACCGTATTCGTGCAGAAGTACATCGACGGAACATGGGCCGCTTCCTGGCAGGAGCACTATCCCGCTCCCCGCCAGGACGGGGCCGTTGCCGGCGTCGAGGACTATCAGGGAACCGAGAAAGAAGTACTGGCCTGGGCTCGCTCACGACCCGCCGCCCGTTTCCTGATCTTCTCGCCACAGGACGACGACTACATCCCACTGACCATGTGAGGTGTGACCTGGCGGGATGTGGCACATGGGCCCCGGGCTGGGGTCGGCCGCAGCTCAGGAGCTCCGAGCCGTGATTCCGGTTGGCTCAGTTCGCTGACCGACACCCACTGTCGCCGATGACCGCGACCCCGGCTGAGCATGGACTGCTCCGAGGTCGTAGACATCTGCGCCTTGATGCAACGCGCGGGTGCGGCACCTGAACGAGGCGCGTTATTGCGAAAGCCGGACAGCGTGAGCTGCTCCCCGTGGCTCCTCTCCCCCGTGCAGGACAGGTGGCCCTGGGTGTGCCGGGGTATGTGCCACCTGGACGCCGATGTGGTGAGCGAGATGACCAAAAACCACGACGAGGAGATGTCGAGACGGCCGGGTCGGCTCCGACCTTCTCGTGACGGCACCGGACGGTGGTGCCGATGGACCCGAAGGAGCACTCCGATGTCCGACGTTCGCGTTCACAACTTCGCAATTTCGCTTGATGGCTTCGCCACCGGCGCCGGGCAGGCCCCGAACGCCCCGTTCGGTCACGCCGGCGAACGCCTGCACGAGTGGATGTTCACCACCCGGTTCTGGTACGAGATGGGCGGTACCCGGGGCGGCAGTGCCGGCGCCGACCACGCGTTCGCCGCGATGCACGGTTCCGGCATCGGCGCCGAGATCATGGGCGCCGGCAAGTTCGGCCCGCCCGGCTGGCAGGACGACCCCGACTACAAGGGCGCGTGGGGCGCCAATCCGCCGTTCCACACGCCGGTCTTCGTGCTCACCCACCGGCCGCGGCCCTCGATCGAGATGGAGGGCGGCACCACGTTCCACTTCCTGGACGCCCCACCCGCCGAGGCGCTCGACACGGCCCGCGAAGCAGCCGGTGGCCAGGACGTGCGCCTGGGCGGCGGGCCCACGGTGGTACGCGACTTCCTCGCCGAGGGTCTGGTCGATCACATGCACGTGGTTCAGGTCCCGATCCTGCTCGGCCGCGGCGTCCGGCTCTGGGACGGCCTGGAGTCCCTGGAGGAGGCGTACGACATCGAGGCGGTCTCCACACCCAGCGGCGTCACTCACCTGACGTTCACCGCCAAGCGCCGGTGACGGGGAAGTCGTGAGGTCTCCGGTAGGACGGTTCATCGACCAGGACGGACCCGACTCCGGAGACCTCGTGACCACCCCTGGCGGTGACGCGGCCACGAGGCGGCGTCCACCCCGATCATTTCTTCTCCCTCAGCAGTGACACGGCTCGGCGCGCGGCATCGGGGTCGGCGACGGCCAGTAGGCCGAGCAGGCCGCCAACGTCCGATGCCGAGATCGCGATGCGGCCGCCCGCCCGCCAGATCCCGCGCTCGTCCCGCGTGATCGTCCAGCCGGGGAAGAGGTACTGGAGGAGCAGGAGCGTGACGGGTCCGTTCGTCTCCGGCCGCCGGTGGCGGGTCAGCGAAGCTTGGCCCACGTGACCTTCCCTCCCTCGTTGAGGGGACGGACGCCCCACGCCCGCACCAGCTCCGCCATCATCGCCAGCCCCCGGCCGGACGTCGCGGCGTAGTTGTCCGGCTGGATCATCGGCCTCCCCTCGCCGCCGTCCCACACCTCCACGACCACGAGGCCGTCGCGCTCGTCGTGGAACACTCGCACGACGATCGGCCCCTCCCCGTGCCGATAGGCGTTGGTGACCAGCTCGCAGACGACGAGCCGCCCCACGTAGTCGTCCGGGATCCCCCACTCGGCGAACCGCTCGGCGAGAAACCGCCGCGCCATACGCGGGGCCTCCTCAGTGGGATCGAGAACGAGTGTCGGGGTCTCGGGCACACATGTCAGAGCGGCCACTTCAGATCACCTCCGGAACATTCCGTGATTGGGCTGTAACGGAGCGTCCCGCACGAAAGGATGCCGACGAGGCACAGAACACATGGTCGCGGGCATCACGGCGACTCTGCGTTCGCCACCGTTCATCGTGCGGTCATCACCGTTCGGAGGAGACGACATGCCGCAACGTCCCAAGCGCCTGACCCCCTCGCGCGGACCCCTGGACCTGTTCGGATCCGAGGTGCGCCGGTACCGGCAGATGACGGGGTTGTCCCTCGCCCAACTCGCGGACCAGATCCCGTACGCCGCGTCCACCATCGGGGAGATCGAGCGAGGCGAGTCAAGCTGCGACCGGGTGTTCGCCGAGCAGTGCGACCAGGTACTCGACACCCGAGACGCCCTCGCCCACCTCCACGACGGCCTCTTCGACGGCCGCACAGCCGTGTTCCCCGAACACTTCGCCCGATGGCCCGAGTACGAGGCCAAGGCCGAGACCCTGCGTTCCTACCAGCCGCTCGTGATCCACGGCCTGTTGCAGACGCCGAGCTATGCCGAGGTCCTCCTGTACGGCGACCAGCAAGCGGTGCAGGGCCGCATCGACCGGCAGGCCATCCTCATCAGGGACGAACCGCCCCCGCCGAGGCTGATCTACATCCTGCCGGAACGGGTCCTGCGCGCACGGGTCGGCACTGCCGAGGTGATGTATGAACAGCTTCACCGACTCGCCGATGCGGTGTCTCCGCGCCTGTCCGTTCAAGTGATTCCGGACGGTGCCCCACATCCGGGCAACTCGGGACCGTTCACTCTCGCGACACTGCCCGGCAACTTGCGGGCCGCTTACACTGTCTCCGAACCGCACGGAAGGATCTTGGATGGGCTGTCCGACATCGAACGGCTGGACGAGCGGTTCGCGGACATTTCCACCTACGCGCTTCCGGCCGAACTGTCGGCGGTGCTGATCAGGGAGATCGCGGAGGAAGTATGGAAGCCATGACCCCCCGCCTCACGTGGCGAAAGAGCAGCTACAGCAGTTCACAGGGAGACGAATGCGTTGAACTGGCCGACCTCAACGGAGGCATCGGTGTCCGCGACAGCAAGGATCCGCACGGCCCCAAGCTGGTCATGGACGCCGACGAATTCGCAGCCCTTGTGGCGGCGCTGAAGCGCTGATAACACAGACGGCAGAGGAGCGATTGAAGACATGACATCTCGGCCGACGTGGCGGAAGTCCAGCTACTCCGGTGGGGACGGAGGGCATTGCGTGGAACTCGCCCGGCTCTCCGGAGGCATCGGCGTCCGAGACTCCAAGGACCCGGACGGGCCGAAGCTGGTCATGGGCCGCCCAGAGTTCGCGGCCCTTGTGGCGGCGCTGAAGCGCTGACCTGGCTCGACATGTTCTGATGGCATCTGGTTCCGCGTGCGTCGTTCGGGAGGCGACGATTCGGGGGCGCGTCCCACTGGGCTGGGCCCTGACGCGGGAAACGACGAGCGGGGAGGACAGTCATGGCGTCACTGCCGCCGAATCCGGTGTTGGAGTCGCTTGAGCCGCTGATCGGTGAGTGGAGAGTCGAGGTGCCCCAGTTCGGGGAGGGGTCCGCACCGGTGAGCATCGAGTGGCTTGAGGGGCGGGCCTTCGTGCGTATCCGGTCCGAGCCGCCGGATCCGGCGCCGAACTCCACGCAGTTTGTCAGCGGGGACGACTCGTCCGACGTCTACACCGTCCTCTACTACGACTCGCGCGGCGTGTCCCGTGTGTATCAGATGACCTTTGAGGGCGGCGTCTGGAAGATGTGGCGGAACGCGCCGGGCTTCGACCAGCGCTTCACCGGGACGCTCAGCGACGACGGGCGCACCATCCGGGCCGCCTGGGAGAAGTCCCTGGACAACGCCACCTGGGAGCACGACTTCGACCTGATCTACACGAAGGTCGGCTGATCGGGCACCGGCCACCATGCCCGGCACCGGCATCTGCGGCAGCGCCACCTCTAGTCGAGGACGAAGATTCCCTCCGTGCTTCCTCTTGGGTGCACCGCCACACCCCCAGGGATTTCCACCACGTCTAGGGGCCGGGTAAGGCACCACTCCTTGTCTGGAACGGTGGTCGGCCGGAACGGGCCCTGCCGTTCGCCGGTAGTGATGTCCCAGGCGGCCATCGCACAGCCCTTGAACCGGCGCGCGGCGGTCGACTCGCGGTACGCGACGAACAGTCGGCCGTCTCGGAGAAGCGCTCCCGGACCGGGAGAATCGTTCAGGTCGCGGACCTCGATGCCGGGGACGTCGCGAGACCAGGACTTCTTACCGGTCTGAACGTCGAAGGCGCGCAGGGCCGTCGAGTAGCGTGTTTCATCGCCCGTCCCGGTGCGGCGGTTCTCAGCGAAGACCGCCGTGCCGGCCACGGCGTGCAACGGCCCGCGCTCACCCGGATCGTCCGACCTCACTCGGCTGCCGCGTCCGCCCGGCTGCCACCACACCGGCCGGCCGTCGGTGACCCGGATCCCGGCCAGATTGTGCGACACCGTCGTCTCATCGGCCTCGCCGACTTCCCGCCGGTAGATCTTGCGAGCGTCGACAACCGCCATTCCATCGGTGACCCCCATCGACACCTGCTCGAAGCGCTCCACATCACCGGGCTCGGCGCCATCCCGCCTGACCTGCCATGACCAGTGCGGTCGGCCGGTGCCGCCGTCGACTCGCACCAGCCGATGACGGGGGTCGACGTGCTCTCTTTCGCTCAGGCAGGAAATGACTGTCAGTACGTCGTCACCGACCGGGACGATTTCGGTGGGCCGGCATCCCTCGTCCAGGGCGAACCGCCACGCCGTCTCGCCATCGAAGGTGAGCATGCCCAGCGCACCGCGTCCGGTGGAGTCGGGTCCCTCCCGTGCCGACGGCATGTTGACCGTTACTCGGCCCTCGCCGACCCCGACGACGCTCACGGTGTCCGGCACCGCGAAATCCGCCTTCAGCCGGCCGGATACCGTGTCGAAGACCCATACGCGGGTGCTGGCGCGCAACCCGTCGATGAACAGCGTCCGCGGCGCGTCGACGAAAACCGTCATCGCGAGCAACCGCCTGTCCGGACTGACCGCCGCGCTGCCGGTGTCTATCCGGTTGGGCCGGTGCCGCGGGCCGAGGATCCGGGCGTCCCACCGGTGGAACGTCCACCGCTGCGCTCCGCTCGCCGGATCCAGCATCCGCAGACCGCGTGAGTCCAGCACCGCCAAGCCGCCGGCAGTGCCGATCACGGAGATGCGGGCGGAGCCGGACGTCCCCTTTCCGGACGGCGGCGTGGACCACGCCACCGCGCCGGTCAACGCCGGGGGACCGGCCGCCGGGGCCGGACGGTCCGTCGTCACCTTCTCGGTGTTCACCGCGACCACCCACGATGGCGCCAGGCCGACCGCCACGGCCACGGTGAGCAGCGGCACGGCGGCGACCGACCCGGCACTGACGGCCGACCGCAGGCCGTTCGGCGGGACGGCCCGGTCCACGGGGTCCGCCCCCAGCCGCCGCACGCTGCCGACCACCGTCGCCAAGGCGCCGAGACCCGACAAGGCCAAGGCCAGCATCATCAGCGGAAAGCTCAGATCCACACCACCGGACGGGCCCGGCGTCGGCATCCGCAGTACCACCATGACGAACGCGGCCACGCATCCGGCCGCCATGACCGAACCCGCCACGACCCGTACGCGGGTCTGGCGACCGGTCGCCCGAGACCGCCCGCCCTGTGGACTCAAGCGGGTGGCCCAGACGATCCAGACCCACACCAGGCAGGCCAGCGTCAACCCCGCGGCCAGCCCGGCCAGCCAGCCCTCCGGATCATCGGGACGCCTCCCGGTGCGCTGGTATTCGTTGACACCCTCACCGGGAATGTTGGCCACAGCGGCCACGACGGCCCCGCAAAGCGCCGCCGTCACGCCCGCGGTCACCAGGGGATTCCTCGACATCGTCTGCAGGCGTGACATCGCGTACCTCTATGGGGCGATTGGGCGACCCAGATCCTGTAAGGCCCTTAGGCGTACCACGGACATCGGCCGAGCGCCATTCCGCGACGATCATCCGAAGGCCGGGAGCCCATCACCTCGCCGGCCGCCAGGTGGTCCGGATCCATGGGACGGGGTGCCTAAGCGAGGCATGTTAGGGCGGGCGGCCTCCGGAAGCGTGCGACCGGGTTGACCGGAGTCCCGCTCGGTGTGAACTGCGCCGGTGGTAATTCGGGCGACCGGCCGCCAATGGGTGCGTTATCGTTTCGTGCGGGTCGCCCCGGCGGGTTCAGGAGCGAGTGGCCTTCCGGATGCCGTGCACTCGGACAGTCATCCTGTGTTAGCTGGTTTCCCATCCGAAAACTCGTCCTTCACATCGGGCCTGTTACGGGGCGGCTCCTTTGTATTTCCCAGGAGATCGTCATGGCCCACACGCGAGACATCATCATCAAGTCCACCCACCGTGGTCTCCGCTACGAGGACGGCCGGCTGACCGACGTCCTGGAGGCGGGCCGCTACGAGGTCCCCGACGCCTCGCGGCGCCGCAAGAACAGCCCGGTCGTCGAGATCGTGCTGGTGGACGTGCGCGAGCGGGAACTGCTTCTCAAGGGTCAGGAGATCCTGACCTCGGACAAGGTCGCGGTGCGGGTCAGCATCATCACCCAGTACCGGGTCGTCGACCCGGCCGCCGCGCTGGAAAAGGTGGAGTCCTACACGGACCGTCTCTACAGCGATGTGCAGCTGGCCGCTCGCCGTTCCCTGGCGTCCATGACGCTGGAGGGGATTCTCACCAATCGCAACCAGCTCAGCGAGGACATTCTCGGTGACGTGCAGGACGCCGCGTCCGGATATGGAATCGCCATTCTGCGGGCCGACGTCAAGGACCTGGTGTTCCCCGGCAACCTCCAGGAGATCATGAACCGGGTGCTCGCCGCCGAGCGGCTCAGTGAGGCGCAGCTCGTCGAGGCCAGGACCGACGCGGAGCGTGAGGGGATCGAGGCGCGGTCGAGGGCCGAGACCGAGCGCGTCGCGGCGGAGGCCCGACGCGAATCAGAGCGGATCAAGGCCGAGAGCCGCGCGGACACCCAGCGGCTGCAGGCCGAGGCGGACGCCGCCGCCCTGCGGCTGCACGCCGACGGGGCCACCGCCTACACCGACCACCCGGTGCTGCTGCGGGTACGGGAGCTGGAGACGCTGGCGCGCCTCGCCACCAACGCCGAGGCCCGCCTCTACATCGGCTTCGACAAGCACACCGAGTTGCACGCGGAATGAACACCCGCCCGGGAACGACGTCGGACGTCGTCCCGGGCGCGGGTGATCATGTGCCGGCCACCATGACCGGGATCGTCAGCGCTATGAGGGCGGTCAGCGTCCACAGGGCGGGCGCCGAGCCGAGGACCTGTTCGCGGCGGGCGGTGGCGCGGGCGGCCTCCAGGTCGCTGCGGGCCAGCCACCAGGGGTTCTCCCGGTGCTCCAGCCAGGCGTGGACGGCGCCCAGCGCGCCGCCGTAAGCGAGGTGCCCGATGAGGCTCGCGAAGTCCGCGGCGATCGTCGGGGCCGTCCACCACAGGGGGACGTCCAGTACCGCGGGCATCAGGGTCAGGCCGCCGAACACCCACCAGAAGAACCCGTAGGAGAGCCCCCAGCCGACGCCGGACACCAGGTCGTAGCCGCGTCCGCGGAACAGCAGCGCGTACGACACGCCGATGCCCTGGGCGATGAGGAGGTGGACGATCCACCCGGCCACGTCGCCGCCCGCGCCGGCGAGCTTCGCCACGGTGGCCAGCACGTCCACGGCGCCCCACACGAAACCGAAGAGGACACCGCCGACGAGCCCGGACAGCGCGCCGTAGCCGACGACGCGTAGGCCGCGCGTCCCGATCGGGCGGTCGCGGAGCCGCACGTCGTCGACGAACAGGGCGCGGGCGAGTGAGCCGAGCCAGCCGAAGACCGCCGCGATCCCGGCGCCGGCCAGCAGGTACGGCGGCAGCCTGGTCGCGGCGTCCGCCACGGCGGGCTGCGACCAGTCGAGACTGCCGTCGTCCAGCAGCGGCGCGAGGGTGAGGCCGGCGACGACCCACCACAGGAAGCCGTAGGCGGTGCCGCGGACGATCGCCGGGCCGGTGCCCTCCGCGCGCCCCGTGAACAGCAGCGGGTAGCCGATCCCCATGCAGACCGCCACGGCCGGCAGCCACCCGAGCCGTGCGCCGGCGCCGACACCGAAGGCGAGGACGAGGAGACCGCCGACGATCACGGCGGCGAGGAGACCGCGCAGGAGCGTCCTCGGGCGGAGATGGTCCCGCGCGACGGACCGGCCGTCCCGCTGGAGGAGCGCGAAGCCGACCGCGGTGACCGCGCCGTAGTACAGGTGGCCGAGCAGGCTCGGCACGGCCGCCTGCGCGGCGTCCAGGCTCCAGGTCATCGGCGCACCGGACAGCAGCGGCAGCAACGTCAAGGTCCCCAGGAACCACCAGAACACGCCGTAGGCCAGGCCCCAGAACAGCAGCTCGCTCGACCGGATCCGCTGGTGCATCGCGAGCAGCCCGAACCCGGCGCCCACCGCGATCGCGATCGCCATGTTCAGGACGAAGCCGAGCCACGGGGCACCTGACCCGGCGAGCACGGCGACGTCCGGGAGCGTGCCGAGCGACAGCATCGCCGCGCCCCAGACCAGGCCCCCGGCCGCGCCGGCGAACGCGCCGGCCGGTGCGCCGCGCCCGGGGAACGCCGGTTCGCGGACCGCCTCCGCCGTCATCGCACACCCCGTCCGGGCAGCGGCGCCGGAGCGTCGGCGGGTGGGCCGGTGACGACGATGTCGCGCGGGAACGCCACGTCCAGGACCCAGTCGAGGAGGACGTGGACACGGCGCTCGACGCCGGGCAGCTTGGCGAGGTAGATGCCACGCCAGAGCAGCCATGCGATCAAACCGGAGAAGGGACGGCCGCGGATCTCTCCCGCGGCGGTTCGATGGCCGAGCGCGACGAAGGTCCCGATGGTCTTGAAGCGGAACGGGTGGGGGCGCTGGCCCCTCAGGACGGCGGCGATGTTGTCGGCGACGGCCTTGCCCTCCCGCAACGCATGCTGGGCGGTCGGCGGGTAGGGCGTGCCGTCCTCGGCGGGAATCCGGGCGCAGTCACCGATCGCCCAGACCCGGTCCAGGTCGAGAGCGCGCAGCGCCCGGTCCACGACGACCGAGCCGCGGCGGCCGCTCTCACCGGGAAGGGTCCGCAGCATCGGGCTCGGCCGGTTGCCCGCCGTCCACACGAAGGTGGCCGTCTCGATCACCTCGCCGTTGTCGAGCCTCACACACCGGCCGGTCGCGCCCGCCGCGCGAACACCGAGACGGAACTCGACGCCGCGGGACCGCAGCTTCTCCAGCGCGTAGTCGCCGAGACGATCCGACAGCTCGGGCAGGATGCGCTCATCCGCGTGGACGAGAACGAAACGCGGCTCGTCCGGGTCGATGGCGGGATAGAAATGGAGCACGTCGTGAGTGAGGTCGTACAGTTCGGCGACCGACTCCGTCCCGGCGAACCCGCCGCCCGCCACGACGAAGGTCAGCAGACGCCTCCGCTCCGCCGGATCGGCCTCCTGGTCGGCGCGCTCCAGCAGCGCCAGCACCCGGTCGCGCAGCCGCACCGCGTCCGCCAGCGACTTCAGTGTCAGCGCGTGCTCCGCCACGCCCGGCAGGTCGGGGAAGTACGGGACGGACCCGACCGCCAGCACCAGATGCTCGTATCCGACGGCCTCGCTCCCCGCCTCAAGGACGACGCGCCGCCGCGCGACGTCGACGCCGGTGACCCGCGCGTGCCGGAACCGCGTGTGGGACGCGGCCGCGCGGACCGGTGAGCTGATGTGCCGCTCCTCCAGCCCGCCGGACGCCACCTCGGCGAGCATCGGCGTGAACAGCAGGTAGTTGGAGTCGCTGATCAGCGTCACGTCGATGCGGTGACCCCGCAGGTTCAGCCGCTCGAACCGGCGTGCGGCGCTGACACCGCCGAAGCCGCCCCCGACGATGACGACGCGCGGCGCGGGCTTCTCCGGTTTCGCCGGACGTCCGCGCAACCGCCGGACGGAGACGTGGAACAGCATCCCGGCCAGCGTCCCCTGGAGCAGCGAGCCGACCAGTTCCGGATACACGGCGGTGGCCGCCTCGACGGACCAGGTCGGGGTGATGCCCCGGGCCCACGGGTTCAGGGTCAGCCACCACACCGTCCAGCCGAGCAGTCCGAGCAGCAGCCCGCCCGCCGCCGACACGGCGGGACCGGACGGCCGCCGCCCGACGAACACGCCGAGCAGTTCACCGACGACCGCCGCGTACAAGGCGAAGATCGCCCAGCCGTACGCGCCATGGGACGCCAGCAGGTTCTGCGAGGCCATCAGCGCGCCGACCGCCAGCCCCGACACCAGCCCGCTGCCCATCCCGATGAGCACCCTGACGCCGCCCCCCGGCGCCGTAGGCCCACGCTCCCGAAGCCGCATGTCACACCACCGTCCCCCGCCGTGGGCGGGGTCGCCCGCTCGTCCCCGTCCCAGCTCGCCCCGGGAACGCGCGAACCGCCACCCGTGAACACCGGCACGTCCCGCCCCCGAGGCACTCGCTCTCCCGTACGGGCGGGTGCGGCCGGCCGGTTCAGCGGAGCCACCCCGAATTCCGCCGCGAGCGGCCGGTCGGGTTACGGCGCGGTCGGGGCCGCGGGAGGAGTGCGGCGTTTGCGGGGGGCCGCGGAGCGGGGTGGCTGGGCGCGCATGTGGTCGCGCACGCGGGTCATGATGTCGCCGAGGTGGTGCAGGTTGTCGTCGGACATGGGGTCGAACAGCAGGCGGCGGACGCCCTGGACGTGGCCGGGCAGGACGCGGCCGAAGAGGGCCATGCCGTCGTCGGTGATGGTGACCAGCGTGGCGCGCTCGTCGTCGCGGCCGGGGGCGCGGGTGATGAGGCCGGCCTTCTCCAGCAGGCCGGCCTGGTAGGTCAGGCCGCTGCGGCTGTAGACGACGCCGTCGGCCAGTTGCGTCATGGTCAGCGGGCCTTGCGCGTCGGCGAGGCGGGCCAGGAGCTGGAACTGCACGTAGCTGAGGTCGCCTTCGGCGCGTAGCTGCTGCTCGACCTGGTGCTGGAGCAGGCTGACGGCCTCCATGAGCACGAAGTAGGCCCCGAGCTGCTGCGGATCGAGCGCCTCACCGTCGTCGGGACTCGTGTCGGGGTGGGTGGCGCTCATGGGGTCATGGTACGTGCTTCGAACTCAAAGCATTGTGACGAGCCTCACCCGCCCGAGCGGTATTGCTTCGAAGTCGAAGCAGGTTACGGTGACCAACATGCTTCAACTTCGAAGCACCCGAGTGAGGAGAGAGATCATGAAGGCAGTGCGTTACCACTCCTACGGCGACGGCGACGTCCTGGTGTACGAGGACGCCGACCGTCCGGCGGCGGAAGCGGGCCAGGTGGTGGTGAAGGTGGCCGGCACCGCGTTCAACCCGGTGGACGCCGCGATCCGCGGCGGCTACCTGCGAGAGGCGTTCCCGCTCACCTTCCCGCACGTCCCGAACTTCGACGTCGCCGGCGTCATCGCCGACGTCGGCGAGGGGGTCGGCGGCTGGAACGCCGGGGACGCCGTCGTGGCGTTCCTGCCGATCGAGGCGTCGGGCGCGGCCGCCGAATACGTCGTCGCCCCCGCCGGGACGCTGGCCGCCGCCCCGCGAAGGGTCGAACTGGCCGACGCGGCGGCCATGCCGTCGTCCAGCCTGACGGCATGGCAGGCATTGTTCGAGCACGCCGATCTGAAGGCGGGGCAGAGCGTCCTGATCAACGGCGCGGGCGGCGCGGTGGGCGGCTACGCCGTCCAGCTGGCAAAGCAGGCCGGCGCCACCGTGACCGCGACCGCGAGCGGGCGCAGCGCCGACCGCATCCGCTCCCACGGGGCCGACCGCATCGTCGACTACACCGGCACCCCCGTCCCGCAGGCGGTCGCCGGGCAGCGGTTCGACGTGGTGCTGAACCTGGTGTCCACCGGCCCCGAGGAGTCCGCGCAACTGGTGGACCTGGTCGCCGACGGCGGAGCCTTCGTCAACACCGTGCCCCCCGGCCCGGAAGACCCCGGACGCGGAGTACGGACGGCGCAGCTGTTCGTACGCGGTGACACATCCCAGCTCGCCGACCTGGTCGCCCGCGTCGACGCCGGCGACCTGAAGATCGACGTCGCCCAGCGGCGCCCCCTGACCGACCTGGCCGCCGTCCACAACGATGCCGACGCCGGACGCCTGCCCGCCGGCAAGACCGTCCTGACCCCCTGACCCGCCCCGCCGACCGTGACCGCCGCTGCTCACCGCGCGGTGCGCGCCGCGACGATCCCCCGCCGCGGCGCGCACTGGTCGAGCGATGCCGGTACCAGGCGGTCAGGGCCGCCGGCCGGGCTTGCCGACGATGCCGGCCGCGTCTTCGTGTAGACCCGGTGGTCGGGCCGGGGCGAGGCGAAGTGCCGGTGATCGGCGGCCGGGGAGGATTCGCCAGTCTTCTGCGAGACGTGCCCTGCGGGCTTACTGGGCCATGTCGACGAAGCGGCTGTAGTGGCCCTGGAACGCGACGGTGACGGTGGCGGTCGGGCCGTTGCGGTGCTTGGCCACGATCAGGTCGGCCTCACCGGCGCGCGGGGACTCCTTCTCGTAGGCGTCCTCGCGATGCAGCAGGATCACCATGTCCGCATCCTGCTCTATGGAGCCCGATTCACGAAGGTCGGACACCATGGGCTTCTTGTCCGTCCGCTGCTCGGGGCCTCGGTTGAGCTGCGACAACGCGATGACCGGGACGCCCAGCTCCTTCGCGAGGAGCTTCAGTGACCGGGAGAACTCCGACACCTCGACCTGGCGGCTCTCCACACGCTTCCCCGAAGTCATCAGCTGCAGATAGTCGACGATGACCAGCCGGAGATCATGCTGCTGTTTGAGGCGCCGGCACTTCGCCCGGATCTCCATCATCGACATGTTGGGCGAGTCGTCGATGAACAGGGGAGCCTCGGCGACCTCGCTCATCCGCCGGGCCAGCCGCGTCCAGTCCTCGTCCTGCATCGTGCCGGACCGCATCGCATGCAGGGCCACCCGCGCTTCCGCCGACAGCAGCCGCATCGTGATCTCGTTACGGCCCATCTCCAGGCTGAAGAACGCCGACGTCAGGCCATGCTTGATGGACGCGGCACGGGCGAAGTCGAGGGCGAGGGTCGAGTTGTGCGTCGGGATGCACGAGCGTCCCGCCAGATACATGTGGTCGTCGTTGTCGACCTGGACGCACCGCACCGGCACGCTCTCGACCGGCCGCACGTCCACGATGTACCGCACCCGCGCCTTCGGGTTGACGTTCTTCCGCTGCCGAGCCGCCTTTCGGGGCAGCCGGAACACGGTCTCGGCCGGCGTGAAGTCGATCCGGGAGAACGTCGAGGTCTCGGCCGAGCGTCCCTCCACCGGTTTCGTCGTCATACTCGCCCGGTAGCCAAGGCTCAGAACCAGCTCATGGGCATCCTCGGCCAGCCGCTTGTTGACGAACGCGAGCTGTACCTGCCCGGTCTCCGACACATACCCGTCGGTATCGAGCATCCCCGCCAGCAACGCCCGCCGCTGCTCTTCCGAAGCACGCAGGTAGGCGGCCGGGATGTGTTTGTTCTGCCCCAAACCCAGGTCTTTGACAGTTCGCGTGAGACCGGGCAGGCCGAACCGTCCCGGAGTCATCCGCCGCCTGACCGGCTGTCCGCTCGCTTGGATCTGTTCGAGAATCTCCTCGTCGAAGCAGGTGATGGATCCGGACCGGCTGTCCCCGCCGCCGAGCCATGCGCCCAGAACGTAGGGATCGATGGGCAACTCTGCGGTCGGGAGTTGAAACGGCGCGGCCACCTCGACCGCATGGTTGGGACGGTCGTCGCCGTCGCAACGCAGCGTCGCAGCGATCTCTTCGGTCGTCTTGACGGGCCGATGCGCTGCCATGGTCGCGGAGTTCATGGGGCGGGCCGCACGTTGCGGCAGCCCCCGGTAGAGGCTCGTGCGCTCATGGCGCACCTGGCGCTTGGAGACGCGCGTGTCGGCTTCGCCATGGTGGCCCGGTTGCCGGGTGACGGTGTAGAGCGCGTGCCCGAACTCCGATCCGACCCCGGCCACCGCCTGGCGATGGGAGACGAGCCGACGGGGCCGCTCGTCGGCGTCCGCCGTCGCCCACCGGACTCGGTCGATCGCTACATCGGACCAGTGGCAGGTCGTCTTGCTCTCACTCTGCCGGCGCCGGCTCGCGCGGGTCGTGGTGCGCCACTGGTGCTGGGCGTCGGCCACGATCACCTCGCCATCGGAGAACTCGATCTCGTAGCAGGGACGGCCGTACATCACCTCGGTCGCGGCGACGACACGGGTCGGCTTGCCATCTGCCCCGATCAGGTAGTCGCCAACGGAAACCTCCCCCATCGTGGTCCACCCCGAAGGGGTCGGAAGGGGAGTTTTCAGACAATTCGCCTTCCCCATGGCGGGGCGCGCGGCCACGACGATCATCTGGCCGGGGTGGAGGCCGTTGGTGAGGGCGTCGAGGTCGGCGAAGCCGGTGGGGCAGCCGACCATCTGGCCGCCGCGGCTGCCGATCGCCTCGATCTCGTCCAGTGCGCCCGGCATGATCTCGCTGAGGGGGACGTAGTCCTCACCGGCGCGCTTCTCGGCGATCGCGAAGACCTCGGCCTGGGCGCGGTCGAGGACGTCGTCGGCGTCGGCGCCGTCGGCGGCGTAACCCATCTGGACGATGCGGGTGCCGGTCTCGACCAGGCGGCGCAGGATCGAACGCTCGTGGACGATCTTGGCGTAGTACCCGGCGTTGGCCGCGGTGGGCACCAGGGAGATCAGGGTGTGCAGGTAGGGGGCGCCGCCGATGCGGCCGATCTCGCCGTTCTTGGTGAGCTCGCCGGCGACGGTGACGGCGTCGGCGGGATCGCCGCGGCCGTAGAGGTCGAGGATGATGTCGTAGATGATCTGGTGCGCGGGACGGTAGAAGTCCGGGGTGCGCAGGAGCTCGACGACCTCCGCGATGGCGTCCGGGGAGAGCAGCATCCCGCCGAGGACGCCCTGTTCCGCGGAGATGTCGTGCGGTGGAGTGCGCTCGAACTCCGGCTCGTGCGGTCCAAGCTCGGCCACGCTCACCGTCGCACCCCCTTCATCTCGGTCGACTGCGGCCCCGTCCGCCTCATCGCCGACCGTTCATCCCACGTCTACCTGAAGCGTCCGACATTCTCCCGAGCCCACGCGGCGGCGGGCAAAGCGTCCTGTGGACGAGGTTGTGGAGTCCCTGTGCAGACACGCCGCAAAGGTTGTGCACGACCTGTGGACAACTCTGTGGATTCCCCGGGGAAGACTCTCGCGGCACCGCGTTGAAGTGCGAGAACGTCATCCACCGGGTGTGCGGGAAAGAAAGTTCGGGGCCCCGCCCGATGTAAGGCGTGAACCTGCTTACGAGAATTACAGACTGGTACCCTCGGCGCGGTGACGACCTACCGGCGGCCCGCGGCCGCGCACGATCGCGAGATCCTGCGCCTGGCGGTCCCGGCGTTCGGCGCGCTCGTCGCCGAACCCCTGTTCCTGCTGTCGGACTCGGCGATCGTCGGGCACCTGGGCACCGCGCAGCTCGGCGGCCTGGGAGTCGCCGGCCAGGCGCTGAGCACGCTGGTCTACCTGTGCGTCTTCCTCGCCTACGGGACGACGGCCGGAGTGGCCCGGCAGGTCGGCGCCGGGGACATGCGGGCGGCCATCCGGCAGGGCATCGACGGCATGTGGCTCGCGCTCGCCATCGGGGTCGCGCTGATCGTCGCCGGCTGGCCGCTGATCCCCGTGATCGTGGACGCGTTCGGCGCGTCCCCCGTCGTCGCGCCGTACGCCGAGACCTACCTCGCGGTGAGCCTCTTCGGGATCCCGTCGATGCTGGTCATCCTGGCCGGGACGGGCGTGCTGCGCGGCCTGCAGGACACCCGCACACCGCTCGTCGTCTCGATCGGCGGGTTCTCGCTGAACATCGTCCTCAACGTGCTGTTCGTGATCGTCCTGAACTGGGGGATCGCCGGCTCGGCGTGGGGGACGGTGATCGCCCAGACGGGGAGCGCCGCCGTCTACGTCGTGGTCGTGCTACGGGCGGCGCGCCGCCATGACGCGCCGGTGCGCCCCGACATGGACGGGCTGAAGACGTCCGCCACGGCGGGGTTCGGGCTGCTGCTCCGGACGGCGGCCCTGCGCGTCGTCCTCATCGTGGGCACGTCCATCGCGGCCCGTATGGGGGACGAGGAGATCGCCGCATACCAGGTGGGGTTCCAGGTGTGGACGCTCCTGGCGTTCGCGCTCGACGCCATCGCGATCGCCGGGCAGGCCATCACCGGGCGCTACCTTGGCGCGTCCGACATCACCGGCACGCGGGCCGTCACACGCCGGATGGTGTGGTGGGGGATCGGCTGCGGCGTGGCCTTCGGGCTGATCATCCTGCTGGTCCGCCCGTGGCTGCCGGGGCTGTTCACATCGGACGGCGGAGTCCGCGAGCTGCTGCTGGCCTCGCTGCTCCTCGTCGCGGTGATGCAGCCCGTCGCGGGGGTGGTGTTCGTCCTGGACGGAATCCTGATCGGGGCGGGCGACGGCGCGTACCTCGCCGCGACGACGCTGATCGCCACGGTCGTCTTCCTGCCCGCCGCCATCGTCGCCTACCGGGCGGACGCCGGGCTGATCGGGCTCTGGGCCGCGATCGGCCTGTGGATGCTGACCCGGATGCTCACCCTGGGCCTGCGTGCCCGCGGCGACCGCTGGATGGTCACCGGCGCCGTCCGCTGAGAGCCGATTTCCGCGAAGCGCACCCGCACCTCGCGCCACACTCGCTACTATTCGAACATGTGTTCCACACACGGCGAGCGGATGGCCCGGCTGACACAGGCGATCGACGACCTGGCGGCGGAGGGCCTCGCAGGGCTGCCCCCGGAGACCCTGGTGGAACGGGTCGCGGGCATCTGGTCCCTGGTCGAAGGCATCGACCCCGAGATCGCCCGTCGCCGCACCCGCTACACCACCCCAGAAACGTAGCGGCGCCCACCGCCGTGGGCGGTCAGCCGAAGTCGTCGAAAGGCGGGAACACCGGCATGCCCTGGCCACCGGCGCCACCGCCCGGGCTCGGCGAGCCGCCCGTGCTCGGCGAACCGGCGGAACTCGGGGAACCGTCCAGCCGGGCGGCCACTGACCTGCGGAGCTTCGGCAGCCGGGCATAGAGCACATCGCCGGGGCACGCGGTGTTGTTGTAGTCCCGGTGGCCGATGATCGCCTCGGACGGTTCGAGGTCGTAGGCCTGGCAGAGCCAGACGCACACCTCCACAAGCGAGTCCCACAGCGGATCCGGGACGCGCTTCTTCGTGTACGTGCCCTCGTTCTCGATCCCGATGGTGTGATCGTTGTGGTGCAGGACCTGCGCGCCCACGGCGAGATCACCGGCCCGGACGGCCTTCAGGCTCCTGTTGCGTCCCTCCATCACGATGCCGCCGCGGCTGATCGTGAGCTGCTGGCCCGTGTCGTCCCAGCCGTTCTTGTCCATGTGGAAGTTCTGGATGAACCGCGACAGGGCGAACGCATGGCCGAGCGAGCGGTTCTTGGAGTTCGCCGTCGCCGTGTGGTGCACGATGATGCGGTCGGGCGGCCGGTCGAGGACCTTGGCGGGACGCCTCGGCGACCGCGCGTTCCACTGGGCGCGTGTGTACACGTGTGGAGCGTCCGCCCTGAAGGCGACGTGATCGCCGACCCGGAAGTCCGGTCCGGCGGAGAGTTCGTCCGCCATGGCCACATTCTGGACGGACGAACTCATCGTGAGCAGGCCCGTTCCCACCACACCACCGATGAGCGCCCGGCGCGTCACCTGCGGCCCGCCCCGCTCTCGGCCGTCCGCGCCGTCCCCCGAATGCGCGATCAACACCGTCCCCCTTCGTTCCGCGGTGATCTGGTTACGGAACGTATTGGCCACTCTGTTGATCAACCAAACACAGGGCGGTTCACGGACGTTTCACATGAAACCCCGGGCGCAGGACCCCCGTTTGAACGAGACAACGCCTGATCTTGCACCAGAGATTGCGCGGTATGTATCAGAGCCGCCGGGCACGTCCCGGACGCGCGGTTCCCTGCCGGCGTCCTGCCCAGGGCGCCCCGGGCAACGGCGCGGGATCCGATCACGTCGGTTGGTCGGCGAAGCCCGTTCACGATCAGTCGGGCCCGAGCCGCGTCCCCGGCACGCCCGCCCGCATGGTGGGGCCGTGGGGACGCGGGCGAGCGGCGTGATCAATCACGTCCGGGTGGTCGCAGGCGGTAGACGCCCCAGGTCACGGCGGTGACCCCGAGGAGTGTCAGCAGCACGCCCACGAAGACCACGTTGCCGGAATGCGCGATCCATCGGTCGCCCACGGGCAGGCGGGACGCGGTGACCCGCTGCGGGTCGAGTTGCCCGTCATGGTCGACGAAGGTCAGTCTGGTGCGCCGGCGCGGCTCGTTGAAGGAGGAGACGCCGTCACGGTGAGCGCGAAGCGCGGCCTGCGCGGCCCGCCGTGCGGCCTCGTCGTTGGCGACGACCTGGGCCGGGCTCTCACCCGTGCAGTGCCAGACCGTGCCGCCCTTCTCCACGGAGACGGAGTGGCACTCGACACGGGTGAAGGTGTGCGTCTCCAGCCCGAAAGCCCCGGTACCCACCGAGGTCACGCCGACGCCCGCCGCCGCGGCCACCACCCCGGCAGACAACGACCCCATCCCCGCAGCCGTCCATCGTCTTCGCCGCATGGTGCTCCCCGTGTCCGTGCAACCAGGCTACGCAGCGATCCCGGTTTTCCGGCGCCGAGAGAGTCGTGGTGGACGCGGAACGACCCCCGCGCCTCGGGCAGGGCCCGGGGCGCGGGGGTCGTTCGGTGGAAGCGCGTCAGGCTTCGACGACGTCCACGTCGATGGTGGCGTTGACGTCGCTGTGGAGGCGGACGCTGACCCGGTGGGTGCCGACCGTCTTGATCGGGTTGCCGATCTCGATGCGGCGGCGGTCCAGGTCGGGGCCGTTGGCGGCGCGGACCGCCTCGGCGATGTCGGCGGCGGTCACGGCGCCGAAGAGGCGGCCGCCGCTGCCGGTGCGGGTGCGGAGCGTCACCCGCAGCGCCGCCAGCTGGCCGGCGACCTCCTTGGCGTGCTCGACCGTCGCGATCTCGCGGGCCGAACGCGCCTTCTTGATCGAGTCGATCTCCTTCTCGGCGCCCCGGGTCCACCTGATCGCGAACCCGCGGGGGACGAGGTAGTTGCGGCCGTAGCCGTCCCGGACCTCGATGACGTCACCGGGCTCGCCGAGCCCGGAGACCTGCTGGGTCAGGATGAGCTTCATGATCGTTCCCCCTGCCTCAGCGCGCGGTGCTGGTGTAGGGCAGCAGCGCCATCTCGCGGGCGTTCTTGATCGCCGTGGCGACGTCCCGCTGGTGCTGGGTGCAGTTTCCGGTCACTCGCCGGGCACGGATCTTGCCGCGGTCGGAGATGAACTTCCGCAGCAGACCGGTGTCCTTGTAGTCGACGTAGGAGATCTTCTCCTGGCAGAAAACGCAAACCTTCTTCTTCGGCTTGCGGGGAGGTGGCTTCGCCATCGTGGTGCTCCTTTGGGAGAGCCCCGCTCACGCGGGAATGGACGTGTACTTGTTCTTGCTGGTCCGGCAAAGGCAGGTCTAGAACGGCGGGTCGTCGGAGAATCCGCCCCCGCCGCCACCGCCGGTGGCCCAGGGGTCGTCGGCAGGGGCGCCGCCGCCCTGCTGGCCGCCACCGCCTCCGCCGCCGCCACCGCCGCCGAAACCGCCGCCCTGCTGGCCACCGCCGCCACCGCCGAAGCCGCCGCCCTGGCCACCGCCGCCACCGCCGCCGAAGCCGCCGCCACCGCCGCCGCCCTGCCGCTGGGTCTTGTTGACCTTGGCGGTGGCGCTGCGCAGCGACGGGCCGACCTCGTCGACCTCGATCTCGAAGACGGTGCGCTTCTCACCCTCGCGGGTCTCGTACGACCGCTGCTTGAGGCGTCCCTGCACGATCACCCGCATGCCGCGCTGCAGGGTCTCGGCCACGTTCTCGGCGGCCTGCCGCCAGACGTTGCACGTCAGGAACAGCGCCTCACCGTCCTTCCATTCGCCCGACTGGCGGTCGAAGAACCGCGGGGTCGAGGCCATGCGGAAGGACGCGACCGCCTGGCCGCTCGGGGTGAAACGCAGATTCGGGTCCTCGACGAGGTTCCCGACCATCGTGATTACGGTGTCGCCTGCCATGGGGTTCGCTCCGGCTGATGAGAGGACTGAGCCCGGCTCAGTGGACCTCGGGGCGGATGACCTTGGTACGGAGGATCGACTCGCTCAGGTTGAGCTGCCGGTCGAGCTCCTTGACCGTGGCAGGCTCAGCCGACAGGTCGACCACCGCGTAGATGCCTTCGGACTTCTTCTGGATGTCGTACGCCAGGCGCCGGCGGCCCCAGACTTCGACATTCTCCACGCTGCCGCCGTCGTCCTTGACGACCTTCAGGAACGGGTCGAGCGCCGCGGTCGCGGTGCGCTCGTCGATGGCGGGGTCGAGGATGGTCATGAGTTCGTAACGACGCATGCTGTCCCTACCTCCTCTGGACTGATGCGGTCACGGTCTCTCCGTGACAGGAGGGCTGTTGCGTCTCCCGCGGCGGCGCCGGAACCCGGATCGCCGGGCGCACCTGCCGCGAGACCGCTCCAGGCTACCAACAGTTGGCAGCGTACGAGCCGGTTCCCGGAGCGGAGCGCCGACGAAACGGAGGGGCCCGGTTCGCACGCCCGCCTCCCGCGGGGCCCGCGGAGGCGTGGGTTGCGCCCTTCGGCCGTAAGGGCGCCGCGGGCCTGGCGCTGATCGCCATAGGGATGCGCGGCGTCGCCGTGGACCTCGGCCGCGCAGCGAACCCGCGCCGGTTCCGGACGCGGCCCACCGTCAGCGCCGCACGCCCGGCCGGACGTTCTTGGTACAGCGCCGGCGCTCCAGTTCGGCCATGATGTCGGCCATGCGGGCGCGCATGCGGGCGGTCTGAGTCGTCAGCAGCGACAACTCCTCCACCAGCTCCGCGTCACCGATGAGCCCCAGCTCCGCTTTCGTCACCATGGTTCACCTCCTGCTCTCCCCCGCTTCCCCTCGGGGGCCGGACCGGGCCGGTGTTCTCGAATCTGTGTTCGACTGTACCGGGTGGCACGGACATTTCCGGGCCTCCGCGCCGGTTGATCTCCAGTCCGGCCGGGAATCCCTACGGGCGTGGTCCGTCCGTTCCCCGCGGGCAGCGTGTGCCCCTCACGCGGGAGACTCGAGCTGGAGGAGGATCCCCATGCCGCAGGAGGCTGCAGGCACCAAGAAGCAGGCCATCGGCCTCGATGCCAAGCCCGAACCGCACCGGCTCCAGGATGTGCTGGCGGTGGCGTCGGTCACGATCGGGATCGCCGCGCTCATCCTCGGCTGGATCCCGGCGACCCACTTCCCCGGGGCCGTCGCCGGACTGATCGGCCTGCCGCTCGCCCTGTACTCCCAGATGATCTCCGCGACGACGAATGAGCGGTGGCTGAACGTCATCGGCATGGTGGCGTCGTTCCTGGGCGTCGGCTTCGCGCTGAGCAACGGCGGCTTCACGATCTGACCCCCGTCGCCGGGAGGTTCCGTCACCGCCCGGCCCCCGCGGTGGGTCCGGGTGTTCGTGTGCGTTGTCGGAGGGCGGGGCTAGTCTCGTGGCATGCGCATCGGAGCCCATGTCGACCAGACCAACCCGCTCGACAACGCCCGCGCGATCGGGGCGGACGTCGTTCAGTTCTTCCTGGGTGACCCGCAGGGGTGGAAGAAGCCCGTTTTGCCGGAGGGTGTCGAGGCGCTGGCGGGGTCCGGGGTGGACGTCTATGTGCACGCGCCGTACACGATCAATGTGGCGACGTCCAACAACAGGATCCGCATCCCGAGCCGTAAGAACCTCACCCAGCAACTGGAGGCGGCCGCGTCCATCGGCGCGAAGGCGCTGATCGTGCACGGCGGCCATATGTTGAAGGACGACGACCCTGAGATGGGCTTCGAGAACTGGCGCAAGGTGTTCGAGCGGGTCGACTGCCCCATCCCCGTCTATATCGAGAACACCGCGGGCGGCGGGAACGCCATGGCGCGCAAGTTCGACCGGATCGCACGGCTGTGGGAGGTGCTGTCCGGGGTTCCGGGGCTGGAGTCCAAGATCGGTTTCTGCCTCGACACTTGCCACGCGCACGCGGCGGGGGAGGAACTCGTGGACGCCGTCGACCGCATCAAGGCCATCACCGGCGGCATCGATCTACTGCACTGCAACGACAGCCGCGACGCGTTCGGGTCCGGTGCCGACCGGCACGCCAATCTGGGCAGCGGCAGCATCGAGCCCGACCTGATCCTGGGCGTGGTGCGGGCCGCGGGCGCGCCCGTCGTCGTGGAGACGCCGGCGACCGGTCAAGCGGAGGACATCTCCTGGTTGCGTTCAAATCTCTGACCGCGCCGAGGCGGCCGGTGGAACCCGTCCGGCGGGCGCGGCATCTAAGAACGTGAAAGCCCAGCATGACGACAAAAACCGAAGGTCGCGTCACACTGGCATAATCCGGAACCCAGCCTCAGCGCACGCGCGTACTCTCGGGCGGCGGGCGCGCGAACCGATCGGGAAGCACATGGCATACGACCCCTACGGCTACGGCTCTCAGGACCCCTACGGCCAGTCCTACTCCCAGCAGCCCCCCGCCGTGCAGCACCACTACTACGGGCCTTCCGCCCCCGTCGCCCCGCCGACGAACGGGATGGCGACCGCGTCGATGGTGTGCGGGCTCATCGGTTTCTTCGCCTGCGGACTGACGTCCATCCTCGCGATCATCTTCGGGCATGTCGCACAGAGCCAGATCAAGCGGACGGGTGAGGGCGGCAATGGGATGGCCGTTACCGGCCTCATCCTCGGCTACCTCATCACGGTCGGGTGGATCATCTTCTGGTTCCTCTACATCCTCGGCGTGGCATGGTTCGCCGCGGAGACGGGCAGCACGCGCACCTACTGACGTCCGGTCAGGCGAGGCGGGGGACGCCTGCGACTTCCACACCGACGCTCGACATCAGGACGGTCATGGGGGTGGAGGTGTCCCGCCACGCCTTCACCGTTCCCGCGAACACGTCCAGAACGGCGCGGAACGACCGCTGGTCGGCGTCGGCGAGTTCGGCCCACGACTCGTACAGCACCACGTAGCCGTTCTTGGCGGGCGTCCATGACAGGTCGGCCAGGCCGTCGCCGAGAGCGTCCCAGCCGCCGGCCGTTCCTCCGGGCAGTTCGAAGACGTCCGCGCACAGGCGCAGGAACGACTCCCGGTCGCGGGCGCGGCGGCCGTCGAGATGGAATCCCCGCCAGCCGGCCTCCTCGGCGCGTTCGGTCCAGCTCGTGTCGCCGACGGCACCCGGCACCGGGGGCGTCCGCCACTGGTAGACGCCCGGTGCCAGCCGTCCCGCGAGCAGCTCGGTCAGTGCTTGGTTCGCGTCCACGTCATCTCCCGGCAGTTCGTGCTCCCCGCGTCCGCGGGGCCGGGGCGACCCGCCCCACCGGCCGCGATCATCCCCGGCCGTCGCCCACGAAATCCCCCCGATATGGGCAGAATCCGGCCACGCCTTTTCGGTGACGGCACCGGGCGCGTCCGAGATCGTCGCACAGCCTCCGGGGCCGGACGTTCAACGACGCGCTGACCTGCGTCGGTCACGATGAGCTTCGGACACGGCCGGCCTCCGCCACGGTCCGACACCCCCGTCGCATCGTTCCCCGGTCAGGGGCGGCCGGGGGCCAAGAGGGCGGTGAGGAGGTTCACGCCCTCATCGCGGACGTCCGGCATGCCGTGCTCGATGCCGTGGAGCACGTCGCTGACCGGGTCGGCCAGTTCCCAGAAGCGCAGCTTGCCCTCAAGGCGCGCGTCGAACGGCCGGCCCCGGTGTTCCTGGAGCCGCCGGACGAACCGGCGGTTCGTCTCAGGCCAGAGGTAGCACAGGTCGTAGTCGGGGTCGCCGATCCGCACGTCGCCGAAGTCGATCAGTCCGGTGATCCGCGTTCCGGTGACCAGGAGGTGGTCCAGGCTGAAGTCGGCGTGGATCAGCGTGGGGCCGCCACCGAAACCGGCGTCGTCGGCGAGGTAACGCTCGTAGGCCGCGATGAGGAGGCGAGCCTCGTCCGGCGGCAGCAGCGGCGCCACCTCGGCGCGGACGAGTCGCAGGTCCTCGGTGAAGTCCGCGCGCAGGTCCGCTTCGGGGACGCCGAGCTCGCGGGCGCGTTCGACCGGGAACGCGTGGATCGCCTCCAGCAGATCCGCCATCTGGCGGACGGGGCCCGGCTCGTCCAGAAGCCCGCGTGCGTGCCACTCCTCCTCGTCCAGCGACTCCCCGGGGACGAGGGGATAGCAGCAGAACATTCCGGGACCGAGCGGGTTCGGGGCGGTGAACGCGAAGGCGGGGATGGGGACGTCGAGCGTCCCGCCGAGTTCGGGCAGCAGCCGGGCCTCGCATGCGATGCCCGCCGCCCCGTTCTCGTCGCGCGGGAAGCGGAGCACATATGTCCCCTGCTCCGACTCCAGGCGCAATGCCACGCTCTCGTATCCCGCGCCGAGATGCCGCAGCGGGCACCCCGCGAGGTCGGGGCGGACGTCGGCGAGGGCGGCGCGCACCCTCGGTTCCCACGCTTCAGGGAGAACGACGTTCCTGGTCATTCGCGCTCCTGGTCGGTTCCGGGCAGGTTGGGGATGGTGTGGGGTTGAGTCTCTAGTAACTGGAGCCCTCATGGTGGACGGCATGGAAGGCGACGCCCTGTACACGATCGGGGAACTGGCGCGGCGCACCGGGCTTTCGGTGCGGACGATCCGGTTCTACTCCGACGCGGGCGTGGTGCCGGCGACCTCCCGTACCGCCGCCGGTTACCGGCTGTACGACCTGGAGGCCGTCGCACGCCTCGACCTGGTGCGGACGCTGCGCGACCTCGGCGTGGATCTCGGGACGGTCCGGCGGGTGCTGGACCACGAGATCGGCGTCGGAGAGGTCGCGACGGCGCACGCCGAGGCGCTGGACGTGCAGATCCGCACGCTCCGGCTGCGCCGGGCCGTGCTGCGGGCCGTCGCCAAACGAGCATCCAGTCCCGAGGAGATCGAACTCATGCACAAGCTGGCCCGGCTGTCCGACGCGGAGCGGCGGCGCATCATCACCGACTTCATCGACGAGTCGTTCGCCGGGCTCGACGTGGACCCCGGCTTCGAGGCCAAGATGCGGTCCGCGCTGCCCGAGCTGCCCGACGACCCCGAACCCGAGCAGGTCGACGCGTGGGTGGAGCTGGCCGAGCTGGTCGGCGACCCCGGGTTCCGGGCGTCGGTGCGGCGGATGGCGGAGGCCCAGGCCGCCGAGATCGAACAAGGCGCGTACCCGGAGGACCCGGCGCAGCTCGGCCGGCTCACCGGAGAGAAGATCGCGGCGGCGATCGAGAACGGGATCGAGCCGGGCTCGGACGAGGCCCGTCCCATCGTCGACGAACTCGTCGCCGCCTACGCGCGGGCTTACGGCGCCACGGACGACACCGAGTTCAGGCGTGAGCTGCTGAGGCGGACGGAGATCGGCACCGACCGGCGCGCGGAGCGGTACTGGCAACTGCTCGCCGTCATCAACGGATGGCCCGTGTGGCCGGCGATGACCCCGTCGTTCGAATGGTTCATCGAGGCCCTGCGAGGCCAGGGCGCCGGGTAGGGCGACGGCGCTGCGCCCCAGGGCGACGCTGCGCCCGTTCAGGACGGCACTGGGACGCCGGCGTGGTGGCGGCCACGCCGGCGTCCCAGTGAGATCACGTCCGCCGCGCCGTCGAGGACGCCGCCGGCCGGGTCGTCGGTTCCGTCCGACCGGACGATGTCGTCGGACGGGCGCAGCACGTCCCGCACCACCAGGGCGGCCAGCGCCAGGACTGTCACGAACCGCGCGAGCAGGGCGAGGTGGTACACGTCCTGGCTGATACCGCCGTCGGGCGCGTCCAAACCCAGTACCGCCGACACCGTGTCCGGAAGGTTCGCGCCCTGCGTCCGGGCGGAGACCGACAGCAGGAACCACCAGATGCCGAAAAAGTAGATGATCTCCCCGATCTGCCAGACCACGAACGCGGGGAGCTTCGGGCGGGCCAGGACGACGAGGGGCAGCAGCCACAGCACGTACTGCGGTGACCAGACCTTGTTCGGCAGCATGAACGCGACCAGCACGAGGAACATCAGCTGCGGCAGGCGCGGCCGGTGCGGCGCGGTGAGCGCGAGCACGGCGATGCCGGCCGCGAGGACGAGGAACGTGCCCGTGCCGAGGAGGTTGAGCAGCTCGGTATCGGACGCCGGCTTCTCCAGCCCGTGATCCTGCAGATAGAAGAAGATCGACCCCCAGTCGACGCCGCGGCCCTGGCTGAAGGTGTAGAACTCCTTCCACCCGTCCCACGCGAAGACCATCACCGGCAGGTTGACCAGCAGCCAGGTGGCGGCGGTGCCGGCGAGCATCCGTCCCATGGCGCGCCACTGCCCGGCGCGCACGCACAGCAGGACCAGCGGGCCGAGGAACAGCAGCGGGTAGAACTTCGCCGCGATCGCCAGCCCCAGCATCGCGCCCGCGAGCGCCGGGCGGCGGGCCGCCCAGGCGGCGAGGGCCAGCGCCGACAGCGCCACCGCGAGCAGGTCCCAGTTGATGTACGCGGTGAGCAGCAGCGCGGGGGACAGCGCCACCATCAGTCCGGCGCGCAGCGAACGCCGCCCCGCCACGTACGCCGTCGCGAGCACGGCCACGACCGCGAGGACCGCGAGCAGCAGAGCGGTGACGTTGTAGAACGCCATTCCGCGGGCGTCCACGCCGAACGGCTGGACCAGCCATGCGACCAGCTGCATGAAGGCGCCGCTCAGGACCGGGTACTCGACGTATTGGATGTCGGAACCGGCGAGCGAGTCGAAGTACGGCAGCTTGCCGTCGCTCAGCCCCCGCACGTAGTAGAGCGGATAGATGTCGGTGTAGCAGGCATTCGTCGTCGTCTTGATGAAGTCGAAGTTCGCCGACGCGCACGGCCGTTTCTGCAGCCAGCCGAGCAGGCACACCAGGGCGGTGAGGCCCGTCAGCACCGGCGCGAACGGCATCAGCCGGTCCCGCCGACGGGACGCCGGACCGTCCGCCTCATCGCTGTCGGTGTCGGCGGCGGACATCGCGAGCCTCTCAGAAGACGACGACATGGACAGAAAGACTATTGGTCATCGCGCCCGCCTCAGGCCGGACCTCGGTGAAGCGGACGCTCATGAAACGGAACGGCCCGGAGCCGCTGCGGGCTCCGGGCCATTCCCGGGGATGCCGGGACGCGCGTCCCCGCATCCCCGGTCACTAATTCAGGTTGCCGTTATCGTTCGGGTCGTCCCCGTCGCCCGGCCGGCAGGCCGGGTGGTCCCGGTGCTGGGGTTGAGCGCACCACCAGCTCTTGTCGCCCTCGGGCGGCAGGTTGGGGTCACAGCCGACCGGCATCCCGATCCGGTTGCAGGGCTCCCCCGGCCCGGGCGGCAACGTCGGGGTGTTCGTCGGGTTCGGCGTGTTCGTCTGGCAGCCCGGCTCCGGGTTCTGCTGGCCCGGCCGGCAGTCCGGCGTGGTGGTGGGGGACGGCGTCGCCGACGGGCTCGGCTCCGGCTTCGCCTTCGCCCACGGGGCGATCTCGCCGCCGTTGACCGGCGGTGGGAACTGCTTGATCTCCTTGCCCTCAAGCGCCTTCATCATGAAGGTCTTGAACAGGTCGGCGGGGACCGTACCACCGTAGACCTGGCTGTAGTTGCCCACGCCGATCAGCGACTTGCGGTTCCCGTTCTTGTCCTGACGCCACATCGCCGACGCCGTCGCGAGCTCCGGCGTGTAGCCGACGAACCAGGCCGACTTGTTCTCGTCCGTCGTACCGGTCTTGCCGGCGACCGGGCGGGAGCCGAGGCTCGCGCGCTTACCGGTACCGGTCGTGACGACCGCCTGCATCGCGGACGTGGCGTCCCGCGCGACGCCCGCGGAGAACGCCTTGACCGGAGTCTCCCAGGGCAGCTTCTCCAGGACCTTGCCGTCCTCGCTCGTGATGGGGTTGCCCTGGTTGTCGGTGACCTTGGCGATCACATGGGCCTGGCGGTGCTGCCCCTCCGCCGCGAACGTCGAGTAGACCGAGGCCATGGTGACGGCGGTCGTGTCGATGACGCCCAGCGGCAGCGACGTGTAGTTGGCGTTGAGGTTCGGGGTGTCTGCGGGGACGCCCATCTTCTTGGCCATCTCCACGACGTTGCTCAACTGAACCTTCTGCCCGAGCTCCACGTACGCCGTGTTGATGGACATCGCCGTCATCTGCTTGAGGTTGTAGACGCCGTTCTCCGCACGGTTGTCGTTGGTGAACGTCGCGCCGTTGATCGTCCGCTTGTAGCTGCCGTCCATCGTCGTCTTGAGGCTGATGTCCTGGTCGAGGGCGGTGGCCAGGACGATCGGCTTGAACGACGAACCCGGCTGCACATTGCCCTGGAAGGAGTTGTCGAACTGCTGCTTGCGGAAGTCCGGGCCACCGTAGGCGGCCACCACCCCACCCGTCTTCGGGTCGATCGCCGTCAGCCCGAAGTGGATGTCCTTGCCGAGCCCGTTCTCCTTCTTGATCTGCTTGACGGCCTTGTTGGTGTAGTCCTGCAGTTGCTTGTTGAACGTGGTCTTGATGCGCAGGCCGCCGGTCTCCAGCATCTGGTCGTTGATGCCGAGCGCCTTCAGTTCGCGCAGCACCCGCGCCTCGAGGTAGCCGGCGTTCGGGTCGTCGGGGACGTCGCTCCAGTTCTTCTGCGTCTGCGGGAACTCCGCCGCCGCGCGCTTGCCCGAGTCGAGCCAGCCTTCCTCGACCATCCCGTCGAGGACGTAGTTCCAGCGGTCGATCAGCGCCTGCTTGGCCGGGTTGGACGCCGGGCCGTAGGTGGCGAAGTATCCGGGGCGCTGGATCATCGCCGCCAGCATCGCCGCCTCCGACTCGTTGATCTCGGTGACGGGCTTGTGGAAGTACGCCCGGGACGCCGCCTGGACGCCGTACGACCGGCGCCCGAAGGGAACGGTGTTGAGGTACAGCTCGAGGATCTTCTCCTTCTGCATCTCCTTCCCGAGCCGGATGGAGATGAGGATTTCCTTGAGCTTGCGGCTGACCGTCCGCTCCTGGCTGAGGCCCGCGTAGTAGTTCCGGGCCATCTGCTGGGTGATCGTCGAGGCGCCCGCGATCTCTCCGCCGGTCATCGCCCGGTACATCGCTCCCGCGATGCCGGTCGGCGAGATGCCCGGCTCGGTCCAGAAGCCCCGGTCCTCGGCGGCGAGCACCGCGTTCTGCACGTGCTTGGGGACCTTCTCGAGCGGGATGTTCTCGCGGTGCGTCCCGATCCGGGCGAGCGGCGAGCCGTCCGCGTACGTGATGACCGACTCCTGCCGGATCGCGTCCTGCTGCTTCTCCGTCGGGATCGGGGTGTTGGCGTACGCGACGATGACCAGCGTGGCCATCCCGAGGATCATCACGCTGACGACGGCGACGATGATCTTCCAGGACGGGATGTACCGCCGCCAGCCGGTCTTCTCCGGGTCGTCCGACCGCTTGCCGCGCCCTTCATCGTCCCAGAAGCCGTCGCCACCGGAACCGCCGCGGCCACCCGAACCACCGCGGCCACCAGGACCGCCGGGACCGCCGGGGCCACCACCGCGGCCACCGGCGCCACCCGGGCCCGGCCGGCCGGGACGGCCGCCCGGCCCCGAGCGCATCGCCGACGGCGCGGCACGGCGCCGCCCGCCGCCGGTGCCGCCCACCCTCGCCGGCCCGCCGGCCCGTCCACCCGGCCTGCCGCCGGGCCGCGGGCCCTTGCCGGGCGCGGGCGAGCCTGACGGGGGTCCGCCGCGCGGCGCACCGGCGGGCGTGCCCGAACCGCCGGGGCGGGGGGCGCCCCTCCGGCCGGGGCCATCTCCGTGTTCCGGTCCGTATCGGCTTCGGTTACTCACGCGACCTCATCAACTGGGATACGGCTGTGCGTCGTCAGAGAGTACTGCGCACCCGGAGTCGAGGGGGCCGAGGGAGCAATGCTCCCCGTCCCCAACCCGTCCGGACGCACTCGAGCATGCCCGCTGGCGTGCGGCAATCGGCGAACATGCTTCATGTCACACCACCGCCTCCACAAGAGACGGTTCGCACGCGACGGCCCGCCGGTTCATTCCGGAGGCCTTGACAGCGGCAACAGCGGCACGATGCTCGCCGTGTTGGGTTCCAGCCCGCGACCGCCCCGCGGACGGCAGGCGCGCTCACCCTGGTGAAGCTGGCACCACCACCGGGGCGGGGGATTGCTCGGCGGCCTGCTCGGGTCGCAGTTCTCGTTCGGGACCGGCGACTGGCACGGCGGCTTCCTGCCCCGGTCGCCGCCGTCACCGTCGCCGTGACAGCGCGGGTCGAACCTGCCGATCGGTTCGTCGCACCACGGCGGCCTGTCGTCGCGCTTCTTCTCCGGCGGCTTCGCCCACTTCTGCACGATCCCGCCCCACGCCGGCGGCGGGAACGCCTCGACCTCCATGCCCTGCATCGCCTTCGTCATGTAGGACCGCCAGATGCGGGCGGGGATCGTACCGCCCTCCACCGTGCCGATCCCCGGCAGGACCACCGATTTCTTCTTCCCGTCCCGCCCCGTGTCGTCGTTGTAGATCGTCACGGCGGTGGAGATCTGCGGGGTGTACCCGACGAACCACGTCGCGACGTTACGGTCGGTGGTACCGGTCTTGCCGGCCGCCGGACGGTTCGGCAGCGCCGCCGCCGTCGCGGTACCGCCCTTGACGACCTGCTGCATCGCGTACGTGGCGTCCGCGGCGACATTCGCGTCGAAGACCCGGCGCTTCTCGTACTTCGGCTTCAGCCGGATCGTCTTGTTGTCGGACTCCTTCACCTGGCGGATCACATGCGGCTGGTGGTACACGCCGCCGTTGGCGAACACCGCGTAGCCCGCCGCCTGCTCGATGGGCCGGATGTTGTTGACGCCCAGCGCGAGGTTCAGGCAGCACTTGTGCGGCTTCAGCAGGTCGGACGCGATACCGGCATCGGTCTCGGTCTTGATCACCTCTTCGATGCCGACCTTGCCCATCAGCTGGATGAACGCCGTGTTCACCGAGTCCTTCGTCGCCGTGATCAGGTTGACCGGCGTGCCCACGTCATGGCTGTTCGGGACCATCACGGCGCTCGGGTCGTCCTTCGACACCACGTTGCCCTCCGGGTCGATCGGCGTCTTCGACCGTCCCTCGACGAGGCTCTTCAGGCTGTAGTTCTGCTTCAGCGCGGTCGCCAGCACGTACGGCTTCATCGCCGAACCGCCCTGCGCCGAGCCCTGCCACACGTTGTTGAAGGACTGGTCGAGATAGTCGTGTCCGCCGTAGAACGCCACGACCTCGCCGTTCGCGGTGTTCACCGACACCAGCCCGACGCGGATCTTCTTCTTCGCGAGCTTCTTCGGGTTCACCTGCGGGACGGTCTTCTCGGCGGCCCTCTTGGCCATCGCCATCCGCTTGCGGTTGAACGTCGTGTAGACCCGCAGGCCCTTGGTCGTCAGCTCCTTGTCGTCGATCCCCATCCGGCGGAGTTCTTCCTTGGCGCGCATCAGCATGTAGCCGCGCTGGCCGCCGTAAAGCTGGTCGCTGGTGCCGGCCTTCCGGATGTCGGGCAGCCCCTGCCCGATGTACTTGTCGGCGTCGGCCCGGCTGAGCTTGCCCATCGAGACCATGCCCTTGAGCGTGTACTCGTACCTCTCGGTCGCCCACGCCGCGTTGGCCTTGTCACCCGGGTCCCGGTTGGGGTTCTGGATGATGCCGCCAAGGATGGCCGCCTGGTCGGGCTTGAGCTTCCACACGTCCGTCCCGAAGTACTCGCGGGACGCGGCCTGGATGCCATAGGTGTTGCGGCCGAAGTAGATCGTGTTCAGGTACAGCTTGAGGATCTCGTCCTTGGTGTGCTTGTCCTCCAGCTTCAGCGAGATGAACAGCTCCTTGAACTTCCGGCTCATCGTCCGGTTGTTCGGGTCGGAGTAGTAGTTCTTCGCCAGCTGCTGCGTGATCGTGGACCCGCCGCCCGACCCGCCGGTCAGGTTGTCCCACACCGCCCGCGTGGTGCCCTTGACCGAGAACCCGGGGTCGGTGCGGAAGCTGCGGTTCTCCGCCGCCAGCACCGCCTCCTGGACGTGCGGCGGAATCTTGTCCAGCTCGACGCTCTGCCGCTTCTTGCCGATCCGGCCGATCTCCTTGCCGTCGGTGTAGTAGAAGATCGACGCCTGGTCCTCGACGCCCGCGACCGTGGGCTCCTCGGGCGTCGGGGTGTTCGCGTACGCGACCCAGATCAGGGTGACGAACGCCGCGAACCCCAGCCCGCAGACACCGGCCACGACCTTCCAGGACGGGATGTACCGCCGCCAGCCGGACTCCCGGGACCGCAGGTGATCGATGAAGCCGGCCTTCTTCTGCCCATGCCGCCCGGGCCCGCCTGGCCCGCCTGGCCGTCCGGGACCACCCGGCCCGCCTGGTCCACCTGGGCCGCCGGGCCCTGCGGCACCACCGGGTCCACCGGGTCCACCGGGGCGGCCCGCCCCAGCCGACCGGTTGGCCGCGCGGACGCCGCCGCCACGGAACTTCGAGGTGACCTTGGAGCCGAGGTCCTGGCCGACCTTCCCGAGCCCGCCGAGCTTGTCCTTGACACCGGGCTTGCCGGCCACCCCGGCGACGCCGAACCCGGCCACACCCCCGGCACCGGCCACACCCGCGGCACCCGGCACGCCGCCCATTCCCGGCCCGCCGGGGCCCGCGACTCCGGGCGCACCGGACGCGCCAGGCGTTCCGCCGCCGTTCGGCGGCGGCATCCCACGGGGACCGCCCGGGCCTCCGGGCACTCCGCCCATGCCTTGTCCACCGGGCGCCCCGGGATTACCGGGGCCACCCATCCCGGACCCACCGGGACCACTCGGCGCTCCGCTACCACGCCCCATTCCGGGACCACCCGGACCACTAGGGCTACCCGGCCCGCCAGGACCGCCGGGACCGCTCGGGCCGCCCGCGCCGCCGGGGCCGGTCGGGCCGGTCGGGCCGCCGGAACCACCCGCGCCGCCAGGACCGCCTCTCGGTGTTCCGCCCATGCCGGAGCCGCTCATCGCACCAGGGCCACCGGGTGCGCTCGGGGCTGCGGGGCCGCCGGACATTCCGGGACCGCCAAGACCGCCCGGCTGATTCGGACCACCGGGCAGACCCGGGCCGCCCGGCGCTCCGGGAAGGCCGGAATCCGCGGGGATGGCGGGTCCGGGCGCGGTCGGCGGGGAGCCGGAGTCGGCGCCCGGGCCGCTCAGGGGACCGGGGCCTCCCGGTCCGCCGGGGACGGAGTGGCCGCCCATGAAGCCGGGGTTCTGGAGGTTGTCCGGTGGTCCGGCCGGTGCCCCCTGCGCGCCGGAGTTGCCCGGCACGCCGGGGAAGCCCGCGGCGGACTCGTGGTGGACTCCCGGGTGGCCGGGGTCGTCGGAGTCGCCGGGACGGGGGACCTGCTGCCCGCCCGGCCTCTGCGACCCGGGTTCCGGTCGGGGCTGGCTTGGATTACTCACGCGACCTCATCAACAGGGGACAGCTGGTTGTTGCCGAGGGCCGGGGATCGCTCCCCAGCGTTGCCACGACTCGTGCGCCGTCCGAAGAGTACTGTGCGGGCTGGTGAGCGGGGGGAGCATGTGCACAGCGAAGTTACGGCCTGGCTGGTCAGCGCCCCCGCCGGACGTTACGGTCGGGCCGATCCTCCTTGTTCGTCTACCGCTCGGGGCTCTGCTCCCCGTGGCCGAGGACGTACGACGTTGCCAGGTGATTCCAAGCGCAACTTTGACACACTTCCACCACATACACCCTGAATTCGCCGTATTCGCGGTCCATCTCTGCTAGGTCGGCGGTCGCCTTCACGCGTCCCGCATAACGACCCAGCTCGTCCCCATATACGTAGGTGACATGGGTGAGGGGTTCATGCCGGCAGACGGGACACGGCTTGCCGGCCGGCTCGCCGTGGTACTTGGCGGCCCGCAGCAGATAGGGGTGGGCGTCGCAGGCGTCGTCCCTGGTCAGGGCTCCGGACCTCAGCTCCGCGAGCGCCGCCCGCTTCGCCAGGCCGTAGTCGACGACCAGCCTCGGTCTCATGGTCGGCTCCGGCCTCGCATACCAGCAGGGTAGGTCCGCCCGGGCCCCCGGAACAGGGCGCCACTTGCCAGGACGCGCCGGTCTACGTATCGTGTCGATGTATCGAGTCGATACATTGGCTCGATACATCGGATCGAGACATCGGCTCTGCTGAGGAGGGACCGGATGGCGGCCAGGAAGGGCGCGGGCGTGCTGGAGCTCGCCGTGCTCGGTCTGCTGCACGAGTCCCCGATGCACGGCTACGAACTGCGAAAGCGGCTCAACGCCCTGCTCGGCATGTTCCGCGCGTTCTCCTACGGCTCCCTCTATCCGTGCCTCAAGCAGCTCTTGGCCAACGGGCTGATCATGGAGGACCGGCCGGAGGAACCGAACACGGCGCTGGCGTTGCAGAGCCGCCGGTCGAAGATCGTTTACAAGCTCACCGCCGATGGCAAGGAACGTCTCCAGGAACTGCTGACCGAGGCCGGTCCGGCGTCGTGGGAGGACGAGGGGTTCGGCGTGCACTTCGCCTTCTTCTCGCACACCCGCGCCGACGTCCGGCTGCGGATCCTCGAAGGCCGGCGCAGCCGGCTCGAGGAGCGCCTGGAGGGTTTCCGCGCGGCCCTGGCGCGCACTCGCGAAAGGGTCGACTCCTACACCCTGGAGCTGCAGAACCACGGGCTGGAGTCCGTCGAACGCGAGGTCAGGTGGCTCAACGAGCTCATCGGCCGCGAGCGGGCCGAGCAGGAAGAGCAAGCCAAGCAGGAAAAGCAAGCCAGATCTTCAGAAACCACACAGGACATGCCTCGGGAGAACGACCGCTGAGCGGCGGCACCGGGGTCGGGTGAAGAAACACCACATGTTCCACAAGAGAGAAGGAGCAACAGGATGGGTTCGGTGCGCGTAGCCATCGTGGGTGTGGGCAACTGCGCCTCTTCGCTCGTCCAGGGTGTCGAGTTCTACAAGGACGCGGCCCCCGAGACGCGAGTCCCCGGCCTGATGCACGTCCAGTTCGGCGAGTACCACGTAGGTGACGTCGAATTCGTCGCGGCATTCGACGTGGATGCCAAGAAGGTCGGGATGGACCTGTCCGAGGCCATCCACGCCAGCGAGAACAACACGATCAAGTTCGCCGACGTCCCGCCGACCGGCGTGATCGTCCAGCGCGGCCCGACACACGACGGTCTTGGCGAGTACTACCTGGACATGGTCGATGAGTCGGACTCCGAGCCGGTCGACGTCGTGCAGGCGCTGAAGGACGCCCAGGTGGACGTCCTGGTGTCGTACCTGCCGGTGGGCTCGGAGGACGCCGACCGTTTCTACGCCCAGTGCGCGATCGACGCCAAGGTCGCGTTCGTGAACGCGCTGCCGGTGTTCATCGCCAGCGACCCCGAGTGGGCCCAGAAGTTCACCGACGCGGGCGTCCCGATCGTCGGTGACGACATCAAGTCGCAGGTCGGCGCGACCATAACGCACCGCGTGATGGCCCGGCTGTTCGAGGACCGCGGTGTTGAGCTGCTGCGCACCTACCAGCTCAACTTCGGCGGCAACATGGACTTCATGAACATGCTGGAGCGCAAGCGCCTCCAGTCCAAGAAGATCTCCAAGACGCAGTCGGTGACCTCGCAGATCCCGCACGAGATGGCGAAGGCCGACGTGCACATCGGCCCGTCCGACCACGTGCCGTGGCTGGACGACCGCAAGTGGGCCTACGTCCGGCTGGAGGGCAAGTCGTTCGGCGACACGCCCCTCAACCTGGAGTACAAGCTGGAGGTCTGGGACTCCCCGAACTCCGCCGGCGTGATCATCGACGCGGTGCGCGCGGCGAAGATCGCCAAGGACCGCGGTATCGGCGGCCCGATCCTGTCGGCCAGCTCCTACTTCATGAAGTCGCCGCCGGAGCAGTACAGCGACGACCAGGCGCACGAGGCGGTGGAGAGCTTCATCCGCGGCGAGGTCGACCGCTGAGAGCCTGATCACAAAGTTTCCCGGGGACGCCCTGGCAGTGGACATTCCACTGTCAGGGCGTCCTTACTTCTGTAGGGAAAACGGTGATGCACCGGCCCCTTGTCACGCTCCGGCCCTACTGTGACACCGCCGGTGACTGCGCGCCAAGTTCCGAGTCTTCGAGGTGAGAACCTGATGGCACGCGAGATGATCAAGGTGACGGTGGGGCTGACGGGGCTCGTGCTCGGGCTCACGGGATGCACAGGGGGAGGTGACGACGCCTCCGCCGAGGGCCGTCCCCGCGACGGCGGCACGCTGAAGATCGTCGGCTCCTCCGACGTCGAGCACCTCGATCCGACGTCCGTGGCCAGCGTCGGCGCGTACGGGCTCGCCCGCACGTTCGCGCGGACGCTGTTCGGGACGCGTGCCTCCAACGACTTCCAGGAGACGATCCCCGTCCGGCCCGACATGGCCGCGCGGATCCCGACCCGCGAGAACGGCGACGTCGGCAAGGACCGCCGCACGTACACGGTGCGGCTGCGCGAGGGCGTCCAGTGGAACACGGACCCGCCGCGTCCGGTGACCGCGCACGACTTCGTCCGCGGCTTCGAGCGGCTGTGCAACCCGGCGTCGCCGTCCGCCGGCAAGGGGTACTTCATCTCCACTCTGAAGGGCATGAAGGAGTTCTGCGCGGGCTTCGGCTCCGTGGACGCCAAGGACGCCGCGGCGATGGCCGACTACCAGCGCGACCACGAGATCGAGGGCGTCCGCGCGAAGGACGACCAGACGCTCGTCTTCGAGCTGGAGCAGCCCGCGAGCGACTTCCTCCACCTGCTCTCCCTGCCGTACACGGCCGCCGCACCGCAGGAGTACGACCGGTACGTCCCGGATTCGGCGGAGTTCAGGCAGAACACGATCTCCAACGGCCCGTACCGGATCAGCGAGTACCGTCCGGGCCTGTCGTACCTGCTCACCCATAACCCGGCATGGCGGCAGAACGGCGACCCTCTCCGCGAACGGCATGTCGACAAGATCCAGATCACGCTCGGGCAGGACTCGCCGGAGACCGTGCAACAGCAGATCGAGCAGGGCGTCGCCGATCTCGCCTGGGACCAGCCCGTCCCGACGTCCGCGATCCCCCGGCTGCGGGACGACCCCCGGTTCGCGATCAGGGACACCCCGAGCAACAGCCCGTACCTGGTGTTCAACACGCTCAGCCCGAACAACGGCGGCGCGCTGGGCAAGCGCGAGGTCCGGCAGGCGCTGGAGTACGCCGTGGACCGCAGCGCCCTCATCAAGATCGTCGGCGGCCCGTCGGTGGCCGAGCCGCTCCACACGGTCATCCCGCCCGGCAACTCCGGGTACGCCCCCGCGAATCACTACCCGACGCCCGGCGAATCCGGCAACCCCGCCAAATGCCGCGAACTACTCGGCAAGACCGGTCACACCGACCTCACGCTGAAGTTCCCGTACCGCACCAACAGCGTCCACAAGCTCATCGCCCAGTCCATCGCCGAGAACCTCGACGCCTGCGGCGTGAAGACCGAACTCGGCGCCGACTCCGGCGGCTCCTTCTACGCCGGCACGATCTCCACCCCCGCGAACGCCCGCGAAGGCCAATGGGACATCGCCGCCCCCGGCTGGACACCCGACTGGTACGGCAACAACGGCCGATCGATCATCCAGCCGCTGTTCGACGGCCGCACCTACGGGCAGAACTCCACCAACTACGGCGGCTACAACAACCCGGAGGTCAACGGCCTCATCGACGCGGCCCTCACCGCATCCGACCCGTCCCGCGCCGCCGGCTACTGGCAGCAGGCCGACCAGAAGATCATGGAGGACGCGGCGATCATCCCGCTGCTCGACCGCGCCCACACGATCTTCCACTCGTCCCGCGTCCACAGCGCCTTCTTCCTCCCCACCACAGCCGGCTACGACTACACGCGGGTTTATTTGCAGTGATCGCTGCATCGCTCCGGCTCACCCTTGGGGCTCGCTGCGCGATCAGGTCCTCGCTCCGCTCGAACTTGCTTCCGGACGCGATCGCGGCTGTTGAGGTCGGTGCGGGGCTCAGGTTTCGTTGACGTGGGCGGAAGCGTCCTTCTAGGTCAACGGAGCACATATGGTGATCTGATGCGGGCTGGCGAGTTGCGGGAGATCTTGCGTGGGCGGGATTTTCGGCGGCTCTATGCGACGCGGCTGGCCTCGCAGTTGACCGACGGCGTCTTCCAGGTGGCGTTGGCCGGTTACGTGTTCTTCTCCCCCGAACGGCAGACGACGGCGGGCAAGGCCGCGGCGGCGTTCGCGGTGACGTTGCTGCCGTACTCGGTGCTCGGGCCGTTCGCCGGGGTGTTCATCGACCGCTGGCGGCGGCGGCAGATCCTGGTGTGGACCCCGGTGCTGCGGGCCGTGCTGGTGCTGCTCGTCGCGGGGCTGGTCGCGGCCGGGCAGGACGGGGCCGGCTTCTTCCTCGGCGTGCTGGTCGTGCTCGGCGTCAACAGGTTCTTCCTCGCGGCGCTGTCGGCGGCGCTTCCCCATGTGGTCCGCCGCGATCAGCTCGTGACGGCGAACGCGTTCTCGGTCACGTCCGGGACCGTCATCGCGTTCATCGGGGCCGGGATCGGTTACCTGCTGCGGCTTCTGTTCGGTGCCGGACACGGCGGGACGGCGCTGATCCTCGTGGCGGCGGCGGCGCTGTTCCTGCTGGCGGGCACGATCGCGACGATGTTGCCGAGGGGGCTGCTGGGGCCGCACCCGGCCGAGGGCGCCGTGACGGGACTCGCGAAGAAGGATTCCCCGCGACTGGTCGAGGCGCTTCGCACCGTCCTGGACGGCCTGGTGGACGGGGCGCGGCACATCGGGCAGCGGCCGCATGCGGCGCTGGCGCTCGGCGCCATCTCGTTCCACCGGTTCCTGTACGGCATCGTCCTGATCATGACGCTGCTGCTGTGCCGGAACCATTTCGCGGACGATCCCGACCAGGGCCTGCGGACGTTCGCGGTGATGCTCGGCGTGTCCGGCGCCGGTTACTTCGCCGCGGCGCTGATCACCCCGGCGGTGGTGCGGCGGATCAGCAAGCAGGCGTGGGTGGCGTGGCTGCTGGCGGGAGCGGCGCTGAGCCTGCTCGTGCTCGGGATGCCGTTCACCGAACGTCCCTGGGCGGTGGGGGCGTTCGCGCTGGGGGTCGTGTCGCAGGGCGTGAAGCTGTGCGTCGACACGACGCTGCAGGAGTCGATCGACGACGCCTACCGGGGCCGGGTGTTCGCCGTCTACGACATGCTGTTCAACGCGCTGTTCGCGGCGGCCGCCGCGGCGGCCGCGACATGGCTGCCGGCCGACGGACGCGCCGGCCTCACCCTCCTCATGGTCATCGCCGCGTACGCCGGGGGCGCGGTCGTCTACCGGTCGGCCGTCGCTCGCAGGCCCGCCCACGCCCTCCGCTGACGCGCGTTCTACAGGGATTCGGCGATCGCGTGGAGCGCGGCGGCGATGTGCAGAACCTCGTCGTCCGTGCAGATGTAGGGCGGCATCGTGTAGATCAGCTTGCCGAACGGCCGCAGCCAGACACCGTGCGCCATGGCGATCTCCTGGACGGACGGGATGTCGACCGGTTCCCGCGCCTCGACCACCCCGATCGCGCCGAGGACGCGGACGTCGGCGACGCCCGGGAAGTCCGCGGCGTCGTGCAGCTCGCTGGTGAGGATCGCCTCGATGGCGTCCACCTCGTCCCGCCAGTCACGCGACAGCAGCAGGTCGATGGACGCGGAGGCGACGGCGGCCGCGAGGGGATTGGCCATGTAGGTGGGGCCGTGCATGAGCGCGCCCCCCTCACCCGACGTGATGCCGTGGGCGACGCGGTCGGTGCACATGGTGGCGGCCATCGTCAGGTAGCCGCCGGTCAGGGCCTTGCCGAGGCACATGATGTCCGGGGTGATCTCGGCGTGGTCGCAGCCCCACAGCTCACCCGTCCGGCCGAACCCGGTCGCGATCTCGTCCAGGACGAGGAGAAGGCCGTGCTCGTCGGCGATGTCGCGGAGGGCGCGCAGGTACTCGGGGGCGTAGAAGCGCATGCCGCCCGCGCCCTGGACGACCGGCTCCACGATGATCCCGGCCAGTTCGCCCGCGTGCTCGGCGGCCAGCCGGGACAGCTCGTCCAGGTACGACCGGTCGGGGTCGGCGGAGTAGCCGAGCGGGGGCGGCGGCGCGAACACCTGCTTCGCGAGGACGTCGCGGAACAGGTGGTGCATGCCGTTCACCGGGTCGCAGACGGCCATGTCCCCGAACGTGTCGCCGTGGTAGCCGCCGCGCACGGTGAGCAGCCGGTGCCGTTCCGGCCGCCCCTGCGACCGCCAGTACTGCAACGCCATCTTGATCGCGACCTCGACCGCGACGGATCCGGAGTCGGCGAAGAACACCTTCGTCAGCGGCTCGGGGGTGATCTCGACGAGCCGTTCGGCGAGCCGGACGGCGGGCGGGTGGGTGAGCCCGCCGAACATCACGTGCGCCATCTTGCCGAGCTGCCCGGTGACGGCCGCGTTCAGCTTCGGGTGGTTGTAGCCGTGCACGGCCGCCCACCACGACGACATCCCGTCGATCAGCTCGGTGCCGTCCGCCAGCGTCAGCCGGACGCCGTCCGCCGACACGACCGGCAGGGCGGGCGTCGGCGCGGGCATCGGCGCGTACGGGTGCCAGATGTGCTCCCGGTCGAACTCCAGCATGCGTTCCGTCTCGCGGGGGCTCATCCGCCCGAGCTGCAGCGGGATCATTCGCCGCGCTCCTTCCCGCCGGCGGAGCCGATGCCTTCGGCGGCGGCCCAGCGGCGCAGCTCGTCCGCCGCGGCGTCCTTGCCGATGATGCCGCGGTCGAGCCGCAGGTCGAGGAGGAACCGGTACGCCCTGCCGACGAGCGGGCCGGGCGTGATGCCGAGGATCTCCTGGATCTCGTTCCCGTCGATCTCGGGGCGCATCGCGGCCAGCTCCTCCTCTTCCGCCAGCCGCTCGATGCGCGCCTCCAGGTCGTCGTAGGTGCGGCGCAGCCGGTCGGCCTTGCGCCTGTTGCGCGTGGTGCAGTCGGCGCGGGTCAGCTTGTGCAGGCGGGTGAGCAGCGGCCCGGCGTCGCGGACGTACCGGCGGACGGCCGAGTCGGTCCACTCGCCTGTGCCGTAGCCGTGGAACCGAAGGTGCAGTTCGACCAGCCGGGACACGTCGGCGATGACGTCCTTGGGGTAGCGCAGCGCGGTCAGGCGCTTGCGCGTCATCTTCGCGCCGACGACCTCGTGGTGGTGGAACGACACCCGTCCGCCCGGCTCGTACCGGCGCGTGCGCGGCTTACCGATGTCGTGCAGGAGAGAGGCCAGCCGCAGGACGAGGTCAGGCCCCTCCTTCTCCTGTGCGATGGCCTGCTCCAGGACGATCAGGGTGTGCTCGTAGACGTCCTTGTGCCGGTGGTGCTCGTCGATCTCCAGCCGCAGCTTCGGCAGCTCGGGCAGGACGTGCGCGGCGAGACCCGTCTCCACGAGCAGCGCGAGCCCCTGCCGCGGGTACAGCCCGCAGACCAGCTTGGACAGCTCGTCCCGTACCCGCTCCGCCGAGACGATCTCGATGCGGCCGGCCATGTCCGTCATGGCGCGGACGACGTCCGGCGCGACCGTGAAGCCGAGCTGCGAGGCGAACCTGGCGGCGCGCATCATCCGCAGCGGGTCGTCCCCGAACGAGTCCTCGGGTTTGCCGGGCGTCCGCAGCACCCTGTCCCGCAGGTCGGTGAGCCCGCCGAACGGGTCGACGAAATCGTGCCCGGGCAGCCGCGCCGCCATGGCGTTCACCGCGAAGTCGCGGCGCCGCAGATCTTCCACCAGGGACGTCCCGTACGAGACGTCGGGCTTGCGCGACTTCGGGTCGTAGGACTCGCTGCGGTAGGTGGTGATCTCCAGCTCGACGCCGTCCTTGCGGAGGCCGACCGTGCCGAACTCGATGCCGATCGTCCAGTGCGCGTCCGCCCAGCCGCGGATGATCTCCAGGGTGCGCTGGGGCGGCGCGTCGGTGGTGAGGTCGACGTCCTTGGTCGGACGGCGCAGCAGCGCGTCCCGGACCGGACCGCCGACCAGCGCCAGCTCGTGACCGGCCGCGGCGAAACGGGCTCCGAGGTCGTCGGCGACGGGCGCGATCCGGCGCAGCAGTTCGGCGATCGCGGTACGCCGCGGCTCGGGGGTCACGTTGTGGTTGGGCACGGCCATCGAGCGTATTTCCTTGATAGACGGGCTGACAAAGGACTTTCTGGTGATCGGTGGGGCCCTCGCGGGAGTCCTTGCGGGGCCGAAGAAGGACTGGGCCCTTCACATGCCGCGATCCCCGGGTTACGTTCTGGTCACTCCGATGACGCCAGCGCGACCGCCGGTGAGCCTCCCGCACGACAACGGTAGCGGGATACGGAAGGCCACGGCCCGCCGCATGTGCGGCAGAGGCGCATCGTGAGGTTTCAGGTGACGTATGGCGAGGGTTAAACCGGACGTCTCGGGTATGTGGGGATATCCCTCGCAAGAGCGCGAAGCATGGGGACACAGGGAAACCAGTTGCGGGGTGAGCGGGCGACCCCCGCGGGATGGAGACGATCATGAAGGACGCTCTGACCATCCACCGTGCGCTACTCGAATGGGAGGCCGTGCACGAGATCGTGCGGCTGCCCATCGCGCTCACCCACGCGGACGAACTCCCCCGAGCGCTCGGCCTGCCCCCCGAACGGTGCCTGGTGACGCGCGTCTACTCCTGCGACGACGTCTACAGGGGCCGCCGGTTCCTCACCGGAGTGATCGTCCCGGCGGGTGGGCGCCCGTCCATGGAGGCGGTGCGGCTCACGGTCGGAGCCAAGACCGTCCACCCGGCCCATGCCGACGTCGTCAACGCCGTCACCGAGTACGCGGCGGGCCTCGTCTGCCCCCTGCTCCTCCCGGAGGACATGCCCCTGCTGATCGACCAGCGCGTCATGGACACCCTCCCGGCCGAGGACGTCGTCTACACGGCGACCGGCGAAGCGTCCACCGCCCTGGGCATCAGGGGCCGGACCCTCTACGCCCTCTCCCGCGCAAAACCAGCAGACCTCTCCAAACCGGCCCCTACCACCCGCGCCCCTCGCCACCCGGTCCCCTGATGCAGCGATCGCACCGCGGTGCCCGCCGAAGGAGGGCGCCCCGGCTCCCGGTGCCCGGTGCCAAGGGCGCCGCAGTAAGCACAGCGATGCAATAAACTCGCAACCGTGCGGGATATCGATGCCCGCCGTCCCGAGGCGGCCAGGTTCGTAGCCGTTGCGGCTTTCGTAGTCGGTGCGGCGTCGGGCGCCCCCTGCGCGGATACGGCGTGAGAAGGGTCAAACGTGCGGTCGCGCTGGCCGCTCTACTGCCTTGCATCGCGTTGTCGGCACCACCGGGTCTGGTGCCGCAGGCCACGGCGTCCGCCCACGCGGAGAAGCGGTCCCAGGTGGGCCTCGCGCTCACGAAGGTCGGCCCGAAGACCGTGCACGCGAACTCGAAGATCCAGATTTCGGGCGTGGCGAAGAACCGGTCGGACGATCGGCTCGACGGGCTCACGATGAGGTTGCGTTACAGCGCGCAGCCGGTCGTCAGCCGCGGCCAGCTCGACCAGTACGCGTCCGGCCGGCCGCAGCAGATGCCCAACATCGGCCCGCAGCAGCGGCTCACGGACATCGTCGCGCCCGGCGCGACGCAGAACTGGACGTTCAAGACCAGCACCAAGGCGTTGCGGCTGCGCGCCCCCGGAGGGACGCCGGGCGTCTACCCGGTGGGCGTCGAGGTGCTGAACTCGGCGCAGCAGGTGGTCGGCGGCCTGACCACGTTCGTGACGTTCATGCCGAAGGACCGGCGGTTCAAGCCGGTGGCGATCAGCTGGGTGTGGCCGCTGATCGACCGGATGCACCGGACGAACGACCGGACGTTCTTCGACGACCAGCTCACCGAGGACATGTCGCCCGACGGGCGGCTCGGCAGGCTCGTCGAGGCGGCCGCGGCGAGCGACACGCCGGTCACGTGGGGGATCGATCCTGCTCTTCTGGACGACGCGCAGCGGATGGCGTCCGGTGAGTACACCGTGAAGCCGTTCGGCGCGAAGAAGGGGACGCAGAAGGAGAAGAGCACGGTCGCGGCGACGTGGCTGACGTCGTTGAAGGAGGCCGTCAAGGACGACCCGTACTTCACCGTCCCGTACGGCGACCCCGACGTCGTCGCGCTCGTCCGCCACAAGATGCCCCACGACATCGGTGTCGCGTTCGACGACCGGAACACCGGTGTCGCGACGAAGGTTCTCGACCGGGCGGCGGACTCGCATGTCGCGTGGCCGCCGTACGGCGCGGCAGGGCCGGGAACGCTCGAACAGCTCGCCGAGCATGAGCTGAAGGGCGGCGGGACGTTCCTGATGAACAGTTCGCAGTTCCAGAACCCGCCGCAGGGGTCGCTGCCGAACGCCACCACGACGATCCAGACGAGGGCGGGCAAGAAGAACGCCCTGCTGTACGACGCCAAGCTCAACCAGATCGTCAGCGAGGGGTCGGACTCCGCCACCGGGGCGCTGCTGACGGAGCAGCGTTTCCTCGCCGAGACGGCGATGATCGCCGCGGAGGCGCCGAACCTGCAGCGCACCGTGGTGGTCGCCCCGGACCGGCACTGGGACCCGGCGCCCGGCCTCGCCGAGAACCTGCTGGATTACACCGCGGACGCGGACTGGCTGCGCGACATGCCGCTGAGCAGGATCGAGTCCGCTGATCCCCAGCCGAGGGTCTTCAACGGCTACCCCGACGCCTACGAGCGGTACGAGCTCACTGACGCGCACCTGGAGCAGGTGCGGGCCATCACCCGCCGGGCCGGGACGTTCCAGTCCGTGATGACGGGCCGGGTCAACATCTCCTACGAGCGTGCCCTGCTCCGTCTGGAGTCGGTGGCGTGGCGGGCGATGCCCGGCCGCGCCAAGCGAGCCCGCAACGAACTCGCGGATCAGCTCGAAGCCGACATGGACCAGGTCCGCATCGTCACCACCAAGAACAAACGGGTGCTGATGGGGGGCAGCACGGGCAAATTGCCGGTGCTCGTGGAGAACACGCTGAGCAACCAGTCGGTGAAGGTCCGGCTCGTCGCGACGCCGGAGAACACCGCGAAGCTCCAGCTCGGGAAGCTGGATCCGGAGGAGGCGGTCATCGAGCTGCGGCCCGGGGAGCGGGCGCAGCGGTGGATTCCGGCGCAGGCGGCGGGCAACGGCAACTTCCGTGTGCAACTGGATCTGATGATCCCGGGCTCGGGCGGCCGGACGTTCGGCAGCGGCGAGACGATCACCGTCGTCACCACCGGGTACGGGCGTATCGCCTTGCTCATCACGGGCGGCGGACTTGCCGTACTCTTCGTGGGCGTCGGAGTGCGGGCCATCAGAGCAAGGCGCCGCCGGAATTCGGAGGCAGCCGGTGACGGGTCGACCGGAACGGGACCAGCAGGGACCGCGGAACAGGGGAACGGGTTCCCCGGCACCTCGTTCGCAGGGCCCGGGGCACCCGCCTCCACCGAATTCCCCGGGACACCCGGGGCAGGGCTACCCGGCACAGGGCGGCCCCCAGGGGCAGGGGCACCCCCAGGGCCCGCCGCCCCAGGGTCCATCGCAGGGCCCGCCGCCCCAGGGGTATCCGGCACAGGGGCCGCAGAACCCCGGGGCGGGGTACCCGAGCCCGCCGCCGACGGGAACTCCGCCGGGCGCGGGAAACGCTCCGCCGGCAACGGGGAACGTCGCGGCCGAGACGGCGATTGACCTTCCCATCCCCAGCGGGAAGCCGCCCGCGGGTGAGACGGTCGTCGACACGCTTCCCGGCGAGAGCCCCGGTGAGCCGGGCGCGGGCGGCAAGGACGCGGGCGGCGGCATCCTGCGCTCCGGCGCGATCATGGCGGTGGGCACCCTCGCGTCCCGCGTCACCGGGTTCCTGCGGACGGCGGTCATCGTCGCCGCGCTCGGCACCGGCATGCTCGCCAACGCCTACAACACCGCCAACACGATCCCCAACCAGATCTACGACCTGCTGCTCGGCGGCATCCTCGTCAGCGTCATCGTCCCGCTGCTGGTGCGGGCCAAGCAGCGCGACCGCGCCTACGGCGAACAGTACGAACAGCGGGTGTTCACCCTCGCGGTGATCGGCCTCGGCGTGCTGACCGTGGTCGCGGTGCTGTGCGCGCCGCTGTTCATCGACGTCCTGGCGGGCAGCTACACCGAGGACCAGCGGGCCGTCGCGATCCTGTTCGCCCGGTTCTTCCTGCCGCAGCTGTTCTTCTACGGTGTCGGCGCGTTCGCGGGGGCCATCCTCAACACGCGGGGCAGTTTCGGCGCCCCGATGTGGGCGCCGGTGCTGAACAACCTCGTGGTGATCGGCATCGGCGGCGCGTTCCTGGCGATCACGGCGGGACCGGTCGACCCGTCCGGCATCTCCGACGGCGAGCTGCTGCTGCTGTCCCTCGGCACCACCGGCGGAATCGTGCTGCAGACGGTCGCGCTGTGGCCGTCCCTGCGCCGGGCCGGGTTCCGGTGGCGGCCCCGCCTGAACTTCCAGCGCGGCGAGATCGGCGAGGTCGGGCGGATGGCCGGCTGGACGCTGGTGTACGTCATGGCCACGCAGGCCGCGCTCGCCGTCGTGACCGCGCTGGCGAACCGGGCGGGGAACCTCGCCGTGGACGAGGGCATCGGCGAGGGCTACGGCTACACGCCGTACTTCAACGCCTACCAGCTCTTCCAGCTGCCCTACGCCATCGTCGGGGTCTCGGTGATCACAGCGCTGCTGCCTCGGATGAGCCGGTTCGCCGCCGAGGGCAAGACCGCCGACGTGCGCGCCGCGTTCTCCAGCGGCCTCCGGCTCTCCGCGGTGATCATCATGCCGGCGGCGGCGCTGATGCTGGTGCTCGGCCCGGAGATCACCACGGTGCTGTTCGCGCACGGCAACACCTCGCCCGCCGACGCCCTGGTCATCGCGCGGGTGATGCAGATGTTCGCGATCGCGCTCGTGCCGTTCTCCACCTACCAGCTGATGCTGCGGGTCTTCTACGCGCACGGCGACACCAGGACGCCCGCGCTGGTCGGCCTCGCCGCCGTGACCACCAACATCATCATGGCGTTCACCGCCTACAACGTCCTCGCCGTGAAGTGGATCGTGGTCGGCATCGCCGGCGGGTTCGCGGTCACCAACGTGGTCGGCGCCATCACCTGCTGGCTGGTGCTGCGCCGCAAGCTCGGCGGCATCGACGGCAGGCGCATCGTCGGCGGCCACCTGAAGCTGCTCGTCGCCATCTGGCCGCTGGTCGGATTCGCGTACGCCACGCACACCGTCGCGGACGCCCTCGGCGACACCACCACCCTGCTCCCGGCGCTGGTCACACTGGTCGTCGGCTCCACCGGCGGCGGCCTGCTGTACCTGGTCTTCGCCAGGCTCATGCGGGTGGAGGAGGTCCAGACGGCGATCTCCACGTTCGCCCGTAAACTCCCCGGCCGCTGACCCGCGGCCGGAAAGCCGGGCAAAGTAAAAAGGACGCGCGGCGATAAGGCGGGCCACTCGTGCGAGTAGCCACTACCATGTGGGGGACCACGGCTTGCGGGGCGACACCCTGGGGAACGCAAAGAGGAGGGTCGGAGGCGTAAGCTGCCACGCCACTAACATGGGATCTGACCACCTTTCCAGGACGCTGCCGTGAGCACGTCCGTCATTGAGCCCGGCACACGTCTCGCCGGCCGCTACCGGCTCGAAGAGCGCATCACCGACTCTGGCGGCTCATGCCTCTGGAAGGCCATCGACGAGATCCTCGCGCGGGCCGTCGCCGTCCGCACCTTCGACCCGGAGTTCCCGCGGATCCGCGAGGTCGTCACCTCCGCCCGCGCCGCCAGCCGGCTGACCGACCCGCGGCTCACCCAGGTGTTCGACGCCGACGACAGCGGCGAGAGCGCCTACGTCGTCAGCGAGTGGGTCGTCGGCGAGAACCTCGAGGGGATGCTCACCAAGGCGCCGCTGGAGCCGGGCCGCGCCGCGACGCTGCTGTACGAGGCGTCCGAGGCCATCGCCGCCGCGCACTCCGCCGGGCTGTCGCACCTGTGCCTGACGCCCCGCGACCTCGTCTGGACGACCGGCGGCACCGTCAAGCTTCTCGGCGTCGCGACCGACGCCGTCCTCGTCGACCGGCAGACCGACGACCCCGCGGCCGAGGACGTCCGCGGCCTCGGCCGGATGCTGTACGCGGCGCTCACCGCGCACTGGCCCGGCGACGAGGACGGATCCGGCCTGCCCGCCGCGCCCGCCGTCGACGGCGTCCCGTACGCGCCCCGGCAGGTCCAGGCCGGGATCTCGCACGCGGTCGACGCGATCGTCTGCCGCTGCCTCGGCATCGGCCAGGCCGAGCCGCTCGCGTCCCCCGCCGACCTGGCCAGGGCGCTGCGCGGCGTCCCGCGGACCCCGCTGCCGCTGTTCGCCGGCCTCGGCCACACCCAGCCGCCCCCGCGGCCCACCGGGCACCGCCGTCCCGCCACGGCGTCCACGTCCGCGTCGACGCAACCGCATCGGCCGCCCTCGCAGGAGCCGGCGCCCTCGCACGTCCCGCCGCCGCGGGCGCGAGGCCAGCGCGGCGACTACCCGCCTCCGCCGGCGGCGTCGTCCACCCGCACCGCGCCGGCGCGCCGCCGCGGTGCGCACGGCGGCGACCGCCGTCCCGGCAACCGCGCCCTCATGGGCGTCGCCGCCGCCGCGCTCACCGTCATCGTCGGGCTCGGCGTGTGGGCGCTGTCCGGCATCGCGGGCGACGGTGAATCCCCGGACGGCGGCGTCACCGACAAGGGCCGGCAGAGCACGCAGCCGGAGCCGTCCACGGCGAAGCTGGACGTGCAGGGCGTGGTCGCCGCCCAGGACTCGCGCCCCAACCACCAGGACACCTCGATCGGCGAGGGCGTCGAAACACTCATCGACGGACGGGCGGACGGCAAGTGGGAGACCCAGAGCTACGCCGACCCCAACTTCGGCCGGTACTCCAAGGGCCTCGGCGTCATGCTCGACATGGGCCGGCCCGTCAAGGTCGCCAAGGTCGAGATCCACTCACCGTCCAGCGGCGGGATCGTGCAGGTCAAGGTCGGTGACTCGCAGTCACCGGGCGGCCTGAAGGCCATCGGCCGGCAGCCCGCCAACGGCGGCGTGCTGAACATCACCGCGAACCCCCAGGCCACCGGCCAGTACGTGCTCGTCTGGTTCACCCAGCTTCCCTCCTCGCCCCACAAGGGCAAGCTGGGCGAGATCACCGTCTACGGTTCCGCAGGCTGAACTCACTCCCCGCGGTGGTCATGAGCTGTGACGTGGAGTGGTGCATGTCTGTATCGTGCCTGTGAGCACGAATGTCCCCTCGCCCCCAGGAATCTGTGGTGCCTTCACCAGCAGCCGGTCGCGGACGCCCGGCACCGACCGGGCGTCCCGAACGAGAAAGCGGTCGCTCATGACGTCGGTGAGCATGCGTCGCGTTGACGAGGTGCCCGACAAGGAGCTCCTCGCCCGCCACGCCCAGGGGGACCCGCACGCCTTCGCCGAACTCGTGCACCGCCACCGCGACCGCATGTGGGCCGTCGCGCTGCGAACCATCGGCGACCCCGAGGAGGCGGCGGACGCGCTGCAGGACGCATGTCTTTCGGCGTTCCGCGCCGCCGCACGGTTCCGCGGGGACGCGGCCGTCACCACCTGGCTGCACCGAATCGTCGTGAACGCCTGCCTCGACCGCATCAGGCGCAAGTCCGTGCGGCCGGCGACCCCGATGGGCGACGACACCACCTTCGACGCCGTCGCACCCAAAATGCCCGACCCGACCGACGCGCACGGCGTGTCCCTCGACGTCCGCACCGCGCTGGAGCAGCTTCCCTTCGAGCAGCGCGCGGCCCTCGTTCTCGTCGACATGATGGGCTACTCCGTCGACGACGCCGCGCAGGTCATGGAGGTCCCGCCCGGAACGATCAAGAGCCGGTGCGCGCGGGGACGCGCCCGGCTCGCGCCCCTTCTCGTCCACCACCGGAACCGACGGGAACGCAAAAACGTCGGAGGTGTGGAAGGAGGTGGCATGCCCAAGTGAACCCCGCACATCTTGACTACGACGTCTTGGCCGACCTGGCCGAGGGGCTGCTCGAAGACGACGAAGCCGCCTCCGTCAACGCGCACCTCGACACCTGCGCCGACTGCCGTGACCTGTCCGCCGACCTTGCGGACGTGTCCCGGATCCTGGCGGAGGCACCCGCGCCCTCCATCCCCGCCGAACTGGCCGAACGCATCGACACCGCGATCGCCGCGGAGTCGCTGAACAACGCCACCGTGGTGAGCATGGAGCAGCGGCGCGGAAGGCGGCATTGGCGGATACTGTCGGCCGCCGCCGCGGCCGTGATCGTGGCCGGCGGCGGCGCGGCGGTCGGTTCGATCGCTTTGGGCGGAGCGAACGGCGACGACGGCGCGGCCTCGGCCCCCGCACACGACAAATCCGATCAAACCGGTTTGGAAGGTGTGGGCCCGAAGGCCGCCCCGTCGGCCGCACCGGCGTTCAAGGTCTACCGCAGCAGCACCGAGTACCGGGCCGGGACGCTCGGCACCCAGGTCGGGAAACTCCTGGACGGCCGGCGGAAGCAGGGAACGGGCGAGTCGCCCGGGCCCCGGCTCAGGGGATGCGTCTACGGCGTCACCAAGGGGCAGGCGCCCGCGCTGGTCGACCGAGCGGACTACGAAGGGAAGCCGGCCATCGTCATCGCGACACGCGGCAACGAATCCGGCAAATGGAACGTGTGGGTCGTCAGGCCGGACTGCTCGGCCGGTGACCAGCACGTACTGAAGATGCTAGAGAACGCCTGACCACATATTCGGGGGCCATGGGCGGGCACTGTCCGCCCATGGCCATCCGGCCGTTCGTCAGACAGAGCCCAGGAAGTCCAGGGCGATCGCCCAGGCGCGTTCGGCTGCCTCGGCGTCGTGGTCGGGCAGGTCCGGGTCGGTGAACAGGTGTCCGGCGCCCCGGTACCGGAAGACCTCCACGTCCGCGCCCGCCCTGCGCATCCGCAGATACCAGGCGTTCAGCCAGTCGACCGGTTCGTAGGTGTCGGGGTCGGCGACGTGCAACTGCACCGGGATGTCGGTGGACACGTCGTCCGCCATGTCGGACGTGCCGTGCATCAGCAGCAGCCCGCCCGCCTTCGGGTCGGCGAACGCGAGGTTCTGCGCGAGGGAGCCGCCGAGCGAGAACCCCGCGTAGACGAGGCCGCCGTCGCCCACCAGCGGAGCGGCCGCCGCCACCGCACGCCGCAGCAGCTCGTCCCGGCCGATCTCCTCCTTGATCTCGATGCCCGCCTCGGGCGTGTCGACGACCCGCCCGCCGTACAGGTCGGGAACATGCACCTCATGCCCCGCCGCGCGGAGCCGGTCCGCCGCCTGACGCACCGCCGGACGCAGCCCGTACATCGAGTGGAGAAGCAGAACACGCGCCATGCCCACGAGCCTATTGCAGTGCCCTTGGCTGTCGGGCCTGGGCTGTCGGCCTTGTCGGGCCTCCCTTCGGCGGGCGCTGCGTGCGAGCGCTGCGTGCGAGCGCTGCGTGCGAGCGCTGCGTGCGAGCGCTGCCTCGCTCCAGCTCACCTGGCGGCTCGCTACGCGATCGCTTCGCTCGGAACCGCCTTCGGACGCGGTCGCGATGGTCCAGGTCGCCGCGTGGCCGCGCCCGGCGGGAATCAGCGGGGCCTAGGATCGGTTGACGCGACTGGCAGGCCGGGTCGTGCGGCTACAGACGGCCAATGAGCCAATGAGGAGAGGCGCAGAACAGTGAGCGACGTCCGTAACGTCATCATCATCGGCTCGGGCCCCGCGGGCTATACGGCCGCCGTCTACGCGGCCCGCGGCGACCTCAAGCCGCTGGTGTTCGAGGGTTCGGTGACGGCCGGCGGTGCCCTCATGAACACCACCGACGTGGAGAACTTCCCCGGCTTCCCGGACGGGATCATGGGTCCGGACCTGATGGACAACCTGCGCAAGCAGGCCGAGCGCTTCGGCGCCGAACTCGTCACCGACGACGTCACCGAGGTCGACCTCACCGCCGACCCGAAGGTCGTCAAGGTCGGCGACGACACCTACCTCGCCAGGACCGTGATCGTCGCGACCGGCTCCGGCTACCGGGAGCTGGGACTGCCGGACGAGAAGCGCCTGTCGGGACGCGGCGTCTCCTGGTGCGCGACCTGTGACGGCTTCTTCTTCCGCGAGCAGGACATCGCCGTCGTCGGCGGCGGCGACACCGCGATGGAGGAAGCGATCTTCCTCACCAAGTTCGCCCGCTCCGTCACCGTGATCCACCGCCGCGACCGGCTGCGCGCGTCCAAGATCATGCAGGATCGCGCGTTCGCCAACGAGAAGATCAAGTTCCGGTGGAACGGCGAGGTCACCGCGATCGCCGGCGACGATCGCGTCACCGGCGTGACCGTCCGCGACACCAAGACCGGCGAGACGTCCTCGCTGGAGGTCACCGGGCTGTTCATCGCGATCGGCCACGACCCGCGCAGCGAGCTGTTCGCGGGCCAGCTGGAGACCGACACCGACGGATACCTGCTCGTCGACGCCCCGACCACGAAGACGAAGGTCCCCGGCGTGTTCGCCTGCGGGGACGTCGTCGACCACGTCTACCGTCAGGCCATCACCGCCGCCGGGACCGGCTGCGCCGCCGCCATCGACGCCGAGCGGTGGCTCCAGGACCAGGACGCCGCGGAGACGGTGCCTCAGGCCTGAGGCATCGGCGACCACCTCCCGCGTGCGCACGCCGGACATTCCGGCGCAGGGACACGAACGCCAGGCACGCGGCGGACGCTGCCCGCCCGCCGCGAGAACAGAAGGAGAACCATGAAAGCCGTGACCGACGCCGACTTCGCGTCCGAGGTCCTGGACAACGACAAGCCCGTTCTCGTCGACTTCTGGGCCGAGTGGTGCGGCCCGTGCCGGATGGTCGCGCCGATCCTGGAGGAGATCTCCAAGGAGCACGGCGACAAGATCGACATCGTCAAGCTCAACATCGACGAGAACCCGCAGGTGCCGCAGAAGTACGGCGTCATGCAGATCCCGACGATGAACGTCTACAAGGGCGGCGAGGTCGTCAAGCAGATCATGGGCGCCAAGCCGAAGGCCGCCCTCCTGAAGGACCTGGCCGACTTCATCTGAGCCCCCAGGCCGACAGAGGCCCGACGGCCGGGAGCGACGCTCCCGCCGTCGGGCCTTTGCCATCGGCGACCCCACCCATCGCTAGGGCCCGACGCCAAGGGCGCTGAAAACGGCTCAGACGGGCCGTAGTGCACCCTCTGGTGTCATGGAGCCCAGGAGCCGTTCCAGGGCCACCTCGACGTCCTCACGCCACGACAGGGCCGACTTCAACTCCAGCCGCAGCCGCGGGTACCGGTGATGCGGGCGGACGGTCTTGAACCCGACGGACAGCAGATAGTCGGCGGGCACCATGCAGCCGCCGTCCTCGCCCTTCAGGTCGCCGAACGCCTCGATCGCCTTCACCGCGCGCCGGGTGAGGTCCTTCGCGACGCCCTGCACCAGCATCCGGCCGAGGCCGCCGCCCGCGAACTCCGGGACGATGTGCGCGGTCATCAGCAGCACCGCGTCCGCGCTGACCGGGCTCGTCGGGAACGCCACCGAGCGCGGCACGTACAGCGGCGGGGCGTACATCACGAAACCCGCCGGGACGTTGTCGACGTACACGATCTTGCCGCAGCTGCCCCATTCGAGGAGCGTCGAGGAGATCCACGCCTCCTTCTCCAGGCCGGAGTCGCCGGTCTCCAGCGCCCGGTCCCGGGTCACCGGATCCAGTTCCCAGAACACACAGCCGCGGCAGCGGTGCGGCAGATCACCCAAATTGTCCAGCGTGATGTTGACGAGACGACGCGACACCGGGTCGGCACCCCCTGTTGCGATCCTCGCCCGCCTGGCCTGAAACCTTGTGGCCGGGCCGGGCCGTCGGCTTCTCGGCGGAACGCCGTTCGCGGAAGTTCCCGGCAACATTCCGGGCTCCTCGGGCATCGTATCGGACAGGGGAGTTCCCACCCGGGCGGCACGCCCGATAAGGATCTCGCGGCGGGCCGGCCCGCCGGCCGAGGCGGCGTCCTCACGGTGCGGCGTCCCGGACGGCTCGGGACGGCACACCCGGGGTTCCACCCGGATCGCCCCGGCCGATGCCGTAGTTTGCAGGCAAGCCAGTCCACCTCGGAGGTGCCTCGTGGAACAGCACTCGCGCACAGATGCCTACACCGATCGCTACGCCGCTCGTGCCGCCGGCATGGTGCCGTCCGAGATCCGGGCTCTGTTCGCGATGGCCGCCCGTCCCGAGGTCGTCTCGCTCGCGGGCGGGATGCCGTACGTCTCGGCGCTCCCCCTCGACGCCGTCGGCCGGATGGTCGGCGACCTCGTCGGCGGCAAGGGCGCGGAGGCGCTGCAGTACGGCTCCGCACAGGGCGACGGACTGCTTCGCGAGCACATCTGCGACGTGATGTCCCTCGAAGGCGTCCAGGCTTCCTCGGACGACGTCGTCGTCACGGTCGGCGCCCAGCAGGCGCTCGACCTCATCACCAAGATCTTCGTCGACCCGGGCGACGTCATCCTCGCGGAGGCACCCTCCTACGTCGGCGCGCTCGGCACGTTCGCCTCCTACCAGGCCGACGTCGTGCACGTCCCCCTCGACGACGCGGGCCTCGTCCCCGGCGCGCTCCGCGAGACCCTGTCGCGGCTGCGCCGCGAAGGCCGCCGGGTCAAGTTCCTCTACACCGTCCCGACGTTCCAGAACCCGGCAGGCGTCACCCTCACCACCGCCCGCCGCGCCCAGATCCTCGAGATCTGCGCCGAGCACGACGTGCTGATCATCGAGGACAACCCGTACGGACTCCTCGGCTTCGAGGGCGAACCGATGCGGGCACTCCGCGCGGACGACGCCGAGCGCGTCATCTACCTCGGCTCGTTCTCCAAGACGATCGCCTCCGGCCTCCGCGTCGGCTGGGTGCTGGCGCCGCACGCCGTGCGGGCGAAGCTCGTCCTGGCCGCCGAGTCCGCGATCCTGTGCCCGTCGAACTTCTCGCAGCTCGCCGTCCGCGAGTACCTCGCCACGCAGCCGTGGCGGGAACAGATCAAGGACTTCCGCGAGCTCTACCGGACGCGCCGCGACGCGATGCTCGAATCCCTCGAACAGCTCATGCCGGACGGCTGCACTTGGACGCGTCCCGCCGGGGGATTCTTCGTCTGGCTGACGCTCCCCGAAGGTCTCGACTCCAAGGCGATGGCGCCCCGCGCGATCGCCGAGCGTGTCGCCTACGTACCCGGCACCGGCTTCTACGCCGATGGAACCGGCCACCGGCACATGCGGTTGTCCTACTGCTTCCCCGAACCCCACCGGATCCGCGAAGGCGTCCGGCGGCTCGCGGTGGTGGTGGAACACGAGATCCGTCTCCGGGACACTTTCGGTGGGACGGTCGCGGGCGGCTCCACCGGCTTCCAGGCTCCGGGCCCGGACGTCGTCTGAATGTTTCACGTGAAACGCGCCGGCCTCCCGGACCGCTGAGCCCTCGGCACAGCCGCCGCCCAGGAGGCCGGCGCGTTCTTTCAACGTCACATCACCTAGAGGGGCACCACCAGTGGAACTCGGGCACGTCGTCGTCCTGGCCGGGGGACTGTCCTACGAGCGGGAGGTCTCGCTCCGCTCCGGCCGCCGAGTCACGGACGCGCTGCGCTCCCTCGACATCCCCGTCGAACTCCGCGACGCGGACGCCACCCTCCTGGACTCGCTCACCGACGATCCTCCGGACGCCGTGTTCCCCGTCCTGCACGGCGCCGCGGGTGAGGACGGCTCCATCCGGGACGTCCTCGAACTCCTCGGCATGCGCTACGTCGGCGCCCGCCCGGACGCCTGCCGCGTCGCATGGGACAAGCCGACCGCCAAGTCCGTCGTGCGCCGCGCCGGCCTCCAGACCCCCGCCTCGGTCGCGCTTCCCAAGGAGGTCTTCCACGACCTCGGCGCCGCGTCCGTCCTGGACCAGATCATCCAGAGCCTCGGCCTCCCCCTCTTCGTCAAGCCCACCCGGGGCGGCTCGGCCCTCGGCGCATCCGTCGTCCACGACGCCGCCGACCTCTCCGCCGCCATGGTCGGCTGCTTCGCCTACGGCGACGCCGCCCTCGTCGAACGCTGCGTCTCCGGCATCGAGGTCTCCGTCAGCGTCATCGAACGCGACGGCACCCCCACGGCGCTGCCCGCCGTCGAGATCGTCGCCCCCGGCGGCCGCTACGACTACACCGCCCGCTACGACGCCGGCGACACCGAGTTCGTCACCCCGGCCCGCCTGACACCCGAAGCCACCGCACGCGCCACCGCCGCCGCCGTCACGGCCCACCGCGCGCTGGGCCTCCGCGACCTCTCCCGCACCGACCTCATCGTCACCCCCGACGACGAGGTCCACTTCCTCGAAGTCAACGTCGCCCCCGGCATGACGGAGACGAGCCTCTTCCCACGAGCCGTCAGTGGCGCCGGCCTGGACCTCGGCGAGGTCTGCCGAGACCTCCTCCTATCCCGCTTCCCCTAACCCGAAGCCACCCCTGGCAGGCAGGGCCAGACGCCGTTTCACGTGAAACACCCCCGGGACGCGCGCGCCTCGACGCCGCCCCACTCCTGACCACACAACGTCCCCCGCCCGCCCGGCCAACGCACCGTCCGGCACCGCCTTGCGCCGCCCCGGGTCCAGCCTCGGTTGTCGGGAAACAAGGCCGGATGCAGTTTCACGTGAAACGTCGCCGAGAAGCGAATGATGGATGCTTCGGCGGACGCCGGCGCCCTTGCACGGCCGCCGACCGTAAACACGCTCGGTTCGCCACACCGGCAGTACCGGCAGCCAGACCACCACCACACCCAACTGAAACCGCTGAGTGCTCTGAGGCGCCCACGGCATGCCGTGCCCACCCACCACGCCGAACCGATCCGCTGAGGTGCTCTGAGGGCATCATGCCCGGCCGTCCCGGGTGCTCCTACCTCGTGAGCGTGTTTCACGTGAAACGAGGGAAGGCATGGGCGGTGTGGTCTAGTTGGGCTTGGTGGGCGTTGCTCGGGTTGGGTGAGTGTCGCCGTCACAGCAGAGCGCCCCGGAAGCTCGGGGCTTCCGGGGCGCTCGGGTGTACGTGGCGGCGATCAGGGTTCGCTGACGCCGTCCTCGTCCGGGGCCATGGACTTGATGATGCGGTCGAGGTCCTCCAGCGTCGCGAACTCGACCACGATCTTGCCCTTGTTGCGGCCCATGTCGACTCGGACCTTGGTCTCGTAGCGGTCGGAGAGCCGGTCGGCAAGTTCCTTGAGGCCGGGGGCGACCGGCTTCTTGCGGCGGCCCTGCCGCGGTGCCTTCGGTTCGTCGTCGACCTCGCGGAGCGCGATGAGCTCTTCGAGCGCGCGGACGGAGAGGCCTTCCTGGACGATGCGCTGCGCCAGGTGCTCCTGGGCCTCGATGCTGTCGAGGGAGAGCAGCGCGCGCGCGTGGCCGGCGGACAGGACTCCCGCGGCGACACGGCGCTGGACGGCGGGCGGCAGGTTCAGCAGGCGGAGCGTGTTCGTGATGTGCGGACGCGACCGGCCGATGCGTCCGGCGAGCTGCTCGTGGGTGGCGCCGAAGTCCTGGAGCAGCTGCTGGTACGCGGCCGCCTCCTCCAGCGGGTTGAGCTGCTGGCGGTGGAGGTTCTCCATGAGGGCGTCACGGAGAAGGTCGTTGTCGCCGGTGTCGCGGACGATCGCCGGGATGACGTCCAGCCCCGCCATCTGGGACGCGCGCCAGCGGCGCTCGCCCATGATGAGCTCGTACTCGTGCTCGTCCGACGGGGACCTTCGGACGACGATCGGCTGCAGGAGGCCGACGATGCCGATCGACTCGGCGAGTTCCGCCAGGGCCTGCTCGTCGAAGTGCTCGCGCGGCTGGCGCGGGTTGACGGTGATCGAGCTGAGGGGGAGTTCGGCGAAGTGTGCACCGGCGACCGGTTCGAGTCCCGGTTCGAGTGCCGGTTCGGACGAGGCGGTGCCGTTCGGCGGGGGCGGGACGGGGCCGCCCGGGAATCCCGGTTCGCCGACGCCGTCCGTTTCGCCGGGCGCCGCCGGGGGCGGGGCGGTGGGGATGAGGGCGCCGAGCCCCTTGCCCAGGCCGCGTCGCTGCTGGCTCACTGGACAGCTCCTCCGTGGGCCATCTCCGAGGCGGCCTCGCTGTAGGCGAGGGCGCCGCTGGAACCGGGGTCGTAGGTCAGGACGGACTGCCCGTAGCTCGGGGCTTCGGAGACCCGGACGCTGCGGGGGATGACGGTGTTGAGGACGACGTCGCCGAAGTGGTTGCGGACGTCCTCGGCCACCTGCGCGGCGAGCCGCGTCCGGGCGTCGTACATCGTGAGCAGGATCGTGGACACCTTCAGTTGCTGGTTGAGGTGCGCCTTGACGAGGTCGACGGTCCGGATGAGCTGCCCGAGCCCTTCGAGCGCGTAGTACTCGCACTGGATCGGGATGAGCAGTTCGTCGCCGCCGACGAGGGCGTTGACCGTGAGGAGGCCGAGCGACGGAGGGCAGTCGATCAGGACGTAGTCGAACTTGTCGGTGTCGTAGGCGTCGAGCGCCCGCCGCAGCCGCGACTCGCGGGCCACCTTGGAGACGAGTTCGATCTCGGCGCCGGCGAGGTTGAGCGTCGCGGGCGCGCAGAAGAGGTTGGGGATCTCCGCCGCCGGGACGACGATGTCGGCGAGCGCCATGTCCTCGATCAGCACGTCGTAGATCGACGGGACTTCCGCGTGGTGCTCCACCCCGAGGGCCGTGGAGGCGTTGCCCTGGGGGTCGAGGTCCACGACGAGCACCTGGGCGCCGTGCATGGCGAGGGAAGCGGCGAGGTTCACCGAACTGGTGGTCTTGCCCACGCCGCCCTTCTGGTTGGCGATGGTGATGATGCGGCATCTGTCGGGCCGCGGCCACTCCCTGTCCTTGCGGCCCGGTATCGCCTTGATGGCCGTGGCCGATGTTTCATGTGAAACCTTGGCGTCCTTGAGCGCCTCGCGCACGAGTTCTGACTCCCCCTGAGATGGTCCCTTGCGCGGCCCCGGCGGCTGAGCGCCGGAGTGCGTCGGTACATAGCCGACGTTCTCCGCGGTACCGGACGTCGTCGTACCCCACATTGCGTGTCCGGAGGGCGCGGTTCCCGGCGCGGTGCCCGGGGCCGCCTCCTCCGGCGTGCCGGGAGGGGACACCGCAGGGGCGTCGTCCTCACCGGCTCCGGCCAGGCCGGACGGCTGATCGTCGGGGGATTCGCCGGCGCGGTCAGGCCGGCCCAGTCCTGGTCCCGTGCTCATGAAGACCTCTTCCTCGACCCTTTGGCGCGCCGGGGTGCGCGCTGTCGTCGCCCGACAACCACGCCCCGTCCGGCGACCACACGGACGAGTGTTGTCGGCGGATCGACCATACCGTGCCCGACTTGAAGCAGTTCCGCCGTGCGGGCCCCGAACCGCTCCAGGACGGGTCCCGCCTCGTCCAGTTCGGCGGCCGCCCGCTCACCCTTGAGGGCGAGCAGTTCGCCGCCCGGACGCAGCAGCGGAAGCGCCCATGTCACGAGGCGTTCGAGCGGTGCGACGGCCCGCGCGGTGGCGACGTCCACGGAGAACTCGCCGGCCACCTCCTCGGCCCGGGCCCGGCGGACCTCGACGTTCGGGAGGCCGAGCAGCTCGACGCACTCGTCGAGGAACGTCGTGCGCCGCAGCAGCGGTTCCAGGAGGGTCACCCGGAGGTCGGGCCGGACGATCGCGAGGACGACGCCCGGCAGGCCCGCCCCCGAGCCGACGTCGACGACCTGCGCGTCCGCCGGCACGGCCGCGGACACCACCGCGCAGTTGATCAGGTGGCGTTCCCAGAGACGGTCGACCTCGCGCGGCCCGATGAGCCCGCGCTCGACCCCGGCTTCCGCGAGGAACGCCGCGTAGCGCTCCGCGACCGGCAGCGCGTCACCGAATACCTCACGTGCAATCCCCACCAGACGAATCGTTCCACAAAAACCGGCGGGGGCGTGCACGCGCGGCGCCGGGACGCCGTGTCGGCCGACCCTTGCGATATGGGGAGAACCACATGACCCCTTCGCATAATCGGGGTTCGCCGGGTAGGGGCGCAGTGTCGCCCAGACTCCCCCCGGAAGGAGCTCCGACAGATGGGAATCGGAGTCAGTCTCGCATTCATCACCATCGGCGCGATTCTCGCGTTCGCCCTCCAGGTCGACCTCAGCGGCATCAACATTGAGCTGGTCGGCTGGATCCTGATGCTGGTGGGGCTGTTCAGCATGGGTTTCACCGTCAAGTACACGCGTCCGCGGCGCCGCGCCGGACGTGTCGTCGGCGCAGATCCCGCCTACGGGGACGAGCCGGGGACCGTGGTCCGCGAGGAGCACGTCATCGAGGACCCCGCGCCCGGCGGGCGTCCGGGTGAACGAGTCGAACGCGTGATCGAACACCCGGCGGGCGAGGGCGTGCCGCGCGGCCATATCGCGCAGGACCCGGCGTTCGAGCAGGACCCCGCGCACGCCCAGGATCCGGCGGAGCAGCAGAGCCCGTCCGTCATCGACGCGGAGGGGCGGCCCGTCCCGCAGCGCCGCCGGTGGCGGCGGACCGTCAGGAGATGACCCCGCCTTCCGATACCGCTCGGTGTGCCTGGGCGGCGGTGCACACCGAGCTTCCGGGGCCCCGCGCCGGGCAGGGCGCGGGGCCCTCCCCGCTCCGGGCGGATCGGCCGGCATCACACCGTCCGGTCCGCATGCGAACGGCCCCGATGCGGGTGGGCACCGGGGCCGTTCGGGGTCGGGGCAGCGTCGTCCGGGCGGGACGGCCGAGGCGTCAGGCGGGGTAGACGACCACGTAGCGGTCGGGTTCTTCGCCTTCGGACTCGCTGCGCAGGCCCGCGTCGGCGACGGCATCGTGAACGATCTTGCGTTCGAACGGGGTCATCGGGGCGAGCGGTTTCGGCTCGCCGCCCTGCTTGACCTCGTCGGCGACGTCGGTGCCGAGCTTGGTCAGCTCGGCGCGGCGGCGCTCACGGTAGCCGCCGATGTCGAGCATGAGGCGGGTACGGTTGCCCGTCTGCCGGTGGACGGCCAGTCGGGTCAGCTCCTGCAGCGCTTCCAGGACCTCGCCGCGTTTGCCGACCAGTTCGTCCAAGGCGCCGCCGACGACCGCGACGATCGCGCGCTCACCCTCGACGTCCATGTCGATGTCGCCGTCATAGTCACCGATGTCCAGCAGGCCCTCGATGTAGTCGGCGGCGATCTCGCCTTCCTGTTCGAGCGCCTGGACGTCGACCTCGGTTGTGTCGGTCTGGCTCAACGGGGTCTCCTTCTCCGGCACGTGCTCGGGGTTCAAACTAGCGCTTCTGGGTGCCGCTGCGCTTGCTGCGCGGCTTGCGGGTCGGCTGGTTGCGGACGACCTTCGGCTTCTCGTCGTCCTCGGGGACGGTGTCCGCCTCCTCCTTCTTCAGCCTGGCCTTGCCGCCGGACGGGGCCTGGCCGTTCTTCGCACCGGCTCCCTTGGCGCCCGACTTGGTCCCCGCCTTGGCACCCGGCTTGGCGCCCGACTTGACGCCGGCCTTCGTGCCCGGCTTGGCGCCCGACTTCGCGCCGGCCTTCGTGCCCGACTTTGTGGTGGAGACCGGCGCGGTGTCGTCCGTGCTGGGCGGCGGGTACTTCTTGAAGATGTAGTGCTGCTGCGCCAGCGTCCAACTGTTGGATGTGACCCAGTACATGAGGACGCCCAGGGGGAAGCCGAGTCCGAAGAGGCCGAACAGCGGCGCCATGAAGACCATCATCTTCTGCGCCTGCATCATCGGGTTGGCCTCGTCGGTGACGGGCTGGCGCTTCATGCTCGCCCGGACGGTGAAGAACGTCGTGACCGAGCTGATCACCACGGCGACGCCGGTGATGAGGATGGCGGTCCAGCTCTTGGGGTCCGAACCCCACGCGTTGAGGAAGGTGTCCGGGATGTGGGCGCCGAAGATGCTGGCGTTCTGGGCGCTGGCGACCAGTTCCGCCGACACCGCGAAGACGCTCTCACCGGGGTCGGCGTCGGAGATCTTCTGCAGGGTCTGGAACAGCCCGATGAAGATCGGCATCTGGACCAGGAGCGGCAGGCAGCCCGACAACGGGTTGGCGCCGTTCTCCTGGTAGAGCTTCATGACCTCCTGGTTCATGCGCTGCTTGTCGTTCTTGTACTTCTTGCGCAGCGCCTGGACCTTGGGATTCAGCTCCTGCATCTTCCGCGAAGCGTGGATCTGCTTCACGAACAGGGGGACGAGGACGACTCGCAGCAGGACCGTCAGCAGGATGATCGAGCCACCCCAGGCCCATCCACTGTCCTTGGGGACGACGGTGCTCAGCCCCGTGTGAATCCACACGATGAGCTGAGAAACGATCTCGTACAACCAATCAAGCACCGGGCAGCTCCTTGGGCTCTGCTAGGGCGGGACCGCTCTCCTCGCGGCCGGAGTTCGAAGAAGCCGCCGCGGATCGCTCCTGGGCGGCGGGCCCCCCGGATCCCCCGGAGAAACGCCCCTTGGCCGCCTTCTTCGGCGGCACCGGGTCGTAACCCCCCGGGTTGAAGGGATGGCACCGCACGATCCGGCGGGCCGTCAGCCACGTGCCGCGCAGCGCCCCGTGCACCTGGAGCGACTCCAGGCCGTACGCGCTGCAGCTGGGCTGGAACCGGCACTGCTGCCCGAGCAGGGGACTCAAGAAGCGGCGGTAGGCGCGGACGAGAAAGATCAGCAGGGTCGCGACGGGGCCCGGGGACCCCGGGTGCTGCGAGGGGAGCACCGTCCCCTGCCGACTCCTCATCTTCGCCCCTTGGACGCGGGCCGCATCAGCCGGTCGAGCGCCGACTCCAGATCCGCGGCCAGTTCGTCAGGACGCGCCGTCCCCGCCCGGGGGTTGGCGCGCACTACGAGCAGGCTACCCGCTGCGAGCCGGTCGAGGTGCGGGCGCATCAGGTGGCGGAGCCGGCGCCGCACGGAGTTGCGGACGACGGCGTTCCCCACGGTGCGCGCCACGATGAACCCGACCAGCGGCGGTGCGGGCGCATCGGGGGCCTCGTCCGGCTGAAGCAGGTGAACCACGACAGTTGGCCGTCCAGCGCGGCGACCGCGCCGGACGGCCAACGTGAAGTCGTCCCGCCGCCGCATCCGGTTTCCGGACGGCAGCACAGTGAGCGGTGGGTCAGACCGCGATGCGGGTGCGGCCCTTGCCGCGCCGGTTGGTCAGGATCGCGCGGCCGGCGCGAGTGCGCATGCGCAGCCGGAAGCCGTGCTTCTTGTGGCGACGACGGTTGTTCGGCTGGAAAGTACGCTTGCTCACTTGAGGCTCCAGTGCTGCGGTCGGTTCGTCTTCGAAAGGCTCGATAGCTCGCATCGAGGGCCGCGTCCGGTCCCCCGCAGCGGGGGCCCACCCGAACTTGCCTGGAGGGGCTTCCGGCGGGCACGCGTCATCTCCGTCGATGCGACTCGACCTCAGCACGTTACGGGCAACCTGGGTATCCGGTCAAACGGAGCCGACGCCTCTCCCGGCACGCCTCACCGCGCTCTCCCGGCGTATTTCACCAGGTTCACCGGGCACACCTCACCGGGCACACCTCAACGGGCACGACCACCGTCGACACCTCCGGTCGCGGACGCGGAGGCCGGGTGGGGCGGGGGTCCGAGCGTGTTGCAGGTGTGGCTCACAGGGGTTAAGGTCGTCCGGGCGAGCCGACGCTCCTTCGACGAATTCGACGATCTGATGTCGGTGTTCTGCCCCCGCAAGCCCCCGTTCGAGAACAGCCCTCGCACCGGCCGTCCGAAGGCCGGAGTCTTCCCGACCTCGTTCACCGGAACCCGCCGTACGGGTTTTGCACAGGGTCCCCCATGCCTATGCACAGCATGTGGACAACTCTGTGGACAACTCGTGAGAGAGTTAGTCTTCCGCGTCGCGACCGTGCCCTGTGAGGCCGATCGCAACTCGCGGGAAAGCCGGGCAGTCAGGTACTCCGTAGAACGGAGGGGGAGGGGACCTTGCGCATGGACGGTCAGGATCTCGGATCGGTCTGGGCCCGCACCCTCACCGCGCTGTCCGAGAGTGATCTGTCTCCGAGTTACCGCGCTTGGCTGCCGATGGTCCGTCCGCTGGCGCTGGTCGAGGGGACGGCTCTGCTCGCGGCACCGAACGAGTTCGCCAAGGACGCGCTGGAGACCCGGCTGCGCAACCTCATCACGCAGGCCCTGTCCCATGAGCTGGGCAGGGAGATCCGCGTTGCGGTGACCGTCCAGCCGGAACCGCCCGCGGCGAGCGGCGCCGGGCCCGGAGGGGGTTCGCGTCCCGGAACCGGTGAGCCGCTGTCCGCGCCGATTCCCGGCCCAGGGGCCGGGCTTGGGATGCACGAGAACACACCTTCTTCTTATGGCGATCCCTACGGGGAACGGCCGCAGGACGACCGGGACCGCGACCGCGACCGCGACCGCGACCGGGATCGTCCCTACAAGGATCAGGCGTACGGCGAGCAGCAGTACGGCGGCGATCCGTCCTACGGCGAGCGGTCCGACCGTCCGTACCCGGAGCAGCCGTTCGGCGATCAGGGCTACCGGCCGCAGCCGGGAGTTACCCACAGCCACGGGTCACCCGGAGGTTATCCACAGGCTCAGGACGACGACCGTGGGTCTTATCCGCCAGCGCCTCGTCCCCCCGCGTATGGGGCGGGCCCGGGTGGACGGGGCCCGTCCCCGTACGAAGGACGCGGCCCGCAGGGCTTTCCGCCGGGTTACGGGGGCCAGGAAGGCTTCGGCGGAGAGCCGCCGGGACGGTCCCCGCACTCGCATCTGAACGACCGCACGCTCGGCCCACGCCGTTCCGGCGGCCGTGCCGAGCAGATGGGGCACGAATCCCAGCACGGTGGGAACGAGGCACCGCTCGGGCATGCGGAAGACACGTTCCAAGCCGAAAACCCGTCGTTCGCCGGCGGCGAGCAGCAGTACAAGGGGACGGAACAGTACGGCAACGAGCAGTACGGCGGTGGCGAGCAGTACAGGGGTGAGGAGCCCTACCGCGGTGAGGGCGGCTTCCGGGATGAGGAGGGCTCCGACTCGCGCGGACCCGTGCCGGTACCGGGCGGCGGCGCCGGGGGAGGCCCCGGCGCGAGTTCGGGTTCGGGATCGGGTTCGGGTGCGTCCGAGCACGCCCGCCTGAATCCCAAGTACACGTTCGAGACGTTCGTCATCGGGTCGTCGAACAGATTCGCGCACGCCGCCGCGGTCGCGGTGGCCGAGCAGCCGGCCAAGGCGTACAACCCGCTGTTCGTCTACGGCGACTCGGGTCTCGGCAAGACTCACCTTCTCCACGCGATCGGGCATTACGCACAGAGCCTCTTCAACGGGGCGCGCGTCCGTTATGTGAGTTCAGAGGAATTCACCAACGACTTCATCAACTCGATCCGTGACGGAAAGGCCGACGGGTTCCGCCGCCGCTACCGGGATGTGGACATCCTCCTCGTCGACGACATCCAGTTCCTTGAGGGCAAGGAGCAGACGCAGGAGGAGTTCTTCCACACCTTCAACACCCTCCACAACGCCAGCAAGCAGATCGTGATCTCCAGTGACCGTCCGCCGAAGGAGCTGGTGACCCTGGAGGACCGGCTTCGCAACCGGTTCGAGTGGGGGCTGACGACCGACGTCCAGCCGCCCGAGCTGGAGACGCGGATCGCGATCCTGCAGAAGAAGGCGCGCCAGGAGGGCCTGGCCGCGCCGCCGGACGTGCTGGAGTTCATCGCCTCGCAGATCGCGACGAACATCCGCGAGTTGGAGGGCGCGCTGATCCGGGTCACGGCGTTCGCGAGCCTGAACCGGCAGTCGGTGGACATGAAGCTCGCCGAGATCGTCCTGAAGGACCTCATCCCCAACGACTCCGGTCCCGAGATCACCGCCGCGATGATCATGGCGCAGACGGTGGAGTACTTCGGGACGACGATCGAGGACCTGTGCGGGCCGTCGCGTTCGCGGATGCTCGTGACCGCCCGGCAGATCGCGATGTACCTGTGCCGGGAGCTGACCGAGCTGTCGCTCCCCAAGATCGGGCAGCAGTTCGGGGGCCGCGACCACACGACGGTGATGCACGCCGAGCGCAAGATCCGGTCGCTGATGGCCGAGCGCCGTGCCATATACAACCAGGTCACGGAGCTGACGGGGCGGATCAAGCACCAGGCCCGCAAGCGCTGACGGCGCGGGCGTACACATTGTGGACAGACCGGCGCGATGCCTGTGGACGGGTCGCGATCGCCTCGTCCACACCTCGTCCGGCGCGCGAAACCGGCAAAAGACGCGCATCCCCCGAGAACCGGAGCCGCTACTCACAAGTTGTGGAAAACTCTGGGGATTTTCGTGGATAACCCGGTGGGCAACCCATGGAGAAGCTGAGGATGAAGAGTGGACGGACGTGGGCCCGCTGTGCACGGACACCCGGCCTCCTGGGGAAAACCGGTGGACGACCTGGGGACGGACCTGGGGGCGAACTCCGGTGACCATGGGTCCCGTGTACACAGGCACTCGAAACTACCGGCATACCCGTGGAGAACTCGTGGAAAACCGGGGGATGACATGAGGACGACGTGTGGGGATGATTTCGCCGTCCCCAGGCGCCGCCGCGCCGTCCACTCCCGATGCACAGCACCGGTGGACAGAGAAACAGCGCCTCACCTGGGAAAACGAGGTCTGTCCACACTATCCACCGCCCCTATGACTAGTACTGCACCTCTTCTCTATCCAAGAAAAGATCCATCTCAAGTCAGGGCCTGGGGAGAACCTGCCCCGAGCGCCCCGGCCGAGCCAGGATCACGTCACCGTTGTCCGACACCTGCAGGAGGCGGGTCCCCTTGAAGTTCCGCATCGACAGAGACGCCCTCGCCGACGCCGTCGCCTGGACCGCACGCACGCTCCCGGTCCGGCCGCCGGTACCGGTCCTCGCGGGAATGCACATCGTCGCCGGCGGCGAGGAGAACAGTGACCGGCTGAAGTTGTCCGCCTTCGACTACGAGGTCTCCGCCCAGGTGTCCACGGACATCGACGTGGAGGAGGCCGGGACGGCCCTGGTGTCCGGGCGGCTCCTCGCCGAGATTTCGCGCAGTCTTCCCCCACACCCTGTGGAGGTGACCACGGACGGGGCGAAGGTGATGCTCCGCTGCGGCAGCGCGAAATTCACACTTCTCACCATGCCTGTGGAGGACTACCCCACCCTGCCGGAGATGCCGCCGGCCGCCGGGTCCGTGGGAAGTGACGAGTTCGCCGCGGCTGTCTCCCAGGTCGCGATCGCCGCAGGCAAGGACGACACGATCCCCATGCTGACCGGCGTCCGTGTGGAAATCGAGGGCGAGACCGTCACTCTGGCGTCCACCGACCGCTACAGGCTGGCCGTCCGTGAACTGCACTGGAAGCCGGAACGTCCCGACTTCTCCGCCGTCGCGCTCGTCCCCGCCAAGACGCTCGCCGACACGGCCAAGTCGCTGACGGCGGGCGCGGAGGTGTCGATCGCACTCGCCGCGACGGGCAGCGCCGGCGAAGGCATGATCGGCTTTGAGGGCGGCGGCCGCCGGACGACGTCGCGTCTCCTGGACGGCGACTTCGTCAAGTACAGGTCGCTGCTGCCGAGCGAGTACGCGGGCCTCGCCGAGATCCAGACCTCGCCGTTCATCGAGGCCGTCAAACGCGTGTCGCTGGTTGCCGAGCGCAACACCCCCGTGCGGCTCTCATTCAGCCAGGGCGAGGTCGTCCTGGAGGCCGGGACCGGGGACGAGGCTCAGGCGGTGGAGGCCCTGGAGGCGACGCTGGAGGGCGAGGACATCGACATCGCCTTCAACCCCGCCTTCCTCCTCGACGGGCTCACCGCGATCGGCTCGGATGTGGCGCGGCTCTCCTTCACGACCCCGACGAAGCCGGCCGTCCTCACCGGCAAGCCGCCGCAGGACGGCGAGAACCCGAACTACCGTTACCTGATCATGCCCGTCCGGCTGTCCGGGTAATCCGGTTCATCCGGGTAAGGAGCCAAGGGGCCTTTCGTTCGCGAATACACGGGCTCGTGCGATGAAAGGTTCGCCCTGGGGCATGCACAGCCCCGGGGCACCTGGGGACGACGTCCCGCCGGGGTCGCCCCCGCGGCCGCGCACGCATGGAGACCGGCGCGCACGGTCACGCAGCCGTGCGGTCACGCACGCGTGCAGTTACGCACAGGGGAGAGTGAGCTTGCATGGAGCTTGGGATCATCGGCCTGGGCAAGATGGGCGGCAACATGGCCGAGCGGCTGCGCCGGGGCGGCCACACGATCGTCGGCTATGACCGCGATCCCGACATCACCGACGTCGGCTCGGTCGAGGAGCTGGCCGAACGGCTGGCCCCGCCGCGCGCCGTGTGGGTGATGGTGCCCGCCGGCAAGCCCACCGCCGACACCATCCACAGGCTGGGGGAGGTTCTTCAGCCCGGCGACGTCGTCGTCGACGGCGGTAATTCACACTATGTGGACGATCAGAAACACGGCGAAGAGCTGGCCGCCAAGGGGATCGGGTTCGTGGACTGCGGCGTCAGCGGCGGCGTGTGGGGCCTGGAGAACGGCTACGCGCTCATGGTCGGCGGCGACGACGACAACGTGAAGCGCCTGATGCCGATCTTCGAGACGCTCAAGCCGGCGGGCGAGTACGGCTTCGTCCACTCCGGCAAGGTCGGCGCGGGCCACTTCGTGAAGATGGTCCACAACGGCATCGAGTACGCGATGATGCAGGCCTTCGGCGAGGGCTACGAGCTGATCGAGGCCAGCGACCTCGTGACCCGGGTTCCGGAGACGTTCCTGAGCTGGCAGGAGGGCACGGTCATCCGCTCCTGGCTGCTGGAACTGCTGAACAGGGCCCTGGCCGGCGACCCGGAGCTCGACGACCTGCGCGGCTACGCCAACGACTCCGGCGAGGGCCGCTGGACGGTCCAGGCCGCCGTCGAGCACGCCGTCCCCCTGCCCGCCATCAGCGCCTCCCTGTTCGCGCGGTTCGCCTCCCGCCAGGAGGACTCGCCCACGATGAGGGTCGTCGCCGCCCTCCGCAACCAGTTCGGCGGCCACGCGGTCGAGGCCGCCGGCGACGGCGACTCCCCCGGCGCCGACGTCGACCCGCCCGCGGTCTGAGACTCCGCGAGTTATCCACAATTCCGGTTCCGGGTCCCGGCCGGCGTCCGCCTCCCCGAGTCTTGTGAGCGGGCCGGCCGCGAGGGCCGCCGGGAGCCGCGGAGGTGGTGGACGTGAGGGCGTGCGCTGCGTGGGTGCTGGAGGCTCTACGCTCGTGTCTCGTGCACGTCGCCCACCTTTCCTTGCAGGACTTCCGCTCGTATCCGGCCGCCGAGGTCGGGCTGGAGCCGGGGGTGACCGCGTTCGTGGGCCCGAACGGCCAGGGGAAGACGAACCTGGTCGAGGCCATCGGATACGTCGCCACGCACGGCAGCCACAGGGCGGCGACGGACGCGCCGCTCGTCCGGCACGGCGCCCCCCGCGCGATCGTGCGCGCCGGGGTGGTGAAGGACGACCGCAAGGCGCTGATCGAGCTGGAGATCAACCCGGGGAAGGCGAACCGGGCGCGGCTCAACCGGTCCCCCGTACCCAGGCCGCGCGAGATCCTGGGGATGCTGCGGACGGTGTTGTTCGCCCCCGAGGACCTTTCTCTTGTGAAGGGCGATCCGGGGGAGCGGCGGCGGTTCATGGACGAGCTGCTGACCGCGCGGGCTCCGCGTTTCGCGGGTGTGCGGTCCGACTATGACCGCGTCCTCAAGCAGCGCAACGCCCTGTTGAAATCGGCGGCCGCGCACAGGCGCTCCCCTGGCCAGGAGGTCCTCGCGACCCTGGATGTGTGGGATTCGCACCTGGCGCGCACCGGATCCGAGCTTCTGGCCGCCCGGCTGGACCTGGTCGATGCGCTCCGTCCCCTCGTCGTCCGTGCCTATGCGGCGCTCGCGCTGGGCGGTGACGCGGCCGACCTGTACTACAAGAGCTCCCTCGGGGACGTCGAGTTGTCCACAGACCGTGGACAACTGGCCGAGCAGATGCTGGCGGCGGTAGGGGAGGCGCGCAAGCAGGAACTGGAACGCGGAGTGAGCCTCATCGGCCCGCATCGGGACGAGCTCGTCCTGCGGCTCGGGGACCTGCCGGCGCGCGGCTACGCCAGCCACGGCGAGTCGTGGTCGTTCGCGCTCGGGCTGCGGCTCGCCGCGTTCGACCTGCTGCGGGCGGACGGCGACGACCCGGTACTGATCCTGGACGACGTGTTCGCCGAGCTGGACACCGGCCGCCGCAGCCGGCTGGCCGGGATGGTCGTCCCCGCGGAGCAGGTGCTCGTCACGGCGGCCGTCCCCGCCGATGTACCGGCCGAATTGACAGGGGGGTCGTATACCGTTTCCGACGGCAAGGTCGTCCGGGACTGACCGGTGCCCGGAGGGAGCGAAAGGCGTCGGCGGTCACGCTCGGCACGGCGGCCGGGCATGGCTCTCGCAGGCAGGGTGATCCTCGGGGATCATCCAGGCAGGCACCCGCAGGCCGGGGTGGTCATCCCCGGAGCGACCGCCGCGAAGCATCGGCGTGGCGGAGGACGTGATCCGCCGCCCGCGGAGCGGAGGGCGTGGTCGGGCCGGTTTCGCCGAGGGCCGGAGGGCGTCCGCCGAGAGTGGTCGACGACCGGAAGGGGCGAGCGCGTGAACGACGATCCACAGCATGTGCACAACTCCCCCGAACCCGCGGAGGAGGAGGCGAGCGAACCGCCGGCCAAGTCGGGGATCGAGCTGGCCCGCGAGGCGCTCGCCCAGGCGAAGGCGGACGCCGTGAAGCGCGGCACGCTTCCCGGCCAGAACGGCAAACGCAGAAGCGGCGGACGGGTCGTCCGTGTGCGGGAGCCCGGACGGGGCGGAGATCCCAAGCTGTTCGGCGCGGCGATCAACGAGCTGATGGCGTCTCGCGGATGGGAGCAGAGAGCGGCCGTCGGCGGCGTGTTCGGCAACTGGGCCGGCATCGTCGGCGCGGAACTGGCCGAGCACACCCGGCCGGAGCGCTTCGAGGAAGGCGAACTGACCGTCGCCGCCGACTCGACGACGTGGGCGACGCAGCTTCGCCTGCTGTCGTCCACGCTCGTGCGGCGGCTGAACGAGGAACTCGGCCACGGCACCGTTCGTCGGGTGAAGGTGGTGGGCCCCTCGTCCGGCCCGCGCCGCACCGGCGCCTGGCGCGTCCGTTGACCGTGCGCCGCGCCGCGTGCCGCCCCAAGATCCGCCCCAAGATCCGCCCCAAGATCCGCACCGTGCGCCGCGCCGCGTGCCGCACCAGGTGTCGCATCGATCGGCCGTTGGTGCCCAGCCGCCGGGCCGGAGCCGGGTGGGAACAACTGTTCGGCGGGCCAAGTGCCGAGTTCAGCAGCCAGCGCCACGTAGGCCAGAGAAGCCCCCTGGCCCTATAGGGGGGTGTAGCTCCAGGCCCGCCCGGCCGCCACACGCGCACACAGCGCTCGGGAGTGCCACTTTTGGCCGTGTCACCCGGTAGAATGAAATCGGTTCAGGATGCTGCGCCGCCAAAGGGTGCCCGGGCCTCTGACCAAGGTGAACAGAGCACAACCGGGCGCCCTCATGTGTGTTACGGGGCACACCGCGCCTCCCTCGGGTGCGGAGCGGCAGACATCCCCGGCAGGAGGATCTCCTTTGGCGTACGACGCTAGTTCGATCACTGTCCTTGAAGGGCTTGAGGCGGTTCGCAAGCGCCCGGGCATGTACATCGGCTCGACCGGTGAGCGCGGCCTGCACCACCTCGTCTACGAGATCGTGGACAACGCGGTCGACGAGGCCCTCGCCGGCTATGCCGACGACATCGTGGTGACACTGATGGCCGACGGCGGCGTGAGCGTGCTCGACAACGGCCGCGGCATCCCCGTGGGCGAGCACCCCGTGGAGAAGCGTCCGGCCATCGAGCTGGTGCTGACCACGCTGCACGCGGGCGGCAAGTTCGACGGCAAGTCCTATGCCGTGTCGGGCGGCCTCCACGGCGTCGGCTCCGCCGTGGTGAACGCGCTTTCGACACGGATGGAGGCCGAGGTCCGCACCAGCGGCTTCGTGTGGCGCCAGTCGTACACGTGGCAGGGCCCCGAGACCGAGCTGCGCAAGGGCGAGCCGACCGACGAGACCGGCACCCTCATCACGTTCTGGCCGGACCCCGAGATCTTCGAGACCCTCGAATGGAACTTCGAGACCCTCTCCCGCCGCATGCAGGAGATGGCGTTCCTCAACCGCGGCCTGGCCATCACCCTTCGGGACGACCGTCCCGAATACATCAACGGCGAGCCGCACATCGTCCGGTACCACTACGACGGCGGCATCGAGGACTTCGTGCGTTACATCAACGCGCGCAAGGACGCCGTCCACGAGTCGGTGGTCTACTTCGACGACGACACCACGGGCATGTCGCTGGAAATCGCCATGCAGTGGAACTCGTCGTACGCCGAGTCCGTGCACACCTTCGCCAACACGATCAACACGGCGGAGGGCGGCACCCACGAAGAGGGGTTCCGGGCGGCGCTCACCACGATCGTCAACCGGTACGCCCGCGACAAGGGCCTGCTGCGCGACAAGGACGACAACCTCACCGGCGAGGACGTCCGCGAGGGCCTCACCGCGATCATCTCGATCAAGCTGGCGGACCCGCAGTTCGAGGGGCAGACCAAGACCAAGCTCGGCAACACCGAGGCCAAGTCGTTCGTCCAGAAGGCCTGCAACGAGCACCTGCGCGACTGGTTCGAGGAGAACCCCGGCGAGGCCAAGGAGATCATCAACAAGGCCTCGCAGGCGGCGCGGGCCCGGGTGGCGGCGCGGCAGGCGCGCGACCTGACCCGCCGCAAGAGCCTGCTGGAGTCGACGTCGCTGCCCGGCAAGCTGTCGGACTGCCAGTCCACCGACCCGGCCAAGTCGGAGCTGTACATCGTCGAGGGCGACTCGGCGGGAGGCTCCGCCAAGGGCGGCCGCAACCCGCACTTCCAGGCGATCCTGCCGATCCGCGGCAAGATCCTCAACGTGGAGAAGGCCAGGATCGACAGGATCCTGAAGAACAACGAGGTGCAGGCGATCATCACCGCGCTCGGCACCGGGGTGCACGACGAGTTCGACATCGGGCGGCTCCGCTACCACAAGATCATCCTGATGTCGGACGCGGACGTCGACGGCCACCACATCAACACGCTGCTGCTGACGCTGCTGTTCCGGTTCATGAAGCCGCTGATCGAGGCCGGGCACGTCTACCTGTCCCAGCCCCCGCTCTACAAGATCAAGTGGGACTCGCGGGGCACGGAGGCCGACTACGCCTACTCCGACTCCGAGCGCGACGCGATCATCGAGGCCGGGGTGGCCTCCGGCAAGCGCGACCCGCGTCCCCGCGACCTGGTGCAGCGCTTCAAGGGCCTCGGCGAGATGAACGCCAACGAGCTGTGGGACACCACCATGGACCCCGACCACCGGGTTCTGCTCCAGGTCCAGCTCGACGACGCCGCGCAGGCCGACGAACTGTTCAGCGTGCTCATGGGCGAGGAGGTCGAGCCCCGCCGGGAGTTCATCCAGCGCAACGCCAAGGACGTGCGCTTCCTCGACATCTGAGGTACGGGCCTCGCGGCCGCGCTCCCAGCGGCCTGACTCCCAGAGGCGACCGTACGTGCATCCCACCGAGCAGAAAAGGTCTTGAGAGTGACGGACGTGACCACAGAGAGCGGCTACCCGGGCGAACGGATAGAACCGGTCGACATCCAAGTCGAGATGCAGAAGAGCTATCTCGACTACGCGATGTCGGTCATCGTCGCGCGCGCGCTGCCCGAGGTGCGTGACGGCCTCAAACCCGTCCACCGCCGCGTCCTCTACGCGATGTACGACGGCGGGTACCGACCCGACCGCGGCTACTTCAAGTGCGCCCGCGTCGTCGGCGACGTCATGGGGAACTACCACCCGCACGGCGACTCCGCCATCTACGACGCACTCGTCCGGCTCGCCCAGCCGTGGGCGATGCGGTACCCGCTGGTCGACGGCAACGGGAACTTCGGCTCGCGCGGCAACGACCCCGCCGCGGCCATGCGGTACACCGAGTGCCGCATGGCGCCCCTTGCGATGGAGCTTCTGCGCGACATCGACAAGGAGACCGTCGACTTCTCCCCCAACTACGACGGCCGTTCGCAGGAACCGGACGTCCTCCCGTCCCGGTACCCGAACCTGCTCGTCAACGGGTCCGCCGGCATCGCCGTCGGGATGGCGACCAACATCCCGCCGCACAACCTCCGCGAGGTCGCCGACGGCATCCGCTGGTACCTGGACAACTACGGCACCTCCGACGAAGAGCTGCTCGAGGCGCTGATCGAGCGGGTCAAGGGCCCCGACTTCCCGACCGCCGGGCTGATCGTCGGCCGCAAGGGCATCGAGGACGCCTACCGCACCGGCCGCGGCTCCATCACCATGCGGGCCGTCATCGAGGTCGAGGAGATCCAGGGCCGCACCTGCCTCGTCGTCACCGAGCTGCCCTACCAGGTCAACCCGGACAACCTCGCGCTCAAGATCGCCGACGGGGTGAAGGACGGCAAGCTCGACGGCATCGCCGACGTCCGCGACGAGACGTCCGGCCGGACGGGGCAGCGCCTCGTCATCGTCCTCAAGCGCGACGCCGTCGCCAAGATCGTCCTGAACAACCTGTACAAGCACACCCAGCTGCAGGAGACGTTCGGCGCGAACATGCTCGCGCTCGTCGACGGTGTGCCGCGCACCCTGCGCATCGACCAGTTCGTCCGGCACTGGGTCACCCACCAGGTGGACGTCATCGTCCGCCGCACCCGGTTCCTGCTCCGCAAGGCCGAGGAACGCGCCCACATCCTGCGCGCCCTCCTGAAGGCCCTCGACCGCATCGACGAGGTCATCGCGCTCATCCGCCGCTCGCCATCGGCGTCGGAGGCGCAGCAGGGCCTGATGGGCCTCCTGGAGATCGACGAGATCCAGGCGCAGGCCATCCTCGACATGCAGCTGCGCAAGCTCGCCGCCCTGGAACGCCAGCAGATCACCGACGAGTACGACAAGCTCATGGCGGAGATCGCCGACTACAACGACATCCTGGCCTCGCCTGAGCGGCAGCGCCAGATCGTCGCCGACGAGCTCGCCCCGATCGTCGAGAAGTACGGCGACGAGCGGCGCACCCAGATCATCCCGTTCGACGGGGACGTGTCGTACGAGGACCTCATCGCCGAAGAGGGCGTCGTCGTCACCATCACCCGCGGCGGCTACGCCAAGCGCACCAAGACCGACCTGTACCGGGCGCAGCGGCGCGGCGGCAAGGGCGTCCGCGGCGCGCAGCTCAAGCAGGACGACATCGTCGACCAGTTCTTCGTCACCTCGACGCACAACTGGATCCTGTTCTTCACCAACAAGGGCCGCGTCTACCGCGCCAAGGCCTACGAGCTGCCTGACGCGGGCCGCGACTCGCGCGGCCAGCACGTCGCGAACCTGCTGGCCTTCCAGCCCGATGAGCACATCGCCCAGGTCATGACCTTGCGCGACTACAACGTGGCCCCCTACCTGGTGCTCGGTACCAAGAACGGCCGCGTCAAGAAGACCGCGCTGCAGGACTTCGACTCGCCCCGCACCGGCGGCATCATCGCGATCAACCTGATCGAGGACGACGAGGTGATCGCCGCGCGGCTCGTCTCGTCCGACGACAACCTGCTGATGGTCTCCACCGGCGCCCAGGCGATCCGCTTCCGCGCCGACGACGAGTCGCTGCGGCCGATGGGACGCGCGACGTCCGGCGTCATCGGCATGCGTTTCGAGGAGAGCCAGGAAGTCCTCAACATGCTCGTGGTGCAGGACACCTCCCATGACGTCCTGGTCGCCACCCGGGGCGGCTACGCCAAGCGGACCCCGGTCGACCAGTACCCGCTCCAAGGCCGTGGGGGTAAGGGGGTCCTCACCGCTAAGATCGTTGAATCGCGGGGGATGTTGGTAGGGGCCCTCATGGTGGGTCCGGACGACGAGGTGTTCGCGATGACGTCCAACGGCGGCGTCATCCGCACCACCGCCGCGGAGATCAAGCAGTCCGGCAGGCAGACCATGGGCGTCCGCCTGATGAACCTCGCGGACGGGGACAGCGTGGTGGCCATCGCGAGGAACGTAGAGTCCATGGAGGACTCAGACGACGCCGAGGGGGGCGACGGTGAATGACGGACCCCACCGCGGCACCGAGCCGATAGGCCAGGAGGACACGTGAGCACCGAGCCCGGCAAGAGCAAGGGCGGGCCCGGCGCCGGTGGTGCCGGCGCGGGCGGCTCCGGCAAGAAACCCGGGGCCAAGCCCGGCGCCAAGCCCACCGGCAAGCCCGGCAAGACCGTGGCCGCCGCGTCCGCCAAGTCGAGCCGGGACGAGACGACCGTCGAAATCGACTCCGCCGACACCGACACCGCCGCGCCCGAGTCCGGCACGGACTCGGCCGCGGCGGCGTCCGGCACGGAGGAGACCCGGACCGACATGGCCTCCCTCAAGGACGAGCCGGCGAAGGGCGACGGCTCGTCCTCACCGGAGATCGCCCCGGTCAGGGACACCACCGAACCGCCCAAGGACAAGGACACCAGGCCGGCGAGCCCGTCGCCGGAGAAGCCCTCGGTCCCGAAGGCCGCCGCCCCGACCAAACCGCCGCCCACGTCCACGGAAACCGCTCCGACCTCCTCCGGTTCGGCTTCCGGCTCAGCTTCTGGCTCGGGTTCCGGTTCGGCTTCGGGTTCGGCTTCCGGCCCGACGGGCTGGGCCAAGCCCGCCGAGCCGTCCGGTTCGGTCTCCACAGGTCGTACGGAACAGCCCGCCAAGCCGTTCAATCCGGGCGGCCCGTCGCCCGCCGCGGCCAACACCTCCAGCGCCGGCAAGGGCGACTCCGGCCGGCCGAACCGCCCGAGCTTCGCGAGCACCGTCCTCAAGAACCGCCCGTCCACATCGGCGGCGCCCCAGAACACCTCGTCCAAGCCCGCCACCGGCGGCAAACCGGCGCGCAAAGCCCAGCTCCAGCTGGCCCGGCTCGAACCGTGGTCGGTGATGAAGTTCAGCTTCGTCATGTCCGTCGTCTGCTTCGTCATCCTCCTCGTCGCCGTCATCGTGCTCTACGCGATCCTGGCCGGCCTCGGCGTGTTCGACGCCATCAGCGACACGATCAACAGCCTCACCCGGGAGCAGGGCGAGACCACCGGGAGCGTCGACGCGGGCGACTGGTTCTCCTTCTTCCGCATCTTCGGCTACACCGTCCTCGTGGGCGCCCTCAACGTCCTGCTCATCACCGCGCTGTCCACCGTCGGCTCCGTGATCTACAACCTCGCCGCCGACCTCGTCGGGGGCGTCGAGGTGACCCTCAAGGAGGCCGAGTAATCGATTTCCGGTTGCCGCGCCAGATGGGGTAACCTCTCGTTGCGCCGCCAGACCAGCGGCACAACCCGGGCCTATAGCTCAGTCGGTTAGAGCGCATCCCTGATAAGGATGAGGCCGGAGGTTCAAGTCCTCCTAGGCCCACCCTCTCAAAGACCCCCGCAGGGTATTGGCGGGGGTCTTTTGACGCCTAACGGCCTAGCTTCCGAGTTGCCGCCAAACACCCCGGCCGCACTATCGAGCCCCGACCGGCGACCCCTCGCTGTCACCCGAGCGTAAATCTCCGGGGGCGGCGCCGCGCAGGCCGCCGGGCGGCGGCCTCGCGCCAGGCCGCACGGAGGGTGCGGCTTGGGCACCTGTCACCGGACGGCCGCACCGTGCCGCGCATTGCGACGCATCCGCCGTGTCCGCCGCCGCCCCTCGGCGGTGACCGGGCCCCACCCCGACCGCCAGCCACAGGGCCGCGCCACCGCCCTGGGGACGACCCTCGCCAGCGTCCGGTAACGATCGACAGGCCGAGCGCGTGAACATAGCTTTGACCTATGACCGCCGTGAGCCCGGAACGGGTCGCGTTCGATGCTGCGCGCGTCCTGGTGATGGCGGCTGGTAGCGATCTCTGCTGGTGGATAAGCGGCGAAGTCGGGCGCTGTCTTGGGCCGAATTTCGAAGCCCGGCTGGTCGAAACCCGCTTACGTCTTCAGCAGGAAGACGCCTACTACAAAGAGGCGGGGTACTGGCGGGCAGTGCTGGAGGACGCGCTCTCTGACCGGCCTGATCTGGCTGACGGTCTCTACAGCGTCATAAGTCCACTGCTGACCTGAACGCCACTCGCGCGCGTCGCTGACAACGAGGACGCGCACTTTGATGGAGCCGAGACGTGTGTGCTTGTTCGCCCACCACTCCGGCCGACCTGGTCCCTTGCAGCGGTCCACGCTCGCCGGTATGGCCGTAGACGTTCGAGCAGGCCGGGTGTGCGGTGGTCGCCCAGCGGCTGTGCAGGTCAGGGCGGGTTATCCCGAGATAGGGAGTGCTTTTCCACAGGTTGTGGATAGTGGGGTCGTGGAACGCGAGCCCGAGTTGTGTGCCGAGTTCCAGATCGGCCGGCGGAGCCCGACAGGAAGGGACGTCGTTATCGGACCGGCTCTCTGCTCAGCACCAGGTCGAACTCCGCATGCCGGAAGGGGGCTCGGACGGCGTGCTGCGCGGCCGCCTCCTCGTCGCCGGACTCGTTGAAGTCGACGATGAGGCTCTGTTTGACCGCGAAGACCGCGTCGGAGTCGAGATAGGGACTTCCCGCCACGAAAACGTGGGTGGTCAGCGGCGTGTGGCCGTCCGCTTGGACGATGAAGTGGATGTGCGCGGGGCGGTAGGGATGGCGTCCGGTGGCCTCCAGGAACCGTCCGACCGGTCCGTCCGTGGGAATTGGGTAATGGCTGGGGACAACGGTGCGGAACCGGAATCGTCCTTCGGCGTCGGTGTGGAAAAGCCCACGGCCGTTGCCGGACGGCTGCCCGCCGGGCTGCTGGACGTCGTAGAACCCTCGCTCGTCGCATTGCCACACGTCGACCTCGGCATTGGGCAGTGGCGTCCCATCGGTGTCCAGGACGCGTCCTGAGACCACGCAGGGTTCCGCTTCGCCGACCAGGTCGATGCTGTCGCCGAGCGCGCGTGGGGGCGATTCGACCATGTGGAACGGGCCCAAGACGGTGCTCTCTGTCCCGCCTTCACGTTCGTTAAGGGTCTCCACCAGCATCGATACGCCCAAGACGTCGGAGAGCAGGACGAACTCCTGTCGCGTGTCGGTGCAGCTCTGGCCCACGGCGGTGAGGAACTGAATCGCCTGCTCCCACTCCTGGATGGACGGCCTGGTCTCGCGGACGAAGTCGTGCAAGTGGCGGGTGAGGGCGGTCAGGATCTCATGGAGGCGCGGGTCGGGGGTCTTGCCGAAACTCTCCCGGACGGCCTGGGTGGCGGTGTGCTCGTTGAAGTCCACGGGATTGCCTCCGCCCTCATCGTCCACAAGCTGTGGATAACTCTGTTCTAAGGTATGACCTGCCCCACCCCCAAGACTCCGGCCGTGCTGTCCCGCGGCCCGTCCGGCGGTGGGATCGAGGGCATGGATCCCCGGCCCGCGCCTTGAAGATCGCACCGGGGCACTGCGGTTCGGCGCAGCCCCGGCGGCTGCGATCATGCACACATCATCCTCTCCCGGCGTGGGCTCCGTACGGCTGAACGACGCGTCCACACCGTCCGGACAGTGGACGATCGCGTGGGGCGTCGGCACGCGGGCGCCTGTCGCCGGCGATGAGGGCTCGGCGCCCATCTGGTCGCGGACGGGATTGGCCGACCAGCCCGTCGCGGCTGGCCGACTCGCGGGTGGGCGGCTTGGGGACATGGCTGGGGATCCACGGTGGGCGGCGTTGTCCACCGGTGACGCCGGGTTGTGGAGGCGGATTGCCCACAGGGTGTGAACGGGCTGTGGGCAACGACTCGCCCAGGGTGCTTTCGTTGCTGGTCAGCGGCTTTTCCACGACGTGGACAAGTGGTCGCCGAGGTTGGGGGCGGGCTGGGGAAGAATGGTGGACGTGGGAACCGGTGGCCGTACCCAGGGTGTGCACGCCGGTTATCCACAGGTTGTGGATTCCGTGCATCGCCGCCCGGTCGCGAGGATGCTGAGCATGCCGGCGTCCACGATGGCGCTCCAACCGTGGAAAGGCCCGTTGTTCTGGGGATCTCCCTGTGGACGCGATCTTCTGGAGCGCCTGTCGGAAGGGGTGGGGAGGTGTGTGCAGACGGTGTCCCCAGCCTGTGGATAGAGGCCTTCTGGCGGGGGCCGGCGTTGACAGGCGTTGCCGTCCGGGAAGTTGAGGATCTCCTGGGCGAAAGCGCGGTCCGTCCCCACGGGGGGGTGGTACCGCGGTCCGTCCTTGCGGGAGGTGGTAGCGCGGTCCGTCCCCGCAAGGGCGGTAGTGCGATACGTCTCCGCGCGAAGGCGGTAGCGCGGAGACGGACTGCGGGCGAGGGTGGTAGAGCGGTCAGTCCCCGCGCGAGGGCAGGGCGGTAGAGCGGTCAGTCCTCGGGCGAGGGCTGCTGCGCGGCCTCGATGGCCGTCGCGGCAGCGGGATGAGGGAGGTGATGTTTGTCGTTTGGCCTGTACATGGGCCACACGTTCCGGCTGAATGTCGGCATGAAGTCGAGTGCCGTGCCACGCCCGGCGGTGTGGGGGCGCGGGTGCGTACGATGGCCTGAGGCTGGCGCCCCCAAGGCCCGGGAACCCCTCCTGGCCTGCGAACACCAGTTCGAATGCGTGCTAGGCTCGCGGAATGGGGCACTTGCTGAACGAGCCGATCCGCGCCGAGCACGACCCGGCGGGACGGCTCACCGCGTACGAGTGGCGGGGATCGCGCTACGCGGTCGACGAGGTGCTGAAGACCTACGGGTCCGCCCAGGAAGGCCGGGTCTACAGGGTCCGCGTCACGGGCGCCGAGGGAGTGGCCGTCGCGGAGCTCGGCCGTGACGAGGATCGCTGGCGCCTCCGGCACGTCTTCTCTGCCTGACCACGGGGTCATCACGGTCGACCGGACCCTCTGGACACGCGTCAACGGGATTCAGGGAACCTCCCTCGACCTGCTGACGGCCCGGATCGGCCGCCGGCACTATGCGCCGCACATCCACGACGAATACGCCATCGGGGTCACCGTCGACGGCTTGGAGACGATGCGCTACCGCGGCGAGAAGATCTACTCCGGCGCCGGCAGCGTCGTGGTGATCGAACCGGGAGAGGCGCACACCGGCGGTCCGGCCCGTCCCGAAGGCTTCGCCTACCTGTGCTTCTACCCGGACGCCGAGCTGCTGGGCGCCGCGACGACGGCCGACGCGGGTCCGGCGCCGGTGCGGCCGCACTTCCGGGAACCGATCATCGACGATCGGCGGCTCGGCGAGGCACTGCGCCTCGCCCACCATGCCCTGCGGCTCGGCGACGACCCGCTGGAGGGCGAGTCGCGCCTGCTCGGCGTGCTCGGCACGCTCGTCCGGCGCCACGCGGGGCCGGGCCCGAACCCCGTTGCGGGACGCCGCCGGACCGACGCAGGGCGGATCGCACGCGTCGTCGCGACCCGCCTGTCGGACGAGCTGATCGCCCCGCCGACCCTCGCGGAAGTCGCCGCCGACCTGGAGCTCTCCCGCTACCAGCTGCTGCGCGCCTTCCGTGACGCCATGGGCATGCCGCCGTATGCGTGGCTTGCGCAACACCGGGTGACCCGGGCCCGTGCCCTGCTGGACGCGGGACACCGCCCCGCGGAGGCCGCGACGCTCGTCGGATTCGCCGACCAGGCGCACCTCACACGATGGTTCCGGCGTGTCGTGGGCGTCACACCTGGCGCGTACCGCAACAGCGTTCAAGACAGCGCACCCCGCCGCGCCGCATCCTGAACCCGTCCAACCTGGCCGCATGTCATCGTCCGGCGGGGGCCGTCGAGGTCGTCGGTCGCGTGTCGCCGCATGCTACGCGCGTCGTGTCAGCCGTCACGGTGTGGTGGCGTGTTGCCGGGCGACATTGGCGGGGGCGCATGTCGCTGGTCGCGCGCCGCCGACTGCACCGCTGGTCGTGACGGCCGGTCGCGCAGTGGCGCGGCGCAGGCCGGTGGTCGGCGTGCGGTTGGCCGCGTGCCGCACGTCGTATGCCCGGTCGGTCACGTCCTGCCGGACGTGTACGCCGGCGTCGCATGTTGCCGGGCGCGGGCCGGTCGTCGTGTGCGGTCGGGTGGAGGGGAACGGGAGGTCGGGGTTGAGTCGCCGTGGCTGGATGCTGTTCGCGCTGATGGGGGTGCTGTGGGGCATCCCCTATCTGATGATCAAGGTAGCGGTCGAAGGCGTCTCGGTGCCGATGGTGGTGTTCGCACGGACCGCGCTCGGCGCGGCCGTGTTGCTGCCGCTGGCGATCCGGGCGGGGCAGTTCGACGTGGTCCGCCGCCACTGGCGTCCGCTGCTGGCGTTCACGGCGGTGGAGATCCTCGGCCCATGGGCGCTGCTGTCGGACGCCGAGAACCGGCTGACCAGTTCCATGACGGGACTGCTGATCGCCGCCGTCCCGATCATCGGGGTCGTGCTGGCCAGGCTCACCGGCGACGCCGAGCGGCTCGGCCCGGCGCGCTGGGCCGGGTTGCTGGTCGGGCTGGCCGGCGTCGGTGTGCTGGCGGCGCCGCACCTCGGCGGCGGCAGCGCGTGGGCCGTCGGCGAGGTCATGCTGGTCGCGCTCGGGTACTCGATCGCGCCGATGATCGCCACCAGGCGCCTCCAGGAACTCCCGAGCCTGCACATGGCCGCGTACGCGCTGGCCATCGCCGCCCTCGTCTACACCGGGCCGGCGGTCCTCACCTGGCCGGCGGCGATGCCGAGCGGGCAGGTGTTGGCCGCGCTCATCGGTCTCGGCCTGGTGTGTACGGCGCTCGCGTTCATCGTGTTCTTCGAGCTCATCCGGGAAGTCGGCACGTCCAGGGGGATGGTGTTCACCTACGTGAACCCGGCCGTCGCGGTCGCCGCCGGCGTCCTGTTCCTCGGCGAACCCCTCAGCGGGACGATCATGGCGTCGTTCGCGCTGATCCTCGGCGGTTCCGTCCTCGCGACCGCGCGCCGGGGATCCGCACCCGCGCAGGCGGCTCAGCTCGGCGACGATCCCGCCGATGCCGAAGAGGCCCGGGCTTAGAGACTCATGGGGCGGGCCCGGCGGGCCCGGCGGGCCCTGCGCCCCCGCCATGGGTGTGCTGAGCCCACGCCCCCGCTGACCAAGCGGCGACCGCCCGGAGCACAAACTCGCAGACCGGATACTCCGCTAGCGTTTGCCGCGCTGGCCGTCGGCGAGGCCGCGCGAGACGCGGTGCCCGCCCGCCCGCCGCTGCACGGCCGCCGAAAGGACGGGCGCCACCCCGCCCAGCCTGGCCCCGAGCCGCAGCCCGAGCGGCGCAACGTCGATCTCCGCGGTGTTCCTCTCGATGGCCCGGACGGTCGCCCGCGCCACGTCCCGCGGCGACTTCGTCCCGACCCCCTTGGGCAGCGTGACCCCGGCATCGGCGAACATGCCCGCGTCCCGGATGAAACCCGGGAACACCGTCGACACGCCGACGCCGTGCGGCCGCAGATCCTCCCGCAACGCCAGCGCGAACCCCCGCATGCCGAATTTCGTCGCGTTGTACAGCGACGCGTGCCCGGACGCCGTCTTCCCGGCCAGTGACGAGACGAACACCAGATGCCCGCGGCCACGATCGGCCATTCGCGCGCCCGCGAGCTTCGCCATCACGATCGGTGCACGCAGGTTGACGTCCAGCGCCCGGTCGATCTCGCTGATCGAGTACTCGTCCAGCAGCCCGGACGCCGGCAGCGCCGCGTTCGCCACGAGCACGTCCACCCGGCCCGCCTCGTCCAGCAGCCGCTCGGCCGCCGCACGATCCGCCAGGTCGGCCACGATGGACCGGCCGCCGAGCCGCTCGGCCAGCGGTTCCAGCACGTCCGCCCGCCGCCCCGTCAGGACGACCTGCGCGCCGCGTTCGGCCAGCGCCGTCGCCAATGCCCGGCCGATCCCGCCGGTCGCCCCGGTCACCAGGACGTTCGCTCCGCGCAGCTCCATGGCGAGATCATGGCGGATCACATCCCGATGCGCCACAGCAGCAGAATGATCGACGAGAGCACCAGCCCGGCGGTGCCCAGCGGCACCTCACCCATCGCGATCATGGCGGCGCACCCCGTCGCGGTCACACCCGCGGCCAGCACCATTCCCCGGCCCCCGGACGGCTTCTCCACCGGCGCGCCCGAATCGAACTCGCGTTCCCAGCGCCTGAAGTCGTCTTCCGCCATCGGCTCTCCCGAAGGTCGTCCCTCCGGATTATGCGGGCGTCCGGGCGTCCCGGCGAGATGGCGCGGACGTGACAGCACCAGCATCGGGATTGGACGGCGGGTCCGATAACGGCGAGGGGGTGCGGACCGCCCATGAACGATTGCTAGGCTGCGAGGAGCCTGGGAAGCAGACGCTGATGCGAACGAATCCCGGGTTTTGACTTCATAGTCGAGGTGAAGGGGTCCCACCGTGAAGAAGCTGCTCATTCTCGCCGTTGTCGCTCTCGGTGGCTTTGCTGTCTGGCGCCGGCTGCAGCAGGATCGCGCCGAGCTGGACCTGTGGAACGAGGCCACGTCGTCCGACAGCTGAGACGCCGGCGATAAGGCCCCGGCGTGAACGAAGCAGACCCGATCACCGTCGCCTGCCTCGATCTCGCCGGGACCACTGTCGCGGACGGCGACACCGTCCGCACCGCCTTCGCCGAGGCGATCGCCGCCCTGGGGATCGTCTCGGGCACGGCGGCACATGAGCGTGCCCTGGCCCGCTTCCACGAGTCGTGCGGCGGATCGAAGATCGACATCTTCCGCTCGCTCTTCGACGAGCCCCGCGCCCGGGCCGCGAACCTCGCGTTCGAGCGCTCCTACGGCCAGCTCGTCGACCGGCACGGCCTGAAGCCCGTGCCCGGCGCCGACCGGGCCCTCCAACGCATCCGGACCGCCGGCGTCAGCGTCTGCCTGCTCACCGGTTTCGGCCGCAGCACACAGGCCCGCATCCTCGACACCCTCGGCTGGTGGGACCGCGTCGACCTGACGCTCTGCCCCGAAGACGTCCCCCGCGGCCGCCCGTGGCCCGACCTCGTCCTCACCGCGGCGCTGCGCCTCGGCGCGGACGACGTCCGCAACATCGCCGTCTGCGGCGACACCGCCGCCGACATGCTGTCCGGCCGCCGCTCCGGCGCGTCCATCGTCGCCGGCGTCCTCACCGGCGCCCACGACCGACACCGCCTGCTCGCCGCCGGCGCCACCCACATCCTCCCCAGCGTCGCCGCCCTCCCCGACCTCGTCCTCCCGGCCCCCGTCGGTGACACGGTGACCGCCGACCACGGGTAGGGTTCGCGCCCGAACTCGAACTGCTCACGATGATCCGAAGCAGTCTGCGTCGGCCAGAGGGAGAACGCCGGGTCTCCCGGTTCTGCGTCACCGCTGACGGAGTCAAAGCGGCTAATGGGGCCCGGTGAAGTCGCAGGCGTGGTCGCGGGCCCATTGCGCGTAGGGGCGGGCAGGGTGACCGAGGACCTCGGTGAGGGTGAGGTAGGGGCCGTGGAGATCGGTGTTCGTTTCGTGGGGTTCGTCGGTGCCCCCTTCTACAGCGTCGTAGCTTGAGAAGCCGAATAGCCAGTCGGCGTTGTCGGCGGCGAACCCGCCTTGCCGGCGGTAGAAGCTGCGCGCTTGTTCGGGAGTCACCTCGTCGAGGGTGACGTCGTCTCCGATGGCAGCGGCGATGGCGGCGACCTGTTCGCGCTTGGTGAGCGTGTCGGGACCGATGATCGTGTCGATGCGTCCACGACGGTCGGGCTCAAGCAGGTCGGCGATGATCACGTCGGCGATGTCGCGCTCGTGGATCGGGTTGCCGGCCTGGTCGGGGAACGGCTCGATCACGCGTCGGCTGGAGCGGATGGAGGGCCCCCAGATGAGCAGGGAGTTGGTGGCGAACTCGCCGGGCCGCACGATCGACCAGTCGAGCCCGGACGCCTGCACCGCGCGCTCGACGGGCAGGTTGTAGGTGGTGTCGTAGCCGGCGGTGACGGCGGCGGATGACACGACCACGATGTGCTCGATGCCTGCCGCCTGCGCGCACGCGACGACCTCGGCAGCGGTGTCGGGCACTGAGATGAGCACAAGAGCCGTAGCGGCGGTGAAGGCGGTGTCGAGCGTTGACGGCTCGTGGAGATCGCCTGCAACGACGTCCACGCCAGGAGGTAGACCGGCTCGCTGGGGACGCCGGGACACGGCGCGAACTGGTCGACCGGCGCTCAGCAGCCCATCCACGATGTGCCGGCCGAGCATGCCGGTCGCGCCGGTCACCACAGTGAGAGGCAGAGTCCTATCAGAATGAGACATCATAGTCTCATGATGGTACTGCGCTATATGATCTGGCAATGGACTTGTCACCGCAGAGGCAGCGCACGTACCGCGCCATCCTCGACGCGGCGGCCAGGGAGTGGGCCCAGGACCCCGCCGTGGACCTCGGCCGTATCGCCGCGGCGGCGGGGGTGGGCAGAGCGACCATCCATCGCTACTTCCCCGACCGCAAGCGCCTCCAGTCGGCGCTCGTCAGCGATTCCTGGGATGCACTGCACACGGCGATCGTGGAGGCTGCTCCCGGCACCGGCTCGGTGTTGCAGGTGATCGACCGGATCGTCACCGCCATGGTTCACGTTGGTGACCGCGTGTTGTTCCTGTTCGCCACGACCGGGGGCAGCCTCTCTAATGCGGACGCTTCGATTGCGGGCGCAGTCGATGAGATCCTCATTGCGGAGATCGAGCGAGGGCAACAGGACGGCGAACTCGACGCCACCGTCCCCGCCCAGTGGATCGAACGCATGGTGTGGAGCATCGTCTACACCGGTCTCCACGCTGTCGGTGACGGGCTCGTCGCACGACACGGGGTCGATGACCTGATCCGATGGTCCCTTCGCGGTGCGATCAGCGCACGATGAGGCAGGTGTTGATCACAACTCCGCTGACGAGTCAGGGCGGACTTGCTCGACCGGTGCGCGGGCGGTGATCAGCCCAACGGCGAACCGTGCGGCCGGAGAGACCTCGTGCCTCCAGGGTACTAGCGGTCACTGAGATCCGGGGTGGGCGGTCAAGATCTGGTGACAAGCGGACAGCGAATCTGGTGGTGAGCGGTCACGGATGTGGTGGTGAGCGGTCAGGTTGGGTGGTGGCCAGGTGGCTGGTGGCACGCGGACAGGGAGAATGGCGGTCCGGTCCACGGCTGGGGTTGATCAAGGGGCGTGTTCACGCGTCGGGGTCCCCTCCGCGAGGGGAGAGTTCGGATGTCACTGCGCGAACTCTTCTCACGGAGGGGGCCCGTTCGGTATGAAGTCTGGCACGGAGATCGTCGGAATCCTCAACGCCTACGATCTGACACGCAGTGCGTGGTCGGCCGCTGAGCTGGTGGGGTGCAGCCCGGAGACGGTCAAGCGGTACGTGGCGATGCGGGACGAGGGCCAGATCGTGGTGGGGCGCGAGCGTCCGACCGGATGATCGAGCCGTTCCTGGAGAAGATCGAGGAGAAGGTCGAGGCGTCCGCGGGAAGATCCGCGCCGACATCGTGCACGAGACGGTTGCGGCGATGGGGTTTACCGGGTCGGAGCGCACGACGCGTCGGGCGGTCTCCGAGGCGAAGAAGGCATATCGGGCAGGGCGCAAGAGGATCTACCGCCCGTGGATCGCCGAGCCGGGCCTTGGCTGCAGTTCGACTGGGGAGAAGGGTCACGCGCACCTGATCGTCACCACCGGCGAGTCGTTCCGCTTCACCGAAGCCAAGAACGCCGGCGGCGTCACCCCGCTGGTCGAGTCATGGCCGGCCCCACGAGCGTCGCGCCCTGGGGTTCCGGGGACCCCGCCGAACTCGGCGCCCAGCTCACCGACGACATCGAGAACACTGTGACCGGCGACCGGCCCGCCGACCTACCCGAACCGCAGATCGACCAGGGCAAGCCAGAGCGCGGACCTGACGTTAATCCATAAGAACCAGAACGTGCTGGTGTGTCCGTGACGCTATGCCGTGGTGTCCGCGCGGACGGTCGTCGGTGGATCAGGTGGGGCGCAGAATCCGCAGGGCGCTGTCGCTGAGGACGGCTCGGGCGTCTTCGGCGGTCATTCGTTGCGCGGCGACCTCCTCGGCTGCCGCGTGCGCGAGCGCGACGATCGCCGCAAGCAGCCAGTGCAGCGGAAGCTGACTGCCGAACTCGCCGGTGTGCTGGCCCCGCCGGATCACCCGGGACAACCGGTCGAAGATCGGGCGGTGCAGGTCGTGTGCTTTCTGGGGTCTGGCGGGCTGCGCTCGCCGGAGGAGGGGGTAGCGGTCGGCGGCGCGCCAGCTCGCGTCGAGCAACCGCACCAGGGCACCCTCGGCTGGCTGGTCATCCGGTATACCGATGGCGTCCATGGCGGCCACGACCTCCTCGGTGACGTGGTCGATGACCGCACTGATCAGTTCCTCGCGGCTGGCGTAGTGCGCGTACACGGTCTGCCGGGTCAGAGCCGCGGCCTTGGCGATGTCCTCCAGGCTGGCGTCGGGCTGCTCCCCGAGGACCTGCGCGGCCGCGTTCAGGATCGCGGTTCGGCTGCGGTCGGCGTCAGCACGACGCCGACGCGCTCGGGAGGCGCTGGTGCTCTGCTCGGACATCACCGCCACCCTATCAACTTTGACATCCATGTAAGAGATCCATAACGTTGTCACGGCTGTAAAAGTTAGCTGGCTACTCCCCGGACGGCGGCAGGTGGATATGAGATTCGCGCAATGGCTGGACCAGAACGCGTTCACGGCCGAGACGATCGACCCGACGGCTTCGCTCGACGATCTTGCGCCGCTGCGTGCCATGATCGGCGACGCGCGGGTGGTCGCCATCGGCGAGAGCGCGCACCATGTTCGGGAGTTTTACTTGCTGCGCCATCGCCTGTTGCGCTTCCTCGTCGAGCGGTGCGGTTTCACCGTGTATGCCTTCGAAGCGCCGTACGTCGAGGCTGAGGCCGTCGACGCCTGGGTGTACGGCGGGCCGGGCACCATCGCCGAACTGACGGCCCCCAACACCATGGACCTGACCCACTGCCCGGAAATGCACGACACCCTGGCCTGGCTGCGGGACTACAACACCACGACGAACCACCCGGTGCGCTTCGCTGGAACCCTCGCGGGTAACGGCGGAGGGTCACCCCTGCCCGAACTCCAGAAGGTTGCCGACTACCTACGCCGAGCCGACCCGGACGCGCTGCCCCTACTCGACCGGGCGATCACGGCGGCCGGCACCTACCACGCCGCGGATCCGATGCGAGCCATCCACAACTACCTGACGGTCGACCAGGCTGTCCGGGACACGGTCACGGCGAACCTGAGCCGACTCCATGCCCGGCTGGAGAGCATGGCCGCCCGACCACCTGCGGGCTGGGCGGCCGCCATGACCTACCTGCGGGGCGCCTGGCTGGTGGACCACCTGCACCGGGACATGGCGGGTCAGGGACTGGCGACCGGGACGACCCCATTGGACGCCTTCATCGCCGAGTCGGTCCTCCAGCGACTCGAACTCGACCCCACCGCCAAGATCGTGCTCGCGGTACACAACGTGCATCTTCGTACTACGGAGGTAGACCACGACGGACCCGCTGGGCTGTTCCCCGCCGGGTACCACCTGCGAAACGCGCTCGGCGACGCCTACCTCGCGATCGCCGCGACCGGCAACCACGGGCAGATCGCCGCCGGGGCTGTCGACGCGGACGAGCCGACCGGCTTCCAGTACACCGAGCACCAGCTGCCCGAACCGCGACCGGACAGCATCGAGGCCGCCTTCGAGGCCACCACGGCCCTGACGATCGCCGACCTGCGAGCCGCCCGGCCGGACATCGACGACGCCGCGGCCTTCCAGTCGTTCCGCCAGAACGACCACTTCCTCGGCGTTGCGGTGTTCGACGCACTGGACGCGGTGGCCTACCTCCCGCACCTGCACACCACGGCGCAGCCAGCGGCGCCCCATTCGTAAGTGAGCTCTTTTCAACCTGGTGACCAGGCGGACGAGCTGACGATGGTTCGGACATGACGAAGCTGTCCTGCGCCTCGAATCCCACCTGACCACGAAGAAGATCAAGACCAACGAGCAATGAGCGGGCACCTTCGCCAACGTGGGGTACCTCCGGAGGGGTCGGTGGGCGCGGGTGTCTTCGGCCGCCCCGTCCGGAAAGCCTGTGCTCAAACCACGGTGTACGATCGACGTCGGTTGCGCCGGTACAGCGTTACCGCAGGTAGAAAACAGGAGACGAGGGGCCTTAGCTCAGTTGGTAGAGCACCGGCTTTGCAAGCCGGGTGTCAGGGGTTCGAATCCCCTAGGCTCCACCCACCACGAAGCCCAGGTCAGAACCGAAGTTCCGGCCTGGGCTCACGCCGCTCACGATCTCTTCTTCCGCTTCCGTGCCCGATCGCTTCTTCCCCTTGACCTAACTCCTCCCGCCTGTCACGACTATCGGACACCAGCAGGCCCGATTACGCCGTTGGGAACGGTCGACGCGAGAGCCTCAGCCATCCGGTCCGCCAGCTCCATCGGCGTCGCCGCTTCGAAGGGCACCCACCACGCTGCCCCGGCAGCAGCGCCCACCACCGCGATGTGTGCTGTCCGAACCAGACGGACGACCCGGGAACCGGCGCTGCAAGGTGGTGATCGCCGCTGTCACATCATCCGGAGCGTCCCCGCTCCACGACCTCACGGCCGCAACCTCGCCCGGTTGGACGGCGCCGACTCGCCCATGAACGCGGTAATCCGTTCCGCGGCCCCGTCCAGGTCCGTGACCGGGTGAAGGTTGTCGACCCGCCACCACGAGACCTCGCCCTTGCGCCGATTCACGACGACGTCCATTGCAGTCCCGCCGGGCCGGGTGATCGTCAGTCCAGGGATCGCGTCGCGCATCTGGACGTACAGACCACGCCTGACCAAGACCTGGCAGAGATCACCCAGTACCCGAAGTTCGGCGTCTCGGGAGATAGAAGGACCGAATGCAGCGACGCCGACGAGGAAGTGGCCGCGCTGCGGTCCGGGACAGTCGAGCGTCGAATCGGGCCGTAGGATGCGTTTGATTATGGTTCGCATCCTGTAATGGCCGCTGCCGGAGAGACGCTGATGGACACCATGAAGGGGGCGGATTCCCCGTCGGGCTGCTGCGCTCCGCGACGTGGCGGCGGCGAGTCGCCGGTTGCGCCCGGGGCCGCACCTGCCCGCGTTCCCGTATCGGTGTCATATGGGGACGCCGCGAGCGACGGCATGGTCCTGCTGCCCGGCGGTGAGTTTCTCATGGGATCCGATGACACCGAGGGCTTCGCCTCGGACGGCGAGGGGCCCGTGCGCCGTGTACGCGTCGCCCCGCTTCTCATCGGCGTGCATGCCGTCACCAACAATCGGTTCGCGGCCTTTGTCGACGCCACGGGGTATGTCACGGAAGCGGAACGGCTCGGCTGGTCCTATGTGTTCGCTGGTTTCCTGCCCGCCGCGCTCCGGCGCGGCGCACCGCGCCCCGAGCATGCGCCCTGGTGGTGTGGCGTCGCCGGTGCGGACTGGCGCAGGCCGGAGGGGCCGGGCAGCTCGCCGGCCGGTCGGGAGGACCATCCCGTGGTGCACGTGTCGTGGAACGATGCGGAGGCGTACTGCCGCTGGGCGGGCGGGCGGCTGCCGACCGAGGCCGAGTGGGAGTACGCGGCGCGCGGTGGCCTGGAGCAGCGCCGTTACCCGTGGGGGGACGAACTCGACGCGGACGGCCAGTACCGGTGCAACATCTGGCGGGGCGTGTTCCCCACCAAGAACAAGGCGGCCGACGGTTTCCGGAGCACGGCGCCCGTCGACGCGTTCGAGCCGAACGGGTTCGGGCTCTACAACATGTCCGGCAACGTGTGGGAGTGGTGCGCCGACTGGTGGTCGGTCGGCCACGACGCATCCGTCGTCGCGGTCAGTCCGGCGGGGCCGGCGACCGGGCGGGACAAGGTGATCCGGGGTGGGTCGTACCTGTGCCACGACTCGTACTGCAACCGCTACCGCGTGGCGGCCCGCACCGCCAACAGCGCCGACAGTTCCAGCGGACACATGGGGTTCCGCTGCGTCCGTGACGCGGACTCAGAAGATTAGTGCGTTGGGCTTGTAGGTGCCGGTCAGGACCAGTTCGAGGTAGCGGGCTGCTCGGCGCAGGTATTCGTCCAATGAGAACGCTGCGCGCTTGATTTCCGGTAGCGCGGGCCGGGCGGCCGGGCCTATGTAGGTGAGGGCGTTGAGTGCCTGCAGCCGTACTTTGAGGCCAGTGTTCGTGGCAAGGGTGTTGGCGAGGAACGGTACGGAGCGTTCGGTGTAGCCCAGTATGGCTAGTGCCTCGGCCGCCACGATGCGTACGTGCGGGGACGGGTCGGTATTCAGGATTCGGACGAGCGCGTCGGTGGCGGGTGCGGCTTTGCGTTTGAGCATGAGCAGGCCAGACGTGGCCCAGTAGCGGATTACCTCGTTGTCATCGTTGAGGTTGCGCATGAGCATTGCCGTATTGCCGGGATCTCGCTGGATCGCGGTCCAGGCCAGCGTGAGGACGCGGCGGAGCGGGTAGGCGCCCGGAGCTCGGCTCTGGTCGTAGCCTTCCAAAGGCGAGCCTTCGGGGATGAAGCCGTTGTCGTTGATTTGGAGGATGTGTTCGTCCAGTGCGCGGCGCATCCGGTCGAGCCGATCCCGATGGTGGGGATTCTCGGTGAGGTTTTGGATCTCGTCGGGGTCGGTGTGCAGGTCGTATAGTTCCTCGGCGGGTTTCTCTCGCCAGAACCGGTCCTGGATGTCGTTGAGTGTGCCGTCGATATGGGCTTGTTCCCAGTCTTGGTAGCCCTTCTGGAACCAGGCGAATGCCTGGTGCTGCCCGTATATGCGGTGTGGCGAGTAGTTCCGAATGTAGCGGAATCGTTCGTCTCGGACGGTACGTACCATGTCGTACCGCTCATCCATGCGGTTGCGCATGCCGAATGCGTAGGGTGGACGGTCTCCGGCGGTCAGAGACGCGCCCTGCATGTACTTCGGAACCTCGATACCGGCCAGCGACAGCACTGTCGGCGCCAGGTCGATGGAGGAGACGGGTGCGGTGATGACCGACCCGGGACCGGCTGGTGCCAGATGCGCCCACTTGCGCGGGTAACGGACGATCAAGGCGGTGCGCAGGCCGCTGTCGAAGCAGTAGCGCTTGCTGCGCGGCAGGACGCCGCCGTTGTCGGAGTAGTGGAGGACGATGGTGTCCTCGGCCAGCCCGTCGGCCTCGAGTTCCGCGAGACGGGCGGCGAGCTGCCGGTCCATCCGCTCCATCTGGTCGTGATAGCGGGCCCGATCGGCGCGAATGCGCGCGGTGTCGGGTAGATACGGCGGCACCCGTACATCCTGAGGCTGGGTCTTCCCGGGAGGAGCCAGGAAGAGACCGAACTCGTGCGTGGTCTCGAAGTTGAAGACGGCGAAGAAGGGTGCGCCGTTCGGTCGGCCGCGCCAGTGCGCCAGAATGTTCGAGGCGTCCCAGGTGCGCGACTCGTCGATCGGCGCGTTGTAGTCGGTCTTGGCGTTGTTCGTGCAGTAGTAGCCGGCCTTCCGCAGATATTCCGGGAAACCACGCAGGAACGCGGGTATATTTCCGCTGGCACGCATGTTCTGGGCAGGACCGCAGCTCTCCGCGTACATGCCGGTGACGATGGCGAACCGTGAGGGGGCACAGACCGGGGCGGTGGAGAAGGCGTTCTCATAACGCACGCCCTCCCGGGCCAGCCGGTCGATGGTGGGCGTGCGCGCCACCCGATCCCCGTAGGCACCGATGAAGGGACTGTTGTCCTCGCTTACCAGCCACAGAATGTTGGGCCTGCTCTGCTTGGCATCGGCCAGGGCCCGGTCGGGCAGGCCCGCGGCAAGGAGACCTCCCGCGCTTGCGGCCAGGACTTGTCTGCGCGAAAGCTGGACTTTGTTCACGGCGGCTCCACACCATTCGAAGTGAGGTTCTCACTTAGGGGAGCATATGACGATCTATCGATTAAGTCACGAAATGGAAACAGCTTCCGACCGTCATGCGCTGCGAGACGAGTTGAAGTTGCCCCGGTTGCGCGACCGGCTTACCGGTTTCCTGCACGATACGCACCGCTCCGGCCCGGAACTCCGGACCGAACGAGCGTCTCTCGGTATCCAACGACCCATCCTTCTCCCAGGTTAGGTCTCCACGATCTCAGGGGGAGCGCAGCCGCATAGCCGACCGACACAAACCAGCCCGCCGCACAGGCCACGGGCTGATGACGTGTGCCCGGTGACGCTCCGGATTTTCGGATGAGTCTCCCAGCCGGTCCCGCAGGAGGCGCATTGGCTACGGCCGTCGACCACGCCGGCTGCACGATGGCGACACCGGTGAGCACGGACACCCTCCGCCAGCGCCAACGCCGCCTCACCCGCTGAGGTCCATCAGAAGGATGCCGTTGCCCTCGCCCTCGGCACCGCCCTCCACTTTTAGTCCGAAGGCCATTTGCGTGCCGTCGGGCGACACGACCGGGTTGTTGGCCCCGAAGCCCTTGTAGTAGTTGAACCTGGTCATCCGCTCGAACGTCCCGGAGCCATCCAGCGGAAGGCGCCAGATGTCGACCTGGCCGGGGAACAAGGTGATCGCGAGGTCTCGCTCGACCATCAGGTAGCGGCCGGACGGGTCGATGCCTTCCGCTTCCTCGTAGAACAGCGACGACGACGTGTAATCAGCGACGGCGCCGGTGTCGAGGTTGACACCCATGGCCTGTCCGCCCTTATGGAAGTAGGCGCTGAAGATCAGTTCGTCGTCGGAGTCGGCGTCCCCATCGGGCAGGGATCGGAAGTCCTGCGCCTCGACGGCGGGCGTGTCCAGGGAGACATCGCGCTTGTCGAGGGCAACCCTCCGATCGGCGATCTCCGGTCGGCCATTGCGGTAGACGATTCGACCCGTCAGGATCTTCGACTTGCCCACCAGGGCTTCGATTATCACGGTCGGCTTGGTGAAGTCGATGGTCGACTGGTTCCACGCGATGCGGGTGGAACCCGGTTGCTTGGATACCGCGATGCCTTCCCAGCAGCTCTCGCCGAGACGGACCGGGGCACGTATGCCCAAAGGCTGCTGGAGCACCCACAGTTCACCGCGGAAGCGGTCGCCCTCGGGGTCGTCGGCGCTGCGCTCAGTCACCGCGCACAGGGCGACGTCGCCGTTGGTCAGGTGGTGCGCCCGTAGCACTCCCTTGTGGAGCACAGACGTCTCAGTCAGGTTGCGGCTCGCGCCGGTCGCCAAGTCGTACTTCCAAAGGTCACCGAACGGAGCATCGAGGAAAACAAGACGCTTCCCGTCGGGAGACCAGTCGGCCCGCTGCGGTGCGCCGCCGTTCGGCAGCTGGATGTCGAGCAGCCGGATGTGGTCGGGCAGATGATCAACCGGCGAGCCATCAAGGGTGCCCTTGTTCGGATCGAAGTTCACCCCCGACAGCCGACCCGTAGCCATGACCGGCGACGTGTTCGTGTTCGCTGCCGCCTTGACCGGCAGTGCGTGAACCTGAACCAGCAGGCACGCCAGGACGACCGACCCCGCGAACGTGGTTAAGTGACGAATCCTCATGTTTGTCAGCCTGGCATTTTGACGGCATCGATGCAAGAATCTTCTTACACGTCTCGCAATAAGATCACGCTGGCCCCGGGTCGTAGTAGCCCCCTCCTTCTCCCTGCAATTGCACCTATGTCAGTGCCGACGCGAATAGGGATCCTTCGCGGTGTGGGATCTTTTCCTGCGAGCAGGATTCGCCGGGACGACCGTGACGCAGATCGAGGCGGCGGCGGGCCTGTCAGCGGGGAGCGGCAGCTTCTATCGGCACTTCCGGTCGAAGTAGGAGGTGCTCCAGGCGGTCGTCGACCGCGAGGCCGACCGCACCAACGCCAAGCGGCAGATCGGTCCCGAGCCCGAAGAGACCAGAGGCGATGTGCGCGGCGCCCTCACGCTCGAGTTCGCGGCCGTCCCGTCATCGTCGCCGTCCGTGGCGCCCGCCGCCACGGGGTCCGCGCGGCCGCCCGGCCCCGCTGGTCAGGTTGCCGTCGGGGCTGTGCCGTCGCTCGACCACGCAGCTTCGAATTCCTGCACGGTTACGCGTTCCAGTTCCCACGCCTCCGGCTCGATCTCGCCCTCGGCCAGGAATCCGTGCTCGTCCTCAAGGTGCTCCCAGCCGTACCGCAGCACCCCGCCGGCGTCTTCGATCTCGATATGGCGGATCGCCCAGTGCGCCCCGCGGTCGATGACCGTCTCGAACAGGTAGACCCGGTCATGGACCTCAGCATGCCGACCGCGCCAGTGGTGAGTCTCTCGGCCCGACTCAGCCAGCTCCCGAATCGCCGGGCCGCGCTGGTCCCTCACCACCGGTCGCTGCACAGCAGGAGCTTAGGGCGAGGACGCCTTCGGCGGGGCGCTCCAGCTCCAGGAATGAGGCGTATCCGTGGCGGTCGCCGAGAGGTGGCGGCGCTCTGGTCGCTGTCGTGGCCCCCCCGTGCCTGGCCCGGAGCGTGCGGTGTGGGTGCTGGTCACCGGACGCTGCGCCGGATCGTCCCGACCGACCGATCCCGGGTACGCGTCGCCGCCCTGAGTGACGGTTCCTGCGGGCTAGTCTCATGCAGGTGCGACTTGGTCTGATCACGATCGTTGTGGACGACTACGATCAAGCCATCGAGTTCTTCACCGCCGCCCTGGGATTCGACCTGGTCGAGGACTCGCCATCACTGACCAACGACGGCCGCCCGAAACGCTGGGTCGTCGTACGGCCGCCGGGCGCCGAGACCGGCATCCTGCTGGCTCGTGCGGATGGCGAGCGCCAAACCGGCGCCGTCGGAAATCAGGTCGCCGGGCGCGTTGGGTTCTTTCTGCAAGCGGACGATTTCGATGCCGCCTATGAACGCATGATGGCCGCCGGCGTCGACTTCGTGATCTCGCCACGCACGGAGACCTATGGGCGAGTCGCCGTGTTCCTCGATATCGCGGGCAACCGATGGGATCTGCTCGGTTCGGCTTGATGAACTACGAACTTGCATCCGGCGGGGGCCTCGAGCCGACGCGCGTAGTGCGGATATCCGCAGACCACGGAGTCGAGCAGGGTGAAGGTCTGAACCGGGAGGGGAGAACACTGCTGGGGCGGTATATGTAATCCTCCCTTGTCGGGCCCGCCTTGGGGAGCGAGGGTGATCGCATGTTGTGGCTGGTCCTCGGATTCTTGGCCCTGTTGCTCGTTTACGGAGTGGTCTTCGACTGGCGTCTCCGCCGGCGGGGGCATCGGCTGCGAGACGGTGCGGCGCTGACGGCCGAGACGCGCGAGAACCGTCGCGACATGCGCGCATGGGACAGAGGCTCGCAAGGACACAGCGGGGCGGATTTGTCTTGGACGGATGAAGCGCGGCGTTACCGCGGCCGATGACCCGCCCATCAAGAGGCCCAGGTCAGAACCAAAGTTCTGGCCAACCTCGCCAGGCAGGAGGCCGGCTGGCGGTGATGCTCGCCGAGGCGGATCGGGTGGTCCTGATGCTCGCGGAATCGGGCGCCTGCACGGTCGGCGCTTGACAGAGGGAAGACGCGTCGGAGGTCAGGCCCGGGACCGCCCGACGTAGAGGTCGCGGGCCCGGTAGTAGGTGTCGGACGTCGGGCCGGGGGAGCCCGACGAGCCCTCCATCTGCAGGTTGATGATGATCCACATTGGCTGCCCGACGAAGCCGGCGCCGCGGTGGCGGCCGACCCACGAGCCGTCCAGGTAGTAGTGGATGTCGACGTCGGTGGCGTTGACCTTCGTGATCCAGGCGCGGTAGCCGTGCCAGGCGCCGGGGTTCGGGACGTTGACGATGGTGCTGGACCACCCGCCGGACGCGTTCCGGTACGTGTTGAACCAGTTGCGCGCGTCGCCCTTGTACTCCAGGATGTCGCTCTCCGGCGGCCAGGAGTCGGCGCCGGTCAGCCAGAACGCGGGCCACGTGCCCCGGGCAGACGGTGCCTGGAACTCCCCTTTCACCTCCCAGTTGGGGAACCGGTCATTGACGATCACGTGTTGCTTGGCGTGAACGGCGCCCGAGTGGTACCGGATCGGCAGGTGCGGGTCGGCGGAGCTGTTCCCCTCGTCCCAGGTGATGCGGGTCGCCTTGATCGTCAGGACTCCGGGGCTCGCCAGGTAGACGTGGTTGCGGTCGGAGGCGCTCCCGTACATCCGGGCGCTGCCGTTGTGGTCCGAACCCCAGGGGTAGCGGTGGTTCCAGGCCGCTTCCAGCGCCGAGTAGCTCGCGAACGAGTCGTTGATGACCGTCTCCCATGCCGCCGCCGCTGCGGGTCTGGCGACGCCGAGCGCGGCGCCGGCGGCACCGGCGCCGCCGGCGATGAGAAACCCTCGCCGCGTATGGCTCATGGTCGTCCTCTCCTCATGTCGGATCACTCCGGTCACGTGGTCGGCTGGTCGAGGGTGATGAGGTGCTCGATGCCGCGGGCGGCGAGGTAGGCGGTGTCGGTGGTGCGGCTATGGAGGACGACGGCGGGCCGCGTCCCCTCGTCCACGAGCTTCATGAACGGGTCGAAGAACGTGGTGAAGTCGGCCACCGGGATCATGTCGTCCGGCAGGACGAGCGCGGTGTCGCGTGGCCGCGGCGCCGGCGGATGGGCGTCGAACTCGGCGATGAGCCTGCGGATCGTCCTGCCGATCGGCTTCAGCCTGTGGTCGTTGGTGAACAGGCCGAGGTCGTATTCGAGGTCGACGTATCCGCTGAGCTTCGGGTTCAGGTCGTGTGAGTCCCACCAGGTGATGCCGAAGAGGCCGGAGCAGTCGGCCATCGCGCGGATCGACCGTTCGGTCCAGGGCGGGATGTCGGCGGCGTCCATCCACACGGTCGAGACGCCGGTCTCCTCGATCCACACCTTCCGTTCCAGGTCCGTCTGGAAGGCCTTGATCAGTTCGATGAAGAACTCGGAATAGTGGGTGGACGACGTGGACAGGGACCCGTATCGCTGGATCACCCGGGTCCATCCGGCCCAGGTGTGGTTGGCGGTCATCGTCCCCGACGTGGCGAGCCCGTGCCGCGTCCAGTAGGCGTTGTTCTGCCACGGCCAGTGGTCGATGCCCGACACGTGGATCTTCCCTGGCGCGACCTTCTCGCAGGTGTCGAAGAGGGCGGTGTGCCAGGCGTCGCCCTGCTCCGGGGTGGCGGTCATGCCGAGGGGGATCGCGTACCAGTGGATCTCGTTGGACAGGTCGAACCCCATGAACCTGCGGTGCCGCCCGATCCGTTCGGCGATCTGGCCGAGGAGCCACTGTTCCCGCTCGATCGCCACCGGGTCGGTGAGCACGTTCCGGATCTGGCCGTCGCTGTTGCCGATGAGGAACGGCGGGACGAACAGGACGCCGCTGACCGCGCCGATGAAGACGGTCACCTCCACGTCCAGGTGCCGGCGGTCGGCGAGGTCGAGCAGTTCCTCCAGCCGGTCGAGCTGCTCGCCGCGCACATAGGTGGCGTTCGGCTGGAGTTCCGACCAGATCAGCATGATGCGGATGTGGTCCATGCCGAGGGACGCGATGTCGTCGAGGTCGGCGGCGATGGACGCGCGGTCCCAGTCCGACCAGGAGAACCACCAGTTCTTGCTCGGCACGTAGTTCACGCCGAACCGTACGCGGCGGTGCCTGCGGTGGCCGCCGCCCGGTATGCGCGCATCGGCGGGTTCCGTTGCGTCGGCGCGTGCCTCTGCGGGGTTCAGGAGGGTGGACGCCGCGGCGGCCCCCGCGGTGACGCCGAAGAACTTTCTGCGGTCGATGCCTGTCCGGCCGCGGGCGGATGCGGGGGGCGATTCGGGCATGGACGGCCCTTCCGAGTTCGTCTCCGACCCCCGGAAGCCTAAGAAGATCCCATACATCGGACCAGTGGGCTTTCAGCCCTTTCACGACCGGGCGGGCTCGGCGGTTCGCTCGCGGTGCCACAGGGACCGGTAGATGCCGGGACGGGACAGCAGGCCGGCGTGGGTGCCGCGGTCGGCGACGCGTCCCTCGTCGAGCACGACGATCTCGTCGACGGCGTCCAGTCCGGCGAGGCGGTGGGTGACCAGCAGCGTCGTGCGGCCCTCGGTGGCGGTCAGGAGGTCGGCGGTGAGGTCGTCGGCCGTCGCGATGTCGAGGTGTTCGGCGGGCTCGTCCAGCAGGAGGATCGGGAAGTCGGCGAGGAGGGCGCGGGCGAGGGCGATGCGCTGGCGCTGGCCGCCGGAGACCTGGGCGCCGTGCTCGCCGACGCGGGTGCCGAGGCCCCTGGGCAGCGCGTCGACCCAGTCGAGGATGCGGGCGCGGCGCAGGGCGTCGCGGATCTCGTCGTCGGTGGCGGCGGGGCGGGCCAGCCGGACGTTCTCGCCGATCGTCGAGTCGAACAGGTGGGCGTCCTGGGCGCAGAGGCCGATGATCTGGCGGACGTCGTCGCCGGTGAGGGCGCGAAGGTCCACACCGTTGAGCGTCGCCCTGCCGCCGGCGGGTTCCAGGAAGCGCAGGAGGACGGCGGTGAGGGTGGTCTTGCCGGAACCGCTCGGCCCGACGATCGCGCAGCGGCGCCCTGGCGTGAGGTCCAGGGAGATGCCGTCGAGGGCGTACGGTCCGGTGGGCGTCCACCGGGCTCGCAGGTTCTCCACCGAGACGGTGTGGGGCGCCGCCGACAGCGGTGCCGGGCCGGCCGGGTCGTTGACCGGTTCGGGGCTGTCCAGGACGGCGAAGATGCGTGTGGCGGAACGGCGGACACGTTCCATGTACTGGGCGGCCAAGGGCAACCCGGCCACGACCTCGAACGCGGCCAGCGGAAGCAGGACGACCACGGCGAGCAGCACCCCGTCGAGCGTCCCTGAGCGGACGGCCGGGACCCCGGCGGCGAGGCCGCCCCACACGGCCAGACCTCCGGCGAGAGCGGAGATGGCCGCGCCCATGCCCGCGGTGGTGGCGGAACGCGCCGTTGCGCGGGTGAAGTCGCGGTCCAGCCGGGTGGCTTCGGCGAGTTGTGCGGGGGCGGCGCCGTAGGCGATGAGTTCGGGTGCGCCCTGGAGGGTGTCGACCACATGTGAGGTGAGTTCGCCGCGCAGGTCGGTCGTCTGCAGTTCGGCACGCCGCGCCATGGCGGCCGACAGCCACGGCGCGACGACGCCTGCCAGCAGCAAGGCGAACAGGAGGACGGCCCCCGCCGATGGGAGCAGCGCCCAAGCGAGGCCGACGGAAGCGCCACCGACGACGGCGGCGACCGTGCAGGGCAGCAACACCCGGAGAAAGAGGTCCTGGACGGCGTCGACATCGGCGACGAGCCGGTTCATGAGGTCGCCGCCGCGGAAGGTGGGCAGCCCGCCGGGCGCGAGCCGTTCCAGCCGTTCGTACACACACGCGCGCAGGTCGGCGAGGATCCGGAACGTCGCGTCATGTCCGGTGAGGCGCTCGATGTAGCGGAACACGCCGCGTCCCAGCCCGAACGCGCGGACGGCCACGATCGCGACCATCAGCGTCAGCACCGGCGGATGCTGCGCGGCCCGCGAGATGAGCCACGCCGAGGTCGCCATCAGCCCCACGCCGCTGCCCATCGCCAGCACGCCGAACACCACGGCGAGGACGAGCCGTCCCCGGGCCGGCCGGGCGAATCGGAGGAGCCGGAAGATCATGTCGTCACCGCCGCGGGCCGGGCCGCCCGGTGTGCCCGGGCGTTCACGGTCGAGCGGTGCGCCGGGAGCGCCACGGCGTGACAGGCCTGGGCGCTCATGCCGTCACCGTCGCGGGTTCGATGTGGACGACCCGGTCGGCCACGGCGGTGAGGGCCGGTCGGTGGGCGACGAGGATCACGGTGCGGGTGGCCGCCAGGCGGCGGACGGCGTCGGTGACGGCCGCCTCGCTTTCCGCGTCGAGGTTCGAGGTCGGCTCGTCCAGCAGGAGGAGCGGCGCGTCCCGCAGGAACGCGCGGGCCAGGGCGATGCGCTGCCGCTGGCCGGCGGACAGGCCGAGGCCCCGCTCGCCGAGGGGCGTGCCGAGGCCGTGGGGCAGGTCGTCGATGAACTCCAGTGCGTTCGCCGCTTCCGCGGCGGCCCGGACCTCGGTGTCCGTCGCGTCCGGGCGGCCGAGGCGGATGTTGGCGGCGACCGTCCCGGCGAACAGGTGGGGACGCTGCGGCACCCACGCGATGCGGGCCCGCCAGGCGTCCGGGTCGAGGTCGGCGAGGTCGTCCCAGTCGGCCAGGACGTGCCCGGAGTCGGGCCGGACGAAGCCGAGGAGCACGGCGAGGACGGTGGACTTGCCGGCTCCGCTCGGCCCGGTGAGCGCGACGGTCTCCCCCGGGTGGACGGTGAGGGAGAAGCCGTCGAGGGCGGGGACGTCGCGCCCGTCGTAGGCGACCGTCACACCGTCCAGGCGGACTGTGGCGTGCGCCAGGTCGGGGACGTCGGTGCGCGTGCCGGAGGGCGGCGGCGTCGTCTCGATCACCTCGAAGATCCGTCCGGCGGCGGTGAGGCCCTCGACGCTCGCGTGGTACTGCGCGCCGACCTGCCGCAGCGGGAGGTACGCCTCCGGCGCGAGGATCAGGACGAGCAGGGCGGTCTCCAGCCCCATGCCGCCCTCGACGAGGCGCAGTCCGATGGAGACGGCGACGAGGGCGACCGAGATCGTCGACAGCAGTTCCAGGACGAGCGCGGACAGGAACGCGATCCGCAGCGTCGACATGGTGGCCCGCCGGTGCCGGTCGGCAACCTCGCGGATCTTCGCGGCCTGCGCCCGCGCCCGGCCGAAGATCTTCAGGGTGGGCAGTCCGGCGACGACGTCCAGGAAGTGCGCGGCGAGGACGGACAGCGTCCGCCACTGCCGGTCCATCTTCCGCTGGGTGGTGAGGCCGACGAGGATCGCGAACACGGGGATCAGCGGCAGCGTCACCGCGATCGTCACGGCGGACAGCCAGTCGCCGAACAGGATCCGCGCGCCGACGGCCGCCGGGACGATCACGGCGAGGACGAGCTGCGGCAGGTAGCGGGAGAAGTAGTCGTCCAGCGCGTCGATGCCGCGGGTGGCGAGGGTGGCCAGTTCCCCGCTGCGTTCGCCGGACAGCCAGCGCGGGCCGAGCAGCAGGGAGTGCGCGAGCAGCCGGCCGCGCAGCTGCGACTTGACCGCGGCGGACGAGCGGTGGGCCGCGACCTCCTGCAGCCACGCCACGAGAGTCCGCCCGGCGACGACGGCGAGCAGGAGCAGCATCGGCGTGCGCAGGCCGGCGAGGGACGCGCCGCCGAGGAACGCCCGGGTGAGCATGTCGGCGAGCAGCGTCGCCTGAGCGATGATCAACCCCGCGGTGGCGGTGCCGAGCACCACGGACGACAGGAGGAAGACCCGTGTCGTCCGGGCGTACTTCAGCAGCCGGGGGTCGAGGGGTTTCATTTCACCCGCTCGGGCTTGCGCGCGGGGATGTGGGACGTGCCGATCCGCTTGCGGAACACCCAGTACGACCAGCCCTGGTAGATCATCACGATCGGGGTGAACACCGCCGCGACCCACGTCATGATCTCCAGCGTGTACGGGGACGAGGAGGCGTTCTCGGTGGTCAGGCGGCTCGCGGCGCCGAGGGTGGACGGCATGACGTCCGGGAACAACGAGGTGAACAGGGTGGCGACGGCGAGGACGATGGCGGTTCCGGTGCCGATGAACGCCCAGCCTTCGCGTCCGCGCCCGTTGGCGACGGCGGCGATGACCAGCCCGGCGGCGGCGCCCCCGGCGGTCGGCCAGGTCACGGGCTTGCCGTGCTGGAGCTGTGTGATCAGCAGGAAGCCGCCGCCGGCGGCCATGGCCGCGACGACGGCGACGCTCGCGACGCGGCGGGCCTGGGTGCGGATGTCCCCGGACGTCTTGAGCGCGAGGAACACCGCCCCGTGCATCACGAACAGGGTCATCGTGGTGAGCCCGCCGAGCAGCGCGTACGGGTTGAACAGGTCGGCGAGCGTCCCGGCGAACTCGTGGTCGGCGTCCAGCGGCACGCCGCGCACGATGTTCGCGAACACGACGCCCCACAGGAACGCCGGGACGAGGCTGCCCCAGAAGATCGCCTTGTCCCAGCGGCCGCGCCACCGCGCCTCGTCGCGCTTGCCGCGGTACTCGAACGCGACACCGCGGACGATCAGCGCGATCAGGATGAGCAGCAGCGGCAGGTAGAAGCCGCTGAACAGGGTGGCGTACCACTCGGGGAACGCGGCGAACATGGCGGCGCCCGCGACGATGAACCACACCTCGTTGCCGTCCCAGACGGGCCCGATGGTGTTGATGACGACGCGGCGTTCGACGTCGTCGCGACCGAGTACCGGCAGGAGCATGCCGACGCCGAAGTCGAATCCCTCCAGGAAGAAGTAGCTCGTCCACAGGAAGGCGATGATGATGAACCAGACGGTGGTGAGTTCCATGACCGGCGGCCCTCTCAGTAGGCGAACGCGAGCGAGCGCTCGGGGTCGGAGTCGTCGTCATCGGCGGCCGGGGGCGGCAGGACCTCGTCCTCCGAGGGCGGCCCGGCCTTGGCGTACTTGAGCATCAGCCCGGCCTCGATGACCATCAGGACGCCGTACAGCGCGGTCAGCGAGACGACGGAGACGAGCATCGAGCCGGCGCCGACGGCCGGGGAGACGCTCGCCGACGTCTTCAGCACGCCGAAGACCGACCAGGGCTGCCGTCCCATCTCGGTGAAGATCCATCCGGCGGAGTTGGCGATGAACGGGAGCGTCAGCGACAGCATGCCGATCCGGTAGGCCCACGGGCTCGACGGCAGCCGCCCGCGCCGCAGCAGCCACAGCCCGCCCAGCGAGACCAGCGCGGTGAGGAACCCGGCCCCGACCATGATCCGGAAGTTCCAGTAGACGACGGGGATCGCCGGCCGGTAGTCGCCGGGCCCGTAGGTCGCCTCGGCGTCGGCCTGGAGGTCGTTGATGCCCTGGACCTCGCCGTCGAAGCTGCCGGTGGCGAGGAACGACAGGACGGCCGGCACCTTGATCCCGAAGATCTCCTCGTCGCCGTCCAGGGTGCCGACGGTGAACACGGAGAACCCGGCGGGCCGCTCGGTCTCGTAGATCGCCTCGGCGGCGGCCATCTTCATCGGCTGCTGCTCGGTCATGACCTTGCCCAGGTGGTCGCCGCTGATGGCGACGCCGATCGAGGCGACCGCGGTGACGGCCAGGGCCAGCTTCAGCGACGGGCGGAACACCTCGACGTTCTTGCGGCGGGCCAGGTGCCAGGCGCTGACGCCGGCCATGAACAGCCCGCCGGTGACGAACGCGGCGGTGATCGTGTGCGGGAACGCGGCGAGGTGAGTCGGGTTGGTCAGCACGGCCCAGAAGTCGGTGAGGACGGCCCGTCCGGTCTCCTCGTCGATGCGGTAGCCGACGGGGTGCTGCATCCAGGAGTTCGCGGAGAGGATGAAGAACGCCGACAGCACGGTGCCGATGGAGACCAGCCACATGCACATGACGTGGAGCGGTTTGGGGAGCCGGTCCCAGCCGAAGATCCACAGCCCGAGGAAGGTCGACTCGACGAAGAACGCGAGCAGCCCCTCGATGGCGAGCGGGGCGCCGAAGACGTCGCCGACGAACCGGGAGTAGTCACTCCAGTTCATGCCGAACTGGAACTCCTGCACGATCCCGGTGACGATCCCCATCGCGAAGTTGATCAGGAAGAGCTTGCCCCAGAACTTGGTGGCGCGCAGGTAGGCCGTCCTGCCGGTCCGGATCCACGCCGTCTCCAGGCCCGCGACGAGCGCGGACAGCCCGATCGTCAGCGGGACGAACAGGAAGTGGTACACGGTGGTGATCCCGAACTGCCACCGTGCGATGTCGACAGGATCCATGGGCGGGGGCCTCTCCGGCTATCTACTACAAGCTGTAGTACTACATCCTGTCAGAGATACTACGAGCCGTAGTACTACGGAGAGTCGTTGAATGCGTCACACGCCCCGGACGCCGGCGCGCGTCAGTAGTGGAACGCCGAGGCGACCCTCGCGCCCTTGCTGCCCAGGTTCACCACGGAGGCGCCACCGGACGGGACCGCACGGCAGAACGCGCCGCCGTACTCCTCCGGGAAGACGAACAGACCCCAGACGGCCAGCCAGTCCTCGACCGCGCCGCTCGCCGGGTCCAGCACCGGCTCCCGGACCGGGACGACACGCCGCTGGACGATGTAGTCCCGGCCCAGGGAGTCGGAGACCGTCTCCGCCCATTCACGGTCGGTCTGGTCCCAGCCCGCGCGGATGCCCCTGCCCGACAGGCCCGCGAACGGCTTGAGGATCAGCTTCTCCCGTTCGGCGCGGACCCGGTCGACCAGGCGGGGGGTGAGGATCCGCGTCCACGGCAGGATCCGGTCGACCAGGGCCTTCTCGTCCGAGGACAGATCCGCGCGCAGTTCCGGGTCGGAGATCAGCGGCAGGCAGCTCTTGTAGGCCAGCATGGCGCTCGTCAGCGGAGTCCAGAGGACGACCTTCCCGTCCTCGTGGGCCCCCATGACGGTCTCCGCGGGCCGGTCGTTGCGCGGGTCGCGGGCCAGCTGGTTGACGGAGTAGTACCGCAGGACGAGGTCGATCGGACGGCCGTGCAGGAACAACCGGCCGTCCTTCACCTCCACCTGGTCCACTTCGCCGAGCAGCAGCTCGATCCCGCACCGCTTCATCGTCTCCTGGAAGGAACGGTGCAGCGACTCGTACGCCATCAGTCCCCCGATGGCCTCCAGGGTGGCGACGACCGGTGCCTCCTTCCCGGTCGCCCGGACGAACTGGCGCGCGATGGCCGCGGGCGTGTCCACGTGGGACAACCCGTACTCGACCGCGAACTCGGCGAACTCCCGATGCGCGAGGAGACCCCGGTTGACCTCGCTGATGTCGACGCCGCCGAGTTCGCTGCCGACGTTGAACTCCAGCAGCCGGAACCGCGAACCGTCGTCGTAGAGGTCGGCCCGCCCGTACAGGTGGGGTTCGCCGGCGAACGCGGTCATGAGGGCGGTGCGCCGCTCGTCGGCGCCGATCGCGGCGCAGAACTTCCGCCGGTCGCCGCCGAACAGCCGGTCGGGCAGGGACGCCATCAGCGTGAACAGCCCGGCGAGGTCGGCCGCGGCGCGGCGGGTCCGGCTCTCCTCGGAGAACAGGGGACGCGGCAGCAGGTACCTCCCCCACGCCTCGGTGAACACCGCCGGAAGCTCGGCGTCCGCCATGACGTCGCGCAGGCCGCCGCCCTCGGTGGCGCACGCGGCCAGGTACTTCTCGGTGACCATCTGCGGGCCTTTCCATCGCGGGGGTCGGGTCGTGTCGAGGGGTCACACGTCGGGGTCGACGATCAGGTCCTTCTCGATCTTCCGGATGGCCTCGCGGTCGGCGTGGATCTGCGCCGAGTCCTCGTGGGCGAGGACGATGTAGCCCATCGTCATGCTGGCGAACAGGTCGGTGCTCGCGTCCACGTGGTCTCCGGTGCCGACCATGTGCACCGGGGAGTGGTAGCTCGGCAGGTCCCGGGCCTGGTCGTAGATCTCCGCATTGCGGACGATCCCGGTGGAGTGCGACATCAGGAACACCGCCATGACGTTGCGCCGCAGCGTGTAGCCGGGCGGCATCTGCGGGCCGAGGCCGCGGCACACGTCCACGATCCGGGTGACCTGGCTCTCCCCCGTGGCGATCTCGGTCACCGCGGGGTTGCCCGCGCCGGCCAGCCGGGCGTTGACCTCCAGCAGCCGCGGCCCGTCCGGGGTCATCATGATCTCGGTGTGCGCCGCCCAGTTGCGCAGCCCCACCGCGTCCAGCGCGCCGAGCCCGTAGTCGATCAGCTCGCCGTAGGCGTCGGTGTCGTAGGGCAGCCACTCGACGCAGTCGTACACGGCGATGCCCTCGCCGAACGGCACCCGCTTGTACTTGATCATGTCGGTGATCGAGTGCCGGCCGTCGTGGCTGACGGTGTCGATGGCGTACTCGGTGCCGGTCATCATCTCCTGGACGAGCACCTCCTCGGCCAGCACGTCCAGCTTGTCGCGGGTGCCGAGCATCGCGGTGAACAGCTCGCGCCAGCCCCGCCCGCCGGGCGCGCGGCTCACCCCGACGGTGCCGGCGCTGGTCGGCGGCTTGACGACGAGGTCCCGGCCGGCGAGCCCCTCGCGCTCGATCCACGCGGCGACCTCCTCGGGGTCGGTGGTGGAGATCTGCCGGGGGACGGGCAGCCCGGCGTCGGTGAGCGCCTGGTGCATGAGGTACTTGTGCCGCCGGGCGTCGACCAGTTCGGCGACGTTGGAGAACTCGGGCGCTAGCGCGTCCGAGCATTCCTGCGCGAGCCGCAGCGCCGCCTCGACGCCGGGGATGACCGCGATCGGCTTCAGCCCGCCGAGCAGCGCGACGGTCTCCGCCATGTCGCCGTGGTGGTTGATGACCGCGTCATAGTTGCCGGGGTCGTGCGAGGAGTGCAGCGGGGCCAGCGACGGTCCCGTGTAGTCCATCACGGCCACCGGGCTGAACCCCGCCTCCCGCAGCGCGGGGGCGACCATCGCCGCCGAGGTGAAAGGCCGCACGATCGCCACGACTGGTCTGTCCATGATGTTCACCCTTGTCTCCGGTTGATCCGTTCGGTTGCGCGGTCGGGTGCGGGACGGCCGCCGTTCACCGGCCCCGCCCATCGGTCACGGCCCATCGGTCACGGCCCATCAGTCGCCGCCGTCGGCCGTCGTGGCGGGGGTCAGCTCCGGCTCGTCCGGTTCGTCCGGTGGACGCCGGCGCGCCAGCCCCGCCCCGGCCGCGACGAGCACGGCGGCGAGGAGCCCGAACGCCCCGGTCAGCACCCACACCCCCGAACCCCAGGTGTGCCACGCCGCGATCCCGATCATGGGGCCGACGGCGTAGCCGACCTGCTGCGGGACGGTCGCCGCGGCGATGTAGCGGGCGCGCAGCGCCGGCGGCGCGACGAGGCCGGGGTAGGCCATCATCGACGGCGCCGCGATGACCTCGCCGAACGTCCACACGACGGTCGCGAGGATCAGCAGCGCGATCGGCGTCGGGCCGGTGTAGAGGAGGTGGCCGACGCCCAGCATCGCCATGCCGATGGTCATCGGGAGCCCGATCGGGAGCCGCTGGAGCCACTTGGACAGCAGCACCTCGAACGCGATGACGATGGCCCCGTTGACCGTCAGCAGCGTCGCGTACACCCGCTCGTCGTGACCCGAGCCCGTCACGAACAGCGGCAGCGCGGCCGACGCCTGGATGTAGGCGACCGCCGTGAAGAACAGGCCGAGGACGACGAGCATGAACCGCCGGTCGGCCAGGATCTGCCCGTAGCCGGCGCGTTTGCCGCCGGACTTCTCGCCGCCGGTGTCCGGCTCGGGGTTGGACCGCAGCGCCGCGTAGGCGACGATGCCGAAGGCCAGCGACGTCGCCGCGTCCACGTAGAACAGGGCGCCGTAGGACGCGTAGGTCAGCAGCAGCGCGGCGCCCATGGGGCCGAGGGTCGCGCCGACGTTGAACGTCAGCCGCAGCACCGAGAAGACCATCACGTGCCGGTTCTTCGGCGTCAGCTCCACGACCCACGCCATCGCGGCGGGACGGTACGCCTGCGCCGTCATGCCCGCTCCCGCCGCGACGAGGGCGCCGGTCCACACGTCCGGCACGTGGACGAGGGCCGCGGTCAGGACGGCCGTGCTCACCATCGAGCCGACGATGACCGCGCGGTACCCGACCCGGTCGGCGGCGGCGCCGCCCACCGCGGAGCCGGAGATCCGCCCGATCATCAGCGCGGTCAGCACGACGCCGCTCTCCCACGCGGTGAATCCCTCGTCGGTGAGGAACAGCACCAGGAACGCGTTGAGGAACATCGCCAGGTTGCTGATCAGGTTGCCCAGGACCAGGATCCGGACGGTCCCGTTCATCTCCCGCAGCGTCGAAATGACGGTGGGGTGCTCGGCGGTGGTCATGACGCGGGCTCCAGCCTGGTTCCCTCGAATGTGAAGTACCGTCCGGCATCGGTGACCGCGCCGGCGGCCTCCTCCGCCGACGCGCCGACGGCGATCACGTAGCCGCTGCGGGCCAGGCCGTGCGGTGGCCGCCGGACCCGCATGCCCGGCTGGACGCCGACCTCCACCTCCGTGACCGGCGGGCGCATCAGCTCCCGGTGCGCGGTCGCCGAGGTGACCTCCATGTCGTAGGGCGGGTAGGCGAACCTGATCGACGCGGCCCGGGGCGGCTTGGGGAACGCCACGGTGGGGGGACGTCCCGCCAGCACGTCCGCCGCGGCGAGCGGGGCGTCCACGCCGGACGTCAGCAGCCCGAGATAGGGGATCATCCCGCCGCCGAGGCGGGCGTTGATCTCGATGACGTGCCGCGCGCCGTCCGGGGTGAGCTTGAACTCGATGTGGGTGAAGCCGTCGGTGAACCCGGCGGCGGCGTGGGCGCGGGTCAGGGTGGCGAGCATGTGCGGGTCGGTCAGCAGCGGGTCGTTCGCGTCCACGTCGTGGCCGATCTCCTCGAACGCCAGGTCGCCGCTGCCGCCGAGGACCTTGCGCGCGACGATCAGCGGCGTGCACTCGCCCTTGTGGACGACGCACTCGAAGGAGACCTCCGGGCCGTCGAGGAACTCCTCCACGACCACGTAGTCGTCGAACTGGCGGATGCCGCCCATCCGCGTCCCGTCGGTGAGCGCGAACGCGCGGTCCAGGTCGTCGGGGCCCTCGGCCTTGCTGAGCCCGAGGCTGCCGCCCAGGTTCCGGGGCTTGACGATGACCGGGTAGCCGATCTCGTCCGCGAACGCGCGGGCCTGCTCCAGCGACGCGACGGCACGGGACCCGGGCTGCGGAAGCCCCGCGTCCCGCAGCGCCGCCCGGGTGGCGGACTTGTCGCGGCAGCGCGCCACCGCGTCCGGGTCCAGGGCGGGGAAGCCGAGCGCGGCGGTCAGATGCGCCGACGTCTCGATGTAGACCTCGTCGTAGCAGAGGACGCCGGCGACGTCGTGGTCGCGGGCCACCTCCCGGGCCGCCGCCGTCAGCTTCTCCAGGTCGAGGCAGTCGACGACGGTGTGCCCGATGATGTAGGGGTCCTCCCAGGTGGCGGGGGCCGGGTTCAGCAGCCAGAGCCGGTACCGCGCCGACACCGACTCCAGGATGTAGGCGCGGTAGACCCGGTAGCTGCTCGCGACCAGGAGAAGGAGCGGACGGTCGTCGCCCGCGGACGGGTTGTGCGACATGCGGACCTCGTTGGGGGGCGTCGGGGGAGCGTCAGGAGAAGTAGTCCTGGAGTCCGCCGCGCCGGCGGACGTCGAGGGTGGCGCAGTGGAAACCGCCGCCGAACGTGTTGACCGTGCGGAACGGGACGGGGATGGGCGTGAACCCCTCCTTGTCCAGCAGCCGCAGCAGCTCGGTCTCCTGCGCCTCCACGAAGATCCGGTCGTGGTCGAGCATCAGGGTGTTCATCGTGATCCAGCGGCTGCAGAAGTACATCGTCTGGTCGGCGGGGATGGCGGGCTCGGGGCAGATCAGCACGTCCCAGTCGGCGAACATCTCCGGCAGTTCGGGCACCCGCTCCGGGTTGATCAGCACGCGGCCGGGACGCAGCGGGACGAACGTGGCGTTGAGGTGCATCGGATGGTCGTCGATGAACGCCACCTCGTGCACCCGGAACTCGTCGCCGAGCAGCCGCCGCGTCCACTCGATGCCGAACCGGTTGGTGACGTGGCTGCGCTGGACGAGGATGTCGCGGCCGAACCGCATGAAGTCGCCCGCGTCCACGATCGGCTCGAACTCGGTGATGACGGACGTCGCGTCCGGGAACGGGTCGTCCGGCGACGGCGTCTCCGGTTTCGCCGCGGCGTAGCCGGGGTTGTAGGACGCGTCGGTGAGCTGCGGCTTCGGGGCGGCGACCCAGCGGGCGCCGCGCCGGAAGTAGTCCTTGAAGATCGTCCGGAAGGGGTGGGTGGCGAAGTAGTACGACCGCCAGCCCATCGTCGCCTCGACGATCTGGTCCCCCGCCACGAGCGCGATGTCGCGGGGGAACGTGTGCGACGACCCGCCGGTGGACGACCAGTCGGCGGTCCCGAACGAACGGGACTGGTCGACCGGGTCGGGCCGCCGGACCGTCACGCCCTCGCCCTCCAGGATCGACACGAACCCTTCGAGTTCCTCGCGGGCCGCGTCGACCTGCGCGGCCGGGAAGCCGCCGCCCCCGTTGCGGCGGTAGAAGTCCCACGCCTCCGGCGGCACCGTCGCCTCGACCGCCGGATGCCACGGCGGGACGGCGGCGCCGTCGATCACGCCGACGATCACCTCTTCGAGCGGATCCCACTCGTTGTACGAGCCGACCGGGGAGGAGTTCTCAGCCATCGTGGGACGTCCTTTCGACGGTTCGGACGGTCACGCGCGCCTCCGGCGAGGCCGCCTTCAGGCCGTGCAGCCGGCTCCGCGGCACCAGCAGCACGTCGCCCGCCCCGAGGCGGTGCGGGTGCTCGGTCGCCCACGCGTACACGTCCACCTCACCGGCGGTGACCTCGATGAGCCGGTCGGTCTCGTACACGCCGGTGCAGAACGGGCTGTCGGGACGGAGGGTGCTGGTCACGGCGTCGTCCAGCGCGGAGGACGCCAGCGCGGCGCCCGCCTCCGCGTGGTCGTCGAGCGTGTCGGCCCAGGCGATCTGGGCGCGGAAGTCGGCGTCCCCGAGCCGCAGCAGGAGCTTGGTGTCCTCGATGCCGCGCACCAGTTCGGGGATGACCAGCTCACCGTGGGTGCGGGCCAGCCCCAGCAGGAGGTTCTCGTACGTCATCCGCCCGTGGTGGATGTCGATGTGGGCGTGCTCGTCGCAGTACTTGGCGTCCACCCGGTCGCCGTAGACGGCGCGGAGCATCGCCCCGGTGTCGGCGAAACCCTGGGCGAACAGCCACTCCAGGTAGGTCACCGCGGCCATGTAGCGGAACATGCCGCGGTGGTCCTCGGTGAGCCAGTTGAAGTAGTTCACCCCGACCAGGGAACTGGTCAGGTAGAAGTTCCAGTAGGCGTGCACGTCGGTGCGCAGCCCGACGCTCGCCAGCATCTCCTTGAAGATCGTGCTGTGCTTGGCGCCGTACACCCCGTACCCGAACTCGTCGTTGAAGATCTTGAAGAGTTCGGACTGCTCGACGCCGTAGGACCCGCCCAGGTTGCGCGCCATCGCCGACGCCTCCGTCAGCGCGTCCAGCGCGAGCTGGATCAGGTGCAGCGCCGCCGCCTCCTCCGGGTGCCGGCACTCGGTGATGGCCCGCATCGTGCCGGTCACCGGCGCCGCCGCGTCCACCGCCGGGTTGGTGCCGGACGCGTCCGCCGGAGCCCCCGCCCCGCCGACCTCGGCGAGGAAGTAGGCCTGCAGCTCGTCCAGCGTCCGGACCGGCGGTACCGTCACGGCGTCGTCCAGGAACGAGAAGGCGTACCGCTCCAGATCCGGCCGGACGGTGTCGCGCAGCCGCCGCACCTCGTCGCCGTAGAACAGGTCGAAGTCGTCCTTGGCCGCCGCGAGGCCCTCGGCGGGCAGCAGGATCATGTCGCTCTCGTAGGCGTTGCACAGCACACGCCCCGCGACGAGCTGCCCGCCGCTCAGGAACTCCGCCTCGGTGGCGGGGACGGAGAAGTCCCGGTCGCCGGTCCCGGGCGGGCCGATCGGCCGCCGGAACGGGTTCCCGGCGATGTACACCTCCGGCCCAGGCTGGAAGATCCGCTGCGCGCAGTACGCCGCGAGGGCATCGGACCGTTCCGTCGTGATGATCGTCATCGCGCCGCCTCCGAGACATCGCGTTCCTTGCCGGGGGCCGTCCCGGCGGGAATGGTGAAGCGGACGCACTCGCCGTCGTGCGCCGCGTCCAGCACGACCGGCTCGCCCGGCTGGACGTGCACGGGGACGGGCAGGCACTGGATCGCCTGCTTCCAGTGCGAGTCGTGCCCGGGTGCGTTGTCGAGCGTGATGCCGGGGAGCAGCTCCATCTCGAACCAGAAGGCGATCGCGTGGAGCTTCCCCGCGGCGGTGGGACGCACCCGCAGTTCGGTGCTCCGCGGCGTCGCGTCCGCGGTGTGGAAGTCGAAGTCGAACACCGTCAGCGGGTCCGACAGCGCCCGGTGCTCGTGCCGGTGGAGCCGGGAGTCGAAGTACTCCAGCGTCGACAGCCGGTTGAACGGCGCCAGGTCGAACCCGTACAGCTTGCCCACGTGGTTCTTGCGGTGCAGCCGCTCGCTCTCGATCAGCTGGGCGATGATCCGTCCCCGCGACGGCATGATCGTCGCGTCCCGGGTGAGCAGATGCTCGCGGGCGTGCGCGATCGTGCCGAGGATGCCCTCGCCCAGCAGCCCGCAGTCGACGATCTCGGTGACCAGCAGGTCGGCCCGCCTGGGCATGTCCTCCGGCACCGTCATCCGGGTGGACATCTTCGGGACGACGGTGACCGCGTCGTCGTACCCGGCGACCCGGACGACCCGGGACGCCGTCTCGGCGACGGCCGGCTGCCCCTCGCACGCCACCACCTGGCGCGCCCCGGCCCGGGCGGCCATCATCGCCAGCAGCCCCGACCCGGCGCCGATGTCCAGCACCAGCGAGCCGGGGTCCGACGCCACCGCCCGCCGGATCGCCCGGTCGTAGAACTCGGCGCGCTCCTCGTCGTGCAGCATCTCCCAGTGCCAGCGGGGGACGGCGCGGCGGACGGCGCGGTTCCGGCCGATCCGCGCCTCCTCGTTGTCGCGGTCCAGGCCGAGGATGAGCTCGTACGCCTTGGCGGCGTCCTCGTAGCGGCCCTGATGGTGCAGGTCGCGTCCCCAGCGCAGGAACTCCGCGAGCTCCAGGTCGGCGTGGGTCTCCGGGACGGGATCCATCAGGTCGGATTCGTGCGTCGGCTCCACGACCGTGCCTCCTCGGTTCGGACCAGGTGGTGAGGTGTTGGTGGCGCTGTCGGGCGTCATCGGCGCACGGCCCCCTTCCCGCCGGAGGCGTCGATCACGTCGGCGGCGCAGGGCGCGTCCGGCGGCAGGTTGGCGAGGACCTCCTTGCGGATGACCGAGATCGGCGCCCCGGCGTCTCCCCCGCCGTCGCCGTCCGGGAGGACGACGACGGCCTCGTCGCCGCTGCGCACCATCGGCAGGCTGGTGCGTTTCACGGCGGCGACACCGACCTTGGTGCCGTGCCAGGGGCAGCTCAGGCGCCGCCCGTCCGGGGTGAGGCGGGCCAGGCTCAGCGGCCCGCCCCGGTGCGGGCAGCGGTCGAGGACGAGCAGGGACCGCCCGTCGGTGTGGAAGACGAAGTAGCGGTCGTGGCCGACCATCACGGTGTTGTGGCGGCTCAGATCCATGACGATGACGCGGGCCATCGGCTCCTCTTGTCGTTCGGGCGCGGCCGACGGGCGGGGGGACACCGGCATGGCGCGGGCGAGCGAGATCAGGCGTACGGGGCGGGGGCGCGTTGGCGAGGACGGACGCGCCCCGCCGGTGTGTTCGGGGAGGGAAGGGACGCCGCTCCGAAGCGGCGCCTCGTGAGCGATCAGCCGTCGGGTGCCGCGGTATGGAGGAGGTAGGCGCTCTCGGGGGCCGCCGACCGCACCCCGTAGAGCCGGCCGGCCGGGATCAGCACCACGTCCCCCCGTACCAGCCGCTCCGGCGGGCCGGTCGGGGTGGTGATGAGCTCCGCCTCGCCGCGCTCGACCTCCAGGACCATGGCGTCGTCATGGCCGCGCGTCCCGAACGGGCTGTCCGGCGTCAGGACGACCCGCCGCGGCGGCGCGGACTCCAGTCGGACCGTTCCCGCGAGCTCCCGGTGGCGGGCAAGGCCGTCCGCCCACCGGATCTGCGCCGCGGTGTCGTCCTCGAACCATCCGCCGACGAGCCGGGCCTCGGCGACGCCGCGCATCAGCTCGGGGACGACCCGGGGACCGTGCCTTTCGGCCAGGGCGAGCAGCACCTGTTCCCTGGTGATGCGCCCGTGGTGCTCGTCGATATGCGCGTGCTCGTCGCAGTAATGCAGATCGACTTCGTCTCCGAAGATTTCCCGGAATACCTTGACCATTTCCACGAAGGCGGGCGCGAAAACCGCCTCCGCATAGGTCACCGCACCCGCGTAGCGGAAGAACTTCGCATGGTCGCGGGACAGGTAGTAATAGTAGTTGTTCGTGGCCAGCGGACCGGCGAGGTAGAAGTTCCAGTACGCGTGCACATGGGTCGCCATGCCGCGGCTGCGCAGCATCTTGGCGAAGATGGTGGTGTGCTTGGCGTCGTAGACCCCGTACCCGAATTCATCGATGAAGATCTTGAACAGGGCGGATTGTTCGGGCCCGTAGGCGCCGGCGAGGTTGCGCGACATCGCGGACGCCTCGGTGAGGCCGTCGAGCGCCAGCTGGACCAGATACAGGTCGGCGGCGCTCTCCCGGTCGCGGGCCCCGGCGATGGCGGTCAGCGCGGGCGATGGACCGTTCTCGGCCTCGGCGACCACATGCTGGAAGTAGGCGTCCAGCACCTCGGGCGTGGTGGCGCCGCTGACGTCCACGGCGTCGTCGAGGCAGGCGAACGCGAAACGTTCCAGAGCCGAAACGGACGATTCCCGCAGTTCACGCAGCCCGGAGCCGTAGAACAGGCCGAAGTCCTCGTGCAGGCCGTCCAGTCCCTGTTCGGGGAGTAGGACCGTGTCGGCCTCGTAGAAGGTGCCGAGCAGCCGGTGCGCGGCGAGGGAGCGGTGCGCGGCCCACTGGCCGGCACCCGGCGGCCGGTCGAAGTCGGCCTCGGCGAGCGAGTCCGGGACCAGCATCCGGCGGTAGGGGTTGGGAGCGTGCAGTACCTGGGCGGCACCTTGGAAAAGCGGGCTCCGCGCGAACGAGATGATTCGCTTTCCCAGTGTGCCGGCGACTTCCTTGTCGACAGATTGAATTGTCATTTAATTGTACCGTTCACCTGACTACTTCATGGGTCGGGTGTAGTTGTGCGCGCGCCCTTGCCGATTATGTGCGGGCCCGTGAGAACGGTTTGCGGTTCGTTGGCGGATACGGTCGGCGTTGCACAGCGGGAATGAACTCTCACTTGTGGCGAGAGCGCGGGTTCCCGCTGCCGGAGGCACGTTAACAAATGCCGGTGATCCGATCAATGATCAACCTTGACCTTATCGACCGGATGATCTGGCAGGTTTTGTGCGCGCCGATACCGGTCATGTCGCCGCCGAATTAGGACTTTCCTTATTCCGCGCGCCGGGTGCGGGCCCCGGCCCTCATTCGCGGTGGGCGCTGACCTTGGTGTCCGCCGCCCCGACGGTGCCGCCGTCATGGGGCGCACCGCCGCGCGGGTAAAGGACGGACTTCGCCTGACGCGCGGTGGAGGCACCTGTCAGACCGTAGCCGGAGACTGTCCCCGGTTCGTGACCGTATTCGCGATGCTCGCGGCCGCCCGCCCGCCGCGAGCCGTCCGCGCGTCCACCGGGCGGACCGGTACCCGTGGCGTTGCGCCGCGCCTAGACTCCCGTCATGAACCTCACCGACGCGACGCGCATGATCCTTTCCGAGTCGGCAGAGCATCCGGAACTCCTCCGGGTGACCCGGCGGACGCACGACGAGCTGGTACTCGGCCGAGGACGCGGTGTTCGCCGTCCGGTACCGCAGATCGAAGTGGGCGCTGAACAATCACCTGTTCGTCGACTACCTGACCACCGGCCTGGAGGTGGCGCGCCTGCTGACCGGCCTCGACAGCCTCCCTCAGGACGGCGACGTCGGATAGCCCGGCTCCCGGAAGGCGCGCCGGTAGGCGGACGGTGAGGTCTTCATCGCGCGCGCGAAATGGTGCCGGAACGTCACCGGGCTCTCGAAGCCGACGGCCGCGCCGACCTCCTCGACCGGTGTGACGCCCTCCTCGAGCAGCGGCAGCGCCGCCATGACCCGCTGGGCGACGACCCAGCGGAGCGGGCTCGTCCCCGTCTGCCGGTGGAAATGCCGGATGAACGTGCGGGGAGCGAGACGCGCTTGCCCGGCCATCCGCGCGACCGTGATGGGCTCGGCGAGGTGCGCGAGGGCCCACGCCATCGCGCGGGCTATCGCGTCGTCCTCCGCCGGGCGGGTCACGGCGGCCTCCACGAACTGCGCCTGCCCGCCCTCCCGGTGCGGCGGGACGACCAGCCGCCGGGCCACCGCGTTCGCGACCCGGGCGCCGTGGTCCTTGCGGACGAGGTGCAGGCACATGTCGAGCCCGGCGGCGCTTCCGGCCCCGGTGAGCACGTCGTCGCCGTCCACGTACAGCACGTCCGGGGTCACGCGGACCTTCGGGAAGCGACGCCGCAGCAGGTCCGCGTGCCGCCAGTGCGTGGTGGCCTCGCGTCCGTCCAGCAGGCCGGCCGCCGCGAGCGCGAACGCGCCCGAGCAGATCGACACGACGCGGGCGCCGCGCGAGTGCGCCTCCCGCAGGGCCGCGACGACCTCGGGCGCGGGGTCGTCGCGGACGTCGGGGACGGCGACGACCATCACCGTGTCCGCGGACGCGAACGCGTCGAGGCCGTGCTCGGCCGTCATCGTGAAGCCGCCGACCGCGCGCATCGGGCCGCGTTCCAGTGAGCAGACCCGCAGCTCGTACCAGGGGACGTCCAGTTCCGGCCGGGGCAGCCCGAACACCTCGACGACCGAGCCGAGTTCGAACGGCGCCATCCCGTCGAACGCGAGCACCGACACCGTGTGCCGGCGTGCCGGGGGAGCGACGAACATGGCGCGATCTTAACGATGGTCGGCGTTCATGCCACTGTCCGGCCGGGCCGCCATCGCCGCAGCATTGAGGCGTTCACAAAGACCCCCAGGTCAAGGAGCGTCAGATGAGCGATTCCCACCCCGCCGCGCCGAGCGAGGAAGCCGTCCGCCACTTCGCCGCCCGCCTGTCGTTCGAGACCGACGTGTCCGATGTGGCCGCCCGGATCCTTGAGCGAAGCGAACGGGGAGGTGTGGCGGGCCCCACCGGGAACGCGGGCACCGGCGGAATCGTGGTCGTCGACACGCGCAGCACCGAAAGTTGGGACCAAGGCCACATTCCGGGCGCGCTCCATCTGCCGGCCGCCGAGATCGCCGGGCTTGCCGCGACACGGATCCCCCGGGACGTGACCGTGGTCGTCCACTGCTGGGGACCCGGCTGCAATGGCGCGACGAAGGCCGCATTGCGGTTCGCGGAGCTCGGCTTTCCGGTGAAGGAGATGATCGGCGGATTCGAATACTGGGCCCGCGAAGGACTCCCCGTGGAGACCGCCGCCGGTGCGGTCACCCGGCGCTCCCCCGACCCGCTCACCGCCCCTGTGACCACCGTCTCCTGTGACTGTTGACACCCTGAGAAACCAATGACGCGGAATGTTCCGACCGGGACGGGGCATAAGAAGCCGCCACGGCGACGTTAGACTCTAGGAATCATTCTTCGACGCCCCATGGCGTCAGGCTCGTCCTTGCAGCCCACTCACACCGTGGTGCCTCCCGAGACGTGCCCCCCTCTCGGAAGGTAATGAGTGACCTCAGCTGCCGCTGCACAGAACCCGTCCATGCCCGCCACCGCGGACGAGGAGCAGGTTCCCACCTTCACCGAGCTCGGCATGCCGCCGGCGCTGGTGAGCTCCCTGACCCGTCAGGGAATCGACACGCCGTTCCCCATCCAGGTCGCCGCGATCCCCGACATCATGGCGGGACGCGACGTCCTCGGGCGCGGTAAGACCGGCTCCGGCAAGACCCTGGCGTTCGGCCTGCCGCTCCTCACCCGGCTGTCCGGCCGCAAGGCCGCCCCGAAGCGTCCCCTGGCGCTGATCCTGGTGCCGACCCGCGAGCTGGCCCAGCAGGTGCAGACCAACCTGGAGCCGCTCGGCCGCGGCCTCGGGCTGCACTTCAAGACCGTCATCGGCCAGACCTCGATGTTCAAGCAGATCGACGCGCTGCGCCGCGGCGTCGAGATCCTGGTCGCCACCCCCGGCCGCCTCAAGGACCTGATGCGGCAGGGCGCCTGCGACCTGTCCGACATCGAGATCCTGGTGCTGGACGAGGCCGACCACATGGCCGACATGGGCTTCCTGCCCGACGTCACCGACATCCTCGACGCCGCCAAGCCCGGCGGGCAGCGCCTGCTGTTCTCCGCCACGCTCGACAAGGACGTCGACGTCCTGGTCAAGCGCTACCTGAACAACCCGGTGAGGCACGCCATCGGCCCGGTCGACGAGTCCGTCGACACGATGGAGCACCATCTTCTCCTCGTCGCGCCCAAGGAGAAGGCCGCCGTCACCGCCGAGATCGCCAACCGCGAGGGCCGGACGATCCTGTTCGCCCGCACCAAGCACGGCGTGGACCGGCTCGCCAAGCAGCTCGTCCAGGTCGGCATCCGCGCGGCGGGCCTGCACGGCGGCAAGAGCCAGGGCCTGCGCACCCGCACGCTCGCCGAGTTCCGCGAGGGCTCGATCAGCGTGCTGGTCGCCACCGACGTCGCCGCCCGAGGCATCCACGTGGACGACGTGTCCCTCGTCATGCACGTCGACCCGCCCGCGGACAGCAAGGACTACATGCACCGCGCGGGCCGCACGGCCCGGGCCGGTGAGAGCGGCACCGTCGTCACCCTCGTCCTGCCGCACCAGGTGCGCGCCACGTCCGCCATGACGCGTCGCGCCGGCATCAACGCGCCCCGCACCCGGGTCGCCACCGGCGACCCGGAGCTGGTCAAGCTGACCGGCGCCCGCCCGCCGTCCGGCATCCCGATCGAGGGCCCGATCATCCCCGAGCGCCCGCGCCGCGAGGGCGGCGGCGGCCGGGGCCGCCAGGGCGGACGCCGCGGCGGCCGAGGCTTCGGCGGCGGCGGCCGGGCCCCGCGCTCGTACGACCGCCAGGACGGCGGCCGTCCCCGCGACGGTGAGCACCGCGGCTCCTACTCCGGCGGCGAACGCCGCGGCGGCGGCCCCCGCACCGGCGGCGGCTCGCACGGCAACCGCCGCCCCGCCCGCTACAACTGATCCCACCTTTCCGGAGCCCCGCCCCACCCGGGCGGGGCTCCGCCTGTTTCCGCGCGGCGCCCACCCGGGAACGGGCGAGGCCTGCCCCATTTCAGGCGTTCGCTACGGCATCAAGTCGGGGCGGGCGGAACTGACCGTGGACACGCGGGCGGGGCAGCCCGTGTGGCTCTTCTACACGGCCCCCCGCACGATCTACAACCGCGGCATGCTCGGCTACGAGCCCGCCGAGCCGCATGGCAAGTCCACGTTGGTTCTCATCTCCACGCTCGTCCCCGTCTTGGTGGTGCTCGCCGTCGTCATCGCCGCGCTGCTGGGCCGCTAGCGCTAGCCGGCCTCTTCGCGGAGGACGCCGTCCTCCTGGAGGACGTTCTCGTCGCGGGCGGCGGCCTCCTCGCGGAGCCTGTCCTGGAGGATCTGGAGGCCTTCGAGGCCGTTCACGGAAAGGGCCGCCAGCTCGTCCAGGGACATGAGGGGGTCGGCGCGCAGCGGCGGCTGCCAGCCGTTCTCCTTGTCGTGGCTGCGGAGGACCTTGGCGGGGACGCCGCCGATGACGGCATGGTCGGGGAACTCGCCGCGGACGACGGCGCCGCCGGCGACGGCGACGTTGCGGCCGAGCCGTGTGCCCGGGAGGATGATCGCGCCCGTTCCGATCCAGCAGCCGTCGCCGATGACGACGGGGTTGTTCTCCGGCCACTGCCGCCCGATGGGGGTGTGCAGGTCGCCGTAGGCGTGGTTCTGGTCGGTGATGTAGACGTTGGGGCCGGTGAAGACGTCGTCGCCGATGTCGATGGACTGGTGGCCCACGATGTGGGTGCCGCGTCCGAGGGAGCAGCTCGAGCCGATCCGGACGATGACGTCCGGGCCGAGGTCGAGGCCGGGGACGAAGCCCGCCGAGATAGTGACGTGCGTGCCGACCAGCGTGTGGTCGCCGATCGAGATCCACGGCTCGCCGTAGATGGCGCCGACCGGGAAGCCGATGCACGCGCCCTCGCCCAGGTAGGCGAACTTGCGGCGGCCCGGTGTCCGCGGGGTGATCTCACCCTGCCGCTGGATCCACTCCCAGGCGCGGTGCACGGCCGTGTGCACGCCGCGGCGCGCCCGGTCCCTCGCCCGGGTCGCCAGCATCTGCCGGATCGAGCGTTTCGGCGACATGGCGTTCACCGTACCGGGTGGTAGCAACCGTGGGTGTGAGAGGGACGCGATGGACCGAACGTGAATCGGCACACTGGGCGCACGACGGGGGCCCGGCCGCGAAACGGCCGGGCCCCCACCGTGTGTGCACGCTAGTGTGGAGAGTGCACCTGACCGTCGACATCAGCACCGGTGACCGTCATGGAGTCGGCCGAAGTGGCGTCCTCCGCGTGCTCACCGGAGCCCTTGGTCATGACGCCGCGTCGTGTCGCCACCGCACCGGCCACGCCGATCGCGGCGACCACCCCCATCATCGTCATGAGGGCGCCACGCCTGGGCTTGGACGATTTCGGCGGTTCCACCCGATGGGCGGCATCGCTCAGGAACGTGCTCACCCGCGGGGCGAGCCCGGTCTCCACATACCGGGCCGCCCGCCGGAGCCTCGGTGCGCTCCAGCCACGGACGATCATGACGCGCTCACCCGCGGCGGGCCTGATCCGCTCCACCGCGGAGGAGGCACTCCGGCGGCACATCTCGGCGCCCTGCCGGGCGGCCTCCTGGGCGCGGCCGAACCGCGTGAGAACTTCTTCCTGCGGCTTCCGGCGGATACTGATCATTAGGGACACGCTAACCTCCCTGTTTGCGAGGTCCTGTCATGCAGCCTTCCCAAAGACAGGGGGGTAAACCCTGTATGCGCAACCATCCGATCACACAGGGTGACCACTTTCGGACGTGACGAGACCCCAGAAGTCCAGACGTACAGACCAACTCCATGAGGAGGAGGCCAGCGTGGCCAACGAGATCTTCGCGACGCTCAACACGTCGCTCGGCAAGATCGTGATTCAGCTGTACCCGGAGCAGGCGCCCGAGACGGTGGCGAACTTCGTCGACCTGGCGGAGGGCAACCGGACCTGGCACGACCCGCGCACCGGCCAGAAGTCCAACGAGCCGCTCTACAACGGCACCATCTTCCACCGCGTCATCGACCAGTTCATGCTCCAGGGCGGTGACCCGCTGGGCACCGGCACCGGCGGACCGGGCTACGAGTTCAAGGACGAGTTCCACCCGGACCTGAAGTTCAACCGGCCCTACCTGCTGGCGATGGCCAACGCCGGGCCCGGGACCAACGGCTCCCAGTTCTTCATCACGCTCAGCGTCGCGCACACCCAGCACCTGACCGGCCGGCACACCATCTTCGGCAAGGTCATCGAGGGCACCGACGTCGTCGACCGGATCGGCAAGGTCCCGACCGGCCGGCAGGACCGTCCGAAGGAGGACGTCGTCATCCAGTCGGTGACGATCGAGCGCCGTTAGACGTTCCTACGGTGAGACCTGAACCCGGGTGAGACCCGCGACGGGTGCGACCCGCACCGGCCCACGGAGCCCCAGATGAGCACAGACCACAGTCCCGCCCCCGAGACCTCGGTGCCGACCTGTTACCGGCACCCGGGGCGGGAGACGTACGTGCGCTGCACGCGGTGCGACCGCTACATCTGCCCCGACTGCATGCGGGACGCGGCGGTGGGACACCAGTGCGTGGAGTGCGTCGCGGAGGGCAACCGGGGCGTCCGCAAGCCGGTTCCCCGGACGCCCATCGGCGCGCGGGGCTCCACGTCCACGGTGCCGGTCGTCTCGTACACGCTCATAGGCGCGTGCGTGGCGATCTACCTCGCCGAGCTGGCGTCGTGGCGCGTCGTGTGGGAGTTCATGATGCTCGGACGCGGCGTGCTGCCCGACGGCGAGCTCGGCGGGGTCGCCGAGGGCGAGTGGTACCGGCTCTTCACCACGATGTTCCTGCACCAGCGCGGCGGGTCGTTCGGCATCACCCACATCCTGTTCAACATGTGGGCGCTGTGGGCGGTCGGCCCCGCGCTGGAGCAGGTGCTCGGACGGTGGCGGTTCCTGGCCCTGTACATGCTGTCGGGGCTGGGCGGCTCGGTGCTGCTGTACCTGGTCGGCGACCCGGCGTCCTCGGCGGTCGGCGCGTCCGGCGCGATCTTCGGCCTGTTCGGCGCGTTCTTCGTGATCGGCCGGAAGCTGGGCGGGCCGGTGGGCCCGATCGTGGTGCTGCTGGTGATCAACCTGGTGATCACGTTCTCGGTGCCGAACATCTCCTGGGAGGGGCACGTCGGCGGCCTGGTGGTGGGCGCGGTGCTGGCCGCCGCCTTCGCGTACGCGCCGGAGGCGCGGCGGCGGCTGCTGCACATCGCGGCGCCGCTGGTCACGTTCGCCCTGCTCGCCGCGCTGGTCGTCGTCAGGACGGCGGAGCTGACCCCGGCCATGGGGTAGCCCTGAGCACGCGGACGCCGCTCATGGCGCGCGGCGTCCGCGGCTTCCCCGCGACCGCGCCTGTGGAATATCTGGGGAAAGCCGGCACCGGCCCTCCCCGAGCTGTGGACGGCTCGCGGCTAGCGCCACCGGGTGGAAAGGATCACGCCGAGAATGATCGCCGTGAATCCGATGCCCAGGTTCCAGTTGTGCAGGTCGCTCATGTACGGCACATCGGTGCCGGTGCTGGCCGTCACGTAGAAGACGGCGATCCAGATCAGGCCGAAGAGCCACAGCCCGACCATCGTGGGCACGAGCCAGCGCGGGCTGACCTCGGGAGCCTTGGACTTCTGCGGGGGCGTGTAGACGGCCTTCTTGCGGGTTTTCGACTTGGCCACGGTGAGTCGATCTCCTCGGGCGTTCCGGCGGCCGGAGCGCCGGACCGCGCATGGGTGTTTTGTCGGTTAGCGTAGTCGCTGGTGAGCAGCGTACGGCGTCCAGCGTGGGGAAGCATCATCCCAGTTCTCACGCTCCTTGCGGGAACCCTGTTCGCGGCGAGCGCGAGCACGGCCCGCGGCACGAGCCTGCGCGAGCAGGGCCGCACCGAGATCACCGAGCTCATCGCCGGGGAACAGCGCCGCAGCCGTCAGGAGCGCGCCGAGTACCGGCGGCTCCGCCACGATATCGACCGTATCTCGCGGGAGGCCGGACGTCACGACGCCCGCGTGAAACAGGCCCGCGCGGAGGCCGACCGCCTCGCGGCCGGCGCCGGATTCACCCCGCTCAGCGGCCCCGCCGTCCGCGTCTCCCTGGACGATGCGCCGCTGCCGAAATCCGGGGAGCTGCCGCGCGGCGTACGCCCCGACGACCTCGTCGTCCACGAGAGCGACGTCCAGGCCGTCGTGAACGCGCTGTGGGCCGGCGGTGCCCGCGCGATGCAGATCATGGACCAGCGGGTGATCTCGACCAGCGCCGTCCGCTGCGTGGGCAATACGCTGATCCTCCAGGGCGTCGTGTACTCCCCGCCGTTCCGGATCACCGCCGTCGGCGACCCGGAACGGCTCCGCGCGGCGCTCGGCGCGTCCCCCGAGATCGCGCTCTACCGCAAGTACGTCCGCGCGTACGGGCTCGGCTACTCGGTGCGGACCGTGGACCGCGCCACGTTGCCGCCCTACACCGGCAACGTGACGATGAAGCACGCTACGGTGCCGGACTAGCCGGCCCGACCCGAGGAGGACGCACCGGTGCGGATGCTGATCCGTGGCATGGGCGAACTGTGCATCACCGCCGGGCTGATCCTCATGCTCTTCGTCACCTACTCGCTGTGGGGCACCGGCCGCTACACCCAGGGGCAGCAGGACCGACTCGGCGAGGAGATGCTGAGCAAATGGCAGGCCCCCAAGGTCACCACGGAGAAGGTGAAGCTCGGCAAGGGCCTCGCGATGATCCGCATCCCCGAGTTCGGGAAGGACTACGGCTTCGTCGTGATCGAGGGCGTCGACCGCGAGGATCTGCGCAAGGGCCCCGGCCACTACCCCGGCACCGCGCTGCCGGGCCAGGTCGGCAACTTCGTGATCTCCGGGCACCGGACGACCTACTCCGCCCCGTTCAACCGGCTCGGCGAACTGGAGCGGGGCGACAAGATCCTCATCGATACCCGGGACCGGCAGTACGTCTACAAGGTCACCGACCGCGAGATCGTGAAGCCGTCCGCGGTGGAGGTGACCGCCCCCGTCCCGGGCCGTCCCGGGCGCAAGCCGACCGAACGCATGATCACACTGACCACGTGTCACCCCAAGTACTCCGCAGCCGAACGAATGATCATTTTCGGCGAGCTGGCGTCGTCCGTGCCCCGGGTGCGGTCGTCCGCCGCCGGAACCTAGGAGGTCCCCGTGTACGCCTGGATCTGGCGCCATCTGCCGGGCGCGTGGCACACCAAGACCGCCACGGCGCTCGGCCTGGTCATCACCGTCATCGCCGTCTTCTGGTACCTGGTGTTCCCGTGGGTGGAACCCAAGATCCAGTTCGACCAGGGGGTCGTGGAAGGCCCGACCCAGTCCTCGGTCCCCGGGTGATGGGACCTGACGTGCGCGTCCTCGTCGTGGACAACCACGACAGCTTCGTTTACAACATCGTCCAGTACCTGCTGGAACTGGGCGCCGACTGCACGGTCAAGGACCGCTCCGACGTCACCCTCCAGGACGCCGCGGCGGTCGACGGCGTCCTGCTGAGCCCGGGCCCCGGCCACCCCGCGGACGCGGGCATCTGCCTCGACCTGGTCCGGGACGCCGAACTCCGCGCGACACCCGTCCTCGGCGTCTGCCTGGGCCACCAGGTGATCGCGCATGTGCACGGAGCGACGGTCACCCGCGCCCCGGAGATCGTCCACGGCTCCACCAGCGAGATCACCCACGATGCCGCCGGCGTCTTCCAGGGACTGCCGAACCCGTTCCCCGCGACCCGCTACCACTCGCTGGCCGTCCGGCCCGACACGGTGCCCACGACCCTGCACGTGACCGCCCGCACCTCCGACGGCGTGATCATGGGCCTGCGGCACCGGACCCGCCCCATCGAGGGGATCCAGTTCCACCCCGAATCAATCCTCTCCGCGGGCGGCCACCAGCTCCTGAAAACCTGGCTGACCGCCAGCACCGCCAAGTAACCGGCCGGGGCCCCCACCGGATCTCACGGACGCCGGATCTCACGGACGCCGGATCACACGGACGCGGAATCTCACGGACGCGGAATCTCACGGACGCGGAGCCGACCAGCGCGGAAACGCAAGAACCTCAGCCATCGCCGCAACCACGCAACGACCAAAACCGTCGCGATCGCGACCGAAGGCAGGTTCGAGCGAAGCGAGAATCTGATCGCGCAGCGAGCCGCAAGGCGAGCCGGAGCGATGCAGCGATCGCACCGCAGTTCCCGCCGAAGGAGGGCCGCCAAGGCCCGACGCCAAGGGCACTGCAATAAACAAGAGGGCTTCCGCCACTCGGGGGCAATGGCGGAAGCCCTCATCATGGTCTTCGTCCTCACGCCGTGGGACGTTACGGATTTCAACCGAAATTTTCCGGCGGAACCGGCGACGGCAGGACTTCCTCGGCACGACCGACCCCGGCCGCGCACGACAACCAGGCGTCGCGGCGGCCGGCGCAGCCGGTCGCGGTCGTGCTAGTCGTCACCGCCCGGGAAGCCGGGGAAGCCTGGGGTCGGGGTGTTGCCAGGGGTGGTCGGCGGGGGCGGCGGCTTCTCCGCGATGAAGATCGTGACCGTGTCGCCCGGCGCGACCGTCGCGTCCGGACCGGGCTGCTGGTTGAACACCAGGCCGGGCGAGACCTGCCTGTCGGGAGGCGCCACGGCCTTCTCCACCTTGCACTTCAGCCCGAGGTCTTCGAGTTTGCCGCAGGCGGCCCGCTGGCTGTTGTTGAACAGGTCCGGCACCTTGAGGTTGCTCGGGCCGTTGGAGATGGCCACGGTGACCGTCGCGTTCTTCGGCGCCTTCGAGCCGCCGGGCGGGTCGGTGCTGATGACGCTGAGCCGCGGGACGCTTTCGCTGTTCTCCACGCGCTTTTCGACCTCGAACCCGCGCTGCTCCAGGATCTTCTTGGCCGTGCTGTACGGCTTGCCCGTCACGTCGGGTACCTCGATCTCCGTGGGCGGCTTCTTGCCCTTGGAGACCAGCAGCGACACCGTGGCGCCCTCGGGCGCGTTGGCGCCGGGCCTCGGGTCGGAGCTGATGACGAATCCCTTCCGGATCTCGTCGCTGTACTCCGTCTTCGGTGCGCCGACCTTGAAGCCGAGCTTGGTCAGCTGGGCCGTCGCGTCGCTCTGCGAGACGTTGACGATGCTCTTGGGGACGGCGACCTGGTCGCTGGCGTCGTTGCCGCTCATCAGGAAGCCGACGAGGGCCGCGCCGCCGATGAACAGCACCGCGAGGCCCAGCCACAGCGCGGCCTTCTTGCCGGCGCCGCCGCGTTCGGGGTAGTCGTCATCGTCGTAGCGGGCGGGGGGCAGGCCGTAGCCGTTGTCGACGGGCCGCTGCATCTGTGTGCGCGGTGGGGCGCCGCCCGGGTATCCGCCCATGACCTGGGTGCCCTGTGCCTGCGAGCCCATCATCATCGTGGACGCGGCGGTGGACGCCACCGGATGTCCCTGCAGGACGCGCTGGATCTCCTGCCGGAACTCGTTCGCGTTCTGGTAGCGGTTGTCGGCTTCCTTCGCCATCGCCTTCAGCACGATCGCGTCGGCCCACTGCGGGATCTGGGGGTCCACCTGCGACGGCGGGACGGGCTCCTCCCGGACGTGCTGGTAGGCGATCGCGACCGGGGAGTCGCCGGTGAACGGCGGTTTGCCGGTGAGCAGTTCGTAGAGGACGCAACCCGTCGAGTAGATGTCGCTGCGGGCGTCGACCCGCTCGCCGCGCGCCTGCTCCGGCGAAAGGTACTGCGCGGTACCGATGACCTGCGCGGTCTGTGTCATGGTGGCGGCCGTGTCGGCCATGGCACGGGCGATGCCGAAGTCCATGACCTTGACCTCGTGCTGCCGGGTCAGCATCACGTTGGCCGGTTTGATGTCGCGGTGCACGATCCCGCCGCGGTGGCTGTAGTCCAGCGCGCGCAGGATCCCGTCCGTTATCTCCAATGCCTTGTCGGGGAGCAGCGCGCGGTTCTCCCGCAGCAGGTCGCGCAGCGTGCTGCCGTCCACGTACTCCATGACGATGTACGGGATGGAGGTCTCACCGATCATGTCCTCGCCGGTGTCGTACACGGCGATGACCGAGGGGTGGTTCAGCGACGCGGCCGACTGGGCCTCGCGCCGGAACCGGGCCTGGAACGTGGGGTCACGGGCGAGGTCGGACCGCAGCGTCTTGACCGCGACGACGCGATCGAGGCGCAGGTCTCGGGCACGGTAGACCTCGGCCATGCCGCCGCGCCCGATCACCGTTTCGAGCTCGTAGCGGCCGCCGAGCAGCCGAGGTTGACTCATATGTGCACTTTCCCTCGTACGTCTACACCTTGTCCTCCGAACCTAGCTCCCCGCTTTCTTCAGGCGAGGGATCCGGGCTCGGAGTTGACGGAGTCGTGGTGCTCTCCGTCAGTGTGGGTGTCGGCTCTGGGGCGGTGGGAGTCGCCCGGGGCGGATTGCTGGATGGCTTATGTGAAGGAGACGTCTTGGGGGCGTCCGGCGTTGACGGACGGATCCTATGCGTCCCGTACCGCTGCGTGACAGTCGGCCTTGGGGTGCGGTTCTGGTTCCTGGTCGGGTCGGCGGGGCCCGGGTGGACGACCGGTTCGTCGACGATGTCGTCTCCGACCGGCCTGGTCGCCGGGGAGCCGGGCGGGTCCCGTTCGTCGCCGGATCCCGTGAAGGCGAAGCCCTTCCACAGTGACCCGATCACGATGGCGCAGACCAGAAGCACGGCCGCGACCGACGTGTACGTCAGTGTCGTGCGCCGTTGCCCGCGCACTGACCCCGTGGTGAGGTTATCCGCCCCCAGGGCTGCGTCAAATCCCGACAAAGTAGTCGATTGGGTAACGATCTTCGGCCGGGGTTCCCGGCCGGGCACCTTGGCGTCGGCGTTCGTGCGCGGAAGACGCCCCGTGCTGAGGGCCGCCCGGATCGTCAGTGCACGCGCGGCGACCGTCTCCGCGTCCGCCGGACGGTCCGCCGGGTCCTTCGCCAGCATCTCCATGACCAGCTTGCGGGCCGCCCTGGGGAACCGCGGCGGCAGCTCCTCCGGCGCGTCCCGGACATGCTTCAGCGCCACCTCCACCGGCGTGGAACCGTCGAACGGCGGTGCCCCCGTCAGGCACTCGTACGCCACCGCGCCCAGCGAGTACAGGTCGGCGGACGGCGACAGCTCAAGGCCCTGCGCCTGCTCCGGCGAGATGTAGTGCGCCGTCCCCATGACCATCCCGGTCTGGGTCTGCGACGCCGCGGCCAGCCGCCGCGCGATCCCGAAGTCGGTGATCTTCAGGGTGCCGTCCGGCGACACCATCAGGTTCGCCGGCTTGACGTCGCGGTGCACGATCCCGGCCCGGTGCGCGACCGTCAGCGCCCGTCCCGCCTGCACCATCAGGTCCAGGACGGCCTCCAGCGGCAGCCCGCCGTCGCGCGCCAGGATCTCGTCCAGCGGCTCGCCCGGCACCAGTTCCATCACCAGGAACGTCCGGCCGTCCTGCTCACCGAAGTCGTACGCCCGCGCGATCCCCGGATGCCCGAGCTCCGCCGCGAACCGCGCCTCCGACTCGAACCGGCCCCGCGCCGACATGTCCGACCCGAGCTCCAGCCGCAGCAGCTTCACCGCCACCTGCCGCCCGAGGGTGTCGTCGGACGCGCGCCAGACCTCGCCCATCCCGCCGATGGCCAGCCGCTCCAGCAGCCGGTACCGGTCGTTGAGGACGAGGCCCCTGCTCACTTCTTCAAAACCTTAGCCATGATCGCCCCGGCGACGGGGCCGGCGTCGCCGCCACCCGAGCCCGGGCCCTCGGTCATCACGGCGAACGCGTAGCGCGGATCCTCGACCGGGGCGAACCCGACGAACCAGCGGGCGTTCGGGTTGCCCTGGCCCTGCTCGGCCGTACCGGTCTTACCGGCGATCCGCATGCCCTGCAGGTTCTTCGCGGTGCCCTCGGTGATCACCGCGCGCATCATGTCCGCCAGCTGCTCGGCCTGGTCATCGGTCATGGGCTGCTTGAACTCCTCCGGCGAGGCGTTGTAGAGCTCACTCTGGTCCTTCGCCCGGACCTTCTGCACCACATACGGGCTCATGATCTTGCCTTCGTTGGCGACGGAGGCCGCGACCAGCGCCATCTGCAGCGGCGTGGCCCGCACGTTCTCCTGCCCGATGCCGGACCGTGCCGTCCCGTCCTGGCCGGTCGGGATCGTCTTGCCGTCGGGGCCCGTGTACGACACGGGAACATCGCTCTCGGCCGCGTACATGTCCGGCTCCAGCTGGACGCGCTCGTTGAAGCCGAACTTCGAGGACCCTTGACTGAGCTGCCGGATGCCCATGTCGAGCGCCATCTTCGCGAACGAGGTGTTGCAGGACTCGGCGAACGCGCCCCGCAGCGGGGCCGTGCCCGCGCAGCTGCCGCTGTCGTGGGAGTTCGGCAGCGGCCGGCCCGACTCCGGCAGGATGAGCTGCCCCGTCTGGATCGTGGACGAGATGTCGATGCCGAGTTCCTGCATCGCGATCGCCGACGTCACCGTCTTGTACGACGAACCGGGCGGGAACGTCTGGCTCAGCGCGTTGTCGACCAGCGGCTTGACCACGCCGGTGCCCTCGTTCAGCTGCTCCAGCTTCTTCGCGCCCTTCTCGCCCGTCTGCGGCGCCACCTCGTTCGGGTCGAACGACGGCCACGACGCCGCCACCTTCAGCGCACCCGTCTTCACGTCCATCACCACCGCGCCGCCGCGGCGGCCCTGCACCGTCTTCGCCTTCAGCTGCTGGTACGCGGTGCGCTGCGCCTCCGGATCGATCGTCAGCTCGACGTTCGCGCCATCGGCCGGCTTGCCGATGAACGTGTCGAACCAGCGCTGCTGCGTGATGCGCTTGTCCTTGCCGCCCAGCAGCGAGTTGTAGGCCCGCTCGACCTGCGTGGCGCCGCCGTTGAAGTACCCCGTGACCGGCGCGAAGATCGGGCCGTCCTTGTAGGACCGGCCGTACTTCGGGTTGTCCTTGCCGGTCGGCTCCGACGTCACCAGCACCTCGCCGCCCGCGGAGATCTGCCCCCGCGGCGAGTTGAACACGTCCGCGAACTGCCGGCTGTTGTTGGAGTCGGTGCGCAGATCCTCCGCCTGGCTCCCCTGGACGTAGTTGATCTGCACCATCAGCCCGAAGAACAGCAGCAGGGCAAAGATGGCCACCCGGCGCACGGGTTTATCCATGTTCATCGGCAGAACTCACCTCGTGCTCACGATCTGGGTCATGCCCTCGTCCTGGATCGCCTGCGGGGCCGGCTTGCGCGCGTCATGGCTCATCCGCACCAGAATGGCGATCAGGATCCAGTTGGCCATCAGCGACGAGCCGCCCTGGGACAGGAACGGCGTCGTCAGGCCGGTCAGCGGGATGAGCCGGGTGACGCCTCCGACGATCACGAAGACCTGGAGGGCCAGGACGAACGAGACACCGCCCGCGAAGAGCTTCAGGAACGGGTCGCGCGCCGCCACGGCGGTCTTCATCCCGCGTTGCACGATCAACGCGTAGATCAGCAGCAGCACCATCAGCCCGGTCAGCCCGAGCTCCTCGCCGAACGAGTCGAAGATGAAGTCGCTGAACGACAAGGGCGTCCGCCACGGCTCGCCCTGGCCGAGGCCGGTGCCGAGCACGCCGCCCTCGCCGAGCGCGTACAGCCCCTTCATCAGCTGCGCGCTGTCGGAGTACTCGCCGCCGAGTTCGGCGCAGGCGGTGAAGCCGGGCGAGATGGCGCCCTCGGTGTCGTACTTCTGGTAGATCTCGGTGTTGGGGTTGACGGGGATGACCTTGCCGCTCTCCATCAGGCAGCCGCCGTCGAAGTACGGCTTCGGGTTCAGCCAGATGTCGATGCGCTGGTTCACGTGGCCCATGAACGGCAGCAGCGTCGCGACGAACACGCCCACCGCCAGGAGCCCGATACCGATCACGACCCAGGAGAGGCGCTGGGTCGCGATGTAGAGCAGCGACACGAACAGGCCGAAGAACAGCAGCGCGGTCCCGAGGTCCTTCTGCAGGAACAGCACGCCCAGGCAGAAGAACCAGATCACCATGATCGGGCCGAGGTCGCGTCCCCGCGGCAGGCTGAACGGCCCGACCTTCTTGCCGATCAGCGACATCGCCTGCCGCTTGTTCACCAGATAGCCGGCGAAGAACACGACCAGCAGCAGCTTGGCGAACTCGCCCGGCTGCACGGAGAACGGGCCGACGCTGATCCACACGCGGGCGCCGTTGATCTGCTGCCCGATGCCGGGGACGATCGGGAGCAGCAGCAGGACGACCGCGGTGAGGCCGATCAGGTACGTGTAGCGCTGTGCGGTCTTCGGCGTGAACGACAGCGGGGCGTCGGTCTTGTCGGTGTCCCGCATGATCAGCACGGCGGCGACGAACAGCCCGATGCCGACGAACGTCCACATCAGCTGGCTGGGCGCGTCGGCGGCGTCCTCGACGAGCTTCTTGCCGGCGAGCGCGGCGGCCTTGCGGTCGGCACTGGTGTCCAGGTCCAGCCGGTAGATCATGGCCAGCCCGACGCCGTTCAGCGCCACCGCCAGCGGCAGCAGCAGCGGGTCGGCGTACGGCGTGAACTTCGCCTGGACGAAGTAGGCGATGAGGGCCAGCACCACCAGGCCGCCGCCGTACACGAACAGCCCGGCGGGGATGCTGCCGTCACGGGCGAGCCCGACCTCCGCGAACGCCGACAGCGTCAGCACCATCGCGAAGACCAGCAGCGCCAGCGAGGCCGCGTTGCGCCGCTGATACGGCAGCCTGGCCCTGATCTGCTCCCCGAGCGAATGCATCTACGATTTCCCCCCGTTGGAGGGACAGTCCGGGATGCCGGAATCAGGTGTCTTGCACTGGTCCCGGCGGGTGGTCAGCTCCTGCAGCTTCTGCTCCGCGGCCGCCTGCCCGATGAACGCCATGTCGCCCTTGTCGACGGCCGTGGCGTCCGACCCGGGAAGCTCGCCGATCGGGACGTTGCTGGTCTTGACCGTGGCCTGCTTGCAGTTGTTCTGGCCCTTGCCCTTCACGATGGCGATCTTGCCGCCGTCATCGACCAGGGAGTACTTGCAGACGGCGTTCTCCAGCGTCTTCCACGCCTCTTCCGGACCGTCCACCGTGTAAGTGTTCTTCACCTGCTGCTGAAAGTCCTGGGGCAGGTCCGCTACCATGATCGGCGGGTTCGGCTGGTTCTTCTCCTTGCGGGACAGGCTGAGACCCGGCACCTCCTGCGTCGTCCCCCGGAACAGGACCACCCTGCCGTTCTCCTCGCCGATGTAGTAGCCGTTGCGGACGTTCTGAACCAGCACGAACCCGCCCGCCACGACACCCACGACGACCACCCCGGCGACGACCACCAGCCACGTCCACCGGCGGGCACCGCCGCGCCGCGGCCGCTCCATGGGCGCCTGCTGCATCACGCCCGGCGCCGGCGGGCCGCCCATGGGTTCGCTCATCGGCGCAGGCGCCGGAGGCGGCGGCATCTCGTCCACCGCGACCGGCGGCTGCGGCCTCGTGTCACGCAGCTGCGCCGCCCGCCCCGCCGGCGTGTCCGCCGCGGTCGTGTTCGCGCCGGGCCCCCCGCCCGGCGGCTCCGGCGGCGCCGTGTTCGCCGCCGCGCCCACCGCGTGGCCCGGGCCGCCCGTCGGCGGCCGCCGGTCCAGGTCGACCACGTCGGCCACCACGCACGTGATGTTGTCGGGGCCGCCGCCGCGGTTCGCGAGATCGATCAACTGCCGGACGGCCTGCTCCGGGTCGTCCACGTCCGTCAGCACCTGGAAGATCGTCTCCGCCGTGACGACGCCCGACAGGCCGTCCGAACACAGCAGATACCGGTCGCCGGACTGCGCCTCCCGCAGCGACAGATCCGGATCGACCTCACCGCGGCCGTCCAGCGCCCGCAACAGCAGCGAACGCTGCGGATGCGACGCCGCCTCATCGGGGCTGATCCGGCCCTCGTCGACCAGCGACTGCACCAGCGTGTGATCGTGCGTGATCTGGAACAGGCTGCCGTCCCGCAGCAGGTACGCGCGCGAGTCCCCGATGTGCACCAGCGCGACCTGGTTGCCCGCCCACAGCATCGCCGTCAGCGTCGTCCCCATGCCCTGCAGGGCGGGGTCAGACTCGACGATGCGGTGCAGGTTGTCGTTCGCCGCCTTGACCGTGTGCTCCAGCGCGGCCAGCAGTTCCGTCGCGGGAAGGTCCTTGTCGAGCGCCCGCAGCGCCTCGATCGCGGCCGCGCTGGCGATCTCGCCGCCGACGTGGCCGCCCATCCCGTCGGCCACCGCGAGCAGATGCGAGCCCGCGTACGCCGAGTCCTCGTTGCCCTCGCGCAGCATGCCGACGTCGGAGCGCGCCGCGTACCGGATTCCCAGAGTCATTTGCGCAGCTCGATCACGGTCTTGCCGATACGGACCGGTACGCCGGGCGGCACCGGCATCGGCCGGCTCACCTTCGTGCGTCCGAGATAGGTCCCATTGGTCGAGCCGAGATCTTCCACGATCCACTGACCGTCCTGCGCATAAAGTCGGGCATGCCGGCTCGAAGCGTAGTCGTCGGTCACGATGAGCGTGGCGTCATTCGCCCGACCGATGGTGATGGGCACCCCCGTGAGGTCTATGACGGTGCCGGCCCGTTCGCCCTGGACGACCACCAGCTTCGTCGGGGCGCCTTGCTGGGCGCTGCGCTGCTGTCGCGGTGGCTTCGGCTGCCTCGCCGCCCGGGGCGGTCGGGGCTGAGACGCGCGCGTGGCCGCCTTGGACGCGGCCTTCGAGCCGAACAGGTCGGCTCTGATCACGCCGACGGCCGCGATGACGAACAGCCACAGCACCGCGAGGAACGCCAGCTTGATCAGCGTGAGGGTGAATGGGGACATCGGAGTCGGGGTTACTCCCTATCGCGCCGGAACACAAGGGTGGTCCGGCCCATCGTGACGCGCGAGCCGTCGACGAGTGTGACCCGCCGTATCGGCTGCCCGTTCACGAACGAGCCGTTGGTCGACCCTAGATCCACGAGAGCGATTTCGGGACCTTCTACGCGTATCTCGGCATGGTGCCTGGACACGCCCGGATCGACGAGACGCAGGTCGCAGTCGGTGCCGCGACCCAGCAGAGTCACTGGTGTGTTGATCTCATAGGTGCGCTGAGTCGTGTCGGAGCCCTCCACCGCCGTGGTCACCAGAAGCCTCGGATGCCCCCCGAAGGCGCCCCCGCGCCCGCCCTGCGGAACATCGCTCACCGGCTGGCGGATCTCCCCGCCCTCCACGGTCGAACCCCTGATCACCCCCGACCTGATGCGGAACATGCCCGTGGCCAGGTCGCCCGCGTTCTCGAACCGCACACGCACCGGCCCCACAAAGGAGTACCCCTGCTCCTTCGCGTACTCCCGCGCGAGATTCGCCAGCTCCTGGCTCAGGCTGTCGGCGTACACCTGGAGCCGCTGCCCGTCCTGCTGAGAGATCTCCACGACGAAGTCGTTCGGAACCAGCGTGCGGCCCTGTGCCACGATCGCCGCCCGATCGTCCATCTCGCGCTGCACAGCACTGGCCACCTCGACCGGCTGCAGCTCAGACTTGAAGGCACGGGCGAAGGCTCCTTCGACCATGCCCTCGAGCCGTCGCTCGAAGCGCTGAATGACACCCACGGGCACCTCCCTTCCCCACTGGTAGACGATCGTATCGGTGCGAAGGTTCGCTGGAAGTATCTGGATACCTAACCACCGCTGCGAGCGTGCTAGCCTTTTCAGGCACCCGGAAACGGGTGCACAACCCGGGGCGGGTGGCGGAACGGCAGACGCGCACGGTTCAGGTCCGTGTGTCCGAAAGGATGTGAGGGTTCAAATCCCTCCTCGCCCACGAAGGGGTACAGACGAAAGTCGTAGCCCTACAGTGACGGAACAGACCCCGGAGCAGCAAGCTTCGGGGTCTTCGTCGTTACGGAGGCCAGCCTGCCGTCTGACCCAGGCCGGGACGCCATCCGGACGTGGACGTCGGAAGCCTTGGCGACCGGTTTCCGCGGCCGGTGTTCTCCGTGCCTGGATTTCCCAGCGGTACGGTGCGGGGGTATCGTCTATCTCGTGGTCGTGAGGACGTGACCGCACGACCTGGGGATCAGCACGGATCTCGATGCCGGCCGGGCCCATACGGGTGACCGGCCGACGACGAAGGGCGCACCAGCATGACCGACTGTGGCGGGCAGGCCGCCCATGGCGCCCCGGCGTCCTCCGGTCCCCGGAACGGCGCCGGCCCGCCCGCCGGCCCGGGCATCACCGCCCCGCCGTCCCGGCTGGACGGCACGATCTCCACGCACATTGCGCGTTTCCTGGCGCAGGAGGTACGCAAGGCCGGCGGCAATCCCGGCGAGGTCGCGCGCCTGCTGGACCTGCGGACCGACGTCCTGGCCGACGACCTCGTCCGGTTGCCGACCGGCTCCGCGGACGCGATGTGGAAGTACCTGGTCTCCAGGAACGCCGCGATGATCCGCGACGGCGCGCTGCTGGTCGACATCCCGCCGCCCGGTGGCTTCGGGCTGTGGGACTACATGCTCACCTCCGGGCCGACCCTCATGGAGTCGGTCCGCTGCACCGCGCGGCACATGGGCGTCCTGGGCGATCCCGCGGTGGAGAAACTGCAGGGGATCGAAAACGGCGAACTGTTCACCATCAGAAATGCGACCACTCCGCACGAGCCGGATGTGAGCGCAGCGCAGGAGGTGTTCGCGCTGGCGGTGCTGCTGCGGCGGTGCCGCGAGGCGACCGGGACACCGCTGGTCCCGGTACGCGTGGAACTGCGGCAGAAGGCCCCGCGCTCGCGCGCGACACTGCTGGAGCTGTTCGGCACCTCCCACGTGGACTTCGCAGCGCCGGCCACCTCGCTGACGTTCCTGGCCCGGGACGCCCGCCGGCCGCTGCCCAAGGCCCAGCCCGGGCTGCTGGAGATGCTGTGCGAGCACGCCGCCATGAAGATGGGCGCGGCAAGACCGGTCGGCGACTGGTACGACCTCTTCCGCCTGGCACTGCACGCCCGCTTCGAACAGGACTCGCTCTCCCTGGAGACCGTCGCGCAGCAGATGACCATCAGCGCCCGCACACTGCAGCGCCGACTGGCCGAACGGGGCAGCACCTGGCGCGGCGAAGTCGAGACCGCACGCCAGGAGAAGGCGCTGGCCCTGCTCCAGGACGGCCGGCTGCCCATGACCTCGATCGCCGGCCGGGTCGGATACAGCGACGTACGCGCACTACGCCGCGCCGTCCGCCGCTGGCAGAGCCGACCGGCCGGGTCCTTCGGAAGCGACACGAAGCAGACCTAAGCAGCGTCAAAGCCCCGGCCCACGACACCCGCCCGGCGGCTCCCGCCAGGTTCACCACCGCCCTGCACACTGCAGGAGACGCAACTGCTGGTGGATGTGATCCTTCCTGTACTGGCAGACCCGGGGATTCTTGATGAGCTGATCGAAGACCTACGCTGACCCGTACGGAGACATCCAGCTCAACCTCAGCGCCGCCTAATTAGTTCAGAGAATTACGGGTTCACCCCGCTGCACGAAGCGGCAGAGAACGGACACGCCGAGGTGACGCGTGCCCTGCTCGCGGCAGGCGCGCACGTCGGAGATCGTCTCGCCTGTGACGGCCGGCCGGCAGCCTCCCTTGTTGCCCTCGGCTCGGCCGCGCTGGTCGCCGACGGCCGCACGCCCGTACCGACGGCTTCCCCTCGCTGGCGGTGCTGGGCGGCGCCGCCGGCGCGGCCCTCGGCCACCCCCGCAGCCGGCGATCTCAATCTAGAAACCGCGCTTCTTCCGGCACAGGGACGAACACGCCATCGACAGGTCCGAACCCGCCGCCGTCCTCGCGCCCGCCTGCCGTACCCGTTCCGCTGACCCGGCCCTCAGCGGTCTTGACGCGAGCCGGCCGGGTCGAGGTCCAGCACGACGTGGCCGGGTGCCGAGCCGGTCTCCGCGGCGGCGTGGGCCTCGGCGATTCGATCGAGGGGGAAGCGGGCCGCGACGGGGCACCACAGATCGCCGTCGCGCAGCGCGGCCGTCAGGTCGGCGGTCGCCTGCCGGTTGGCCTCGTCCGGGAAGTCGTCGTGGCCGAGGAAGTGGACGGTGATGTTCTTGTCCGCGAGCCGCCGGTAGGGAATGGCCGGGTGGGCCCGGTCGCTGGAATGGATGGCGATGGTACCGCCGTGGGCGAGGATCTCCAGATCGACGGCGAGGTTCGCGCCGAAGGCGCCCTCGACCACCCGGTCCACCCCGTGCGGCGCGATGGCCCTGATCCGGTCCGTGACCCGCCCGCAGGAGGCGACGACGGCGTAATGGGCGCCGGCCGCCAACGCCGTCTCCAGCAGGGACGGTCCGCCCACCGCGGCGATCACCACGGCGCCCCCGCGCCGCGCCAGGGTCACCGCCGCCCGTCCCACCGCGCCGAGCGCGCCGGTCACCACCACGAGCCGCCCGTCGACGGGTCCGTCCTCGAAGATCGCGCGGTGCGCGACGATCCCCGGTACGCCCATCCCGGCGGCCTGTTCGAGCGGCACCCCCTCGGGCAGGGGCACCGCCTGCACGGCCGGGACCACGGCGTACTCGGCGGCGGTGCCGAAGGGCCGGTACGACTGGGCCAGGTAGACCCAGACCCGCTGGCCGAGCCGGCGCGCGTCGACGCCCCGTCCCACGGCATCGATCACACCGGCGCCGTCGTCGTGCGGGATCACCCGGGGGAACGTCATCGCCGGCCCGCGCCGGCCATGCCGCTTCGCCGCGTCCCAGTGGTGGACGCCGGAAAAGGCGATCTTGACGCGCACCTCGCCCGGCGAGGGCCGCAGGGTGGCCATCGTCCCCACGGTCAGCACCATGTGAGCCGGGCCGTGGCGCTCGTACCACGCCGCGCGCATCGCGACTCTCCTCCCCAACTCCGGCATCCGCCCGCGCCCCACCCCCGGAGGCGGACGGCAAGGTGCCTTCACCATAGGGAGGGCACCGGCCTGGCGCAGGGGACCGAACACGCCATCAACGGAACCGAACCCGCCACATCGGCGGCGAGGTCGGTGTACTTCTCTGCGCGCAACCGAGCGACCAGGGCGTCCTTGCCTCCGATCGGCGCAGGGAAGTCGGCCGGGACCAGGCCGGCAAAGCGTCCGGCGGCAGCCGCGCCGTGTCGGGCCTCGGCGGCGGCCAGCAGCGCTTTGGACGGCACACAGCCCACGTTGACGCAGGTGCCGCCGATGATGCCGCGCTCGACCATCACCACCCCCTTGCCGCTGTTGGTGGCGCGCCGAGCCTGGGCGAGCCGGTCGACCGTGCGTGACATGACGGCGCCGGGCGCAGTTAGGCGAGGTATCGCGGGGGGCGCCTCAGAGCTTCACCAGCATCTTGCCGATGTTGCCGCCGCGCATCATGTCCAGGAAGGCGGCGGGTGCCCGCTCGATGCCCTCGGCCACGGTCAGTTCGGTGTGCAGTGAGCCGTCGGCCAGCCAACCGGCCGCCTTTCCGATCCATTCGGGGAAGAGATGGAAGTAGGAGTTGATCAGCATGCCGCGCAGGGTGGCGTCCTTGGCGGCGAGGGTGAACAGGTTGCTCGGGCCGGGGACCGGCTCGGTGGCGTTGTAGGAACTGATCGCGCCCACCATCGCGATCCTGCCGCCGCGCCTCAGCGCGTCGATGGCCGCGGCCAGGTGGTCGCCGCCGACGTGATCGAGGTAGACGTCGATGCCGTCGGGGGCGGCCTCGGCCAGTTGCCCGGCGACCGAGCCGGCGCGGTAGTCGATCGCGGCGTCGTAGCCGAAATCCTCCACGAGCTTCCTGGTCTTCGTCGGACCGCCCGCCGAGCCGATCACGCGGGAGGCGCCGAGCTTGCGGGCGAGCTGCCCGGCGATGCTGCCCACGGCCCCGGCCGCGGCGGATACGAAGACGACGTCGCCGTCCCGCATGGGGGCCACCTGGGTCAGCGCCGCGTAGGCGGTCAGCCCGGTGGTGCCCAGCGCGCCGAGCCACGCCTCGGCGGGGGCCAGGGCAAGGTCGGTGACGGTCGCGGCGTCGGCGTCCACCACGGCGTACTCGCGCCAGCCCAGGAAGTGCACGACGGTCGCGCCGGCCGGGACGTCCGACGAGCGGGAGTCCACGACCTCGCCGATCGCCGCGCCGTCCATGGGGGCGCCGAGCGGGAACGGCGGCAGGTAGGACTCGGTTTCCTGCATCCGCTCGCGCATGTAGGGGTCGACCGACATCCAGGTGTTGCGGACCAGGACCTGGCCCTCGGCCGGCTCGGGTGGCGCGGTGGTGACCAGCTCGAAGTCCTGCGGGCGCGGCTCGCCGACGGGGCGGGCGGCCAGGTGGATCTCACGGTTCGCGGTCATGGTGGTGCTCCTCATCGTGTTGCCGCCGGGTTCGGGCTCCACTCTCGATAAGGGCGCGCACGATCGGCTGCGGGTTCGCTGTGGGTACCGTGAGTCGATGCGATTCGGTGTGCTCGGTCCGCTTTCGGTGTGCACCGATGACGGGCGCCCGGTGCGGGTTCCCGAGGTGAAGGTCCGGGCGCTGCTCACCGATCTGCTTGCCCATGAGGGGCGTCCGGTGTCCGCGGACCGCCTGATCGAGGACCTGTGGGGGGACGACCCGCCGGGCAGCCCCGTCAACACCCTGCAGACCAAGGTGTCCCAGCTGCGCCGCACCCTGGAGAAGGCGGAGCCGGGAGGTCGCGGGCTGGTGGCCTTCCGGGCGCCGGGCTACGTCCTGCGCGCCACCGACCTGGACGCCGCCCGTTTCGTCGCGTTGCTCGACCGGGCCCGCGCCGCCACTGATCTCCGGGAGAAGGCCGGGCTGCTGTCGGACGCGCTGGCACTGTGGCGCGGTCCCGCCTACGCCGACTTCCGCGACGAGGAGTTCGTTCGCACCGCCGCAGCCCGTCTGGAGGAGCGGCGCCTGACCGCGCTGGAGGAGTGGGCTGAGGTACGGCTGGAGTTGGGCGAGCACAGGCTGCTGGCCGACGAGCTGGGCGAGATGGTGGCCGCGCATCCGCTGCGCGAACGTCTGTACGCCGTCCACCTGCGGGCGCTTTACCGGTCGGGGCGGCAAGGCGAGGCGCTGGCCGGGTACGACGAGCTGCGGCGCCTGCTGGCCGACGAGCTCGGCCTCGAACCCGGCCCCGAGCTGGCCGGCCTCCACCAGGCGATGCTGCGCCAGGATCCCTCGCTCGTGCCCTCGCGTCCACGCACGAACCTCCCCGCCCCCCTCACCGGGCTGATCGGCCGCGAGCAGGCCGTGGCCGAGGTCGGCGCCCTGCTCGGGTCGGCGCGCATGGTCACGTTGACCGGGCCGGGCGGTGTCGGCAAGACCAGGCTCGCCCTGGCGGCCGCCGACCGCGCGGCCGCCGCCTTTCCCGACGGGGTGTGGCTGGTCGAGCTGGCGGGGACCTCCCGCGAGACGGCGACGGTGGCGGAGGTGGTGGCCGCCGAACTGGACGTCCGCGACGACACCGCGACGGGTTCGCGGCCCGGCGTGCGACCGGCCGGCCTGGCGCACCGGCTCGCCGAGGCCCTGCGCGGCCGGCGCCTGCTGCTCGTGCTCGACAACTGCGAGCACCTGATCGAAGCGGTCGCCGAGCTGGTGGATCTGCTGCTGCGGGCCGCTCCGGAACTGCGGGTGCTGGCGACCAGCCAGGAGTCGCTGGCGATGCCCGGGGAGACGCTGTACGCGGTACCGCCGCTCGAACTCCCGGTGCCCGGCACGGACCCGGGAGAAGCCGGCTCCGTGCGGCTGTTCGCGGCCCGCGCCGCGGCCGCCGCGCCCGGCTTCGTGCTGGACGAGGTCAGCGCCCCTTCGGTGGCGACGATCTGCAGGAGGCTGGACGGCCTGCCGCTGGCGCTGGAGTTGGCCGCCGCCCGGGTGCGGACCTTGGGCGTCCGCGGCGTGGCCGACCGGCTGGACGACCGCTTCCACCTGCTCACCGTCTCGGGCAGGGGACGGCCCGCCCGCCAGCAGACGCTGCGCGCGGTGATCGACTGGAGCTGGGAGCAGCTCGGCGAGCGGCAGCGGCTGGTCCTGCTCCGGCTGGCCGTCCACCCGGGCGGCTGCACGCTGGAGGCGGCCGAGGCGGTGTGCGCGGAGCCCGGGCTGGACGTGGCGGACCTGCTGGACGAGCTGGTGGCCAGGTCCATGGTCGAGTCCTCCGGCGGGGCCCGCTTCCGGCTGCTGGAGTCGATCGCCGCCTACTGCCTCGAACGGCTCTCAGGCGACGACGCCGTTTTCCAGCGCCGCGACCTCTACTACACCGAGCTGGCCGAACAGGCGAGACCTCACCTCCACGGTCCCGGGCAGCGCCAGTGGCTGGACCGCCTGGACGCCGAGGTGGCGAACCTGCGGGCCGTCCTCGCGCACACCACCGACCACGCGCTGGCGATGCGCCTGGTCGACGCCCTCGCGTGGTACTGGTACCTGCGCGGCAGGCATCGGGAGGGCCGCGCCTCGTTCGCCGCGGCCATGGCGCTGCCCGGCGCCGGCTGCCCGCGGACGGCGGCGTGGGAGGCCGGGTTCGCGATGCTGACGGGCGACGGCACCGACCTGGTGGAGCGCAGCCGTACCGCGGCGCGGGCGCTGGACGCCGGCGACGCGCGGTCACGCTGGTTCCTGGCGCTCGCGCATCTGAGTTTCGGGGACGCCGCCACCGCTGAGGGCCTGCTGACGGAGGCGCTGGCCGGGTTCCGCGCCGCCGGCGACCGCTGGGGCGAGGCGGCGGCGCAGGCGTGCCGCGCCAAGCAGGCGATGTTCCAGGGCGACCACGCCCTCGCCGAGCGGTCCGGCACCGAGAGCCTGACGATCTTCGGGGAGCTGGGCGACGGCTGGGGACGGCTGCAGGCGTCCGACATGCTCGGCTTCCTCGCCGAGATCACCGCTGACTACGAATGGGCGGCCCGCCTGCACAGCGAGGGCCTGGCCGTCGCCGAGGACCTGAGGCTGTGGACGGACGCGTCCTACCGGCTTTCCAGCCTCGGCCGGCTTGCCCTGCTGGCCGGCGACCTGGACCGTTCCCGTGAACTCCATCGGCGCGGGATGCGCCTGGCGGCCGAGCAGTCGAGCGGCTTCGCCGAGGAGTTCGCGCGGGTCGGCCTCGGTCTCGTGGCCCGCCGCGCCGGCGATTTCGACACGGCCGAGCGGCTCTTCCAGCAGTCGCTGACCTGGAATCGCCGCCTGAAGGCCGACTACGGCCTGCCCTTCTACGGGATAACGCTGCTGCTGGCCGAGCTCGGCTTCATCGCCGAGCAACGCGGGGACACCGCCACGGCCAGGTCACTGCACCTGGAGGGACTCGCCGCGGCCCGCGAGGTCGGCGATCCGCGCGCCATCGCCCTGGCCAGGGAAGGACTGGCCGGGGTCGCGGCCGCCGAGGGCGCCCATGCGGAAGCGGCGGCCCTGCTCGATGGGGCCGCCGCGCTCAGGCGGTCGGTGGGGGCGCCTCTCCCGCCTGCCGAACGCGGCGACGTCGACCGGATCGCCGCCGTCGTCAGCGCGGCGCAGGCCAAAGGGACGCGCTGACCCCCGGACGCCGGTCCAGGTGGCGGCGTTCTCGCTCAACTTCGGTGGGATCGCCTACAGAAGCCCGAACGTCGTGCCCCGGTACATCCCCGGATGGGACGCCGCCGGCACCCGCGTGGTCACGTTCGGCTGGTCGGGGGGCCTGGGCGGAGCTGCGCGAGAACTTCAATGTCACCACGCCGTTCGGCGGCGGCCTCGCTTACCTCGTGGGGCTGCTGGTGGTGGGCGAACTGGACGCGCAGGTCGGCTTTCGTGGGCCGTGGGTGGTCAGGACGGCCAGGTGCGCCTGTCGTCCGGGGCCGTCGTGTCGGCGCCGGGCGGTGGGGAGGCGCGTAGCTCGCTGGTCTGCAGTGCCCGGCTGATGTCGCTCGGGGTGATCAGGCCGACGACGTCGCCCTCGTCGTTCAGGACGACGGCGCGGCCGTCGGTGCAGCCGGCCATGCGGGGCAGCAGGTCGGGCAGCGAGTCGTGCGGGTGGGCGGTCGGGACCTCGTCCGGCGGGCAGGCGATGTCGGCCAGGCTGAGTGTCCTCCGCTGATCGGGCGTGGTGCCGCGGACGCGGTTCAAGGTCACCAGGCCGGCGAAGCGGCCGTCCTCTGCCAGGGGGTAGGTGGAGTAGCGGTGTGTCAGGACGACGTTGTCGACGAGGTCCTGCACCGGTGTCGTCGCGTCCGCCACGAAGGGGTCGGTCGTCATGACGTCGCCGACGCGGACGTCCCGCAGTGCGGCGTTGACGCGTGTCTGCTGCTCTTCGGCGCTGGCGGCGGTGACGAGGAAGAAGCCGATCAGGGCCAGCCACAGTCCGCCGAAGCCGGCCCCGAGCACGAACTGGACGAAGCCGACGGCTATCAGGGCCAGGCCGAAGACGCGGCCCGCGCGGGCCGCGGTGACGGCGGCGGCGGTCCGGTCGCCGCGCCGCCACCACAGGAACGCCCGCAGTACCCGGCCGCCGTCCAGCGGGGCCGCCGGGATCATGTTGAACACCGCGAGGATCGCGTTGATGCCGGCCAGGTAGGCGAGTGTCGCCACGAGCAGGTCCGGTCCGGCGGCGGCCGCCGCCAGCGTGGCCGCGGCCGCGAAGACCGCGCCCACGACCAGGCTGGTGACGGGGCCGATGACGGCGATGCGCAGGTCGGCGCCCGCCGTGCGCGGTTCGCCTTGGAGCTGGGCGACTCCGCCGAGCAGCCACAGCGTGATGCCCGTGACCTCGATGCCGTTGCGGCGTGCGACCACGGCGTGCGCCAGTTCGTGGGCGAGGAGGGACGCCAGCAGCAGGACCGCGCTGATCGTCCCCGCCAGGAGGTAGGCCCAGACTTCGTGGCCCGGATACACCTCCGGGAAGCGGCCGAATGCCAGGCCGAAGACCAGGATCGCGACGATCACCAGCACGCTGACATTGAGGCCGACCCTGATTCCGGCGATGGTGCCGAGCCGGATCGACTCACGCATCCGGTCTCCTCCGTCCGCGACTCGCCTGCCGGAACCGACCCTTTACCCGCCGTGCGGGCGGCTAAGCGGTTCCGGGTTCGCGAGCTCCCCGGGACGCGCCTCGCGGCAGGGTGGTTCTCAACTGGACAGGCGGCGGCGCAGGTGGTCCTTGCCCTGCTCGGCGCCCTTGCGGCTCTCTGCCTGCGCGCGGCGGAAGAGATCGGCCAGTTCCGTGTCACCGGCGCGCTCGGCGTCGCCGATGTAGGTCTCCAGCCGCAGTGCGTTGCTCAGGCACTGCTCGACGAACCAGACGAGGTTGTAGTCCTTGTCCTTGGTGCCGGTGATCCCACCGGTCTCCTGTGTCGCGCTCATCTGCTTGCCTCCCTTGTCGTGCGGCCGTCCGTCCGGCCGGCTGCGCGTCCCCTACCCGGCAGGCCAAGTCCCATGCTCAGCCGGGGCGGCGCACGGCGCGGCGCAGTCCGTAGAGGGCGGCGCCGGCGGCGAGGACGGCGGCGCCGGAGGTCACCGACGACAGCGGCAGCGCGAAGGCCAGGGTCAGGCAGCCGGCCAGCCCGACGAGGGGCACGACCCTGGGCGGGCGGCCCTCGTCCGGCGTGAGGGTCCAGGCGGAGGCGTTGGCGATGGCGTAGTAGACGAGGACGCCGAAGGACGAGAAGCCGATCGCGCCGCGCAGGTCCGCCGTCGCGGCGAGCACCGCCACCACGACGCCGATCAGGAGTTCGGCGCGGTGCGGCACCTGGAAGCGGGGGTGGACGGCGGCCAGGGCGTGCGGCAGGTGCCGGTCGCGGGCCATCGCCAGCGTGGTGCGTGAGACGCCCAGGATCAGGGCGAGCAGCGAGCCGAGGGCGGCCACGGCGGCGCCCGCGCGGACCGCGGGTGCGAGGGCGTCCGCGCCGGCCTCGTCGACGGCCTGGGCCAGCGGCGCGGTCGCCGCGCCCAGACCGGAGGTGCCGAGGGCGGTCAGGACCGCCACCGCGACCGCCGCGTAGACGGCCAGGACGATGCCGAGCGCGAGGGGGATGGCGCGGGGGATCGTGCGGGCCGGGTCGCGGACCTCCTCGCCGAGGGTGGCGATGCGGGCGTACCCGGCGAAGGCGAAGAACAGCAGGCCCGCGGCTTGGAGGATCCCGCCGGGCCCGGTTCCGGAGCCGAACTCCAGGCGTCCGCCGCCGGTGGTGCCGGAGGCCAGGCAGGCGACGACCACGGCGGCGAGCACGGCCAGCACCACGGCGACGATGGCGCGGGTGAGCCACGCGGACTTCTGCATGCCGACGTAGTTGACGCCGGTCAGCAGCACGACCGCGGCGACGGCCACCGCGTGCGCGTGGGCGGGCCACACGTACGACCCGACGGTCAGCGCCATCGCCGCGCAGGAGGCCGTCTTGCCGACGACGAAGGCCCAGCCGGCGAGGTAACCCCAGAAGTCGCCCAGGCGCTCACGGCCGTAGACGTAGGTGCCGCCGGACGCGGGGTGGCGGACGGCGAGCCGCGCGGAGGACGTCGCGTTGCAGTAGGCGACCACGGCGGCCACTCCCAGGCCGGCCAGGAGCCCGGACCCGGCCGCGCGCGCCGCGGGTGCGAGGGCGGCGAAGACACCCGCGCCGATCATCGACCCCAGGCCGATCACCACGGCGTCGAACACGCCCAGCCGCCGCCGCAGCTCATCGCCGGTCGGTGACCCGCTCATGGCGCACTCCTCCGTGCTCCGGTGTTCCGGGATGCCGCCTCACGATTTTCGTCCAACGGCGAATGTTCCCACCTCCGGGTGGACGCCAGGGTGTCCGCCGGGCCGCGCTCGTTCTGCGACGGGTCGCGGAGGGGGGCTCGGCGAGGAGGAGCGGTACCGGTTCTTTCCCGAGTGCCACGGCTATTCATTGCTTGTGTGAATGCCGCAAGATCGGCCGCGGGAGTGTGCCGGGCTCCGGGGCGGCGTCAGAGGAGCGGTCGGCGGACGTCCAATTCACATACCCGTACGGAACGGAAAAATGGGATATTTATGCCATATATCCCGTGTTGTTCATGGGTTATTGCTCACGAGATGTGGCTCTGACACCCTATTGCGAGGTTGCCGTACGGGGCCTTCTCGTGCACCGGTGCGCATGGCTCAGCCGTGCGCCGAGGCGAGGCAGGGGCACCCGATGGTCACGCGGCGCCGACTCCCCGGGGGCGCGGACGCAACGACCGGAAGGACGACGCCAACCATGAATCGGGCCCGTGGCGACACGGACATACCGGTGTACGCGCAACCCGGCGGTGACCTCACGTGAGATTGCGGAGACGCAGAACCCCCGCGTCCCTGCCGCCCCAGCCGGCCCCCGCGCAGCAAGTGCAGCAGGTACGGCAACCGCAGCCGGCAGCGCACGCAGAGCCCAGCCGGCGGGCCCAGGTCGCGGCCACCGGGCAGGCGACGTCCTCGCCCGCCATGTCCCCTCCCGCGGCGTCCCTTCCGGCGAACCCGGATCAGAACGCGTGGCCGGGGGTCTGCGAGCAGTTCTCCCAGCAGGTCCTGCTGCTGGCCGAACAGCTCCGCCCCTCCCTGGACGAACTGGAGGGCGAGGAGGAGGACCCCGACCGGCTGCAGCTCCTCTACCAGGTCGACCACGCGGTCACCCGCATGCGCCGCGCGGCCCGCGAGATGAGCGTCCTCGCCGGAAGCGGCATCGAGGAGATGGCCGGTCACACCACCTCCCTCGTGGACGTCGTCCGCCTCGCCGAATCGTCGATCGAGCGGTACACGCAGGTGGTCATCGGCAAGGTCGTCGAGCTCGCCGTCGTCGCGTACGCGGCCGACGACGTGGCCTCCCTCGCCGTCGTGCTGATGGACAACGCGACCCGGTACTCCCCGTCCACGGTCACCGTCAGCGCCCACCTTCTGGACAACGGCGCCGTCATGATGCGGATAGAGGACTCCGGCATCGGCATCGCCCCCGATCGGCTCCAGGACGTCAACGAGATGCTCGCCGGTCCCGTCCGGCCGATCGGGCCCGAAACCGCACGCCACACCGGCTTCCCGGTGGCTCACCGGCTGGCGCGCAAGCACGGGATCGGTGTGCGGCTGGCGTGCCGTCCGGCCGCGAACGGCTCCCCCCGGGGGACGGTCGCGATGATCGTGATCCCGCCGGCGCTGCTGTGCGAACTCGTGGACGAGCCCCCGGCTCCGCCCGCCCGGTCGCCGCGCCGCGACGGTGCCCGGGACCGGTCGATGGCGCACCTGACCGTCGCGGGTCCCGTCCAGGCACCGGACTCGCCGGCCGGCCTCGGGCCCGCGCCGGCTCCGGGTTCCGACGGCCCCGACCCGCTCCCGCGCCGGCAGAGCATGAGCCTGCGGCGTTCGGAGCCCAAGGCGGAGCCGACCGCCACGCTGCGTTCGGAGACCGCGGCCGCCGGCGGGGAGGCGTCCGCCCGGTCGTTCGCCGACGACCTGGAGGCGTTCACCACGGGCGGCCTCGAGGCCGGCCCGCAGAGCGGCGTCGACGCCCCGGAGGGACGAACCGAATGATGACCGTCAACGCCGACAACAGCGGGCCGCGCGGCCCGGAGGACTTCGGCTGGCTGCTCAACGACTTCGCCGGCTCGACGCCCGGGGTCGCCCGCGCGCTGCTGGTGTCCTCGGACGGCCTCGCGCTCGCCGGCTCCGGCCGGATGCCCGCCGACTTCGCCGACCCGATGGCCGCCATGACCAGCGGAATGATCAGCCTGGCCAACAACATCGCCCGCCGGGTCGGGGAGAGCGGCTGCGAGCAGGTGATGCTGAAGTTCCCGGCGGGGCACTTCCTGTTCATGAGCATCGGCAGCCTCGCCGGGCTGGCGGTGCTGGTGTCCGAGGGCGCCAACCTCGGGGCCGTGGCGTACCGGATGAGCCGGCTCGTCGAGAGCGTCGGGCATGTACTGACCCCGCAGATGCGCGACGACCTGCGCCGGATGTCGGCCGGGCAGGGGACGCCATGACCCGCGCCATCCCCCGGAACGGAGAACGACCATGACGGCCCATCCCTGGGTGCGGCCCTACGTCCTGACGGGCGGGCGGACCCGCGGGCGGCGGCACCTGTTCGTGCACACCCTGGTGCACGGCCGCGGCTACGACGCGGCTTTCGCCGCCCGGCTGCTCCCCGAGGCCCGCGCCCTGTACGACCGCGTGCACACCGTCGACGAGTCGGTGGCGGAACTGTCCGCGCACTGCGGGGTGTCGCTTGGGGTCACCCGGGTCCTGCTGAGCGACCTCGCGTCGGGCGACAGGGTCGCGATCGGTTCCGAGATCTCCCCGTACGACCCGCGCATCCTGGAGAGAGTGATCGATGGCCTACGCGAGCTCGCCTGACCGCCCGCCGCGCTCGCCCGCCTCGGCCAAGATCGTGATCGCGGGCGGGTTCGGCGTCGGGAAGACGACCCTGGTCGGTGCGGTCTCGGAGATCCCGCCCGTCAACACCGAGGCCTGGATGACGCAGGCCGCCAAGACCGTCGATCCCCTCGGGGGCGATCCCGGCGGCAAGACGACGACGACCGTCGCGATGGACTTCGGGCGCATCACCATGGCCGATGACCTGGTGCTGTACCTGTTCGGCACGCCCGGGCAGCCGCGTTTCTGGCCGATGTGGGACGACCTGTGCCGCGGCGCCAGCGGGGCGCTCGTCCTCGTGGACACCCGCCGGCTGGACGTCTCCTTCCCCGCGGTGAACTACTTCGAGAACGATTCCGATGTTCCGTTCATCGTCGCGGTCAACCTGTTCGACGGCCGGCACGCCCACCCGCTCCCGGAGGTGCGGGACGCGCTGGGCCTTCCCGCCGAGGTGCCGCTGACGACCTGCGACGCCCGCGACCGCGGTTCGGTCGCCGGGGTGCTCACCGAGACCCTGACCCACACCTTGCAGATCACGGCCGGACGGCGGTCCGGCGCCCTGACCACCCCGTGACCCCGGGGATCCCCGCCTAGGAGGACGTGTTGCGCAGGATCCTGATCATCGGCGCAGGGCAGGCCGGGCTGCAGCTCGCGCTGAGCCTGCGGTCCGAGGGCTACGACGTGACGGTGATGTCGTCCCGGACGCCGGACGAGATACGCGGCGGCCGGGTGATGTCGACCCAGTGCATGTTCTGGCCGCAGCTCCAGTTGGAACGTGACCGGGGGCTGAACCTGTGGGAGGAGCAGACCCCCAGGATCGTCGCGCAGCGGCTGACGGTCGCCGGCCCGCCCGGTCAGGAGGCGCTGCAGTTCGTCGGCCGGTGGGACGATTTCGCCCAGTCGGTGGACCAGCGGGTGAAGATGGCGGGCTGGCTGGAACTGTTCGAGTCGCGTGGCGGGAACGTGGTCTACCACGGGGTGATGACGTCCGACCTGGAGGGCCTGGCCGCGCTGTACGACCTGACGCTCATCGCGGCGGGCAAGGGCGAGCTCGTCGAACTGTTCGACCGCGACGCGTCCCGATCTCCGTATGACCGCCCGCAGCGTCACCTGTCCTGCATCTACCTGCACGGCATGTCCCTGCGGCCGGACTACCCCGAGCCGCACGTCCGGATCACGGCGACGCCCGGGATCGGCGAGCTCTTCTTCATGCCGGGCTACACCAACACCGGTCCCTGCGACATTCTGCTCTGGGAGGCCGTCCCCGGAGGGCCTTTCGACGTGTGGTCGGACCGTCCGTCCCCGTCCGCGCACCTGGCCCGGACGCTGGAGATGATGCGCCAGTACGCCCCGTGGGAGTACGAACTGACCGTCGGCGCGGAACCCACCGACGCCCGCTGCACCCTGTACGGCGGCTATGCCCCGGTCGTGCGGCACCCGGTGGGGCGGCTGTCCGACTCTGTGCACGTGCTCGGCATGGGTGACGTGCTCGTGGCGAACGACCCGGTCACCGGGCAGGGCTCCAACAACGCCGCGCGCTGCGCCGCCATCTACTGCGACGAGATCGTGCGGCACGGCGACCGGCCGTTCGACCCGGACTGGATGCAGCGCACGTTCGAGGCGTACTGGGACTACGCCCGCCACCCGACCGAGTACACCAACATGATGCTCGGCCCGCTGCCGGAGCACGTGCAGCGGGTGCTCGGCGCGGCGACCCAGAACGAGGCGGTCGCCTACCGGTTCGCCTACGGCTACGCCAACCCGAACGACTTCGAGAACTGGCTCATGGACCCGGCCAAGACCGACGCCTACCTGGCCTCACTTCCCGGCCCCCAGAACTGACCGGGCTGCGTCCGGGGCCGGGGTCTGCGCGCGCGCCGGGCGGCGTGGGCCGCGTGGGCCGCGTGGGCCGCGTGCCAGGACGGCCAGGACCAGGCAGGCCGGGGCGGCGAGATACACGCCGCACGACAGCAGGACCGTGCCGGTGAAGAACGTCCCCGCGCGGGCGAGGGTGCGGGCGCGTCCGGTGAGGAGTCGTGTGGCGGAGGCCGTCCCGATGAGGGTGACGGTCGCCAGGCAGGCGGCGGTGACGCGCATGAGCGGGTCCAGGCCGAGCCCGGCGGACAGGACGACGGCGGTCAGGGCGCCCGTCGCGATGGCGAGCAGCGCCAGGCTCCGTCGCGGGATCCGGCCGCGCGCGAGGGCCGCGGGGAGGGCGCCGTCGCGGGCGAGGGCGGCGCCGAGGCGGGCCCCGCCCGCGATGTAGGTGTTCATCGCGACGAAGCTGAGGACGAGCGCCGCCCCGGCGGTCACCGGGCGCGCGGCGTCCGCCCCGAGGCCGGTCTCCAGGAGAAGCGCGAGCGGCACCGGGGACGAGGCGGCGCGGTCGCCGAGGACACCGGTCACCGTGATCGCGAGACCGAGGTAGAGGACGCCGACGACGGCGAGGGTGAGGACGGTGGCGCGGGGCAGGAGGCGGCGCGGGTCGGCGAAGTCCCCGGAGAGGTGGCTGGCGGCCTCCCAGCCCGCGAACGCGAAGAACAGGACGCCGGCCGCGTGGACGATGCCGAGGGTTCCGTGCGGGGCGAACGGGGTGAAGTTCGCGGTGTCGAGGTGCGGCCCGGCCGCAACGATCGCGGCGACCAGCAGTGCCGCGAGGAGCGCCACGAGGACGAGCTGGATCCGTCCGGAGAGGCGGAGCCCGCCGTGGTTGGCGGCGAACGCGGCCAGCAGGAGCGCGCAGGTCACGGCGGCGGTCCCGGGACGTCCGAGACCGGCGGCCGAGGCGAGGTAGTCGGCGCCGATCATCGCGCCGGCCAGGACGCCCACCGGGACGACCGCGTAGAAGCAGAAACCGGCGATCATCGCGGGGCGGGGGCCGAACGCGCGGGACGCGAACGTCGCGACGCCGCCCGCGTCGGGATACCGGGCGCCGAGCGCGGCGAACGTCAGCGCGACCGGCACGCTCAGCACCAGCAGCGCCGCCCACGCCACGATCGAGGACGGGCCGGCCGACGCGGACGCCAGGTGCGGCAGGGCCAGGACGCCGGGCCCGAGCACGGCGCCGATGAACAGCGCCGTCCCCTGGCCGAGGCCGAGCCGATGACCGGTGACGTTCGCCATGATCCCCCCGATTGAATGGTCACGTGGGTTGAAAGTAGCCATTTGGGTGACGTCTTCCGCTACCAGGCGAACGTTCGTTCGGAATCGATGGTCATACTGCGGTCATGGACGAACTTGATACGGAGATCGTGCGGCTTCTCCAGACGGATGCACGGCAGTCCAACCGTGAACTGGCGCGGACGCTCGGGATCGCGCCGTCCACGTGCCTGGAGCGGGTCCGGGCGCTGACGCGGCGCGGCGTCATCCGCGGGTACCACGCGGAGATCAGCCCGGCGGCGCTGAACCGGGGCGTGCAGGCGCTGGTGTCGCTGCAGGTCCGGCCGCTCAGCCGGACGGTCATCAACACCTTCCAGGACTACGTCTCCGGGATGGCCGAGGTCATCGGCGTGTTCGTGGTCGCGGGCGGCGATGACCTCGTCCTGCACGTCGGCGTCCAGGACCTCGATCACCTGCACGCGTTCCTGCTGGACGGGCTGAGCAAGCGCAAGGAGATCGCCGGGTTCCGGACGTCGGTGATCTTCCAGCACGTGCACAACACCGTCCTCAGCAGGCTGGACGATCCCGCGCCCGGCTGAGCGCAACCGGCGAGCGCGGGCCGGGGTTCATGGGGGCGAGGCACGTCCGGAGGGGGCGTGCTCGCCTATGAACGGAGATTCCATGGACTTGCAGCTCGCCGGACGCGTCGCGGTCGTCACCGGTGCGTCGAAGGGGATCGGGCTGGCCGTCACGCGGACGCTGCTCGGCGAGGGCGCCCGCGTCGCCGCCGTGTCCCGCAAGACGGGCGGGGAACTGGACGCGCTCGCCGGGCCGAACCTGCTGCACGTGACGGCGGACCTGATGGACCCGGACGCCCCGGCGCACGCGGTGGAGCGCGCGGTCGAGGCGTTCGGCGGCCTCGACGTCCTGGTCAACAACGCGGGCGGGCCGCCGCCCGGCGCGGACCTGCCGCGCTTCGGTTTCACCACCCTGGCGGACGACGACTGGCGCGACATGTTCGAGTTCAACCTGTTCGCCGTCGTCCGGGCGCTGCGGGCGGCGCTCCCGCATCTGCTGAAGAGCGACGCGGCGTCCATCGTGAACGTCTCGTCGGGGAACGCCCGTCGCCCCGGGCCGATGAACTACGACTACAACGCGGCGAAGGCCGCGGTGACGAACCTGACGAAGGGCCTGTCGGAGGAGTACGCGCCGCAGGGGATCCGGGTCAACACGGTCTCGCCGGGCCCGGTCCGGACGCCGTGGTGGACGGACGAGGGCGGCGCGGCCGACATCATCGCAGGGGCCACCGGCTCCGACCGCGACGCGGTGCTGGAGCGCGGCGCGGCGGAGATGATGAGCCTCGCGACCGGCCGTCTCGCCGACCCGCAGGAGGTCGCCGACGTGATCGCGCTGCTGGCGTCGCCGCGTTCCGCGAGCACGACGGGCGCGGACTTCGCCGTCGACTCCGGCTTCCTCAAGGAGATCTGAGCCGCGCCTGGGACCCCCGGCCGGCACCGGCCGGGGGTCTCTGGCGGTCGAACGTGTGGTCGGCCGCGGCCGCCGAAAGGGGAGTTGACCTTCAGTCAGCTTGAGGTTTTAGCGTGAGGTCGTCCGTTCGGCCACGCCAAGGATGACCATGCGCATCAGCACGAGCCTGCCCACGAACGATTCCGGCATCCCTGACATCACACAGGCCCGTCACCTCGAAGCCCTCGGGTACGACGCCGTCGGCATGCCGGACCTGCTCATCGGCGACGGCACGCCGGGGTTCGACCCCACCCTCGTCCTGGCGGCGGTCGCGGCCGTCACCGGCGAGATCAAGCTGGGGTTCGGCGTGCTCACCCTTCCGCTCCGCCCCGCGGCCTTGGTCGCCGCGCAGATCCAGACGCTTCAGCATCTGTCCGGCAACCGTGTCGTGCTGGGCGTCGGCATCGGCGGTTTCCCCGGCTCGCCGTTCTGGCACGCGGTCAACGGGCCACCGCGGGCGGAGCGGGGCCGCCGTACCGACTCCTCGCTGGCGCTCTTGCCGCGCCTCATCCAGGGAGAGCCGGTCGAAGTCGTCGCCGGGGAGACGGTCATGCTGGCCCCGGCGGCTCCGGTCCCGCCCATCCTGATCGGCGGGAACTCCGAGGCCGCGATGCGCCGCGCCGTGCTGTACGGGGACGGCTGGGCGCCCTCGCTCCTCACCCCGCAGGCGCTGACGGGCAAGGCGGCGCGGTTGCGCGAGATCGCCGACGATCTGGGGCGGCCGGTCCCCTCGATCTCCGTGGGCGGTCACGCCTTCCTCGCCGGCGACACCGCGGCCGCTCTGCGGTCCTTCATCCGTTCCCTGGTCGACGTGCACGGGATGGCCCCCGAGGAGGCGGCGAGCGTCGCGGTGACGGGCAGTGCCGCGCAGGTGGCCGAGCGCCTGGCCGCATACGCCGAAGCCGGGGCGGACGCGGTCGAGTTCGGCCTCGACGGCGGTGAATGGCAGCGCCAGGCCGAACTGCTGGCCGAAGCGAGAGACCGGGCGGCGCATGGCTGACAGGGCAACGGCCCCGGCAAGGACGCTCAGGGCCCTGACCACGTAGGTTCGCCGGGTCGGTCGTGGGGGCCCCTGGCGGTGCCCTACTCGTTCATGTCCAGGTCGACCTGGTCGATGACCCAGTAGCGGTCTTCCGCTGTTATTCGGTCTTGGCGGACGCAGGAACGGGCCAGGACTTTGAGCACTTGCTCCGGTTCGCATCCGTAGAGTCCCGCACCCCATGCCGCGTTGGCTTCCACGACCGCCCAACCACGGTCGTGGATTCGTCCCACATCGAGGACGGTCGCCGGTGGGACGGGCACTTCGGCGAGGATTTCTTCGACGTACTGCCTGGCCTGGTGGACGTCGTTTTCTGGGGCTTTCCAGAGGCCGTCGTCCGTGCGCGCGAGTTCACCGTCCAGCAGATAGGGGGACATGGCGACGACCGCACCGTCGAGCACATGACAGCGGAATTCGACGTCCCATCTGACGGGCTCGCAGACGAACACCGGCATGTCGTCCGGCAGGACGTCCCGACCGGGGAGTTCTGCGGGCGCCGAGTAGACCTTCCCTTCGAATGCCTTCCGCCCGTCCGCCGGCTTGACGAACGTCGGTTCGGGGAGGCTTTCCCGGACGTCGCCCAATGTCGACTTATCGATGTGTCGCCGCCGATGCCGCTCGGGAAGTTCCGGCAGCCAGTCGTGCGGCACATCGAGCAGCCTCACCCCGATCTGCGCCCCGATGACCTCGGCGAAAGTCGGCTCTCCGTACAGCGCCACGTCCTGCCCGCGCAGCCGTCCCGGGGCCCGCCACCCGCCCAGCCGTTCCGCCTTCCAGCCCACGCGTCCCGTCGCGGCGCGCAGCGCCTTCGAGTCCGATGTGTACCGGGGCGAAAGCAAGAGAAGCGGCATCGAGTAAGACTAAATCGTCGGAAACCCAGGTATCGCATGCACCGATGAACACGTGTGGCGCCGCCGCGTCATGGCTGCAGGTCTTTGACATAGCGGTGGACGGGGACGGTGACGGTTCCGGTCGAGGTGGGCGCCTGGTAGGTCATGGGGCCGGTGTCGCGCCACCCGTGGAATTCGTAGAAATGCCTGGCCCGCGTGTTGCCGGGGACGACCGCGAGCCACGCCTGGCGATGCCGCCCCCTGAAGCGGTCTTCCGCGCTCTGCAGCAGGGCGCCCCCGACGCCTTCGCCGCGGGCGCGGCGGTCGACGGCCAGTTGGACGACCTCGCCGTCGTCGTCCCCGAGGATGATCAGGCCGAGAAGGCGGCCGCCGCTGCCGGTCGCGACGAGGGTCGCGTTCGCGTACTTCTCGGCGTGGACGGCGAAGTGTTCGGGGCCGCGTTCGTCCATCAGTTCCGCGGGGACGTGCCCCTCGTGGCCATCGAGCCAGGCGGCTCGCCACAGCCGGGCGAGGCCGGGGAGGTCGGCGGATCGGGCGGGTCTGACGTTCATTGGTCACCTTCCGGCGGACTCGGCTCATGCCGATCATGACGGATCGGTCGCCCGCGGGTCTGCCCCCCAGGGCGGCTGATCACCCCGATCCCGCGGTCACCTTCGCGGAGCCGGCGGCTGATCCGGCCCTGCGGGTCTCGGACGAGCCGCTGTACGGGGACGACGCTGGACGCCGCCGGGCCGGGGCCGGCGCCCGGAGGCGGACACGGCCCCGGCCCCGGCCGGTGGGCGTCAGATCATGATGGGGTGTTCTTCACCGCCGTCACCGTCCCCGGCCGGGTGTCAGGACGGCGGCCGCGACGGCACCGGCCGCTGCGGCGACCGCGGCGACGATGAAGCCGTCCTCGAACCCGGAAAGGGTGTCGCCGACGAGGCTGACGGCCGCGACGCTGGAGATGACCGCGGCTCCGATGGAGGCGCCGAACTCGTGGAACGTGCTGACGATGCCGGAGGCGATGCCTGATTCGTGCGGGGCCACCTGCCCGAGGGCGGTCGCCGACGCGACGACGAACATCGCGCCGGTCCCGGCGCCCGCGATCGCCGTCCCGGCGACAACGGTGACGGGGTGCATCGACAGGGCGGGCACGGCCATGCCGATGGCGGCGATGACCAGCCCTCCCACGGCGAGCGGGCGCGCACCCGTCCTGGCGATGGTCCGGCCGGTGAGGTTGGCCCCGAGCATCGTCGCCACCGCGACCGGGAGGAACAGCAGGCCGGTCTGCAGGGCGCCGAATTCCTCCGCGTGCTGGAAGTAGAACGTGCCGAGGAAGAACACCGCGATCATCAGTGCGGTCGCCATCAGGATCAGGAACGTGCCGGTGGCCACCGGGCGCCGGGCCAGCAGCGCGACGTCCATCATGGGTGACTTGGCGGTCTTCTGCCTGGCCACGAACGCCACATAGCCGATCGCGGCCAGCAGCGCGAGGACACCGGTGGCGATGGTGAACCAGCCGTGGTCGCCGGCGCGGATGAACGCGTAGATCAGCGCACCGGACGAGGCGGTGACCAGCAGCGCACCGAGCACATCGAGCCGGGGACGTGGCGCTGCCGTCTCCTGGTGCGGAAGCATCCGGGTGAGCGCCGTGAAGATAACCAGTCCGATGGGCACGTTGACGTAGAAGACCCACGGCCAGCCGGGGCCGGCGGTGAGCAGTCCGCCCAGGAGGACGCCCAGCGCCGCGCCGCCGCCGCCGAGCGCGGACCAGACGCCGAGCGCCTTGTTGCGCTCTTCCCCGCCGAACAACTGCACCACGAGTGACAGGGCGGCGGGGGACATCAGCGCCGCGCCGATTCCCTGCGCGACGCGGCCGCCCAGCAGCAGGCCGGCGGATCCGGCGAATCCGGTCACCAGCGAGGCCGCCGTGAAGATCAGCAGGCCGGTGAGGACGACGCGCTTGGCGCCGATCAGGTCTGCGGCCCGCCCCCCGAGGAGCATCAGGCCGCCGAACGTCAAGGTGTACGCGCTGACCGTCCAGGTGATGGCCTGGCGGCTCAGTTCGAGGTCGGCCTCGATGTTCGGCAGCGCGATGGCCACGACGGTGACGTCGAGGATCAACATGAGCTGGGCCACACCGAGGAACCCCAGGATGCGCCACCGCAGCGGATGGGGCGAGCCCTCCTGCGCGGCCGGGTCGTGGGTCTTGTACGTCATTGGAACCTCCTTAACTCGTACTACGGAATACGAGTTCTGGAGTGAGAGTAACACGTACATCGGCGTACGAGTTAGGGTGATGGCATGTCCACTTCCACTTCCGGCCGGCGCCGGCGCGCGGACGCCGAGCGCAGCATCGCCCGCATCGTCTCCGCGGCGCGCGACAGCCTGAGCAAGGACCCGACCGCGAGCATCGACGACATCGCCAAGGCCGCCGGAGTGGGCCGGATGACGCTCTACGGCCACTTCCGCACCCGGGCGGACCTGGTCGAGGCCGCCCTGGGCGACGCGCTGCGCTCCGGTGAGGAGGTGCTCTCGGCCGTCGACCTCACCGGTGACGCGCGAGACGCCCTGACCCGCCTGCTCGACTCCAGCTGGTCCCTGGTGGCGGAGTCCACGGCGCTGTTGACCGCGGCCCAGGGAACCCTTCCGGCCGAACGCATCCGCCAGCTGCACACCGCCCCCGCCGAACGCGTCCAGGAACTCATCCGCCGGGGCCAGGAACAAGGCGCCTTCCGCACCGACATGCCAATGACCTGGCTGGTCAGCGTCATCCAGCACGTCCTCCACGGCGCCGCCGAGGAGAACCGCACCGGACGCCTGAAACCGGAGGAAACCGGCCCCGTCGTCATCGCCACGGTGCAGTCGATCCTGGCCGTCCCGTCACCGCGCTGACCAGGGTCAGGGCCGCGGTTGCCGGTTACGTGTCACAGGACGTCGTCGGGTGCTCGGCCGGGCAGGATGGTCGGGTGAACGAACTCGAAGAAGGCACCCGGCTCACTCTGGACTTCGACAAGCTCGCCGGGGTCGCGGCGACCGGTGCGCGGGTCGTTCCCGTGGTCCTGCAGGACGCGGGGAGCGGGGACGTCCTGTTCATCGGATACGCGAACGACCAGGCCCTCAAGGCGACGCTCGACGAGCGGATCGCCGTCCTGTGGTCGACGTCCCGTAACGAGCTGTGGCGAAAGGGCGCGACGTCGGGGGACGTCCTGGAACTGGTGGACGTCCGCGTCAACTGTGAGCAGAATTCGCTGCTCTACCTGGTGAACCGGACCACCGGCGGTGCGTGCCACACGACGCTTCCGTCCGGAGAAGCCCGCCCCACCTGCTACTACCGCTCGGTCACCGACGCGACGCTCCGCCACGTCCCGCAATGAACTCAGCGGACGGGTCGCCTTCCGGCCGGCGTGCGCGATGGGGAGATTGATCTCCCGCTCCGTTCACGCTGCCCGCCCGCACCTCGGCGACGTTCACCTGGTCGGGGACGCAGTCGGGCGGTGGCGCCACGGGCCAGGTCACCGGCCTGGCCGGCACTGCTCGGCCGGCTCCCCGGCCACCCCCCGCGCCGGCCTAGATCGGCTGGGTGAACGCTTGACCGGGAGGCGATGGGGGACCTGTCGAGGAAGGTCACCGGTCTCAGTGTGACCGGTCCTCATGAAGGTCGGCGTCCACCAGCGCGCCGCCCGCGAGGATGCCCTCGATCACGCACCGTGCCGGGATACGGGTGAGCGGGCCGGTGGGGCGGGTCAGGGGACGGGGGCGATGCCGCCGTCGACGCGCAGGTTGATTCCGTTGATGTACCCGGCGAGCGGGCTGGCCAGGAAGGTGACGGTGGCGGCGATGTCGTCGGTTGTGCCCAGCCGGCCGGTCGGGTTGGGGGCGTACTCGGCCGCCACCAGCGGCTCCAGTTCGTCCCACTGCCGCGGCCAGCCGCGGCGGGCGGCGCCGTCCTCGAACAGCTTGCGCATCCCCTCGGTGACGATCACGCCGGGGCTGACGGTGTTGGCGGTGATGCCGGTGCCGGCCAGGTGCCGGGCCAGGCTCGTGGTCATGTTGACCACCGCCGCCTTGGCCGCCGAGTACTCCACGAGGTTGGGCAGCGGGGTGGTCGCCCCACGGCTGCCCAGGTTGATCACGCGGCCCCAGCCGCGCGCACGCATCCCCGGCAGTACCCCCTGGATCAGGCGGACGGCCGACAGGACGTTGCCGTTCATCGCCGCCAGCCATGCCGCGGGTCCGGCGTTCTCCCAGTCGTGTTCGGCGACGGGGCCGGCGTTGTTGACCAGCACGTCCACGTTCCATGCCGCGGCGTGCCCGGCCACCTCGGAAGCGGCGTCCTCGTCGGTGAGGTCACCGAGGACGGTGTCGGCCGTGCCGCCCGCCGCCCGCAGCCGTTCGGCGACCTTTTCGGTGCGTGCCGCGTCGCGGCCGTGCACGAGTACCGCGCACCCTTCGGCGGCCAGCCGTCCGGCGATCGCCGCTCCGATGCCGCCGCCGCTCGCCGTCACCAGGGCCCGCCGCCCTGCGAGCTCAAGTTCCACGGTTCACCAACCTAGGCGAAGGCACCGACAGTCCGGCGTCGCAGCGGTGTCGCGTCCGCCGTCTCGTAAATGCGTGGACGTCGGTGTGGTCGCCGGGTGGGATCGGAGCGTCCCGACTTTGCGGGGAGGTGCCCCTTGATGGACCGCCCGGCGGACGCTGCCGATGCATGCCGGGCGCCGGTCAGGCCGGTTCCGGTCAGGAGGGTGGAGGCATGATCGCCGTCCTGCGACTTTGTAGGCGGGTGCTCCCTGTTCGATGGGACCAGGGCCGCGCTACGGGATGGGGGGATCCGCGGATGCGGCGACTCGTCGCTTCGGTCCTGGTGGGCTGCCTCGCCCTGGCCGGGTGCGGGGGCGCCGAGACGGCGTCCATAGTCGGGAAGACGACGCTGGTGGCGGGGGTGCGGCCGGATCTTCCGGGGATCGGGTTCCGGCGGGCGGACGGCACGTTCGAGGGGCTGGACGTGGACGTGTCGCGTTACCTGGCGACACGGATGGGGAAGAAGGTCCGGTTCGTCCCGGCGCTGGCGGCGGATCGCGAGGAGCTGCTCCGGACCGGGAAGGTCGACATGGTGCTGACGTTCTGGCTGGAGCCGGAGTGGAAGCAGCGGCTGGCGTTCGCGGGGCCGTACCTCCTGTCGTACCAGGACATTCTCGTGCGGGACGGCGAGCGCGGCGTGCGCGGCGTGCAGGATCTGGAGGGACGCAGGATCTGCGCCGTCACCGGGTCCGGGGCGGCGGAGGCGGTGACCGTGGAACGGCAGGTCGCGGCGGTGCCGGTGGCGGCGAGGTCCTACCGGGAGTGCATGACGATGCTGGGGGACGGCCGGATCGATGCCATCACGACGAACGACACGATCCTGGCCGGGTTGAAGACGCGGCAGGGCGGGGACTTCCGGTTGCTGAACGCCCGCTTCGGGGAGCGGCGGACGGGCATCGCGATCCGGAAGGGCGACCCGGACGGGTGCGAGGCGCTCAACAAGGCGATCACCCAGATGTATCAGGACGGGACGATGGCCGGGTTCATGCAAAGGTGGTTCGGCTCGTCGGGGCTGGACCTGTCGGACGTGGACGTTCCGCAGTTCGAGGGCTGCCTGTAGCGCCGGCGGGCGTCCGGTGGCGCGGGCGGGTCAGTCCGTCGGGCTGCCGGCCGGTGTGCCGTTCTCGGCGTTGCCCGACTTGATGCCGGTCGGGGGGCGGGTGCCGCCGGGCTGGTCGCCCCCGGTCCCCGTGCCAGGCGGGCCGCCGGGGTCCGGTGGTGGCGAGCCTTGGTTGGAGCCTGGGCCGCGAGGGGGCGTCCTGATGTTCCTCGGCGGTGTCGGCTTCGTCTTCCCCAGGCCCGGCGCGGTCGAGCCGCCGTTGACCTTCTTGGACGCGCTGGGCGTGGGCGACGCGCTCGGCGGCGTCGCGGGCTCCGGGTTCGCCGGCGCTCCGCCCGGTGAGAACTGGGTGGCCGGAGTCTCGTCCTGGCGTGTGCCCGTGCCGTCGCCGGGCGTCGTGCTGGGCGTGGGCGACGCCTCCTGCCCAGGGATGTTCCCGGTGATCGCGGCTGCGGCCCCTCCGGTCAGGATGAGCGAACCGCCCACCAGCACCAGGGCCTTGACCGTCAGGAAGCGGCGCATGGCGGCGACGCAGGACATGCGGGACTTCCGCACGGGATGCGGGGCGGCTCTGAAGGCGGCGACGGCGGCGTCCTCACCCGCGAGCTCGTCCGGGCGGGCGGGCGCGGCCGCCGCGGAGAGCAGGGCGTGGAGCCGGGCGTGCCCGTCCGCACCGTCGAGGCCGAGGAGGCCTTCGAGGGTGTGTTCGTCGAGCCGTCCGGCCCCGTGGTGGTCGCTCATGTCACCCCTTCAGCGCCGGTACCGCCGTTTTTGTCACCGCGGACGAGGGGCAGGGCCTTCGAGGATTCGGGCGGGGACGGCGCGTTCGCGTGGGAGGGGTCCAGCAGTTCGGCGAGGCGGCGCAGCCCGCGGTAGGAGGCGGTCCGCACGGCCCCGGCCCGCTTGCCGAGGACCTTGCCGGCGGTCTTGGCGTCCAGGCCGACGACGACGCGCAGCAGCACCGCCTCGGCCTGGTCGCGGGGGAGTCCGGCGACCAGGCGCAGCGCGTCCTGGGTGGCGATCCCCGCGAGGGCGTCGAGTTCGGTGTCGCCGTCGGCGGCCATCGTGACGAGTTCCTCGACGGGGAGGTCGCCCATGGGGCGGCGCGACTTGCGGCGCAGATGGTCCAGGGCCCGGTGCCGGGTGATCGTCGCGGTCCAGCCGCGGAAGCCGTCGAGGTCGCCGCGGAACGAGGGCAGGTCCCGGGCGATCTGCAGCCACGCCTCCGAGGTGACGTCCTCGGCGTCCGCGCCGACGAGCGCACCGGCGAAGCGGATCAGGCGGGGCTGGACGTCGCGGTAGAGCATGCGGAAGGACTCCTCGTCGCCGTCCTGCGCCGCCCGCAGAGCACGGCCGAGTACTTCCTCGTCCGCCCGTTCCATCCGGGCCATTGTGCAGGGAAACGGCCGCCCGTGTGACACGTACGGGGTTGTTCGCGCTGACGCATTGAGCGTTCACGCCGCCCCTCGTGCGTGAGCGTTCCCCACCGGACGAAGTGATGGACGAAAATGACCGGCAATACCCCCCAAAACCGGGACGAATTGCTCATCACGGGCATCCCGCCAGTTGTCGATCCCCTGCTCGCGGTCCCGGGTGAATCACCGCGCGCGACGCGGCCCGAGACGCCGGTCCAGACCAAGGCGGTGTTCGTCGACGCGACCGGGTGGCGGGCACGGCTCGGGAGGCGCCTGGGCCTGGGGGCCGGGGCGGTGCTCGTCGTGTTCCTCGGCGCCCTCGGCCTCGGCATGACGACCGGGCCGAGCGTGCCGCTGACGTCGTGGAGCGACCCGTCGCCCGATCCGCGCGTGGAGCCGGGCACACCCGTCATGCCGCCCGCGAACCCGCGTGAGCGAGGCGCCGCAAGCCCCGAGCCCACGAGACAGGCCGCCGCACGCCCGGGAGGCGGCGGGCAGGGCACGGCCCCTTCCGCGCCGCCCGCCGCGCCGCCCGCCGCGACACCGCCGGCGACGCCGACGCCCGCCTCGACGGCGAGCCACCCGGGGAGGGGGAGGTCGACCGCGAACCCGCCCGGCTGGGAGCGTAAGAAGCAGGGCCGGTGACCGGCCGGCGAGGTGAACCCAGGGGCCACTGGATCCTGCTGATGCTCGGCGGCCTCCTGTTGGCCGTGCTCCTGCTGCTGGACGGTTTCTCCCACGGTGTCGTCGGCGAGGCGCCGCGGAACACACCGGCGCGTCCCGTCCCCGCGCCATCGGAGATCACCTCCGGCGGACCGGTCGTCAACCTCGCGGGCGACACCCCGCAGAGCCGGCGCATGCCGCCGAAGACGATCGCGCTGACGTTCGACGACGGCCCCGACCCGGCATGGACGCCGCGGCTGCTGGACGTCCTGCGCCGCCACGGCGCCCGCGCCACGTTCTTCACGATCGGCGCCCACGTGGCCGAGAACCCCCGGCTGACCCGCCGCATCCTCCGCGAGGGCCACGAGATCGGCTCGCACACCTACACCCACGTCGACCTCGCCACCGCGCCGGCGTGGCGGCAGCAGCTGGAACTGGACCTCACGCAGCGGGCCCTGGCGGGGGCCGCGGGAGTCCACACGAGGCTGATGCGGATGCCGTACTCGTCCCGTCCGGACGGCCTGACCGCGCCGGAGTGGCGCGCCGCGCGGCGGGCGGGCGAGGACGGGTACGTCGTGGTCCTCACCGACCGCGACACCAAGGACTGGGCGGCTCCCGGCACCGCGAAGATCGTCCAGGCCGCGCTGGCGGCCGGCGAGCGCGACGAGGGCGCCGTGGTGATGCTGCACGACTCGGGCGGCGACCGGTCCGCCACCGTCGCCGCCGTCGAGCGCGTCATCGAGCGGCTCCAGCCGGAGGGCTACCGCTTCACCACGCTCACGGACGCGCTGAACATGCCCGACGCCGAGGTTCCGGTGCCCGCGCACGAGAGGGCCGCCGGCTGGACGCTCGTCGGCGCGCAGCACGCCGCGTCCGCCCTCACCGGAACGATGGGCGTGCTGTTCGGGGCGGCCGGGATCCTGTACGTGCTGAGGCTCGTGCTGATGCTGCTGTTCGCGCACGTCCACGTGCGCCGGGTCCGGTCGCCGGCGCGCCGCCCACCGGACGTGTCCGGTGCGGCCGACCTTCCGGCGCCGTCCGGGTACGACCGGCCGCCCGGGCACGAGGGCATGCCGCCCGACCCTTTCCCGCCCGTCTCCGTGATCGTCCCCGCCTACAACGAGGAGGCGAGCATCGGCGCGACCGTCGCCTCGCTGCTGGACACCGACTATCCGGGCACCGTCGAGGTGATCGTGGTGGACGACGGATCCCTCGACCGCACCGCCGCGATCGTCGACTCGATCGGGCTGCCCGCCGTCCACCTGATCCGCAAGGCGAACGGCGGCAAGCCCAGCGCGCTCAACGCGGGGATCGCCGTCGCCCGCGCCGAGGTGCTGGTGCTCGTGGACGGCGACACCGTCTTCCAGCGCGACACCATCCGCCATCTCGTCGCGCCGCTCGCCGACCCGCGGGTGGGCGCGGTCAGCGGCAACACCAAGGTCGCCAACCGCGGCGGGATCCTCGGACGCTGGCAGCACATCGAGTACGTGATCGGCTTCAACCTCGACCGGCGGATGTTCGACGTCCTGCGGTGCATGCCGACCGTGCCCGGCGCGATCGGGGCGTTCCGCCGGTCGGTCCTCGCCGAGGCCGGCGGCGTCCCGGACGACACCCTCGCCGAGGACACCGACCTCACGATGGCGATCTGCCGCACCGGCCTGCGCGTCGTCTACGAGGAGAAGGCCCTGGCCTGGACGGAGACCCCGTCGTCGCTGCGGCAGCTGTGGAGGCAGCGCTACCGCTGGTGCTACGGCACGATGCAGGCGATGTGGAAGCACCGCCGCTCCGTCATCGAACGCGGCGGCTCGGGCAGGTTCGGGCGCCGCTGCCTCCCGTACCTGACGGTGTTCCACGTGCTGCTGCCGCTGTTCGCGCCGGCCATCGACCTGTTCGCGTTGTTCGGCCTGCTGTTCCTCGATCCGGTCGTGCCCGTCCTCACCTGGGCGGTCTTCGTCGCCGCGCAGGCCGCCGCCGGCGCCTACGCCCTCCGGCTGGACGGCGAACGTATCCGTCCCCTGTGGGCGCTGCCGCTCCAGCAGTTCGTCTACCGGCAGCTCATGTACCTGGTCGTCGTCCAGTCCGTCGTCACCGCGCTCCTGGGGGCGCGCCTGGGCTGGCACACCGTCCGGCGGACGGGGACCTTCGCCGATCTGAAGGGCCGGGAACAATCCCGGGGGCCCGTCGGTTACACCTAACAGCCGGTGTGCCTGGTGTCCCCGGGCCTCACCTTTTGCCTTCACGGAATACCGTCCGGCTGGAGCCGTGTTGTGCCTTTCGCCGAGAGGCGACCCGCACACCGGTGCAAGACCAGGGCCCCGCCGGGTCGCAAGACTCGGCGGGGCCTGGTCGTTTTCCGGGTCCGTTCAAGGCGATGCGAGACTGCGGGCATGAGTCTCGCGGCGCATCTGGAGGAACTCGGCCGTCCGCTGGTCGACGACCAGCTCAAGCACCCTACCGTCGTGGGCATAGCCCAAGGGAACCTGGACGAGGCGGTGTTCCGGTCCTGGCTGGAACAGGACTACCTCTTCCTGCACGACTACGTGCGCGTGTTCTCCAGGCTGGCGTGGCAGGCCCCCGCCTCCCATCTCGGTGATCTCGTCGATCTCGCCTACGCGACGTTCCACGACGAGCTCGACCTGCACAGATCGTTGTCCGCGAGCTTCGCCGCCGACCTGGACGGTGCGGAGAAGGGCCCGGCCTGCGTCGCGTACACGTCCTTCCTTCTGGACAGCGCCGCCTCGTACGCCGACGGCCTCGCCGCCCTCTACCCGTGCATGTGGGGCTATTCCACGCTCGGTGCCCGCCTGGCCGAGAACCCGCCGTCCGAGCCGCGTTACCGCCGCTGGGTCGACACCTACGCCGACCCGGGTTTCGCCGAGCTGACAGGACGCATCGCCCAGATGATCGACGAGTCCGGCGCCGGCCGCGAAACCGCCGAACGCCTGTTCCTGGAGGGCATGCGCCACGAGATCGCCTTCTGGGACGTCCCGTGAGGGCCCGTCCGGGCTAACGCCTGGGCGCCAGGGCCGGGTAGTCGACGTAGCCTTCGGCGCCTCCGCCGTAGAGGAGTCCGGGGACGTGCGGGTTGAGCGGCGCGTCCCCCTCGAAGCGGGCCGGCAGGTCGGGGTTGGAGACGAACAGGCGTCCGAACGAGAAGACGTCGGCCAGGCCCACGGCGACGACCTGTTCGCCGGCCTGCCGCGATGTGGGCTCGGGGCCGTTGAAGTTCCCGATCAGGGTGCCCGACCAGCGCGGGCGCAGATCGGCGAGCGCCCCGTACGCGCCGCGCTCGATGATGTGCAGGTAGGCGAGGCCGAGCGGGTCGAGGGCGTCGACGAGCGCCCGGTAGGTGCCCTGCGGGTCCTGCTCGGCGATCTCGTTCTCCGGGTTGTGCGGGGAGATGCGCAGCCCGACCCGTCCGGGCCCCACCTCGGCGGCCACGGCCTCCACGACGTCGAGCGCGAACCGCAGCCGCCCGGCGCGGGAGCCGCCGAACCGGTCGGTGCGCCGGTTGGTTCTGCTGGATGAGGTAGCCGTTGGCGCCGTGCACCTCGACGCCGTCGAACCCGGCCCTGATGGCGTTGCGGGCCTCGGCGGCGAAGGCGGCGATCGCGGCCTCCGCCTCGGCGGTCGTCATGGCGCGCGGTGTGACGTGGTCGACGTCGCCCGCGGGGGTGTAGATGGGCTCCGCCTCGATCCGGACGGGCGAGGGGGCGACGGGCGTCGCGCCGCCGGGCAGGTTGAGCGGGTGGGTCATCCGTCCCACGTGCCAGAGCGGCGCAGCCGCAGGCTGTTGCTCACCACGAAGACCGAGGAGAACGCCATCGCGCCACCCGCGATCATCGGGACGAGCAGGCCGGACGCCGCCAGCGGCAGAGCCGCCACGTTGTAGGCGAACGCCCAGAACAGGTTGCCCTTGATCGTGCCGAGCGTGCGGCGGGACAGCCGGATCGCGTCGGCGGCGGCCCGCAGGTCCCCGCGGACGAGGGTCAGGTCGGACGCCTCGATCGCGACGTCCGTGCCCGTCCCCATCGCGAGACCCAGGTCGGCCTGGGCGAGCGCGGCGGCGTCGTTGACGCCGTCGCCGACCATCGCGACCGTCCGGCCCTCGGACTGGAGACGCTTGACGACGTCGACCTTGTCCTGGGGCAGGACCTCGGCGATCACCTCGTCGATCCCGACCGCGTCGGCGACCGTGCGGGCCACCGTCGCGTTGTCGCCGGTCAGCAGGACCGGACGCAGTCCCAGCGACCTGAACTGCTCGATCGCCTCCCGAGAGGTCGGCTTGACCTGGTCCGCGACGGTGATCACGGCGCGGGCCTCGCCGTCCCAGCCGACCGCGACCGCGGTGTGGCCGAGCGCCTGGGCCTCTTCCATGGCCTGTTCGAGGCCGGGAGTGAGCTGCTGCGACCACTCGGCGAGGAGCTGCGGCCGGCCGGCGAGGACACCGTGACCGTCCACGACTCCCTGGACGCCGAGTCCCTCGATGTTGGTGAAGCCCTCGACCGTGCCGAGTTCGCCGACGCGCTCGGTCGCGCCCTGTGTTCCACCCCCTTGGCCACGCCCCACCGCCCCCCGGGCGATCGCCTGCGCGATGGGGTGCTCGGACGCGTTCTCCAGCGCCCCCGCCAGCCGCAGGACGTCGTCCTCGGACACGCCGCCGGCGGTGACGACGTCGACCAGGGCCATGCGTCCCGTCGTGACGGTGCCGGTCTTGTCCAGGACGATCGTGTCGATCTTCCGGGTGGACTCCAGCACCTCGGGGCCCTTGATCAGGATGCCGAGCTGGGCGCCGCGTCCCGTCCCGACCATGAGGGCGGTCGGGGTGGCGAGACCCAGGGCGCACGGGCAGGCGATGATCAGCACGGCGACCGCGGCGGTGAAGGCGGCGGTGGCGCCGGTGCCGGTCCCGATCCAGAAGCCGAGCGTGCCGAGCGCGAGCGCGATCACCACCGGGACGAAGATCCCGGAGATCCGGTCGGCGAGCCGCTGCGCCTGCGCCTTGCCGGTCTGCGCGTCCTCCACGAGCCGGGCCATCTGCGCGAGCTGGGTGTCGGAGCCGACGCGGGTGGCCCTGACCAGCAGCCGCCCCCCCGCGTTCACGGTGGCGCCGACGACGCCGTCGCCCGGCCCGACCTCCACCGGGACCGACTCGCCGGTCAGCATGGACGCGTCCACGGCGGACGAGCCCTCCTCGACGATCCCGTCGGTGGCGATCTTCTCGCCGGGGCGGACGACGAACACGTCCCCCGCGGAGAGCAGGTCGACCGGGATGCGCTCCTCGCGTCCGTCCCGGATGACCGAGACGTCCTTGGCGCCCATCTCCAGCAGGGCGCGGAGGGCGGCTCCGGCGCGGCGCTTGGACCGCGTCTCGAAGTACCGTCCGGCGAGGATGAACATGGTGACGCCGGCGGCGGCCTCCAGGTAGATGTTCATCGACCCGTCCGAGCGGGTCATCGAGAACTCGAAGCCGTGCTTGACGCCCAGTTCACCGGCGGTGCCGAAGAACAGCGCCCACAGCGACCAGCCGAACGCGGCGATCGTGCCGAGCGAGATCAGCGTGTCCATGGTCGCCGCGCCGTGCCGCAGGTTGATCGCCGCCGCCTTGTGGAACGGCCATCCCGCGTACACGACGACGGGGGCGGCGAGCGTCAGCGACAGCCACTGCCACGCCTCGAACTGCAGTGCCGGGATCATCGCCATCGCGATGACCGGGACCGACAGGACGACCGAGGTGATCAGCCGCTGCCGCAGCGGGCGCAGCCCGTCGTCCGGCTCCGCCGCGCCGGGCTCCTGCTCGGACTTCGGCGGTGCCGGGAGTTCGGCGCTGTAACCCGCCTTCGCGACCGTGGCGATCAGCTCGTCCGCCGATACCCCCTCGGGGAACTTGACGCTGGCCTTCTCGGTGGCGTAGTTGACCGTCGCGGTCACGCCGTCCAGCTTGTTGAGCTTCCGCTCGATGCGGTTGGCGCACGACGCGCACGTCATCCCGCCGATCGCCAGCTCGATACGCCCGGACCCGGTGTCCGTGCTCATCGCTCCTCCTCTGCTTTGATCGTGCGGGATGGTCAGTGCGTGTGGGGCCGGTCGTCGTGGCCGGGCTCGTCCTCGGTCTCCTGGACGGGTACCGCGGCATCGCCGGCGTGCACCGTGAACTCGGCCGTGCGGACCTCGCCGTCGTGCTTGAAGTCCAGGTAGAGACGGTATGCGCCGGAGCTGGGCGCTTCGGCGAAGAACGTGATGCCGGGCCCCGGCTTCGTCTTTCCGTCTCCGGGCGCCCCGTCCGGGTGGACGTGGAGGTAGGCGAGGTCGCCCTGGCGCAGCGCCACCAGGTGGCCGTACGCCTCCAGGTACGGCTGCAGGTCGGTGACCGGCTCGCCGTCCTTGCTCACCGACAGAGTGAGTTCGGTGGACTTGCCGGGAGTGAGTCCGCCCGACAGCGCGACCTCGTACCCGTCCACCTTCGCGACCTGCTCGGGCTTCGGCAGCGGCGTGCGCCGCAGGTCGCCCGGGGCGAAGACGTCGGTGCCCAGCGTCAGCTGGCGCCGCGCGCCATCCGGCTGGATGTCGGTGAAGAACCGGTACAGGCCCGCCTTCGGCAGCGTGATCGGCACCGTCCAGACGCCGCCTCCGGCCTCGGTCGGGTGCAGGTGCTGGAACCCCGACAGGTCCCTGCGCGCGACGATCAGATGGAGGCGCTTGCCGTGCAGGGGCTTGAACCCGGTGACGGGCTTGCCGTCCGGCCCGTTGACGGTGAACCGGAAGTCGGTCCGCTTGCCGGGCGTCAGCGTCGTCCTGCGCGGGACGAGCGTGTAGCCGTCCTCGGACACCTGCAGGCCACCGGGTGCGTGGGACGTCCCGCCGGTGTGGCCTCCGCCGCCCCCGCCGTGGCCCCCGCCGTCATGGGACGCCGTCTCGGCCGCGGCGCCGACGGGACCGACGGCCTTGCCGATGCCGGCGGCTCCGCCGAAGATCACGGCCAGGCCCACGGCATACGCCCCCACCTTGGTCGCGCTGTTCATGCCGATTCACTCCGCTCGTTGCTCATGGGCGCGCCCCGCCGGGACGCGGGGCGCCGCCCGGTCATGACGTCAGTTCGTAACCGGCCTCTTCGACGGCGTCCTTGACCAGGGCGTCGTCGAGGGGCGCGTCGCTCGTCACGGTCACCCGGCCGGTCGGCAGGTCGACGTCGACGGCGGTCACGCCCGCGATCTGCTCGACCTCCTCGGTGACCGAGCTGACACAGTGGCCGCAGGTCATTCCGGTGACGGTGTAGGTGGCGGTGCTCATCTCGTGTTCTCCCTCGTCTTACCCCAGGGGGGTATCTCGTGCCCTCATGCTGCCATAACCGTTCGCCCCCGGCAACCCCTACCCCCTAGGGGTTATTTCGAGATCCCGGTCACACCCTGGCGAACCACCCGCACAGGCTCCCGGAGGCGGTTACCCGGGGGTCGTTACATGGAAGTTATCCACACCCTGTGTGACGGCCGCCCGGGACCCCCTCGTCGCTTTGTCCGGATTCGCTGAGGTATTGCCACCTGAAAAGCCGCACGTGCAAGCGAATCCGAAGTTGTGCACAAGCTTTTCCACAGCCATCCACAGCCCTGTGGACGACTTCATCGCCGATACTGAAGACATGCCTGAGCTACCTGAGGTTGAGGCGCTGGCGGGCTTCCTGCGGGAGCGCGTGGTCGGCCATGCGGTCGCCCGGATCGATGTTCTCGCCATCTCCGCGCTGAAGACCTATGACCCGCCGGTGACCTCGCTGGGCGGGCTGACCGTCACCGGCGCGTCCCGGCACGGCAAGTTCCTCGATCTGGACGTCGACGGGCTGCACCTGGTCATCCACCTGGCCCGCGCCGGCTGGCTGCGATGGCGGGACGAGATCCCGTCCAGGCCCGTCCGGCCCGGCGGCAAGAATCCCCTGGCCCTGCGCGTCCACCTGGACGACGGTTCCGGCTTCGACCTGACGGAGGCCGGCACGAAGAAGGGCCTCGCCGTCTACGTCGTCCGCGACCCCGCCGACGTGCCGGGCGTCGCGTCGCTGGGGCCCGACCCGCTGGACGACGCGTTCACCCCCGAGGCGCTCGCCGCGATCCTCAACGGCAAACGCACCCGGATCAAGGGCCTGCTGCGCGACCAGAAGGTGATCGCCGGAATCGGCAACGCCTACTCCGACGAGGTGCTGCACGTCGCGAAGACGTCCCCCTTCAAGATCGCCGCGTCGCTGACCGAGGAGGACGTCGCGATCCTGCACGAGGCGATCGTCGGCACCCTGCGGGACGCGGTGGAACGTTCACGCGGCCTCGAAGCACAGGACCTCAAGGGCGAGAAGAAGACCGGCCTGCGGGTCCATGCCCGCACCGGCCAGAAATGCCCCATCTGCGGCGACACCATCCGGGAGGTGTCGTTCGCCGACTCGTCCCTCCAGTACTGCCCCACATGCCAGACGGGCGGCAAACCCCTCGCCGACCGCCGCATGTCCCGCCTCCTCAAGTGAGGGCTTAGAGGAAGCGCCAGAGGTGGTCGTCGGTGCCGTTGTCGTCCCATATGACGATCTGTGCGCCGCGGGTGGAGGAAGCGCCGCTGACGCCCAGGACCCGGCCGCCGTGGGCGCACTGGATGCGGAAGCGGCCGCTCGCGGTGTGGCGTAGCCGCCAGCGGTGGTCGTCGGTGCCGTTGTCCGTCCACTGCAGGACGCGGGCGCCGTTGGTGTTCGCCATGTTCTCGACACCGAGCACCTTGCCGCTGTGGGCGTTGCGGAGCCGGACGTAGCCGCCCGTGTCGAGGACGGCGGTCCAGAGGTGATCGGGCGTTCCGCTGTCGTCCCACTGGACGACCAGGCCCCCGTCCGACGTGGACATGTTCTGCACGCCGAGGACGAGACCGGTGGCCATGTTCTGGATGCGTCGAGTGCCGTTGGGCACGAACCACCATCGGTTGTCCGCGGTCCCGTTGTCGGAGTCCTGGACGGCCTGGGCACCGGCGGCGGTCGAGCCGTTGAGGATCGCCAGCAGTTTGCCGCTGTGGGCGTTGCGGATCTTGTGGGTGCCGTCGCCCGCGTCGATGACCGTCCAGCGATGGTCCGCCGTGCCGGTGTCGGACCACTGCAGCACGCGGGCGCCGTCCGCCGTCGACATGTTCTCGACGCCGAGGACCTTCCGGCTGTTGACGTTGCGGAACTTCACGGCGGAGCCGTCGACGGGCATCTCCCAGTCGTGGTCCGGGGTTCCGGTGTCGCCCCACTGCAGGGCCAGGGCACCGTCGGCCAATGACATGTCCGTCACGCCAAGGACCAGGCCGCTGGCGGCGTTGAACAGCCGGTAACTCGGGACGGCCTCGCCTCCGCCGGGTGCGCGCCAGTACACGGTGTAGTTGTGGCCGTGCGCGTCATAGAACGGGATGAGGCCCACCTGGGAGCCGTCGGCGGTGGCGGAGAAGGTCAGGGTGGTGGGGTCGGTGCGGGTGATCGACGCTACGTCCAGTGCCGGGAGGGTGCTGAGCGCGGTGTTGCCGTAGTCGCCCGACAGGACCGCCGGGCCGTAGGTGATCGCGGAGACGCCGGCGTCGTCGTTGGCGGCGCGCATGATCACCCGCATGGGGAGGCGGACGGTGACCCTGTCGCCGGACGTCCACGACCGGCTGAGGGTGGCGTAGCCGCCCGGGGTCGTGGCGATGCTCTGGGGCGCGCCGTTGACGCTGACCGTCGCCCCGCTGGTCCAGGACGGGATCCGGATGCGCATCGTCCACGTTCCGCCGACGTCGCCGGTGACCGTCAGGGTGGTGGTGTCGCTCGCCGGGTAGCTCGTGGCCTGGGTGACGGTGATCCCGCGCTGCGACCAGTTGAGCACCGATGGGGTGAACAGGTTCACCGTCAGCGTGGTGCCGTTTTGGAAGTAGATGGAGTCCATCAGCTTGGTGTTGGTCTCCAGGGCCGTCCCCTGACAGCACCAGAACGTGCCGTAGTCGGTGCTGAAGCTGCCCCCGCCGACCACCGGCCCTGCCCGGCCGCGGCGACCGCCCGGGTTGAGCCCGGTGAAGTAGCAGACGTGGCCGTGGCCGCTGGCGGGGTTCTGCTGGCCGATGAGGTGGTTGAGCAGCGCGCACTCGTAGAAGTCGAAGTACGCCGCCTGGTCCGGGTCCAGCAGCCACAGCTCCCGGGTCAGCTTGAGCATGTTGTAGGTGTTGCACGCCTCGGCCGTGTCGCTTTTCAGGTACGAGGCGATGGCGTGCGGCGCCCGGAAGTGTTCTGCCTGGCTGTTGCCGCCGATCGCGTAGGTGTGCGCGTCGACGGTGATGTTCCAGGCGTTGGCGGCGATATCGCGGTAGCGGGTGGTGCCGGTGGCCTTGAACTCCCGGGCGGCCCCGACCCACTTGGGGACCTGGGTGTTGGCGTGCAGGCCGTTGAGCCGGTCCGTGCCGTCCGCCAGCGGATCGAAGACGGCGGCGTGGTCGAATCGCCGCGCCACGGCGAGCCAGCGGGAGTCGCCGGTCTGCTGGTACAGGTCGGTCAGGACGGCGTTCATGCCACCGAACTCGACCCTCAGCGTGGTCTGCATCTGGTCGTACGTCAGCCGGCCGGTCCGCCAGTCGACCCACCCGGCGAACCGCAGCAGTACGTCCCGGGCCTGCGTGTTGCCGATGTACCGCCACACGTCCAGGAGGCCCGCCAGGGTCTTGTGGAGGCAGTAGTACGGCACGCCCTTGCGTGCGCCCGTTTCCACGGTGTCGAGGTCTGATTCGGGGAACCCGGACAGGTAGCCGGTGTTGAACCCCGCGACGGCGTTGTTCGCCTGGCACTTGGCCAGCTCGGCGACCATGCGGTTCGCCTTGTCCCGGCAGGTGGTGTCCCCCAGTACCACCCACGCCTGCGCCCAGGCGGTGAGGAAATGCCCCTGGCTGTGGCTGCGGAACTCGAAGTCGGGCGCCTCCCACCCACCGCACGGCGCCGCCCCCTGCGTGGACAGCCGGTGGTTCGCACGGAAGCTGTAGAGCAACCGGTCGACGTCGATGAAACGCAGGTACGCCAGCGTGCGGTTCTGGTTGTCCAGCCAGCGGCCGGCGGTCAGGCGGACCTGGCCCGGCTCGAACGGATGGGCCGAGACACCGATGTCGTCGCGGGCGGGCGGCACCGCGGCCGCGGCGATGCCGCCGCCGACGGCGGGCACGGCGGGCGCGACGACGGCGATGCCCGCGGCCTGAAGCAGCCGGCGGCGGCTGAGATGCGGGGACGGCATGACGGACTCCAAGATCGTTCAGCTGGGTGCGGGGAGGCCCGCCCGGCGCGGGGAGGGGCCGCGCCGGGCGGGGTGGTCAGGGAGTGACCCGGAATGTGGCGTCCTGCCGGTCGGTGGCGCTCGACGAGGCGCTGATCGGGTCGATCCGCAGCACGAAGCCGGAATGCCGGAGGTGGCGCGCCGGGTAGTTGTGGGAGCGGAACGACGACCAGCCGGCGTCGGCGAGACCCGCGGTGCGATGGAACGTGGCGTCGGCGTGGAACGTCGCCGTGCCGTCGTTCTGCTGGAGCCGGACCTCGAAGTCGCTGTGCCGGAGATAGTGGCCGGGGTGGTTCACGGACTCGAACGACACGCCGGCGGAATCGGCCAGGCCGGGCACCATCCGCCACATCTGATCCTGGTACGGGTCGAACGGGTACGCGTCGAGCCGCCCGACGTAGTTCGCGTGCCGGACGTAGCGGTCCGGGTAGTTGAACGACTTCAGCCGCACCCAGTCCGGTGTGCCCCAGCGGGCGACCAAGGCGTCGTACTCGGCGGCGGTGATCCCGGTGATCGAGCCGTGCTTGGAGTTCAGCGGCGGTGTGTAGTCGCGCTGGCTCATCGCCGTCCACGCCCCGCTGCCGAGGTCCGAGGTGGACCATGCGTAGTAGTCGTTGTTGACGGGGCTGAACGAGTCACCCCACAGCCGCCACCCGCCGCCTTCGTTGCTTTTGACCAGCAACGGCGCTTCGATCGCGTTCCCCTGCCTCAGCCCACCGGTATAGGTGGTGAAGCTGTTGGGCGCTCCGGTCGATGACCTCGCCCCGTAGAGGAGTCCGTTGGACAGGTTCTTGTAGTACAGGTACGTCGTACCTCCGTCGACCACGATGTCCCCGTCGAGAACAGCGAAGCCGGGGCTGAAGTAGACCTGCGGCGCGCTCACCGTGCGGAAGTCCGTGGTGTAGTTCACCATCAGCACGTCGCTGCCGTTGTTGGCGGAGTAGACGATGCCGTACTGCCCGCGGGAGGCGTCCCAGAACGCCGTCGGCGCCCAGGTATGGGTGCTCAACGTGTGCATCCTGATCCGGCGGTACCCGCTGAAATTCGTCAGGTCCGCGGAGTCCCATACGTGCAGGTACTGGTTGTCCTGCGAGAAATCGGTGCCGTTGAGGTCTGTCGCCAGCACGACGAACGTGCCGTCCTGCTGGCGGAACACGAACGGGTCGCGAAGGCCCCGCGTGCCCGCCGTCGGCGTGGCCACCGGGCCGTTCCCGTTCAGCGGCGCCCAGTTGAGCCCGTCCCGGCTGACCGCGAGGTGCAATCCGTAGTTCGCGCCCGCCCTCTGGGGCGTTTCGGTGAAGTACGCCATGACGTAGGCGCCATACGCCGCCGACGCCGCCGACGCGGCCGGCGGACCGTTGACCACGATGGCGGCGGCCGCCGTGAAGGCGCTGATGAGCAGTGTCAATGCTCTCCGGCGATTGATCAAGGCGCCGATCCTTTCCACAGAGACGACAAGGCATGGCCGTACCATTGGAAGTTCGAACAGCCACCGCCGGGGGCGGCCGCGCACATTGGGTCCGGATATCGCGGGGGTAGGGACGTACCAGGGATAATGTGAGCGATAACATATGTGGTGTCAAGACCGTGAACCATGAATGTTCGGCACTCGCTCCCTGGCTGACTGGCCCTGCTGCGCCCCCCGCCCAATGGTTGCCGGCGGGCTGACGCCGATATGATGTTTGCGCAAACACACATCTGGCTTGGGCATTAACATGGGCATCGAGCGCAGAAAGCAACTCCAGAGTGATCGATCACCCGCCTCGCCGGGCGGCGATGATTCTTGCGACCCGTACACCGGTCAGGGACTCTTCCGTTCGGCCGTCGAGTCGGCCAGGGCGCTGAGGTGCTCGTGGGCGGCTGATCGGCTACGTCGCCGGTACTCGGTGGGTGTCAGCCCGACCAGCGTCCGGAAGCGGCGCGCGAAGTATGTCGGGTCGGCCCAGCCGACGGCGGCGCCGACCCGGGCGGCCGGCAGGGTCGAATGTGCGAGCAACGTGGCGGCGCGCTCGGCCCGCACCCGGGCCAGGAAGCCCAGCGGCGTCAACCCGACGTGCCGTCCGAACAGCCTGCCGAGATGGGCGGGATCCAGATTGACCGCCCGGGCGAGATCGTCCAGCCGCCACGGATCGGCCGGTGCCTCCTCCAGCCGGGCGATGGTGGCGGCGACGGCGGGGTGGACGGCGGATTCCACCCGGCCGGGGCCACGGCCGTCGGCCAGGACGCCGAGCACGGTGACCAGCCGACCCAGCACGCGGCCCGGCCGCCGCCCCCGTCCGGCCCGGAGGTCGCGTTCAAGCAGGATGATCTCCTTGATGGCCTCCTCGGCGGCGGCCGGATCGACGGTCGTGACCGCCACGCCGTGCGTGCCGGACGCCACCGGATCGGTCCACAGCATCCGGCGCAGCATCGGGATGTCGACCAGCGCCGCCAGTTCGGCTCGGAGCGCCTGGGCGGACAGGCAGCAGTTGGCGACGGTCAGATCGGCGCAGTCCCGGAACCCGTGCCAGGCGCCGGGGCGGAGCACGATGACCTGACCGCGCCGCAGCGCGTGCTCGCCCCGGCTGGTCACGTGCCGGCCGCGGCCGGTTCCGATCACCGCGATCTCGACGAAGTCGTGCGCGTGGGGCTCGATGTCGGCGTCCAGGTGGTGGACGCCTCCCATGACCGGGCCCTCGCTGAACAGAGCGTGCTCGTGCAGCGTGGCGGTCATGTCGGGATCGTACGACTACTCGCCGGGATCGGCCTAGCCCGAAGCGGCTCGTCACGGCGACGCTGAGGTGTGTCCCAACGGCAGGAACCTCGGAGGTCAGCGATGACGACGCCCACGACCGACTCGTCCCAGAGCGACATCGATGCCGACGGCCGGGTGCCGGACGAGCTCGTCGCGGCCTACCGCGAAGCCGGTTTCGTTCGAGTGCGAGGCGTTCTCGAGCCGGAGCAGGTCGAGCGTTTCCGGACCTGCGCCGAGGGGTTCCTGGAGGCCCATCGCGCGGAGAGTCTGGAGAAGCAGGGCGTCTTCAGCCAGCTGGTCAACGTCTGGCAACGGGACGGGACACTGCGGGAGCTCACCTTCGACCGGCGGCTCGGCCGGATCGCCGAACAGCTCGCCGGGTTCCCGCTGCGGCTCTGGCACGACCAGATGCTGGTCAAGGAGCCGCACAACGACGCCGCCACGGAGTTTCACCAGGATCGCCCGTACTGGCCGCATGCAGGCGACCGGCTCCCGCTGTCGGCGTGGATAGCGCTGGTGGACGTTCCGCCCGAACGAGGCTGCATGACCTTCCTGCCGGGCACCCAGGATCGCACCGGCCTGCGCCCGCAGGACCTCCACCACGAGGACGACCTGTTCGCGACGGACCCGTCCTTGCGCTGGATCCCCCGCGTCACCGTGCCGCTGCGCGCCGGCGACTGCACCTTCCACAGCGGCTATACCGGTCACATGGCGCTGCCCAACCGCACCGACCGGGCCCGGCTCGCGCACGTCGTCATCTATATGGACGAGGAGACCCGCTACAGCGGGACTGAGCACATCGTGACCGATCTTCTCGGGCTCACCGCGGGCGACCGGCTGGACGGCGGCATCTTCCTCCGTCCCTGGGCTTGAGCCGGCCGAGAGGGACGCTCACGATAAGCACGTCAGGCCCCGGCGGATCGCCGGGGCCTGTTGGTGGACTGGGAACGGAGCCGGAACGGGGAAGGCTCGTTCAGCGGACTTTGGGGACGTTGCCGAAGAGGGGTGCCACCTGGGTCCAGCGGTGCAGCTGGCAGCCGTCCTTGCGGGTGAACTTGGTGTCGATCTCCTTGCCGTTCCAGGTGCCCTTGACCGTGGCGACCGCGGGGCCGCCGTAGATCTTGGTGCACATCTGGTCCTCGGGGACGGGCTTGAACGGGTCCTTGGTCTTGGCCAGAGCCGCGCAGGCTTCGGCGGCCTTGGGATGGGTGCCGCCGGGCGGTTCGCAGGTCAGTGTCCAGGTCTTGGCGGGGGCCTCCGCGGAGGCCCTGACCTCGATGGTGAGCGTGTCCGCCGGCGAGCTGGAGGGCTGCACGGACGTGGTGCCCGAAGGCTTGTCGGCGGGGGTTCCGTTGGCCTGTTCGTCGCCGCAGGCGGCCGAAGAGAGGAGCACGGCCAGCCCGGGCGCCACGAAAAGGAGCGTCCGATACCGCATGCGTGATTCGACGCAGGGGGGCTTCGCGCGGTTCCATGGGTGTGTGATGAATTTCGGGGACGACGTGCCGGCGGTCGGAGCCGCTGACGTTCCGCAGGACGCGTACCTGCTGGACGTGCGGGAACAGGACGAGTGGGACGCGGGTCACGCGCCGACGGCGGTCCACATCCCCATGGGCCAGCTGGGTGACCGTGCCGGAGAGGTTCCCCGTGACCAGGAGGTCTTCGTGATCTGCCGGTCCGGGCCCCGGTCCGCGCAGGTGACCGTGGCGCTCAACCAGGCGGGCTGGCTGGCCAAGAACGTCGACGGCGGGATGAAGGGCTGGGCCGAGGCGGGACGTCCGATGGAGGGCGGCGGCGACGGTCCCCCGTACGTGGCATGACGGTGGTCTTGCTCTTTTTCAGGTGATCTACGCCCTATTGGGCGGAAGCCGGGCCCTTGTACGATCGGGGCCGGCCACAGGACCGGTCCGATACGGCGCCGGTCCATTTCCGCGGGAGCTCGGGCCACTGCCGGGCTGAGAGGGCGGCCTTCGAGGCGTCGCCGACCGCATGAACCTGTCCGGGTAATGCCGGCGTAGGGAGTGTGTTCCGTGACGTCCGACGTGGGCGAGCGCCCGAACGAAGTCCCCTTCACTCTCGAAAAGCCCGCCCCCAAGGTCCTCGGGTTCTGGGACCAGGGCGCGTTCTGGGCGAACCTCGGGGTCAGCCTGCTGGCCTTCTCCGGCGCGTACACCGTCCTGGCGCCGGACACCGACGGCAATCCCACGCTGTCGATCATGGCGGGCATCGTCGCGATGGCGGTCGGGACGATCCTGGGCGGGCTGATGCTCGGCCTCGCCGCCGTCCCCGGTGCCCGCACCGGCCAGCCCGCGATGGTGCTGCTGCGCGGGCTGTTCGGCGCGAAGCTGTCGTACGCGCCGACCGTGCTGAACATCGCGCAGCTCGTCGGCTGGGGGACGTTCGAGCTGATCGTCATCGCGGACGCCGCGACCGAGCTGTGGGACGGGATACCGCGCTGGGGCTATGTGATCGCCGCCGGGCTGATCACGACGGTGCTGACGATCTGGCCGCTGGGGTCGGTGCGCCTGCTGCGCCGGTACGTGACGGTCGCCGTGGCGATCGCACTTGTGTACTTCTATTTCCAGATCCTCCGCGAGCCGCTGCCCGACCTCTCGCAGGGGTCGTGGGGCGGTTTCTGGATCGGTGCGGACGCGGCGCTCGCGGTGTCGATCTCCTGGGTGCCGGTCGCGGCCGACTACACCCGGCACTCGCGGACGGAGCGCGCGGCGTTCGGTGCCGCGGCCGTCGGTTACTCGGTGACGCAGATCGTCGCCTACGTTCTCGGCCTGCTGGCGCTGGCGCTGGTCGCGGGCAACACCGACAACGTCTTCGACCCGTTCCTGGGCGCCACGCTCGGCGTCGTCTTCTTCGCGGTGTTCGTGCTGCGGGAGGCGGACCAGTCGTTCGCCGACACCTACTCCACCGCCGTGTCCATCCAGAACCTCGCGCCGCGCGCCGACCGCCGTGTGCTGAGCGTCCTGCTCGGCATCGGCATCACCGTCCTCGCGCTGGTCCTGGACATCGGCGACTACGCGGGCTTCCTGTCGCTGATCGGGTCGGTGTTCGTGCCGATGCTCGGTGTGCTGGCCGCCGACTTCTTCCTCGGGCGGCGCCGCCGGGCCGGCGCCGCGGCGGGTGCCGGGGAGGGCCTGGACGGGTGGGACGTCTCGCGGACGGCGCCGTCCCGCTGGGGGATGATCGGTGCCTGGGCGAGCGGGTTCGTCGTCTACCAGCTCATCAACCCCGGCACCGTCAGCGGGTGGGCGGACTTCTGGATCGACGTGCGGGACGCCGTGCGTTTCGTCCCGCAGACCTGGATGAGCGCCTCGATGCTGTCGTTCCTGGTGTCCGGGTTCGCCGCTCTCCTCATCGGCCGTGTTACCAGACGGTAGCCTTACCAAAGGGTAAGGGTGACGTGGGAAGTTTCGGTGCAAGTTACCCGGCGCCATGCCGGGGTCCGGTGGCACGATGACAGGCGTGCATCACCACGTCCACGACCCGATCGCGCGCGCCGTCATCGAGAGCGCCGCCGACGCGATCGTGGCCGTTGACCAGCGGCACCGCGTCACGGTGTGGAACCCGGCGGCCGAGCGCATGTTCGGGTGGACGGCGCTGGAGATGGTCGGCCGGGTCCCGCCGATCGTCCCCGACGAGCTGAAGGCCGAGCACAACGCCGTCCAGGAGCGGCTCCTCACACGGCGGGCGGGCGACGGCGGGCAGATCTCGATCGCGACCCGCAGGTTCCACCGGGACGGCCGCCTCATCGACGTGCGGATCGACACGAGCCTGCTGAAGGACCCGTCCGGGAACCTGCTCGGCTGGGTCGGGGTGTACCACCCGGTGGACGAGGACGAGATCGTCCAGCACCACATGACCGAGCGGGCCCGGCTCGTCCGGCGGCTGAACGACATCGTCGCCGACCTGAACGCCGAACTGAACCTCGCCGTCGTCCTCGACCGGATCACCGCGGCGCTGATCGAGCTGACCGGCGCCGACGCGGGCGGGTTCGTGCGGATCGAGGGTGAGCGGCTGCGGCTGGTCAGCATGTCGGGGCTGCCCGAGCACATGCGCGGGACGTCCGCGGAGCTGCGGTCCAGCCTGGTCGGGGAGGTGCTGCGGTCCGGCAAGACCGTTCTGCTCGCGACGGGCGAGCGGCGCCTCGGCGACCTGATCTGGTCGGAGCTGTCCGGCCTCCACACGATCGCGCTCGGGCTGTCGTACCTGCAGAACCGGCCGTACGGCGCGCTCTACGCCCTGTTCTCCGGCAGCAAGGTCGGGCACACCGAGCTCGAGCTGCTGGAACTGCTCGCCGGGCACGCGGGGGTCGCGGTCGGCAACGCCGTCGCCTACGCGGAGGTCGTCCGGCAGCGGGCGCACGAACGCGCCGTCATCGACTCCAGCGCCGACGGCATCGCCGTGCTGGACCACGATCTCGTCGTCCGGCAGTGGAACCCCGCCGCGCACACCCTCACCGGCATCCCGCCGGAGGACGCGATCGGGCGGCCGCTGCCGTTCGACATGCCCGCGCTCGGGGAGATGCTGACGTTCCGGCTGGAGTCGGGGACGTGGCTGAACGTGCTGGCCGCCGAGATCGAGGAGACCGGCGAGCTGGTCGTCGACTTCCGTGACGTGTCCGAGGCGAAGGCGCTGGAGGAGGCCAAGGACCTGTTCCTCGCCACGACCAGCCACGAGCTGCGCACCCCGATCACGGTCGTGCAGGGGTTCGCGTCCACGCTGGTCAACCGGTGGGACGAGCTGGCCGACACCGACCGCCGCGCCGCCGTCGCCACCATCGCCGAACGCGCCCAGTCGCTCGGCCGCCTCGTGGAGCATCTGCTGCTGGGGTCCCGCGCGGGCGCCGACGAGCTGACCGTGACGATCGAGTCGTTCGACCTGGCCCGGGTGCTGGAGGGCGTCGTCGCGGGGTTCCGGTCGCTGTCGCCGCTGCACCGGGTCGAGCTGGAGATCGCGCCGGACCTGCCGCCGTGCCAGGGGGACGCGATGGCGACCGACATCGTCCTCGGGCAGCTGCTGGAGAACGCGTTCAAGTACTCCCCGGACGGCGGGACGGTCAGCGTCCGGGCGGTCCGCGAGAAGTCCGACGTCGTGGTGACGGTCGTGGACGAGGGGATCGGCATCCCGCCCGGCGACCATGAGCGGATCTTCGAGCGGTTCGTCCAGGGCGAGGCGGGGGACCGCCGGCGCTTCGGCGGCATCGGGCTCGGCCTCTATATCGTCAAACGCCTGACGGAGGCCCAGGGCGGAACGATCTCCGCACATCCGGGCGGAGCTGGCAACCGTGAGGTATCTCACACAAACCCGTACCGGCGGGGAGGAAAAGGATCGGCGACCCCGGCGACGGTGCCGCCCGGACGTCCGAACACCCTCCTGCGGGCGGCGGAGGGACGAGGACCCGCAGGTGGCGCGCACCCTGGAGACGGCACCTGCATGCGGCTCGTGCTCCGCGCGGCGGACTGACCGCCCGGCCGGACCCGACCCCGGCGGCGGTTACTCACCGTAAGGACAGTCCCTCGATGGTGCCGTGGTGAGACCGTTGTGACCAGGGCAATGAGCGGTCTCGACAGGTGGCAGGGTTGGCCTCTGCGGGAAAGTTCGGTGGCCCCGGGGTGTGACGGACGAAACGCGCGCGTGAGGAGTAAATCCGCCGTTGGCTGGATAGATCCTTTGATGGTTGCCGTTGGTGACGGGATTCCGATCCGGGGGTGATCACCGTGACCGGATGGGCGGTGACTCGTTGTGCAGGTGGCAGACTGAATCGTTCGCGTTTCCGGCCATGGCCATCAGGGCATTTCGGTCGTACCGGAAGCGCGATGACGGGAATCGTCCGGGTGAACGGAACCACGGGGAGGTGAGGGCGTCGAGCGTCGTACTGCTGCCACACGCACCGTCCAGCGTCGCGGTCGCCCGTAAGCGCCTCAGCTCGGAGCTGGTCGACTCCGGCGTCTACGAGACCATCGTGGACGACGCGGCCGTCATCGTCAGCGAACTCATCAGCAACGCCCTCCGGCACGCGCGGCCCCTGCCGTCCGGACAGGTGAGGGTCTGCTGGCTGCGCCGCGGAGACCTCCTCGAAGTGGAGGTGAGCGACGGCGGCGCCATGACCGAGCCGCGCCGCGGCCCGGGCACGCTGTCCTCGCTCGGCGGACGCGGGCTCGGCATCGTCGAGGCCCTGTCCGAAGGGTGGGGCGTGCGCCACGAGGAGGGCGCCACCACGGTGTGGGCCGTCCTGCGGGCCCCCAAGGCGTCCGGCGACGGCGGGGTGGCCGCCCCGGCCGGCGCCCAGGCCGTCATGCCCGACCTGTCCGACTTCCCGGATCTCACGGACGAACCAGGCGACGAAGCCCGCAACGGCACCAGATCGGCCCAGAGCAGCGCCTACCCCGCCTAGCCGGGATTCCCCGGCGGCCGCGCCTCAGATGTCGTCGCGGAGGATCGGGCAGGACATGCAGCGCGGGCCGCCGCGGCCGGTCCCCAGTTCGCTGCCGCTGATCCGGATGACCTCGATGCCCGCCGCCTCAAGCTGCGCGTTCGTCTCGATGTTGCGTTCGTAGGCGACGCACAGGCGCGGCGAGACCGCGAGCGTGTTGTTGCCGTCGTCCCACTGCTCGCGTTCCGCGGTGACCGGGTCGAGGCCGGTGTCGATCACCTTGAGCCGGTCCAGACCCATCGCCTCGGCCGCCGCCTCCAGGAACGGGCGCGGCTCGGCGACCCTCAGGCCCCCGTCGTCGAGCGTGACCGTGTAGGCCGTCAGGGAATGCGCGATCGGCGGGTACATGACGACGGTGTCGACGTCGACCATCGTGCACACCGTGTCCAGGTGCATGGTCGCCCGCTCCTGCGCGATCGGGACGGCCAGGACGGTGTGCGCCAGCCCCGCCCCGATCACCTGGCGGGCCAGCCGCTCGACGCCCGCCGGCGTCGTCCGCTCGCCCGTCCCGACCGCGATCACACCCGGGCACAGCAGCAGGACGTCCCCGCCCTCGAGATGTTCGAGGGACGGCGAGTACACCGGCTCCGCCCCGGCGAACCGGGGATGGTGCGCGTAGACGAGGCCGGTCAGCGCCGCCTCCCGCCGCCGGGCCTCCATGGTCAGGCTCGTCACCGCCACCCGGTCGCCGATCCAGGTGCTGTTGTCGCGGGTGAACAGCAGGCCGGGCAGCGGATCGACGATGAAGTCGAGCCGGTCCATCAGCCGGTACACCAGGCCGTGCCCCGCCTTCAGCTCCTCGTGCGCCAGCCCGGCGATCAGCGTGTGCGCCAGGTTCTCCGGGTCGAGATCGCGCAGGTGGCCCTCGACGACGCGGCGGAGCTGGTCCCCGAGGCGCAGGTCGACGATGGCGTCCGCGATCGCCTGCTCCCGCGCCGCCTCGTACTCCAGCGCGTCCTGCAGAAGCTCCGTCACGTACAGGACCTCGACGCCGTGCGACCGCAGCGCCTCGGCGAACGCGTCGTGCTCCTCCTGCGCCCGGCCCACCCACGGGATCGCGTCGAACAGCAGCTTGTCGCTGTTGCGCGGCGTGAGCCGCTTCAGCTCCGCGCCGGGACGGTGCAGCAGGACGGTCCGCAGCCGCCCGACCTCACTGGTGACCCGGTGCTCGTGCGCCGCCCTCGATGCCGTCACACTCCGCAGTCTAGGCGGGGCGTCGACGGGCGGATCGGCCGGACCGTCCCCCTGTGTCAGGATGCGGTCGTGGTCGGCAGGACGGCGGCGCTCCCGCTTCACCTCACCTCGGCGACGCTGCTGCGGGTGTCCGCCGAGGGCGTCGCGACGGCGCTGGTCCTGACCGTCCAGGCGCGCACCGGCAACGCCGCGACCGCCGGATACCTGCAGACCGCGATGACGCTCCCGTACGTGCTGAGCGGCCCGGTGATCGGGAACGCGCTGGACCGGGTGGGCCGTCCCCGCCGCGTCGCGGTCGTCCTCGCCGCCGGATACGCCGTCGCGACCGTGGTCCTGCTGGCGATGGCGGGACGGTCGCCGCTCGTCCTCGCGCTCCTCGTCGCCGCCGTGATCGGCTGCACCGAGCCGATCGTGGTGGCGCTGACCAGCCTGCTGCCCCGCTTCGTCCCCGCCGGGCGGCTGTCCCGCGCGTACGGGCTGGAGGCGTCCAGCTACAACCTCGCCGGGATCGCGGGCCCCGGCCTCGCCGCCGGGCTCGCCTCCCTGGCGGGCGGACAGTACGCCGGGGTCGCCATCGTCGCCGTCGGCGCCCTCGGCCTGCTGACCCTCCCCCTGCTGCCCTTCCCCGGCCCGTCCCCGTCCCCGTCCGGAGAATCGAGAACGCCCCCCGGCCCGAGCCCGGCCCCGGACGCGAGCCCGGCTTCGGATGTGAGCGCGGGTTCGGGCGTCGCGGTCGAGGCGGCGGGGGAAGGCGCGGTGTCCGGGGCCGCGGGATGGTTCTCGATGATGACGGGCGGGCTGACCGTCCTCGTCGAGGGACGGGTGCTGCGGGCACTGACGGTGGCCACAACGCTCGCGTGGATGGGGTTCGGCGGTGTCGCGGTGACGGCGGTGCTGCTCGCCGAGCACATCGGCGCCGCGCCCAGCGCGGGCGGGCAGATGCTCGTGGCGCTGGCGATCGGCTCGCTCATCGGTTCGCTCGCGTCCAGCCGGTGGCTGACGCCCAAGCACGGGGAACCGGTCATGATCGCAGGGCTCGTCGGGTTCGGGGCGTCCCTCGCGGCCCTCGCGGTGACGCCGTCCCTGCCGTGGGCGATGGCGGCGTCCGTCGTCGCCGGAATCTGTGAAGGACCCGTGTTCGCGGCCACGCTGATGCTCCGCCAGCGGGAGGCGCCACCGGATCGGCTCGGCCAGGTCAACACGACGGCGGGCAGCCTCAAGATCGGCGCGTCCGCGGTCGGCGCCGCGCTGACCGCCGCGTCCGCCGAGGCGATCGGGCCGGTCGGGCTGGTGCTCGCGATCGCCGGGTTCCAGTTCGCGGGCGCGGCCGCCGGGCTGCTGCTCCTGCGCGTCCCCGCACGTGAAAAACCTGTCGACCAGGTCAAGCGCGGCTCGTAACCTTCGGACCATGTTCTTCGCGGTCGGCACCCGGACGCTCGCAGGCCACGGCCTGCCGGGCGCGGTGCCGGCCGCCCTCCCGGCAGTCGCGGCGAACGCGGTCGTCACCGACGGCGCGCGAAGCTGACCCCTCTCCGTCCCACCTCCGGAGAACCAGCGGAGGGGGGTGGTCAAGCACTGCGCGTGTGCACGCGCAGGGGTTCTCACCGGATCCACCAGTGAGGACGAGACAATGGCCAAGCGGCTTTACGAGCGCGACAAGCCCCACCTGAACATCGGCACGATGGGGCACGTCGACCACGGCAAGACGACCCTGACCGCGGCGATCACCAAGGTGCTCGCCGACCGCGGGCTGGCGTCCGCCGTGCCGTTCGAGCGCATCGACCGCGCCCCCGAGGAGCGCGACCGCGGCATCACCATCAACGTCGCGCACGTCCAGTACACGACCGCGACCAGGCACTACGCCCATGTCGACATGCCGGGCCACGCCGACTTCATCAAGAACATGATCACCGGTGCGGCGCAGGTGGACGGGGCGGTGCTCGTCGTGTCCGCGCAGGACGGCGCGATGCCGCAGACCCGCGAGCACATCGTCCTGGCCCGCCAGGTCGGGGTCCGGCACATCGTGGTGGCCCTCAACAAGGCCGACATGGTCGAGGACACCGAACTGCTCGACCTCGTCGAGCTGGAGGTGCGGGAGCTGCTGTCGGAGTACGGGTTCCCCGGCGAGGAGATCCCGGTCGTCCGGGTGTCGGGCCTGCGGGCGCTGGAGGGCGACCCGTACTGGACGGCCCGGATCACCGACCTGCTCGACGCGATCGACGCGTACGTGCCGGTGCCGCCGCGGGTGCTGGACGAGCCGTTCCTCATGCCCGTCGAGAGCGTCCTCACGATCACCGGTCGCGGCACCGTCGTGACCGGCGTCGTCGCGCAGGGCTCGATACGCGTCGGCGACGCCGTCGAGGTCGTCGGGCTCGGCGAGACGTTCGGCACCGTCGCGACCGGGCTGGAGACGTTCGGCCAGTCGATGGACCACGCCGAGGCCGGTGACAACACCGCGATGCTGCTGCGCGGCGTCAAGCGGGACCAGGTCCGGCGCGGTCAGGTCGTCGGCGCGCCGGGCGCGATCCGGCCGCACCTGCGGTTCCGGGCGCGGGTCCGGGTGCTGACCGCCGACGAGGGCGGGCGGAGCAGGCCGTTCTTCCACGGGTACCGGCCGCAGTTCCACTTCCGCACCACGGACGTGGTCGGCGGCATCGACCTCGGCGGCGACGGCCGCATGGCGCTGCCGGGCGACTCGGTCGAGATGGCCGTCGAGCTGGGCAAGCCGGTCGCGATGACCGAGGGCCTCGGCTTCGCCGTCCGCGAGGGCGGCCGGACGGTCGGCGCCGGCACGGTCACCGGGCTGCTCGACTGACGGGACGGCCGCTCGACCAGCGGGACGGGGCCCGGCGGGAACGCCCGCCGGGCCCTCTAGCCTTGGTCGCGGAAATCTTCACATCCAGGTGGCCGAATCGTGAATGCCCGACTGGTCGCGAATCACTGGCGGAAGCGATCTTGATGTGGTGAGATTCCGCCATCATCCCCGCTGACAGCCCCCCTCTGGAGAACGTGTGCGATCCCCCCGCGCCCTGATCCCCCTCTTCTCGGTCTGCGCGGCGGCCGCGGTCGTGACCGCGGCCGCCACCGGTGCCGGCATCGAGGACCTGCCGGGCGGCGGAGGCCCCGCCCACGCCGACGGAGCCGCCGCCCGCCCCGACGCCGTGACGATCAACGCGATGACCTGGAACGTCTGCGGCGCCGCCGAGCCCGGCTGCCCGCTCGGCACCGCCCCCGCCGACCTCGCCGGGCAGATCGTCCAGCGGATGAACACCACCGAGGTCGGCGGACGCAAGGTCACCACGAACGCCGTGCTCCTCCAGGAGGTCTGCGAGGGCCACGTCCGCGACTTCAAGAAGGCCCTGGGCAAGTGGAGCTGGGCGTTCACACCGCTGCCCGAGGGCCCGGACTGCGCGCAAGGGCAGGGCCGCCTCGGCGTCGCCATCGGCACCGACGCGCCCCTCACCGAGACCGGCGAGAACAAGCTGCCCGCACCTCCCGGCCGGGCCCACGTCGCCCTGTGCGGCGAGGTCCCGTCCTGGGCGACCCGGGTATGCGTCACACAGCTCAACTCGTCCGAGAACGGTGACTGGCGCCGCAAGCAGGCCCGCGCCCTCGTCGCCCTGGCCGGCACCGGCCGCGTCCTCGTCGGCGGCGACCTCGCCGACACCCCCGGCAGCCCGGCCCTCGACCCGCTCTACGAGGTCTATTCCGAGTGCGACCAGTCCGGCACGTCCCGCACAGGCGCCAAGACCCGCCAGAACTGGCAGGGCGCCGCGGTCGCGAAGACCGACTACCTCTTCATCACCAAGTCGGCCGCCGTGTCCTGCAGCGTCCCCATGGACCGCGTAAAGCCCTCCGACCACCGCCCTCTCTCCGCCGCGGTCCGCTACCGCTGACCACCGGAGGCGTCGGTCGTTGACCGCGAGTGCGTCGCCGAACAACACATTCGCCGTTGTTCGGCGACACCTCGCCCGACCTGAAGGCCGGCGCACGGCGCGCTCTCAGGGCTCGTGCGAAGGGACACCGGCGACCTCAGCCGACACCCGGCCCCAGCCGTCGCGATCGCGTCCGAAGGCAGGTTCGAGCCCGCGAGAACTTGATCGCGTAGCGGAGCCGGGGTTGCGGCGATCGCGTTAGTGCACGGCTCGGTCTTCGCCCTGCCAGTAGGGGGCGCGGAGCTCGCGCTTGAGGATCTTGCCGGTGGGGTTGCGGGGGATCTCGTCGCGGCGTTCCACGGAGCTGGGGCACTTGAAGTGGGCCAGGTGCTCCCGGCAGTAGTCGATGATGTCCTGCTCGGGCACGTCCGAGGACAGCACCACGAGGGCCTTGGGCGTTTCGCCCCACCGCTCGGACGGGACGCCGATGACCGCGCAGTCGGTGACCTCGGGATGGCTCATCAGGACGTTCTCCACCTCGGCGGGGTAGATGTTCTCGCCCCCGGAGATGATCATGTCCTTGACGCGGTCGTGGATGTAGAGGTAGCCGTCCTCGTCGAGGTAGCCGGCGTCGCCGGTGCGGAACCAGTTGTCCTCCGACAGCGCGGTCGCGGTCGCGTCCGGCAGGCCCCAGTAGCCCTTCATGTTCTGCGGGGTCTGGCAGACGATCTCGCCGACCTGGCCGGGCGGCATCTCCTCCTGCGTCGCCGGGTCGACGATCTTGAGGTTGCACGTCGCGTTGGGCAGGCCGGCGCTGCGCAGCCGGTGCGCGTTCGGGCCGTCGGGGTCGTGGTCCTCGGCGGGCAGCATGGTGATCGCGCCGGTGACCTCCGTCAGCCCGTACACCTGCATGAACTCGGCGTCCGGCAGCATCTCCATGGCGGCGCGCAGCACGCCCTCGCTGATCGGCGAGGCGCCGTACAGCATGAGCTGGACGCTGGACATGTCGGCCGCGGTCACCTCGGGGATCAGCGGCATGAACTGCAGCAGCACCGGGACGAGGAAGATGTGCGTGACGCGGTGCCGCTCGATGCCCTGCGCGATGAGCGTCGGGTCCGGCTCCCGGGCGATGACGCCGGCGAGGCCGTTGTAGACGGTGGAGACGGTGAGGACGTTGCCCGCCACGTGGTACATCGGCATCGCGACCATCAGGACGGACGATTCGTCGATGTCCCACACGTCGTTGGTCACGGTCAGCGCGGCGAGGAAGTTGTCGTGCGTCAGCATGACGCCCTTGGGCAGGCCCGTGGTGCCCGACGAGTACAGCTGGACGAACACGTCCGCGGTGTCCGGCTCGTGCTCCGGCGGGGGCCCGGATGCTTCGTCGACCCAGGCGGCGTAGTCCTTGTACCGGTGGTCGGAGCCGCCGATGACCACCATGGTGGTGGTGTGCTCCAGCTTCTCGGCGATCGCGTCGAGGACGGGGACGAACTCGGGGCCGACGACGAAGACCTTCGCCTGCGCGTTGTTGACGATGTAGGCGACCTCGTCAGGCGCCAGCCGGTAGTTCACCGGCACCTGGGCGGCGCCGACCCGCGCCGCGCCGAAGAGCTGCTCGGCGTACTCCAGGGAGTTCTTGTCTAGCACCGCGACGCGGTCGCCCGGCACGATGCCGACGGCGGCCAGCGCGGAGGCCACCCGATCGACGCGCCGGTCGAAGTCGCCGTAGGTGATCTCCGTGTCGCCCGCGATGAACGCGACACGATCGGGATGCGAGCCTGCGCGTTCGCGCAGCACCTCGGTAAGGCCTGGCACGGTATGTCCCTTCGCCGATGACCGCCTGGTTATTCCGGCATCATGCGGTCACCGGCGATGCCCCGGCAAGAGGTGCGGCCCACTCGGCTAGTTACTTTTTGACATCTTGGAGACGGCGGTTACGGCAAGTACCACCACGACGGCGATGAGTCCGATGAAGAAGAAGAACTTCAGCATCGAGATGATCGACCCGATGACGGTCATCACCAGCCATATCGCGAGGACGACACCGAGGATGGTCAGAACTGTCTTACCCATGTCCTCACCGTATGCGCTCGTCTCGCCGAGGTCATCACCCTTGGGGACGACCCTGGGCGGATCAGGCCCCGCCGCTCGGCGGAGGCCCACCCTGATGCGGGCCTCCGGGTCCGGGCGGCGGGTAGGGCTGCCCTGACGGAGCCGGCGGCTGGATCGGCTGCCCCGGCACCGGCGGCTGCCCCGGCATCTGCTGGCCGGGCATCTGCTGGCCGGGCATCTGCTGGCCGGGGGCGGGCGGATAGGGCCGGCCGTGACCGCCGGGCTGCGGGAAGGGCTGACCGGACGGCCGCCTCGGCGCGAGGCTCCCCGCGACCATCGCGACGCGCAGCCCCCCGATGATTCCCGCCACCAGCGGCGCCAGCAGGTCCTCCACATCGAAGTGGTACTTCATGACGTCGACGAGGAAGTCCCCGCCGGGGACGCCGCCGTGCGTCACCGCGTAGGTGATCACGCCGAGCCGGTTCCCCACGTAGAGGGCGACGATCGCGGAGATCACCGCGACGATCGGCGCGACCGGCCCGCGCGGGCGGGTGAGCATGAGCCCGATCGCGGTGAAGAAGCCGACGAGGACGCACGCGAACGCGTAGTAGCCGGTCGAGTGCCGGACGGCTTCCAGCAGGTCGGTCTGGTAGAGGCGGGCGAACATCATGATCGCGCCGACGGCCGTGGCGACCGCGCCGCCGAGGAGGACGAGCGCGATGGTGCCGGCGACGGGGGTGGCGGGGCGCGTCTGAGCCATCCGGACATTAAAGCGGTGATCGTCCCCTGTCGCGACGTGATGGCCCGAGGACGCGAACACTCCTTACAGGGTGATGACGGACGATGTGGTCTTGTTGCGCTGGCCGTAGCGTGGGGCCTGTGAACTCCGTGTCCCATGCCGGCCGCGTCCTGGTGGTCGACGACGACCCGACCGTGGCCGAGGTCGTCGCCCGTTACCTGGCCCGCGACGGGCACGAGGTGGTGTGCGTCGCGGACGGCCTGGCCGCCCTGCGCAAGGCCCTCGACCATCCGCCCGACCTCGTCGTCCTGGACCTGATGCTCCCCGGCATGGACGGTCTGGAGGTGTGCCGGCGGCTCCGCCGGACCTCGACCGTCCCGATCGTGATGCTGACGGCGCTCGGCACGGAGACCGACCGGCTCGTCGGGCTGGAGACCGGCGCCGACGACTATGTGACCAAGCCGTTCAGCCCGCGTGAGCTGGCGCTGCGCGTCCGGTCGGTGCTGCGCCGGGCGCGGGGCACGCTGGTGCCCACCGGCCCGTCCGGTCCGCTCCGCGACGGCGACCTGGTCGTGGACGTCAGCGCGCACGAGGCCGGGCTGCGCGGTGAGCATCTGGCGCTCACGTCCCGCGAGTTCGACCTGCTGGCGTTCCTGCTGCGCCATCCCCGGCAGGCGTTCACCCGCGACGAGCTGCTCGAACGCGTCTGGGACTGGACGTTCGGCGACTCGTCCACGGTGACCGTGCACGTCCGCCGGCTCCGGGAGAAGATCGAGGACGATCCGACCACGCCGCGCCGCATCGTCACCGTCTGGGGCGTCGGCTACCGGTACGAGCCCGTCGACCCGGAGGCCGCCGCCGGCGCGGGGGACGGACGATCATGATCCCGTTCGAGGACCTCCTCTGGGTCGTCTTCTACGCGGTGCTCGCCGCGTCCGTCGTCGCGGCCGTCGCGCTGGGGCTGCTGTTCGTGCTGCGCGACCGCTCGATCGCCATCCAGATGATCATCGTGTGCGCGGCGACCATGCTGGCGACCGTCTCCGGCATCCTCGTGATCTCGTTCATGATGCTGCTGAACGATCATGACCGCGCGGTGGTGCTCGCCGTGGTGACATCCGCCGGGCTGGTCGCGATGGCGGTGTCGGCCCTGCTCGGGCGGCGCCTGGTCGCGGCGAACCGGATACTGGTGGAGGCCGTCCGCGCCGACCGCTTCCGCCCGCCGTCCGCGCATCTCCCGGCCGAGCTGGCCGAGCTGTCACGCGAGCTGGAGGCCGCCTACGAGCGGCTGGCCGCGTCCCACGAACGCGAGCAGGCCCTCGAGACCAGCCGCCGCGAGCTGGTCGCCTGGGTGAGCCACGACCTGCGCACCCCCCTGGCGGGCCTCCGGGCGATGGCCGAGGCGCTGGAGGACGAGGTCGTCGCCGACCAGGGCACCGTCCGGCGCTACCACGGGCGCATCCGCGTCGAGGTGGAGCGGCTCACCGAGATGGTGGACGACCTGTTCGAGCTGTCCCGCATCCATGCCGGGGCGCTGCGCCTGTCCCGGCAGCGCGTCGGACTCGCCGATCTGGTCGCCGAGGCCGTCGCGGGAGCGGAGGCCCTCGCCCGCGCCAAGGGCGTCCGGCTGCACGGCGACGTCCGGGAGGGCCTGCCCGTCCAGGTGGACACGGGCGAGCTGGGCCGCGCGCTGCGCAACCTCGTCGTCAACGCGATCAGGCACACGCCGAGCGACGGCGCGGTCGAGATCATCGGTGAGGTCCGCGGCGGGGAGGCGCGGGTGACGGTGGCGGACGCCTGCGGCGGCATCCCCGACGACGATCTGCCGCGCGTGTTCGACGTCGCGTTCCGCGGTGAGGCGGCCCGGACACCGGGCGGCGGCGCGGGCCTCGGCCTCGCCATCGCCCGCGGCATCGTGGAGGCCCACGCGGGCGAGATCGGCGTCGCCAACGACGGTCCGGGCTGCCGTTTCGAGGTCCGCCTGCCGCTGACGATCTGAAGCGTCGCGCTCACCGAGGGTGATCTGGACGGCGCATGTTCACCGGGCGGCCGCGCGGGCGTCATCCTGGCGTCGCTCCGCGGGGTGAGGGGGACGGGTGTGACCCGTCCCACATGCGTGAGGAGTGCTCGTGCGCGTCTACCTTGCCCTGTCGGCCCGCCGGGGCCGGGAACGGCTCTCGCCATTGCCGTTCGAGGCCGCGCGCCGCGCGATCCGCGAGGCGTTCCCCGTCCCGGCCGATGTCGTGTCGTCGGAGTCCTGGACGGTGCCGGGCGAGGGTGCGGCGCTTCTCGGCTGGTCGAACGAGCCGGAGCACGAGCTGCTCCCGAGCGTCCTCACCGGCAGGCCGGGCCGCGTGCTCGGGTACTGCGGCTACCTCACCGACCCGGAGCATGACGAGGACGTCCTGCTCGCCAAGGACGACCTCGGGGACGTCACCGCCGACCTGGGCGGCGTCTTCTCCGTCTTCCGGGCCGGTGACGACGGGGTCATGGCCGCGACGGCGATCGCCCGGGTCTGCCCCGTCTACCACACCGAGACGCGCGGGATCCGGATCGCCGGCAGCCGTGCGCTGCTCGTGCATCTGGTGGCGCGGGCGCTGGAGACGGGGCTGGCGGAGCCGCCCGTCGACATCGCGGTGGAGGCGCTGCACCCGCTCATCCGGCACGGCTTCCTCACCAGCGACGACACTCCGTTCCGCGGGGTGCGGGCCCTGTCGGCCGCCGCCGTGCTGGAGGCCGTGCCGGGCGAGCCGACCGTGATCCGGCGGCTGCCGCTGCCGAGGGCGGACCCGGAGCCCCGGGAGGCGGCGGGCCGCGCGGCGGCGGTGCGTCCGCTGGCGGAGTCGCTGGTGGCGTCGGCGGCGCCGCTGGCCAGGCACCGCGAGGCGGTGACGCTGTCGCTGTCGGGCGGCCGGGACAGCAGGCTGATGGCGGCGGCGCTGTCGGCGGCGGGGGTGCCGTTCGGCGCGTCCACGCACGGTTTCGCCGACGACCCGGACGTGATCCTCGGCGGCCGGGTTGCGGCGGCGCTCGGCATCGGGCACCGGGTGGACCTGGCGGTCCCCGAGCCCGCCCGCGACACGATCGCCGTCCAGCATCCGCTGGCCCGCGCCCATCACCTGGTCCGCATGTGCGAGGGGATGAACTCGGCGTACGAGAGGGTGAACTCCTATCGTCCCTACGACCTCGTGCCCGGGACGTCGGGATCGGGCGGGGAGACGTTCCGCGGCGGGTTCCTCTATGACCAGGACGATGTCAGCGCCGACGGGCTCCTCGGACGGGTCCGGCTGATCTTCCGGGCGGCGGAGCGGATCATGACGCCGGAGGCGAACGCGCTCGCCGCCGCCGAGCACGCCCGCTGGGCCGACCGGGCGGCGCGGGACGGGTTCGACGCGCTGGACAAGCTGTACCTGTTCTACCGGACGGGACGCTGGATCGTCGGGTCGCACAGCGCGACGCTCATGAACTCGCCGTACTACCACCCGTTCTTCGACAACAGGGTGGTCCGGGACGTGCTCGCGCTGGCGCCGTCGTGGCGGCGAAGCGAGGAGCCGTTCTTCCTCCTGCTGGGGGAGCTGGCCCCGGAGCTGGCGCGGATCCCGCCGGAGGGGAAGCGCTGGAGGTTCGACCGGGAGCGGCGTCCGCGGTTCGTGGGCCGCCGGGCGTGGCGGGCGCGTGCGCCGCTCGTCCCGCGGGGGCGGACGGCGTCGTTCAACTGGCGGCTGTCGCACGGCGAGGAGTTCCGCCGGCTGCTGGCCGAGCAGATCATGGACGGGCCGCGGGAGCTGTTCGGGCTCGTGGACCGGCGGGCGATGGACGAGGTGCTGCGCGACATGTCCGGCCGCCGGTGGTCGAAGCAGATCTGGCACGCGTACACGCTCAGCGTGCTGCTGTCGGGGGCGTGGCGTGAACCGGCCCCGAAGCTCCCGCCGGTGGAGATACCGATTCCGGGTTGACCGGATTCCGGGTCGACCGGGTTTCCGGTCGATCAGATGTTGAGGGTCTCGTCGATCGCGCGGAAGGTCGGGCAGGGCCAGCGCGACATGCAGGCGCGGCAGCGGCGGATGGGGCTGCCGGGGTCGCTGGTGATGCCGCCGGCCTCCTGGGGGCGGTGCAGGTCGAGGAGGCGCACACCCAGTTCGGCGAACGTGATGACTTCCTCGCGGGCGCCCGCGAGGAAGGCGAGGTCTTCGCGGGACAGGCGCGCCTTGACTGGGATGAAGCCGCTCGCGTTCACGAGGCGTGACAGGTATTGGGTGGACGTCCGCCACGAACTGGACTTTGCGGAGCGGGTGCGGATCGTCTCCAGGCGTTCCCGCAGCCGAGTCTCTCTAGGGTCGGCCTTGTGTCCATGCCGCTGTTGCACCTGCTCAGCCTCTCCTACTCGGGGTGCCCGCGAGGCGGGAACCGGGAGAACGCCGGACCGGCCGCGAACATCACCAACGGTGAAATCATGACATTACGGTGCGTAGTTCTCAAAGCGTACGGACTGCCCGCGTGGCGACACGCCCGTCCCACAGGGGACTTGGCGAACTGTCTGGCCCGCGGGCCGTTCCCGAGATAGTGTGCCGGACGTGGAGCTAAACGTCTCGACCGCGTCTCAGGAGGGTCACGCCGTCGTCACGGCGATCGGTGAGCTCGACCTGTACACCGCGCCCAGGTTGCAGGCGGCCCTCGCGGGTCTCCTGCGCGACCAGGTCACCCGCATCGTGGTCGATCTGAGCGGTGTCGAGTTCTGCGACTCGACCGGCATGAACGTGCTCCTTGCGGCCATGAAGCGGCTCAAGGAGCAGGGCGGTTCGCTGGAACTCGCCGCCCCCCGCCCGGCCGTGAAGCGGATCCTGCAGGTCACCGGGCTCGACACCGTCTTCACCGTGAGCGACGCGGCACCGGCCATGGACGCGGGCTGAACCGTCCGACCGTCCGGCCGGCCCGTTCGACCGGCGGCCCACCGGGGGTGAAACCCTGGGGGTCGCCGCTTCGGCGTGCCGTCCCTCCCTCCGCCGTGGCGGGGTGAACGGCGCTCGTCACGCGGGTAACGCGTCGGGGTGTTCCCTCCGGCATTCCCCGCCGCGCGCCCGTCCCCGACTACGATCGCGGTTATGCAGGACGTAGCGGTGATCATCCCGGCCAAGGACGAAGCCGACCGCATCGCGGCCACCGTCAAGGCCGCCCAGGAACTTCCCGGCGCCGACCTGGTCGTGGTGGTCGACGACGGCTCGTCCGACGGCACCGGGCGGGTCGCCCGCGACGCCGGGGCCCGGGTCGTCCGGCACAGCCGCAACCGGGGCAAGGGCGCCGCGATGGAGAGCGGCGCCGAGGCCGTCCGGCTGCTGGACGACGGTCGCGACCAGCCGCGCCACCTGCTGTTCCTGGACGCCGACCTCGCCGAGACCGCCCGGGAGGCCGCGCCGCTCACCGAGCCCGTGCGGGCCGGTGACGCCGACATGACGATCGCGGTGTTCACCACGACGGTGAAGCTGGGCGGGCACGGGTTCGTCGTCCGGCTGTCCCGCGAAGGGATCCGCCGCGCCACCGGATGGGAGGCCACCGCCCCCCTCAACGGGCAGCGCTGCCTGACCCGCGCCGCGTTCGACGCCGCGCTGCCGCTGGCCGCCGGGTTCGGCGTGGAGACCGCGCTCACCATCGACCTCCTCCGCAAGGGGTTCCGGGTGAAAGAGGTGGAGGTCCCGCTCGCGCACCGCGCCACCGGGACGGACTGGCACGCCCAGCTGCACCGCGCCCGGCAGTTCCGGGACGTGGCCAGAGCCCTCGCCGTGCGCGAACCGGTCGTGGCCCGCCGCGTGGACCGCCTGCGCGGCAGCCGCCGGTGACCCGTCTCGGGACGGGCGGGCTGTGCGGCATCGGAGCCGCCGTCGCGTGCTTCCTCGTCACCGCGCTGCTGGGCCCGTCCGTCTTCCAGCCCGAACTGGAGGGCGCACCGGGTGAGCCGCCCTACTCGCTGACCGCCCACCCGTCGCCGTACCTGGTGATCGGGCTCGTCGTCGTGGGCGTCGTCGCGGGCGCCGTGGGGCTCGGGCTGTGCTTCGCCGCCGTCCGGAAGGGCTGGCGCGTCCGGGCGCTGCCGCTGCTGATGGCGGGGCTGCTGGCGGCGGTCGCGTTCATGATGATGCCGCCGGTCGGGTCGACCGACCATCTGAACTACGCCTCCTACGGGCGGATGGCGGCGACGGGCCATGACCCGTACGCCACCAGCGCCGCCGACCTGCCGCAGGACCCCGTCGCGGGGGCGCCGGAGGAATGGCGCACGACACCGTCGGTGTACGGGCCGATCGCCACGGGGGAGCAGGCGCTCGCCGCGTGGATCGGCGGCGGGTCAGTGCGGCTGACCGTGTTCGTCCTGTCGGTGTTCAACGTGCTCGCGTTCGCGGTGACGGCGCTGATCCTGTACCGGACGGCCGGGAGCGAGGAGCGGCGGCTCCGCACGACGCTGCTTTGGACGTGCAATCCGCTGGTGCTGTTCCATCTGATCTCCGGCGCGCACAACGACGTCCTCGCGATCGCGCCGATGGTCGCGGCGCTCGCCGTCCTCGGCGGCCGGGCACGCCGACGGGCCCGCGGCGGCTGGCTGCGCTCGCTCGCCGCGGGCGCCCTCGCCGGGGCCGGCACGGCGGTCAAGCTGCCCGTCGCGCTCGTCGCCGGCGGGCCCGCCTGGGCGCTGCTCCGCGAGACGTGGACACAGCGCGGATGGCGGCCGGCCTGCCACCTGGCCGCGCTGGCCGGCGGCGCCGGAGCCGTCACGGCGATCTCCTACCTGCTCGCCGGGCCGCACGCGCTCGACCAGGTCCGGGACGCGAGCGACATGGTCTCGTTCGCCACCCCCTGGCATCTGCTGGACGAGTCGCTCGGGCGAGGCTCGCAGCGCGACATCATCAAGGCGGGCGCGCTGCTACTCGGGCTCGTGCTGTTCGTCCTGCTCGCCCGCACGCTGCCGAAGGACCCGCTGCCCAAGGACGCGCCGCCCGAAGACGCGGTCGCGCCGGACGGGGAGAACCGCCGTATCGCGGCGGCGTTCGTCCTCGCCTGGCTCCTCGCAGCCCCCTACGCGCTGCCCTGGTACGACGGGTTCGGCTGGGCGCTGCTGGCCCTGCTCCCCTGGACGCGCGTCGACTGGATCCTGCTCGCCCACACCGCTGCGCTCAGCCTCGCCTACCTCCCGGCCCGCGCCCCCGCGCGGATCATGCTGCCGGACGACCTGTCGTGGCTGTTCACCGTCGTTCGGCCGACGGTGATTCCGTGGACCCTTGTCGCGGTTCTGACGATTCTGGTGGTGCAGAGTCTGCGTTTCTCAGGTCGATCTCCAGCGACCGGACGCCCGCGGCGAGCATCAGCGGAGTCGACAGGCTGAACGCGACCGACAGGATCACCACGCCCGAGTCGTTCACCAGCATGCCGACGACGCCGACCGACAACGCGCAGATCAGCCCGGGGCGCATCGTCAGGCTGTGCTCGTAGGCGCGCTGCAGCAGCGACACCCGCCACCGCGTCGGGCGCGCCAGCACGAAGAACAGGAACACCACCGCCGCCGCGACCGCGAGCGTGTACGGCCAGTACCCGAGGCTGTTCACCATGGCGTCGAACTTGCGGGTGACGATGCCCCAGGCCTCGCCGTCCATGAGGTCCTGCCAGAACCGGCCGAGGTGCGTCGGGTTGGTGGCCCTCGAGTTCAGGTAGGAGATGAACAGCACCAGCGCCACGCCGGCCAGGCCGAACGACGCGAGCTTGAGCGCCGAGACGCGCCGCCCCGTCACCATGAGGCCGAGCATCGCGAACGCCGGCACCATCGCCAGCACGCCGCCGAAGTCGCTGCCCCACGCCGGGAGCCCGTCGACCGCGACGGCGAACGCCCCGATCACCACGACGATCCCGAGCGCGAGCCTCTTGCGTCCGGCGCGCAGCGGGTACTCCGCCAGCCACGCCGCCGTCAGGATCGAGGCGACGGCGAACAGCGAGAACGCCTGGTTGCCGAACCCGTAGAAGCGTCCGGCGACGAGCGCGGTGTACCCCATCAGCGTGTTGAGCTGGAGGTTCGACCCGGTCATGACGTCCAGCGCGAGGACGCCGGCGGTGATCCCGGTGATCACCAGGCCGGGCGCGAACGAGGACCGGCGCCACGGGCCGGCGAGCGCCAGGCCGGTCAGCAGCCCGGCGAAGCCGAGCACGGTACAGATCAGCACGGGGGTCGGATGCGCGGCCCGCCACCACGGCAGCAGCCCGGCGAGGAACGACGCGCCCGGCGCCGCTCCCCCGAGCAGCGCTATCACGCGGGTGCCGCCGAGTATCCGCGCCCGTGACCCGCGGTCGCCGCCGAGCCGCCGCAGCACGAGCGCCGCGATCCCGTACAGGACGAGCTGCGTCGCGAACAGCACCCAGTAGAACGACGTCTGGACCGTCCGGATGCCCTGTGCCGCGACGTCGGAGTCCTCAAGCGACTCCACGCGTTCGGTCGTGCTGGTGTCATCCGACGGCTGCGGCTGCCACACCGACCCGACGGCCTGCTTCGGCTGCGGCAGCCCGAGGACCTTCATCGTCGTCGCGGTGAGGTCGGTGAGCGTGACCAGGCCGTCCTGCCGGGTGGCGGTGGACGTCATGTACCCGGGGCCGTAGGTCAGGTCCTCGCCGGCTTCGCCCTTGGCGATGGCGACGCGCAGGTGCGGGTCGATCCCGACGTCGGACAGCCCGGCCAGCAGCACCGTCGTCCCTGCGGGGATGCGGTTCACGACCTGCGCGACCCGATGGTCCGCGGCGGCCGCGGCGGCGGCGCGCACGCGGTCCGACAGCGGAATCTGCTCGCCGTCCGGGTCGACCCCCGCGTCGATGTAGGCGCGGAACAGTTCGTCGACGTCGACGGCGGTGAGGGGGCAGCGCGCCCAGTCGGCGGCGGTCGCCTTGTCGGGGGACGGGACGTAGTGGTCGACCCGCCCGCCGCCGTTGCCGGCCCCGAACACCGCGCCGGGCCCGACCGCCGTCGTGCAGCCGCCCGCCGCCTTCACCGCGTCACCGAGCAGGCCGATCTGGGCGTGGTAGTTGGTGTCGGCGTTGTCGCTCTTGATCGCCGGCCAGCCGGGGGCGATGGCGCCGCCCTCGGGCGGCGGGCCCGTGGGGGAGTCCTGCCCGGACAGGATCGGGGCGGCCGGGAGCGCGCAGTCACCGTGCGGCAGCCGGGACCGCTGACCGGCCGACAGCGTCAGCCAGGCGTCCGTCGGGCACGTGTTGACCCGTGTCGTGCGGACGGACAGGCTCGCGGCGGAGCCCTGCGCGGTCAGGTCCCACAGCGCGGGCGTGTTCTCCCGGTCGACGTCGCTCCACAGCAGCCCCGGAACCCCGATGATCACGACCCGGCCGTTGATGGCCGACGCGCCCTGCGGGGCCACCGCCTGAGCGGACGCGGTCTCGCCGTGGGCCGGGGACAGCCCGGAAAACCCCATCAGCGCTGCGACGAGGGTCGCGAGGAACATGGCGATCTTTGCTCCCCGCGAAGTCATGGCGCTCAGGTTACAAGAGCCATACCGTTCCGGAGGGGCCATATCCTGCGGGCTGTGGACGGTCCCAAAGCGCAGGTTGTCAGCGGAGCCCGTGACGGGGCCGAAGCCCGGCACGGCCCCGCCGGGCGGCGGTGGGCGCGGGCCGATCTGCTGATCCTCATCGCGGGCGTCGCCGTCGCCGTGGCCGCCGTGACGCCGGTCGTCACCCGGTGGCTCGGAAACCCGCCCGACCAGAGGCTCGTCGACCTGGAGGTGTACCGGGACGGCGGACGCGCCATCCTGCGCGGTGCGCCGCTGTACGAGGTGCTCACGCAGCCGCCGCAGTTCCTCCCGTTCACGTATCCGCCGTTCGCCGCCGTCCTGGCCGTCCCGTTCACCCTTCTCCCCTGGCGCGCCGCCCAGCTGGTGTGGACGGGCCTCATCTACGCCGCGCTGGTGGTCACGGTCTGCTACGCGTTCCGCGACCTCATCCACCGGTTCGGACGCTGGGCTCCGCTCGCCGCGGGCGTCCTGGTCGCCGCGATGACGTGGCTGGAACCCGTCCGGGACCAGTTCCGCTTCGGCCAGGTCGGGCTGTTCCTCCTCGCCATGTGCCTGGCCGACTGCTGTGCCCGCACGGCCCGCTGGCCGCGCGGGATGCTCGTCGGCCTCGCCGTCGCGATCAAGCTGGTGCCGGGCGTCTTCCTCATCTGGTTCCTGATCACCGGGCGGCGGGACGCGCTGGGCAACGCGCTGCTCACCGCCGCGGCGGCGACCCTCGGCGGGTTCGCGCTGCTGCCGTCCGACTCGTCCGACTACTGGTTCCGCGTGCTGCTGCAGGGCGGCGACCGGACGGGCGCGGTCGACGGCACCACGAACCAGGCGGTCCACGGGATCGTCGCGCGGATCCTGGACGAGGGACCCGCCCGCACGCTCGTCTGGCTCGCCCTCGCGCTGATCGTCGCGTACTACGGCTTCCTGTGGGCCCGCCGCACGTCCCTGGCCGCCGATCTCCGGGCTGGGGCCGATTCCGCGAGCCTGCTCCTCGCGTCCGTCGCGATCGTCGGGCTGCTCTCCGTCGTACTGTCCCCTGTGGGCTGGATCCACCATCTTGTGTGGATGATCGTTGTTTTTGCGGCTTTGGCCGGTGATGGCCGCGACACGCGAAGATGTCTTTTCGCGTTCGTGCTGTGGCTGCTGTTCCTGTTCCCGATCCCGTGGTGGGCGCGGGCCATGATCGGCCCGGAACACTCCGTGGTCTCGGTTTTCGTGGGCCAATTCCTCCGCGACTCGTTCGGCATCGCCGCCCTCGTCTCGATCCTCGCGCTCGGAACCTGGCTCGTCGGACGGCCCCGACCAGAAGTTGATCACGAGGATTCTTCGCGACGCGAGGTCAGGGTGGGTACGCTCAGCCCGTGATGCTTGTCGCGGTGGCCGTCGCCGGCCTGGTCGCGGGGGTTGCGGGCCTCTCCATCGCGGTGGTCGCCCACAACCGGGTGAACCAGGTCGTCGACGAGTGTGGGGAAATGCTCAGGCGCCAGCTCCAGGTGGCCAGTGGATCGGTGGACGAGCGCGCCATGCGCGACCTCGCCATCGTCCACTACGACGCCCTCAAGGAGATGTCGGGACACCGGTCCTTCTCGCTCGCCCTGATCAACGCGGTCGGGGACGGGGTCGTGGTCAGCTCCATCAACGGACGGACCGAGACGCGGACCTACGCCAAGGCCGTCCAGGGCGGGCATCCCGTCGAGATGCTCTCCCCCGAGGAGAGCCAGGCCCTGCGCGCGGCCAAGCTCGGCAAAGGCCCCGTCGTGTCGATGGACGATCCGCTGGCCGACTTCGGCAACGGCGACCGCACCCCCACCGCGCGCGCCTGAAGCGCCCCGCGCTTGACCCGCGCGGCCGGTCCCTACCGGCCGGGCGGTAAACTCGGCCTTCTCACCTCTGATCGCGCCGAGGCGCATCCCGCTCACCGGCGACACACGCACCAGTGACACACGCACCGGGGGACTCCGTGACCGCAGACCGCAGGCCAGCGCGCTACGCCTACCTGGGGCCGCGGGGCACGTTCACCGAGGCCGCGTTGCTGACCCTCCCGGACGCCGCCGCGGCCGAGCACGTCCCGTACTCGACGGTCCCGGCCGCGCTGGAGGCCCTGCGCCGCGGGGAGGCCGACACGGCCGTCGTGGCCTTGGAGAACTCCGTCGAGGGTTCCGTGCCGACCACGCTGGACGAACTGGCCACCGGTGAGCCCCTCCAGATCGTCGGCGAGATCCACCTGCCGGTCTCGTTCGCGCTGCTCGTCCGCCCCGGTACCGCGATGGCCGACATCAAGACCGTCGCGTCCCACCCGATCGCGCAGCCGCAGTGCCGCCGCTGGCTGCTGGAGAACGTCCCGGACGCCGAATGGCGCGCCGCGACGTCCAACGCCGAGGCCGCCCAGCACGTCGCCGACGGCCACTACGACGCCGCCCTCGCCGGCTCGTTCGCCGCGTCCCGCTACGGCCTGTCCGTCCTCGCCGAGGACATCCACGACGTCGCCGACGCCGTCACCCGCTTCGTCGTCCTGCACCGTCCGTGCACGCCGCCCGTCCCGACCGGCATGGACAAGACGACCGTCGTCGCGTTCATCGGCGAGGACCACCCGGGCGCACTGCTGGAGATCCTCACCGAGTTCTCCGTCCGCGGCATCAACCTCACCCTGATCCAGTCGCGCCCCACCGGGGCCGGTCTCGGCTCCTACCTGTTCTGGATGGACTTCGAGGGCCACGTCGCGGACGCCCGCGTCGGTGAGGCCCTGATGGGCCTGCGCCGCGTCTGCTCCGACCTCCGCTTCGTCGGCTCCTACCCCCGCGCCGACCAGATCCGCCCCGAGATCCGCCGCGGCACCCATGACGACGCCTTCGCCGAAGCCGCCGCCTGGGTGGAGGACATCCGCACGGGCCAGGTCTGAGCCCACCCGGAAATCGATCCGGGCCAGGACGCGTTGTTGTGGGTCGACCGTCCCGAGAGGTGCCCGTCCCATGCGCGTTCAGATCTGGTCCGATGTCATCTGCCCCTGGTGCTACATCGGGAAGCGGCAGTTCGAGCAGGCGCTGGACGGCTTCGAGCACCGTGACCAGGTCGAGGTCGTGTACCGGGCGTTCCAGCTCGACCCGTCGTTCCCCAAGGGCGAGACCATGGACGTCGCCGACATGCTGGCCGGCAAGTACGGCATGCCGCGTGAGCAGGCCGTAGAGATGAACCGGCAGATGGAGGAGCGCGCCGCCGGAGTCGGCCTGGAATACCACCTGGAGGGCGGCCGGGCGGGCAACACCGCCGACGCGCACCGCCTCGTCCACCTCGCGGCGGAACAGGCGCCCCGAACTCACCACGATCGGCGGCGAAGCCGACACCTGCACCGACGACACCTGCGCCGTCCCTCCGCAGTAGCCCGGAACGGGATGATCAAAGTGTGATCATCTGAGCGGGCTTCGGCGGTGAACGGATACTCGATCGCGCGCGTCGACTCCATACCAGTATCAAGTGGAGAGGTCCTCCGTTGCGCCGATCGTTCGCCCTCCTCGCGGTTCTCGCCGCGGTTCTGTCTCTGACCGCCGTCCCGGCGGCCGCGATGCCCCATCTGCGGTACCGGACCGCCGACGGCGCCATGGCACCGCTGGTGGACGCCCGGCTTCACCTGACGCGGTCCGACGGTGGGGCCGCGACGGCGGTCACCAGAGCGGACGGCCGCGCTGAGGGCACCATCGACTTCTTCCGCTCGGCCAACCGGCCGAAGGACTACGTGGACGTGCGCTGACGTAGGCTGCGTGGGTGGCCAAGGACTTCGATCTTTACGAGCGGGAACTGTGGGCCGGGCGCGCCTCCGCGTACGAGCGGGGGTTCGCCCGGCTCACCCGTTACATGGTCGGCCCGCTGCTGGACGCCGCCCGTGTCGCCGGCGGGACGCGGTTCCTCGACGTGGGGACGGGCCCGGGATTCGTGTCCCAGGAGGCGGCCCGCCGCGGCGCCGACGTGTCGGCGATGGACGCCGACCCGGACATGGCCGAGACGGCCCGCCGGAACGTCCCCGGCCTGGACGCGCACGTCGCGATCCTGCCCGACGTGCCGTTCGGGGACGGGGCGTTCGACGCCGTCGCCGGCAACTTCGTCATCAACCACGTCGGTGCGCCGGACCGGGCGCTCGCGGAGCTGCGGCGCGTCCTGCGGCCGGGCGGGCGGCTGGCGCTGAGCTGCTGGGTGATGCCGGGCAGCGGTGCCCTCGCGGTCGTCCGGGAGGCGATCGAGGAGGCGGGCGTGCCGTGGCCGGACGACATCCCGGAGCCGCCGTTCATGGAGTACGGCGAGGCGGTGGAGTTCCGGCGGCTGGTGAGGGAGGCCGGGTTCACCGACGTGGCCGTCGAAGAGGTGACGTGGGAGCACGTCGCCGACCCCGAGGACTGGTGGGAGACGGGCGCGCTGTCCAGGGTCGGCACGAACGGCGTCATCGTCGGGCGGCAGGACGCGAAGACCGTCGCGCGGATCAAGGAAGCCTACGACGGGATCATCTCCGGCTACGCGGTGGAGGACGGCAAGGTCGCGCTGCCCGCGCACGCGCTGCTGGCGAGCGGCGCCCGCTGAACCGGCGATACTCGCGCGCGGACGAGGGGCCGGGCCGGTAGCCTCGGGTCTGTGATTGACCTGCGAGCTCTTCGAGAGGATCCCGAGCGGCTGCGCGCCTCGCAGCGCGCCCGCGGTGAGGATGACGCCGTCGTCGACCGGTTGCTGGACGTGGACGGGAGGCGCCGGTCGGCGCTGACGTCGTTCGAGCAGCTCAGGGCGGAGCAGAAGAGTTTCGGCAAGTCGGTGTCCAAGGCGCGGGGCGACGAGCGGCAGGCGCTGCTGACCCGCGCGAAGGAACTGGCGCAGCAGGTCAAGGAGCGCGAGGCGGAGGCCGACCGGCTCGGCGGGGAACTCGACGCGCTGATGAAGGGCGTCCCGAACCTCATCGAGGACGGCGCCCCACCCGGCGGCGAGCAGGACTACGTCGTCCTGGAGCACGTCGGCGAGCCCGCGGCGTTCGACTTCGAACCCAAGGACCACCTGGAGCTGGGGGAGAGCCTCGGCGCCATCGACATGGAGCGCGGCGCGAAGGTGTCGGGCGCGCGGTTCTACTACCTGACGGGCGTCGGCGCGCGGCTGCAGTACGCGCTGCTCAACCTCGCCATGGAGCAGGCCGTCGCGGCCGGGTTCGTCCCGATGTACCCGCCGGTCCTGGTGAAGCCGGAGGCGATGGAGGGCACCGGGTTCCTCGGCGCGCACGCCGCCGAGGTGTACCAGCTCCCGCAGGACGACCTGTACCTCGTCGGGACGTCGGAGGTGCCGCTCGCCGCGTACCACATGAACGAGATCATCGATGAGCTGCCGCGGCGGTACGTGGCGTGGTCGTCGTGCTTCCGCCGCGAGGCCGGCTCGTACGGCAAGGACACCCGCGGCATCATCCGCGTCCACCAGTTCGACAAGGTGGAGATGTTCTCCTACTGCGACCCGGCCGACTCGCACGCCGAGCATCTGCGGCTGCTGGAGTGGGAGAAGGAGATGCTCGCCAAGGTCGAGATCCCGTACCGGGTGATCGACGTCGCGGCGGGCGACCTCGGGTCCAGCGCGGCGCGCAAGTACGACTGCGAGGCGTGGGTGCCGACGCAGAACACCTACCGCGAGGTCACCTCCACGTCGAACTGCACCGAGTTCCAGGCGCGGCGCCTCGCGGTGCGGCACAAGGACGCCGACGGCAGGAATCAGCCGGTCGCGACCCTGAACGGGACGCTGGCGACCACCCGCTGGATGGTCGCGATCCTGGAGAACCACCAGCGGGCGGACGGGACCGTCCGCGTACCGGAGGCGCTCCAGAAGTTCCTCGGCCTGGAGGTCCTGGAGCCGATCAAGCGTTGACGCCCGGCGGGGAGTGTGTCGGGGGTGTGGCTTATGGTGTGAGCCATATGCCCTGGAAGGTGACATGACCCATTCCCCGCCGCGTGTGATCGCCACTGACCTCGACGGAACGATCGTGCGCTCCGATGGGACGATCTCCGCCCGCACCGTCGCCGCCCTGGCCCGCGTCGAGCGGGCGGGGGCGATGCTCGTCATGGTCACCGGGCGTCCGCCGCGCTGGATGACGGAGATCGCCACCGCCGTCGACCACCACGGCGTTGCGATCTGCGCCAACGGGGCCGTGGTGTACGACCTGCACACCGAGACCGTCCTGGAGGCCAAGGAGATCCCGGCGCCCGTGATCGCCAAGACGGTCGGGCGGCTGCGCTCGGTCGCACCCGAACTGCGGTTCGCGGTGGAGCACCCGGACGGGTTCCTCTTCGAGGACAGCTACGACCTCGGCCGCTGGGACGCGAAGGCCCTCGGCGGCCGTCCCGTGGGCAGCGAGGAACTCGTGACCCACAACGGAACCAAGCTCCTCGCGTTCCATCCCGACGCCGACCCCGACTCGCTCACGGAGAAGGCGGTGAAGGCCGTCGGCGACCTCGTCACCGTCACCCACTCGTCCGGGCGGGGCCTGCTGGAGATGAGCGCGCAGGGCGTCACCAAGGCCAGTGCCCTCGCCGCCCTGTGCACCCAGCACGGCGTCACGTCCGACGGCGTCACCGCCTTCGGCGACATGCCCAACGACCTGCCGATGCTCACCTGGGCCGGTACCTCGTACGGCGTCGCCAACGCGCACCCGCTCGTCCTCGCCGCCGTCACCCACAAGACGTCACGCAACGACGACGACGGCGTGGCCGAAGTCCTCGAACGCCTCTTCCCGTAAAGGCGTCCCCACATGAGAACGGCCGCACCCCCGCGTGGGAGTGCGGCCGTTATCGCGGCGTCCTACAGGTAGGGGCCGGACGAACGCGGCCCCGGCTTGGGCTGCTCTTCCTCGGCGCCGGGCGGGATCATGCCGGCGGGCAGGGCGCGCCGCATCTGCTCAAGCTGGGCGCGCGCCGCCATCTGCTGCGCGAACAGCGTCGTCTGGATGCCGTGGAACAGGCCCTCCAGCCAGCCGACGAGCTGGGCCTGCGCGATCCGCAGCTCCGCCTCGCTCGGCACCGTCCCCTCGGTGAACGGCAGCGACAGCCGCTCCAGCTCCTCGACCAGCTCCGGCGCGAGACCGTCCTCGAGCTCCTTGATGGACGACTTGTGGATCTCCCGGAGCCGCGCGCGGGACGCCTCGTCCAGCGGGGCGGCCTTGACCTCCTCCAGCAGCTGCCGGATCATCCCGCCGATCCGCATGACCTTCGCGGGCTGCTCGACCATCTCGGTCACCGACTTGCCCTCGGACTCGCCCTCACCGCCGCCCTCGAAGGCGATGCCGTTCGGGCCGACCACGAGCACCTGGGGTTCCTGTTCAGACTGGTTCTTCGAAGGCTCGCTCATAATCCTCAATCCTCACACGGTCAGCAGGATCTTGCCGACGTGACCGCTCTGTTCGAGCAGGCGGTGCGCGGCCGCCGCGTCCGCCATCGGGATCCGCCGGTCCACGACCGTCCGGACCCGCCCCGACTCCAGCAGCGGCCACACATTCTCCCGGACACCCGCCACGATCTCCGCCTTCTCCTCCGGCGGGCGGGCCCGCAGCGTCGTCGCGTGCACCAGCGCCCGTTTGCGGAGCAGCCTGCCGATGTCCAGCTCCGCCTTCGCCCCGCCCTGCAGCCCGATCACCATCAGCCTTCCGCCGACGGCCAGCGCGTCGACGTTCCGGGCCAGGTACTTCGCGCCGATCAGGTCCAGGATCACGTCGTAGGGGCCGCTCTCGACGAAGTCCTCCTCGCGGTAGTTCACCGTCACGTCCGCGCCGAGGTCCCGGCAGCGGGCCGCCTTCTCCGCGCTGCCCACCGTCGTCACCACCCGCGCGCCGCGCGCCTTGGCCAGCTGGATCGCCAGCGTCCCGATGCCGCTGCCGCCGCCGTGGACCAGAAGCGTCTCCCCTTCGCGCAGCCCGGCGAGCATGAAGACGTTCGACCACACCGTGCACGCGACCTCCGGGAGTCCGGCCGCCTCGACGACGTCCACCCCGCGCGGCACCGGAAGCACCTGCGAGGCGGGCACCGCGACCCGTTCGGCGTACCCTCCCCCGCTGAGCAGCGCGCACACCTCGTCCCCGGCGTTGAAACCGGTCACGTCCGCGCCCCGCTCCGCGATCCGACCGGACACCTCCAGCCCCGGATAGGGCGGAGCGTCCGCCGGCGGCGGGTAGAAGCCCTGCCGCTGCATGACGTCCGCGCGGTTCACCGCGCTCGCCGCCACGTCGATCAGCACTTCACCCGGTTTCGGCGCCGGATCCGGAACCTGCGTCCACTCCAGGACTTCGGCGTCCCCCGGCTCACGGATAACGATCGCATGCATACCCGTCACGCTACCGGGCTCCGCACCCCCCGCCCCGCCCCAGCCGGAGGGGGCGCCAACGTCGATCTCCACGCGGGATACGTGGTATTGGTGCACAGGTATCCTGCACGGGGACCATTTTGCCCACCTGCTCCGTGTTGATCATCAGAGGCGTGCCCGAGGGGGAAGAACGGTGGCAAGGAACGAGCACGACGGGCGTTCCCTGGAGGAGCGGCTGGCCTCTCTGGACGCGATGAGCGGCGACACGACCGGGGCGCCCGCCGAGGGCGAACAGGAGGCGCAGCAGGCCCCGGCGCAGCAGGAGAACGCACCACCGGACGAGGGCGCCGCCCAGCCCCCGGCGGAGCCCGAGCAGGCCGACCCGAACGCCAACCCCTGGCTCGCCGCGCCCCCCTCGTTCCAGCAGGCCCCCGAGACCGGCTACCCGCCCCAGACCTTCGGGCCGCCGCAGCCTCCGCCCTACGAGGGCGGCCCCCAGCCGCAGCCGTTCGACGGCGGGATGCTGCCGCCGCCGTACGCGGCCGGCGGCTACGACCCGTCCCAGGTCCCCCAGCAGCAGCCTGCGTACCAGCCGCAGCAGTCGCCGTACGACGCCAACGGCAACACCGCCCCGCCCCTCGACCAGCTCCCGCCGTACACCGCCGACCCGAACGCGCCCGGCCAGCAGTACCAGCCGATCGACCCCACCACGGGGCAGCCCTTCCCCCAGGACACCGACGCCTCCGGCCAGCCCTACGTGCCGATCGACCCGAGCACCGGCCGCCCCCTCCCACCCGACGCCGGCGCCCAGCCGTTCCCGCAGGACCCGAACGCCGCCGGAGCCCAGTACCCGCCGCCGGACCCGACCACGGCCCAGCCGTTCCCCCAGGACCCGAATGCCGCTGGGGCCCAGTACCCCCCGGTGGACCCGGGCACCGGCCAGCCGTACATGCAGGATCCGGGTGCGGGCGGTGGGCAGTTCCAGGCGGTCGATCCGGCCACCGGCCAGCCGTACATGCAGGACCCGAACGCGGGCGGGGGTCAGTACCCGCCGGTGGATCCGGGTACCGGGCAGCCGTACATGCAGGATCCGGGTGCGGGCGGTGGGCAGTTCCAGGCGGTCGATCCGGCCACCGGCCAGCCGTACGCGCAGGACCCGAACGCGGGCGGGGGTCAGTACCCGCCGGTCGACCCGGCCACCGGCCAGCCCTACGCGCAGGACCCGAACGCGGGCGGTGGGCAGTTCCAGGCGGTCGATCCGGCCACCGGCCAGCCGTACGCACAGGGGCCGAACGTGGCGGGGCCGCAGTACCCGCCCGTTGACCCCAACACCGGGCAGCCTCTGCCTGGGTACGGCTACCCCGGCGGCCCGCCGCAGGATCAGCAGGGGTATCCGCAGGCGCTCAACCAGATGATGCAGCCCGCGCCGGGCTACCCGCAGCATCCGCAGCAGCATCCGCAGCAGCCGCAGGAACCGCAGAACGCCGACAGCCTCAGCTCCGAGAACCTTCTCGGTGAGCGGCGCATCGCCCCGTCGTCGGGGTGGCGGCGCGCCGTCTACAAGGCGACCGCGGGCGGCATCCACCCGGGTGAGTCGCAGACCGACCTGCGCCGCAAGGACCTGATAGCGCGGGCGCGCACCGTCGTGGCGGGCGGGCACCACCGGGTCGCCGTCATGTCGCTGAAGGGCGGCGTCGGCAAGACGACCACGACGACCGGGCTCGGCTCGATGCTGGGGTCCTTCCGCGGCGACCGCGTCATCGCGGTGGACGCCAACCCGGACCGCGGGACGCTGTCGGACAAGGTGAGGCTGGAGACGGCCGCGACCGTCAGGGACCTGCTCAACAACCGGGACCAGATCCAGCGGTACGCCGACGTGCGCGCGTTCACCTCGCAGAACGAGGCCCGGCTGGAGATCCTCGCGTCCGACCGGGACCCGGCGGTCAGCGAGGCGTTCAGCGCCGAGGACTACGCCGCCGTCGCCGTCGTCCTGGAGCAGTACTACTCGGTCTGCATCACCGACTGCGGCACCGGGCTGCTGCATTCGGCGATGGCGGGCGTGCTGAGCCTCGCCGACCAGCTCGTCCTGGTCAGCTCCCCGTCGGTGGACGGTGCCCGCTCCGCGAGCGCCACTCTGGACTGGCTGGAGGCGCACGACCACGGCCACCTCGTCCGCAACGGCGTGGTCGTGCTGTCGATGGTCCGCAACCGCACCCGCAGCCAGGTCGACCTGGACAAGCTGCAGGCGCACTTCGAGAGCCGCTGCCGCGCCGTCGTCCGCATCCCGTACGACGACCACCTGGAGGAGGGCGCCGAAGTGGAGCTGGAGCAGCTCGCCCCCGCGACCCGCGAGGCGTACCTGACCCTCGCCGCCGTCGTCGGCGACGGCTTCGCCTTCCAGCGTCCCACCGAATCCTGACCGTAAGGGCTACGGTCGCGACCTGTGGACGGCGTGTACGTGGGGAAGGCGGGCCCGGACGCCGCCGGTGACCGCGGCTGGCTGCTCGGGCACTTCAAACCGGCGGGCGACCTCCGCCACAGCGGCGAGGTGGAGATCAAGTGGGGTGTGCATCCGCGGGGTGAGCGCCGCGCCGAGTGGACGGACGGTGAGAAGCGCACCGCGCTGCTCATCTTGATCAGTGGCCGTTTCCGCCTGGAGTTCCCCGAGGGGGACGTGGTCCTGGCCGAGCGGGGCGACTACGTGGTGTGGGGACGCGGTGTCGACCATTCGTGGCAGGCCGAGGAGGAATCGGTCGTCCTGACGGTCCGGTGGCCCTCGATCCCCGGCTACGCCGTCCCGGACGCACCGGAACCGTGAGCGCCGGGGCCGCGTCCCAGCACCCGTGATCAGTGGATCTCGGCCGGTGCTGGCCGCGGCGGCGATGGCGTTGTCCCTGGGGTGCTCGTCCTCGTCGGACGGGGAGGTGATCTGCGCGCCGTGCCGGCCGCCGGTGATGGTCACGGTCACGGGGCTCGACCGGTTCGCGGGGGACGGGTGGAGCATGCGGATGTGCGTCGGCGAGTTGCCGTGCACCGAGTTCCGGGTCCCGCGCCGTGCCGGCTCGGGCTCCTGCGGGCCGCTGGCGTGTTTCCTGGACGAGAAGGGCGCCCTGCAGGTCACGCTCCAACAGAGGGACGCGCGGACGGTCGCCGACCTGCCCGTGCGGGTAACGGCGCACGGCACGGACGCTCTGCGCGGTTCGGGGACGATGACCTACGTCCCGGACAAGGGCCCCTGCCGATGCGACTACTCGTACGCCCGCGTCGCACTGACGTGAACCCGTGTTATGCGGTCGAAGGTACAGGCCCGTGACCGCTATCGTGGGCGATGGCCGTCGGGAAGACGGTCACCTGGAGAGTTCGCATAGTGGACTAGTGCAGGCGCCTTGAAAGCGCCCAGGGCTGGGGACAGTCCTCGTGGGTTCGAATCCCACACTCTCCGCTCGGAGTCCGGGATGGTGTGTCCGCGCTAGGGACGGACAGACCATCCCGTTGCGTATCCGTTACCCTCTTCGGCATGTCGCAGACACCCAATGATCCGGCAGGCACGACACACCAGTTCCAGAACTTCGCCAACCAGGCGCAAACCCAGAAGTCCGGACCGAACGTCGCCCTGATCGCGGGCGTCGCGGCCGCGGTGGTCATCGTCGCGGTCATCGTGATCGCGCTGATGATGATGTGACGCGGGCTCAGCGGCCGGTGCTGGAGAAGTGCTGGTAGTCCTTGGCGCCGCTCCACTCGCCGCCCCAGCCCCAGCCGATCGAGTCGAACGCGTCGACGACCTTGTCGCCGGCGTGGATCATGCCGGGGGCGTCCTTGTCGCGGTTCTTGTACTCCGCGCATTGCTCGTGCGCGATGTGCCCGTCGGCGTAGACGTAAGGGTTCTGGCAGGGGTTGATGTCGACGGCGAGGCCGTACGCGTGCTGGGAGAACGAACTCGACCCGGTCGCCCGGCGGCAGTTGAAGGCCGAGGTGTTGTTGGCTTCGATCGACTGGAAGTCGCTGCCCTTGTACTTGTCGACCGGTTCCATGCGCTCGATCGGGTAGCGCATGTCGTACAGGCTCCGGAACACCGTGACGAGGTCCTCGGCGGCCTTGGCGTTGACGACGAGCTGCCCGCCGGTGTGCGGCTGGTCGTCCATGCCCCAGTAGGTCATCTCGATCATCCGCAGCCCGGACGGCGCCACCGGGCAGCCCTCCCGCCAGGAGTGCTCAAGGTCCCCTGCGGTCACCTTCTTGATCTCCGCCTGGAAGCCCTGTTCGGCCGGCGGCGCCGAAGGGGTCGCGGCCGTCCCCGTCGCGGTGGGCGGTGTGGCAGGAGGCGTCGGCTCGTCGGAGCCGCGGCCACAACCGGTCGCGGCGGACGTCACGGCGACCAGGGCGGCGATCGCCGCCGCGCTGCGAATGGCCCTTCTACCTGGCATCTTTCCAGCATGGCATGTCAGGTGGACTGTGTGTGCCACCCTTGATCCGCTACCGTGCGTTTGAAGGCGCGCCCGCCGGAAAGGGGCCGGGACGGACGGGCCGTGAACCTCGATCATCCGCCGGGCATGTCGTCCGGCGGCTTCCGGCCCCAGGGGAGCGGGATGGCGGAACCTCAGGAGAGGGACCTCCCAAGCCTCGAAGACGAGATCTTCGCCGTGGCGCACAATGTGGAGGTCGAGCAGGCGGCGCAGGGGCGGCCGCGGCTGCGGACGGACAGGGCTCAGGTGCTCGTGGAACGGGCCCGGGCCTTCCTCGGCCGCGACGTGAAGTCGCTCGCGGCGGGTTTCGGCCTGTTCCTGTTCGTCGACGCCGTGATGATGTGGGCGCCGCTGATGATGAGCCGCCGCCCGAGCCTGCTGCCGCAGTTCATCACGCTGCTCGTCCTGGCGTTCGGGCTCGGCAGCCTGCTCGTATGGAAGGTCGGCGGGCGGTGGCGGACGTTCGGCATCGGCATGATGCTGGCCTGGGTGTTCCTGACTTTGGTATCCGTAGGCTTCCTCACCGGAGTCACCGTCCCCCTGTAGGCCGGGACGCCGAGCCGATGGGGGTGGAGGCCAGCCAAGGGTTGGGGGCGTGCGGCGATCGGGGGTCAGGTCGTGGGACCCAGGCGTTTGCGGATGAGTGCGAAGGCGCGGCCGATGGCTTCGAGGTCTTCGGGCTCGACGACGTCGATGAAGTAGGTCCGGACGGTTTCGACGTGGTCGCGGGCGGCCCGTTCGAGTGCGGCGTAGCCCTCGTCCGTCAGGTGGGCGAAGACGCCGCGCTTGTCGTTGGGGCAGCTGTCCCGCTTGACCAGGCCCTTGGACTCCAGACGGGAGCAGGTGTGCGACAGCCGGCTGCGTGACTGGCTGGCGTTCTCGGCGAGCTCCGCCATGCGCAGCCGCCGCTCGGGGGCCTCGGACAGCCGGACGAGGATCTCGTACTCCGACACCGAGAGGCCGTGCCTGGTCTTCAGATCCCGGTCCATGACCTCGGTGAGCCGGACGCTGCCGTCCACGTATGCCCGCCAATCGCGCTGCTGGGTGGCATCGAGCCAACGAGGTTCGCTCATACCGGCAAGTATAGGGCACAGGTTGAAGATTCAACCAATCCCGGCTATCTTCACGGTAGCAGGATCTCGCGACGGTCGTCCGCGGAAATAGTTGAAGCATCAACTACGTTGTGGCCTGCAGTGCACCGCCCGGTCGTGGACGGGCACCCGAACGAGGGGAGATCCCATGCCCGCCGTGATGGCCGATCCGCTGACCCTTCCCCGCCTGCCGCTGCTGCCGGAGGCCGACATCGACTGGCGCCGCGTCGCGAAAGTCGTGACCGCCGCGCGTCATCTCGAGGGCGAGGGCTTCGAGGTCAGGCGCCCGTTCCCCGGCGTCGACCTGTCCCTGGCCGACCCGTTCCTGCTCCTCGACCACATGGGCGCCGTCGAGTACGCGCCGGGCGAGGCGATGGGCACCCCGTGGCACCCGCACCGCGGGTTCGAGACCGTCACCTACATCATCGACGGAGCGTTCCAGCACCAGGACACGACCGGTGGCGGCGGCCTCATCTCCGACGGCGCCACCCAGTGGATGACCGCCGCGTCCGGGATCCAGCACATCGAGCAGCCGACGCCGGAACTGGTCACCAGGGGCGGCCTGTTCCACGGCATCCAGCTCTGGGTCAACCTGCCCCGCGCTCAGAAGTGGGTCCCGCCGCGCTACCAGGACATCGAGGCACGCGACGTCAAGCTGCTGGCCGCCGACGACGGCTCGTCCCTCGTCCGCGTCATCGCGGGGTCGGTCGCCGGCTACGACGGTCCCGGCGTCACCCACACCCCCATCAACTACCTGCACGCGACGGTCGCGCCCGGTGCGCGCCTCACCCTGCCCTGGCCGCGCGATTTCAACGCGATGGTCTACGTGCTCTCCGGGCGCGGAACGGCGGGCGTCGAGGAGGCCGGGCTGGACGAAGGACAGCTCGCGGTCTTCGCCGGCTCCCACCACAAGGGCACCGGTGACGGCCTCGTCGTCCGCGCCGCCGACACCCAGCCCGTCGCGAGCGCGAACGGCTGGGAGATCCTCATTCTCGGCGGCCTCCCGATCCGCGAGCCGATCGCGAGGTACGGCCCGTTCGTGATGAACACCCGCGAGGAGATCATCCAGGCGTTCGAGGACTTCCAGGCCGGCCGCATGGGCACTATCCCCGCAGAAAAGGTCCCACATAGGTCCGAAGCGGACGAGCCCCTCACCTGACCCCAGCTCCCGGCCGCGGTGGTGGTGCCCGCGGCCGGACCCCGCTCAACGGCCACGTGCCACCGGATGGTGGGCACGTGGCCGTTCTCGTTCCGAATCCGTCGCGGGAGTTCCCCGGGTTCGGATGACGAGGGCGGCGGCGTGCGCTAGTGTGTTCGAATAGTCGAACAGAGATTCGACGGACGTGAACGCGCTCGCCCGGGGAGGCGGCATGGTGGCGACGGTGGCCATGAGGGGGGTGGACGGTCCCGCGCGCTGTGGACGGCGGCGGGAGAACGCGACACGCCGCAGCGGTTTCTACGCAAATCTACGGCCTCAGCTATATCGCCTCATAGAGTCCGAGAGCGTGGACCCCGTGCGCAATCCCTATGCCCCTGGCGCCGGGCAGCGCCCCCCGGAGCTGGCCGGCCGCGACCGCGAGCTCAAGCAGTTCGAGGTGGTGATCGAGCGGGTGGCCCGCGGCCGCCCCGAGCGCAGCATGATCGTCACCGGGCTGCGCGGGGTGGGCAAGACCGTGCTGCTCAACGCGTTCCGTTCGATGGCGATCCAGCGCCTGTGGGGGACCGGGAAGATCGAGGCCCGGCCCGACCAGTCGATCCGCCGGCCGGTCGCCTCGGCGCTGCACCGGGCCGTCCGGGAACTGGCGCCCCGGCATCGCGCACCCGACCGCATCGAGGAGTTCCTCGGCGTGCTGAAGGCGTTCGCGCAGGCCGAGCCGGAGCCGTCCGGCAAGGGCAGGGCGCGGGCGCACCGCTGGCAGCCCGGCATCGACGTGCCCGCCTCGCGGGGACGCGCCGACTCCGGCGACCTGGAGATCGACCTGACCGAGCTGTTCGTGGACGCGGCGTCCGTCGCGACGGACGTCGGCGTCGGCATCGCGCTGTTCGTGGACGAGATGCAGGACATCCCCGCCGACGACGTGTCCGCGCTGTGCGCCGCGTGCCATGAGCTGTCGCAGGTCGGCGGTCCGCTGATCGTGGTGGGCGCCGGGCTGCCGCATCTGCCGGCCGTCCTGTCGGCCAGCAAGTCCTACTCCGAGCGGCTGTTCCGCTACGCCCGCATCGACCGGCTCGACCGCGAGTCAGCCGATTTCGCCCTGCTGGCGCCCGCCGAGCGGGAGGAGGTCACCTTCACCGAGGACGCCCTCGACGCCCTGTACGGCGCGGCCGACGGCTATCCCTACTTCGTCCAGGCGTACGCCAAGGTCGTCTGGGACGTGGCGCCCGACACCCCGATCACCGCCGACGACATCAAGGTCGCGGCGCCGGAGGCGGAGAGCGAACTCGCGGTCGGCTTCTTCGGCAGCCGCTACGAGCGCGCCACCCCGGCCGAGCGCGACTACATGCGCGCGATGGCCATGCTCGGCGACGACCCGGTGCCCACCGCGTCGGTCGCGGACGAGCTGGGCCGCAAACCGTCCAGCCTGTCGCCCGCCCGCGACGGGCTCATCAAGAAGGGCCTCATCTACAGCGCCGAACGCGGCATGGTCGCGTTCACCGTGCCGCATTTCGGCAAGTTCCTCCGCTCCCAACCCGCCTGACGGCCGGACGCTCCGGCTTCATAGAGATCTCTAGCGAGAATGCTAGAGATCGATAGAAGGCCGCATCGAGCCGCATCGTCAGCCGAATATTCGACTCTCTAGTGGTGAACGTAGAAAGCCGTAGATTCTTCTCGCAATGCCCTCTGGGCTTTTCTAAGCCTCTCTAGCATGTGACGTAGAAATCCCTAGAGAGTTGAAGAGGCGGCGTTCGCGATCGATTTCTACGCGCCTATTGGACGTGTCCAAGAAGGGGTTAGAGAGCGGCGGACAGGCTCGGCTCCGGCGCCACGAGCGCCGACCGGACGGACCTGTCGCGCTCGGCGGTCGACACCGCGAACACGACCTCCATGTCCTGGTCGTCCACCCGGGCGGGGAACACCACGAATCGCCAGCAGCCCTCCCGCCACACGTCCAGCGGCACGGCGCTCGCGATGACGTTCTCGTGCTCCACCCACGCGGCGCTGTCGTGCAGCGTCGCGTACGTCTCCCCGATCGGGCTGCGCCGCCGCTCGCACGGCATCACCGGACGCCCGCGGCCATGCGGCAGGCAGCGGCGTCCGAACAGCGCCGACAGCTCCGGTGACAGCGCCGCGAACAGCGCGACCTCCGCCGCGAGGACCAGCGCGACCTGCACCTGGACGTCGCGCAGCACGTCGAGGCCGGCGAGCGGCGCCCCCATCGAGGCTATGGCGGCGCCCGTGAACAGCACCGCCCGCAGCACGCTCCGCCGCCCGACCCGCTTGCCGCTGAGCCCGCCGAAACAGCCGCACCCGGCGTCCGGGCGGCTGACTCGCAGCTCGCCGACCACCCATGTCGCGGCGGCGAACGCGACCGTCGTCGCGAGCCGCACCGACAGATGCGACGTCACCAGCAGCGACAGTCCGAGGACGCCTTCGCCGATCCCCAGCCCGACCGTCATCCCGCGGCTGCCGCGCAGCGCCGACAGCCGCGCGAGCCCGGCCGGTACCGGCACGCCGTGGACACGGTCGGGCGCGTCCGCCGCCTCCTCCCGCACCGTCAGCTTCGCCAGGCACGCGGCCAGCAGCACGGCCGCCAGCAGCAGCACCTGCGTGTTCTGGAACGCCGTCACCATGACGCGGCCGTCCCCGGTGCCCCGGCCGGCGCGCCCGGCCGGACGGCGGCGTTGAAGCAGCCCGCCTCCAGATCGCCGCCGAGCCCCACGAACGCGGCGGGCGTCAGCTCGGCGATCCGGCCGCGCGGGGAGGCGCCGCATTCCACGCACCGGTCGCAGAAGCGGGCCGCCGCGCAGCCGCACTCCACCACCGGGACGGTGGCGGCGCGTCCGCCGCACTCGTTGCGGACGGCGACCTCGCTGCCGATCGACAGGTACGGGAACGCGGCGCAGCCGGACGGGGCGTCCGCGCATCCCCCGGCGTCCCCCTCGGAATCGACGGCCGGGTAGGCCGCCCCGTCCGGTGGCTCGCCGTCCGCGCTTCCGAACCAGGTCACCGTCCCGCGCAGCACGCCGGGCGCCGGTGCGGCGACCTCCGGCGCGGCGAGGTCGTCGGCCCGGTAGCCGGGCTGTGACGTGCCGGGGCGCACCGCCCGCGGCCCGTCGGGGGTCAGCACGCAGATCACGTCGACGAGGTATCCGGGCTCCAGGCGCGGATGCCGGACCAGGACCTGTTCGAAGGCGCGCGGGGGGATCACCACATGCGTCCGCCCCCGGTGGGGACCCATGTCCACGTCCACGGTGTTCTTCCCGCACGCCAGGATCGTGCCGCTGACCCGGCCGATGTCGACCCAGACGCGGTCGGCGCCGAGCCCGCCGTCCCTCGGCCGGACGATCACGGATCGGCCCGGCCGGAGCGCGGCGAGGCCCCCGCGCCCGCCGTGCCAGACGGCCGTGTCGGCGCTCATCGCGAGACGCGTCTCCGTGCCGCCCGGTCCCGGCCGGTCCGCCCTGCCCAGCACCAGCAGGTGCGGGCTGGCGTCCAGGACGATCCCGGTCACCACGTCCAGCGGACGCTCCGACCGCCCGGCGGGGCCATGGCCGGCGGATACCGCGAGGACGGCCGCGCGCCGTCGGCGTCGGGTCGCTCCACGGTGGTGGGGTGGCGGCATCGCGGTGCTCCGGCGTAGATCATCACTCTGGGTCATCGCTGCGAGGACAGCGAGTCAAGGGTCACGTGTGGTGACAGTCCTTGTCGACGGATTTGTCGCGATAAGTCAGCCGGTGGAAGACCTTTGATCTACCTTGGGTGAAGATTATGCACTGGTTGACCCGGATATAGGTTTTCTGTAGGCCCGAAATTACGATCTACGTGCGATCGTCAACCATATCGGGAGTGCGCACGGCCGGGACCCTGGACTCGTCCCGCCGGAGGCGGCTCCGCAACCCCTGGTCCGGTGGTGATTTGAACGACACGCGGCACGAGGAGTTCCGCTCGTACGTGACGGAACGCCGAGCCGTGCTGCTGCGCGCCGCGACCCAGCTCACCAGCGACCGCGCCGAAGCCGAAGACCTCCTCCAGGCCGCCCTCGCGAAGACCTACCTCGCCTGGCACCGTATCGAAGACCGCGCCGCCGTCGACGGCTACGTCCGCCGCGCCATGGTCAACACGCAGATCTCCTGGTGGCGGCGCCGGAAACTGGACGTCTATCCGACCGACCAGATCCCCGACCATCCCGTCGACGACCACACGAGCCGCAGCGAAATGCGCGACGTGCTCTTCCGCGCCCTCCGCCGCCTCCCCGAACGGCAACGCCTCACCGTCATGCTCCGCTACTACGAGGACATGTCCGAAAGGGAGATCGCCGAAATTCTCGGTGTCAGCGTCGGCACGGTCAAATCCACGGTCTCCCGCGCCATGGCCAGACTCCGAGACGACGACGGGTTGTACTGATCGCCTTTCTCCTCGCTGGGACCGAGTTGGCCTTCGGGGGGGTCGTCAAGCTGGGACAACACTGCAAGAATCCGGTTCTGGAATCCGCTGCGAGCTGGAGGGGCGGCGCTCATGTTGAGCACCATGCAGGATTTCCCGCTGACCATCACCACGATCATGCGCTACGGCGCGGACGTTTTCGGTGACGTCGAGGTGTCGACCTGGACGGGGGACGGTGCCCGGCGCCGCACCTATGCCGAGGTCGGTGAACGCGCGGCACGCCTCGCGGGGGCGCTGCGCGGCCTCGGCGTGGACGGTGACCAGCGGGTCGCCACGTTCATGTGGAACAACACCGAGCATCTGGAGGCGTACCTGGCGGTCCCGTCCATGGGCGCCGTTCTGCACACTCTCAATTTGCGGCTCTTTCCGGACCAGCTCGTCTACATCGCCAACCACGCCGAGGACCAGATCGTCATCGTCGACGGCTCGCTGATCCCGCTGCTCGCGCCGGTGCTGGCGCAGTTCAAGACCGTCCGGCACGTGATCGTCGTCGGGGAGGGCGACACCGCGCCGCTGGACGCCGCCGGCAAGGAACTGCACTCCTACGAGGACCTGCTCGCCGCCGCGCCCGCCACGTTCGACTGGCCCGAGATCGACGAACGGTCCGCCGCCGCGATGTGCTACACCAGCGGCACGACCGGGAACCCCAAGGGCGTCGTGTACTCCCACCGGTCCGCCTACCTGCATTCGATGGCGACGTGCACCGGCAACGCGATCGGCCTGAGCGCCTCCGACACCATCCTGCCGGTGGTGCCGATGTTCCATGCCAACGCCTGGGGGCTGCCGTACGCGGCGGTGATGGCGGGCGCCGCGCTCATCATGCCGGACCGGTTCATGCAGGCCGAGCCGCTCGTCCGGCTCATCGAGTCCGAGCGCCCGACGGTCGCCGGCGCTGTGCCGACGATCTGGTCGGACGTCCTACGCCACACCAAGGAGCACGGCTCGGACCTCAGCTCGCTGCGCCTCGTCCCGTGCGGCGGGTCGGCCGTCCCCGAGGCGCTGATGCGCGGCTTCGACGAGATCGGCGTCCGGATCGTCCAGGCGTGGGGGATGACGGAGACCTCGCCGGTCGCGACGGTGGCGCACCCGCCGGTCGAGGCGACCGGCGAGGAGGCGTGGCAGGCCAGGATCAGCCAGGGCCGCATCCTGGCCGGGCTGGAGATGCGCGTCGTCGGCGACGGCGACGTCGTGCTGGCCAACGATGGCGAGGCGGTCGGCGAGGTCGAGATCCGCGGGCCGTGGATCACCGGCTCGTACCACCTGGACGAGGATCCCGCGAAGTTCCACGACGGCTGGCTGCGCACCGGCGACGTCGGGACGCTGTCGCCCCGCGGGTTCCTGATCCTCACCGACCGGGCCAAGGACGTCATCAAGTCGGGCGGCGAGTGGATCTCGTCGGTGGAGCTGGAGAACCATCTGATGGCGCACCCGGACATCGTCGAGGCCGCGGTGGTCGGCGTCCCCGACGACCGGTGGCAGGAGCGCCCGCTCGCCTCCGTCGTCGTCCGCGACGGGGCCTCGGTCACGGCGGCGCAGCTGAGGGAGTTCCTGTCCGGGCGGATCGCGAAATGGCAGCTGCCCGAGCGCTGGGCGTTCATCGCCGAGGTGCCGAAGACGAGCGTCGGCAAGTTCGACAAGAAGGTGCTGCGGCGCCGCTACGCGGACGGTGACCTGCAGGTGCGCCGGGCGGACTGACGGGCGGCCGTCCGCTCCCCGGCCGGATCGGATCGCTGACTCGATTCTGACGCCGAGTCATTGATAGCGTGATCACGGAGAGAAGCGGCATCTCACCCCGGGGTCACCCTAATGGTGATTTCGGCAGATCGTGTGGTGCGGATGGGGTTCACGGGTGTATGCAAGGTGGGCTGATTGTCCGGACGACTCCCATGGGGACGGACGCCTCATGCCGCTGCCGGGAGCGTGAATGCCCAGGTTGTCCCCCTCCTTGCACACAGCCGACCGTAACCTCGTCAAAGGGCTGAACGAAGGCGACGAGGCGGCGCTCGCCGCACTCTATGACGAGTACGGTGAGCGCCTTTATGACTACGCGCTGTCAATGTCGGGGGACGCGAAAGTCGCCGCCGACATCGTCCACGACACGTTCATCGACGCCTGTCGCCGCGCCCCCCGGATGCGCGACCACCTGCACCTGAGCTCCTGGCTGTACGGGGCGGCCCGCCGCCGCTGCATCCGTCGCGGGCGGGCGAAGGTCCTGTTCTGGGACCGGGACGGCGAGTTCTCCGACATCCCCTTCCTGGACCGTGCCGAGCCGGACGATCCCGTCCCGGACTGGCCTCCTCCGGACGAGCTCCACGGGCTGCTCAACGGCGCGCTGGCCAGGCTTGAGCCCGTCGAGCAGGAGGTCATGCTGCTGGCGTTCCGGCACGGGCTGCGTCCCGCCCGCCTCGGCGCGGCGCTGGGCCTGTCCTCGCGCCGGGCCGCCATGCGGGTGCGGCAGGGCAGGGCCGAGCTCGAAGCCGCACTCCAGAAGGAGCTCAACCGCACCGTCCGGGCCTGCGCGGCGGGCTCCCCCGGCGAGGGGGAGGAGTCGCGTGCGGTCGCCGTCCTGGCCGCCCGGACCGCGCCCAAGACCGACGAGGCGGATCCGCCGACCACCCCGCCGCGCTCCGCCCGGCCGTTCTTGCGGGCCCTTCGCCGGCGCCCCGAGGTCTCCCCCGCCGACCCGTCCGCCGACCGGCACGTCGCCGGCTGCGCCGGCTGCCGGCGCCGCGGCCGGGTGACGGCGGCCGCGCTGCTGAAGCGGGCGCCCGCCCCGGTGCTGCCCGCGGCGCTGCGGCACCGCGTCATGCACACCGCGACCGACCCCGAGCTCGCCGGCTACCGCGCCGACATCGCCGCGCGCGGCGGCGCGCTCACCCCGTCCGGCCTGCCGAGCCAGCCGGACGTGCCCTCGCCGTTCACCCGCCGCTGGCTGTTCACCGGGGGCGGCATGGTGGGGGCGCTGGTCGCCGCGCTCGTCGCCGTGTTCGTCATGGGTCCCGGCATCAGCGGCAGCTCGCTGTCCTGGCCGCCGTTCCGGACGCAGCCGCAGCCGTCCATCACGCAGCATTCGCCGCCGGACGGCTCGGGCCGCGAGACGCAACCGTCCCGGGGACCGGACGGGGACGGGCCCGGCCGGCCGGGGCAGCAGCCCGTCAGGCCCCAGACCGACCAGAAGGACCCGGAGGAGTCCGCGGAACCCGGGCAGCCGCCGTCGTCGTCCAACCCGCCCGCGCGGCCCGGCGTCCTCGTCGTCGATCCCGCCAAGGTCGAGCTGTACGGCACCAAGACCGCCCAGGTGAGCCTCGCGGCCAAGAGCGGCCCCGTGACGTGGACGGCGATGACGTCGACGAACCAGCTCGTCCTGTCGGAGATGCAGGGCGGCATGCGCGAGGGCGGCAGCAGCCAGGTGACGATCAGCCTGCGCACCTTCGTCATCGGCCTGCCGGGCCAGGGCACCCTCACCTTCACCGACTCCGAGGGCGAGCCTCACACGGTGACCGTCGTCTGGGGCGCCTCGCTCCTGTGACGGCTCAGCCGGGCGGCTCGCCGAGATGGTCCCTGATCGTTTCGAGGTGCTCGCCGAGGGCCTCCTGGACGCGGGCCTCCATCGCCCTGGCGATGAACGGCTCGACGACCGTCTTCACCAGCGGCCGCATCCGGCGGACCACCGCGGCCACCTCGGTGACCTTCTCGCCGTCCGGGACGGGCGGGTCCCCGAGCCGGTCGAACACGTGCTCCTGGACGAGGTTCACGAACCGGCCCGCGATCACGTCGCAGTCGTCGCGGATCTGCCCGGCGATGTCGAGGACGGCGTCGAGCGGGACGCCCGCGGCGACGAGTTCGGCGCCGACGTGCAGCAGCCGGGGGCTCGGCACCCGGTACTCGTCGCCGTGCGGTTCGATGAGGCCGAGTTCGATGGTCCGGTCCCGCATGCGGGCGAACTCGTCGGCGTCCAGCCCGGTCCCGAAGATCTCGGCGAGCTCGTCGTAGGTGGTGGTGCCGGGGATCTCGTCCGACCACGGGTCGGTGAGCACCTTCTCCAGCCCGAGGACCTCACCGACGTCCTTGCCGGTCTCCCACGCCGACAGCAGGTCCTTGATGACCGCGAACGTGTAGCCGCGGCCGAGCAGCTTGCCGATGAGCCGGAGGCGCGCGAGGTGCGAGTCGCCGTACAGCCCGACGCGGCCCTCCAGCCGGGGCGGCGGCAGCAGTCCCCGGTCCTGGTAGGCGCGGATGTTGCGCACGGTACTTCCGGCCAGCCGCGCCAGCTCGTCGATTCGGTACTCGGCCATGCCCCCGCCCGCCGGACTCGTCCACCTTGACCGCCGTGATCTTACTCCGGCACTATTGTTACATCGGTCAATGACACATAGGGGCTGGCGTCATGGCGGACGCGGACGACATCGAGGAGACACTCCTCGGCGGCCCGCTGCGCTACACACGTAAAGAGGTCGAGGCCCTCGCGGAGGTCCCCGACGAGTACGCGCGCCGCATCTGGCGGGCGCTCGGCTTCCCGACTCCCCCCGACGAGGAGGTCGCCTTCACCGACGGGGACGTCGCCGCGCTCCGCGAGATCAAGGACCTGCTCGGCCATGACATGGTCGACGAGGACATGGTCGTCCAGCTCGCCCGCGCCGTCGGCCAGACGATGGGCCGCCTCGCCAGCTGGCTCGGCGACGTCTGGCTGCAGCGCCTCGGTGAACTTCCCGCCGACGAGCCCGCCGCGGCCGATCTCGTCGCCGGCGCCCTCGCCGCCACCGAGGAACTGCGTCCCGCGTTCGAACGCCTCCTGCTGCACGGCTGGCGCCGCCAGCTCACCGCCGCCGGGATGCGCGCCGCCGCCACGACGGCCGCGGCGCAGTCCGATCCCGCCGCCGGCATCGCGCATCTCGCGGTCGGCTTCGCCGACGTCGTCTCCTTCACCCGCCTGAGCCGCCGCCTCGACGGCGACGCCCTCGCCGCCTTCATCGAACGGTTCGAGGTCACCACCGCCGAGATCATCGCCGAACTGGGCGGGCGGGTCATCAAGACGCTCGGCGACGAGGTCATGTTCGTCGCGTCCGCCCCCCGCGCCGCCGCCGACATCGGCCTGCGCATCGCGGAACGCTTCAACGAGGACCCCGACTTCCCCAAGGTCCGCGTGGGCCTCGCCTACGGCGAAGTCATCCAGCGTCTGGGCGACGTGTTCGGAACGCCCGTCAATCTCGCCGCCCGCCTGACCGCCGCCGCCCACCCCGGAACGGTCCTCGTCGACGGCGATCTGGCCTCGTCCCTCCCCGACGACACCCACGACGTCACCTCCCTGCGCCCCCGCCCACTCTGTAAGGACGCGGGGCCGTGGTTCAGGCGCGTACGGGCTCGAAGTGCAGCGCGGTGATCCCGCAGTCGAACGGTCGCGCGCTGACGAGGTGAAGCCGGTGGCGGACACCGTGGTCGGGGAACACCGGCATGCCGGCCCCCAGGGCGACCGGGTTGACGAACAGGTGCAACTCGTCGAGCAGACCCTTGGCGATCAGGTCCCGGGCGAGCGTGCCGCCCCCAGAGGTGATCATGTCCTTGCCCGGCTCGGCCTTGAGCCGGCGCACCGTCTCGGCCAGGTCGCCGCCGGCGACGACGGCGTTCTTCCACGGCGACTCGGTGAGGGTGTCGGAGATGACGACCTTGGGCGTGTCGTTCTCCTGTCGATGGCCTCCCGGGTCTCGCCTCTGGTGGAGAGCGGGACGTGTCGCTGGGTCGTTGCGGTTGCCGTCATGGCGCGCTCCTTCGGCCTTGTGCCGGGTAGGGTTCTGCCATTCAGCGTCGCCATCGGGCATTCGCCTCGGTAGTGCCACATTCAGCAGTTCGTTGTGAAGGATTCACCGGAGGTCTCGTGATCCGGATCATGATCGCTGAGGACGTCCGGATCCTGCGCGAGACGCTGATGGCGGTGCTGGCGCTGGAGGACGACCTCGAGGTGGCCGGCGCGGTCGAGCGCGGTGACCAGATCATCGGCACCGCCATCCGCCTGCGGCCCGACGTGGCGATCCTGGACATCGACCTGCCGGGGGCGGACGGGCTGTCCGGTGCGCAGGAACTGCGCGTGCGGCTGCCGTCCTGCCGCGTGCTGATGCTCACCGGTCTGGCCCGGCCGGGTTACCTGCGCCGGGCGCTGTCAGCGGACGTCGCGGGGTTCGTGCTCAAGCACTCGCCGGCCGAAGACCTGATCGAGGCGATCCGCAAAGTGGCCGCGGGCGAGCGGGTGGTGGACCCGCAGCTCGCCCTCGCCGCGCTGTGGAAGCCGGAGTGCCCGCTGGCGGCGCGCGAGGTCGACGTCCTGCGGCTGGCCGCGACCCGGGGCGGAGGCCGACGAGATCGCGGTGACGCTGTCACTCGGCCGCGGAACCGTCCGCAACTATCTGTCCTCCGCGGTCATGAAGCTCAACGCCAGGAACCGGATCGACGCCATCCGCATCGCCACCGACGAGGGCTGGCTGTAGGCCCGGCTCGATCGGGATCCGCACGACGAGGACGTAGGTGTCCCCGGTGAGCCGGGCGTCCAGCGTGCCGCCGGTGGCTTCCACGCGCTCCTGGAGGCTGGCGGTTCCCATCCCGGTCGCCGCGGTGGCGGGCGCCATGGCCGGCCGGGCGTCGTTGTTGAGCACGCGGAGCCGCACGGCGCCGTCCACCGTCTCGGCTTCCAGCGTGCAGTGGTCACCGTCGCTGTGCCGCAGGACGTTGGTGACGCCCTCGCGGAGCACGGTGGCCAGGATGGTGCTGTGCTCCGCTCCGAGCACCGGCAGCGTGACCGTACCGGTGACCTCGAAGCCGGCGGCGGCGAGCGCCTCCCGGGCCGACCGGATCTCGTCCTCCAGCGACATGGCGCGATGGCCGGTGGCGACCGCGTCGATGTCGATGAGCGCCTGCCGGGCGGCGGCGACGCCCTCGGCAAGCTCCCGCCGGGCCCGTTCGTTGTCTCTGCCGAAGAGCCGGAAGGCCAGCTCGCTCTTGAGCACGATGACCGAGAGCCCGAATCCGAGCAGGTCGTGCAGATCCCGAGCGAACCGCAGACGTTCGCGGGCTATCTCGGTCCGGGCGAGCTCCAGCCGGGCCCCCCGCAACTCGCCGGCCAGCCGCCCCATGCGGACGAGCCCGTAGACGACGATCGCGCGCTCGCCGATCCACACCATCTCGTACAGGTGGTCAACCGGCCTGGGCCCCTGCAACAGGTAGTCCCAGCCCAGGAAGAAGATCAGGTCCTGGCCGATCAGCGCCGGAGACGTCGGCCTCGGCCACCTGGCGGACCGGCGCTGGGACGATCATGAGGCAGATCGTGGCCACCGTGAGCACGCCCACCGCGGTGGTGGTCAGATCGTCGGCGACCGGCCGCCGCCCGGCCGGTCCGCCGCCGTGGTAGCCGTGGGCGACCGAGCGGGCCTCGTGCAGGGCCGTGCGGGCGGTCTGCAGCCCGGCGTCCAGCCGCTCGCGCGCCGATTCCGGCTCGGCCGCCCTGCCGATCGCCTCGCCGCTCCGCACGATCTCCCGCAGGCTGGTGCCGATCCGGCCGTGCAGCCGCTCGGCGAAGGCCAGCCGCTCCCGGGCGACCTCGGCGGCCGCCGGGTCGTCGCGCGTGTTGTGCAGGTCGGCCACCAGGTCGGCCAGCCGCGCCACCCCGTACAGCGCGATCCCGACGAAGGCCGCGTGCCCGGCCGCCAGATAGAAGGCCTCCCACGCCGTCGGCCGTACCGACAGGCCGGAGAGGAACTGGAGCACGACGACGAGGCTGACCCCCGTCCATGCCAGTGCAGGTGGTCTGACCAGCAGCAGCACCGCCGCCGCGACGCCCTTGCGCCACCCCGGAGCGTCGGAGTCGGTGATGCCGATGAACCCGCCGAACGAGAAGCCGACGCTCACCACGACGGCGACCAGCCGCGCAAGCTGGAAGGCCGCCCCGGACGCCGAGGAGCCCGAACCCATCTGGCCGTTCGCGAGCCGGCTCATGGCCGCCATCGTCCCGCATGGCGGGCGTCATAGGGTGCGGCTTCCCATACCGGCCAACCCTTGGGCGGAGGCGTTCACCCAGTCGACGCTGTACGCCACCGCCTCCACGCACGGCCTGGTGAGCATCGCCGCTTCGGTGGCCGGTGTGCCGGCGATCTCGGCGGGATGATCAGGCGGCCGAACCGGTCGCCGCGTCGAGGTTCCGGGTCACGTTCTGCAGGGTCCGGCGGAGCTGGGCCAGCTCGTGCGTGGTCAGGCCGGTCGAGTCGAGCATCCGCCGGGGGACCTCCACGGCCCGGTCGCGGAGTCCGTTGCCCTCCTCGGTCAGGTGCACCGACACCGAACGCTCGTCCTCGCGGCCTCGGCGGCGCTCCACGAGACCGGCGCTCTCCAGTCGCTTGATGAGCGGCGACAGCGTCCCGGAGTCGAGGCGGAGGCGTTCACCGAGCTGTTTCACCGTGAGGCCGTCGGCCTCCCAGAGAGCCAGCATGGCCAGGTACTGGGGGTAGGTCAGCCCGAGCTCCCGCAGCCGTATCCGGTAGAGCGCGTCGAACGCCCGTGAGGTCGCGTGCAGCGCGAAGCAGACCTGCGTGTCCAGCTTCAGCAGCTCGTCGTCGGCCATGCCCGTCATCCCCCCATCCTACGTTCGTGCCGATCGAGTCGGCCGCGATCAACGTGCGCGGTCGTTCGCGAGCCGTTCGGCGACGATCGGAATGATGATCGCCGCGGCGATGAGGTGCGCGAGGCAGAGCATCAGCTTCGTCGACACCGCGGTGTCGCCCGCGGCAAGCGGGCCGGCCAGCGAGAGCACGGCGAGCGGGACGGTGACGCGGACGAACGTCCGGGACGGGCGGGAGGCGTGGCGGGCGAGGAGCATCGCGATCACGACGCCCCAGAACGTGGAGATGAGGGTGCCCATCGCGAACATGCCGACGGTGATCGGCTCGGCCTCGGCGGCGCCGATGCTCCCGGCCTCCATCGGGACGCCGGCCGCGCCGGCGACCAGCCCGTACACCTCGGTCACGACGCTCGCCGCCACCCCCGCGGCGGCGCCGACCAGCCAGAGCGGACGGTTGAGGAGGGCGGCGGAGTGGGTGATGTCCATGGGGTCGCTCCCTTCAAAGCGGTGGTGCCTTTGAAAGGACGTCGAAGCGACCACGGCGATTTCGACATGGCGCGTCCACCGGTTTCGGCGGAGCGGCAGTGCTCCCCGTGCGGGCGGGGAGCACTGCCCGGGCGACCGGGGCCGCCCCTCAGTCCTTGCCGACGTCCGAGCGGATCGCGTCGATGCGGTTCTGCCGGGCGTCCGCCCGGAGCAGGTAACCGTCCCGCATGTTGTGGACGTCCGCTTTCGTGACGGCAGCGACGTAACGGCCGTGGGACGCGTAGAGCGAGTCGAGCTGCGCCTTGCCGAACGGGACGTGGGTGCCGAACAGGAAGCAGAACGTCTCGCCGGAGTTGTCCCCGGTGTTGAGAGCCGTGGGGGCCTCCACCTGGGACAGGCGGATCCCACCCTTGGCCAGTCCCAGCGAGTCGCGGACCTTGCTGCCGTCCGGGTTGAACTGGAGCGGTGGCGCGGACGGCGGCGGCACGTCCCGCTTGGTCCACCGCACCAGGTGGGCGTACGCCGTGGCGATCACGTGGTGCAGCGGGACACGGCTGAACGGCGGCCGGTCGCACTGGTAGGTGGGGGCGGCACCGAGGTCGCGGGTCAGGATCGGCTGCCGGTACCGCTGCCCGTGCCAGCCGGAGTGCGCGGCTCCCGCGACCTCCCAGCGGCGGAACGTCTCCGTGTCCGGTGGCCGGGCGGGCGAGCGGACGTCGGTCTCCGAAAGGACCTGGAACACCGGCTCGGGACCGCGCCGGCTCGGGGCGGTGCCGACGATGAACCCGTACCCGTCGAAGACCTTCTCGGTCTGGGGAAGGACCGCGTCGTAGTACGTGGTCATCCGGAACGCCGACTGTGAGGCGCCCACACCCAGCAGCGTGTCCGCCTTCAGCCCGCCCAGCGGCGCCGAGGCTCCGCGTTCGCGCAGCGTCTTGGCCACCTGCGCGAAGATGTCGTAGGACAGCTCGTCACCGGTGAACCGTCCACCGCCGGTGACGTCCAGGTCGCCGTAGCGGGCCGGGCTCCACTCGACGAGGTGTTCCACACCGACCCGCTGCGCGGAAATGCCCGCCCAGACGTACCCGTCCCGGATGATCTGTTCGCTGCTCCAGAGGGCGTCCAGGTCGTATCCGGCCGTGACGTTCTGCCATTCGGCGACCACCGTGCCGTTGAACCGGTGGGGCCTGGCCGGTCTCCGGACGATGACACGCGTCTTGTACGGGACGCCGGTCGCGAGCCGTTCCCCGGTGGCGCTGTACGCGCTGGCCTCGCCGGAAACGAAGAATTCCTGTTCCACGTACCCGTGCGAGGCCAGGTCGACGTTCGTGGCCATCCACGGATAGGTGTCCTCGACGTCCGGGGACGACGGGTCGCCGGGCGGCGCACCCGGTATCGGGCCCTCCACGGCGGGGGCGCCCTGCGCCTGAGCGGTCCCGGGGGCGGTGGCGAGCCCGACGGCGACCAGCGCCGCGACCAGCAGCCGGGTGACTGGCGAGTACCTCACTTCGTTCCCTCCACGGGACGGCAGGTGACGGAGTCGGTTCATGATCTCCGCACCCCCCGGTGCCCGCATCGGCAGAATCACCGGCCACCACTTCGCTCCGGCGGCGAGGACGCGGCCGAAGGTGAGGGTGGGGTGACGAGCATGCCGCCGCAGAAACTGTTCCCGCAGGCGGCGGCCCGCATATGGCCGCCTCTTTCCGGTCGGGGGGATGGGCACCCGCCGGGTCAGCGGTCGCAGCTCGCGCTTGAGCCCCTGCGGCGTGCCGCCTCTCTTCTCAGCAGCCAAGAGTGCGGCACGTCGCAGGGCCCCGGCTCGGAGCACCACGGTCGGGTGCTCGTGTGCCGGTCACGCCTTGCGGAGCCGACCGCGAACTGCGGACCGGCTCAGCGGCCCGCCAGCCCCCCGAGGATCGGGGACGTGAGGTGTCCGACAATGTCGGTGATGGGATCGAGCGGGCCGTCCGGGCGCGACCGCCCGTCCGGCCGCGGCTCGGGCGACTCCTGCTCGGGCGGGGGCGTCTCCTGACGCGAGGCCGGCGGGGTGGGGGAGGACGTGGACGGGGTGTCGTGCTCAGGGGGCGTCGCCGGGGCGATCGCACCGCCGCCCGAACGCGCGGGCTCCTCGGGGGCGGGGACCCGCTCCTCAGTCGTCGGCGTCGGGGCCGGGGTCGGGGTCGCGTCGTTCCGCCCGGCGTCCGGACTCTCAGAGGCGCCCGGCTCGTCGGTGATGCCGCCCGCCGGGACGGGCCCGGGACGGGTGTTGCTTTCGTGCGGCCCCAGGGCGCTCATCGTGCCGCTATCGGCGGACGGCCACGTCATCATCAGACCGGCCGCGACCGTGGCGGCCAACCCGGTCACGCCGCCGACGCCCTTGAGGGCGGCCCTGCGGCGGGCGCGTTTCCGTTCCGGGGCGGCGGTGTCGGGACCGGAGCCGATCACCACGAGCGGGCCGGCCGGGGCGGCGTGCTCCGCCGGTGCGCGGCCGAACTCATCGCTGTCGCGGTCGGCGGCGGCCAGCACCTGGTCGCGCAGCGGGGCGGGCGCCCAGGTGGAGGCGCGGCGGGCCAGCAGGTGCGGGAGCCGCCCCTTTTCGAACGCCGCGATGACGTCCATGTGCTTTCCGGGGTCGGCGGTTCCGCGTATGAGGACGTCGAGGACGAAGCGTTCCAGCGCGCCGCGCGCCTCGTACAGGAGCTCGCGCACGCTGTCCGGCGAGATGCGCAGGACGCCGGCGATGTCGCGGACCTCCAGCCACTTACCCGCGGACAGCAGCAGGACCTCACGGTGGCGGGCGGACATGTTGCCGATCCCGTCCAGCAGCGGGTCGATGGCCGCCTGAACGAAGACGGGACGGCCATGGCCGCCGAACGCCCCGCGCTCGGCGCAGACCGCGCGGGCCACTTGATGCAGCCACAGCACCGTCTCACCGCGCGGCGGGTGCCGCACCGCCCTGGTGAGCGTGTCTCTGAGAGCGTCGGCCGCACCATGGTCGCCCAGCAGCGACCAGCAGTGCGCATATAGACGGTGTGCGTGGGCGTCGTAGAGGGTTTCCAGGTCTCCGTGCATGTGACCTCCTCGTGAGGTGGCCGTGGGAGCAACCGTTTCAGGAGCGGACCAGAGGGGCAGACCGCCCGAAACCCGCTTGGGCACGGGACTCTAGTGCACAGTGCGGACGGATGAGAAGCGAATGGTGCCTGAGCGTAGCGATACGCCTATGGAAAAGGGTCACCGGTTGCGATTCCCCACGGGGCGACCCGGCCGTCCTCGTCCAGGGACGGGCTGGCGACGCCGGTGGTGAGGGCGTCTTCCACGTCGAGGCCGGTGGAGAAACCGCGGTCGCCCGCGCCGGCGGATTCGAACCGCTGCTGGCCTGCGACCTGATGCTGATAGCCGACACGGCGTGGATCGCCGACGCGCACGCCGACGTCCCCGAGATCGAGAGGTTCGTCGCCTACGTCGCGCCACCGGACTCCGACGGGCGGGAAGGCTTCCGCGCCTGCCGCGAGAACCGCCCGCCACCTGGCCCTGACGCCCTCCAGGTCAACGAGCTCGGCTTTCGTCGTAGGCGGGGCGGATGTAGCGCAGGTGGTCGCGCATGGCCGCGCTGGCCGCCTCGCCGTCGCCCGCTTCGAGCAGCGTGATGATCTTCCCGTGCTGGTCGTCGACCTGTGCCCAGAACTCGGTGGGCTCGTCGGCGTTCAGGAACCGGCTCCGCAGGACGTGGAAGACCGGCTGCGTCATCATCGTGAGCAGCCCGTTCCCGGTCGCCTCCATGATGATCCCGTGGAAGTGCCGGTGCTCCTGGAACTTCATGCTCCGGCCCCGGGAGCGCTTCTCGCGCTCCATCGCGGCGTGCAGGGCGTCGAGGTGCTTCTGCTCGCGGCGCTCGGCGGCGAGGGCGGTGGCGGGCACCTCCAGCATCTCGCGGGCTTCGAGGATGGCCGCCAGCGGCAGCGCCGCCGAGCCCGACATCAGCCCGATCCCGGCCTCCAGGAAGTCGCTGATCTGGTCGGGTTCGATGTGCGAGACGAACGTGCCGCCGGTGGTGCCGCGGACCGTCTTGACCAGGCCCTGGGAGGCCAGCACGCGCAGCGCCTCGCGGACCGTGCTGCGGCTCACCCCGAAGTTGCCGCCGATCTCGCCCTCCGGCGGAAGGCGGTCGCCCGGGGCGAGCGAGCCGTCCAGGATCAGCTCCCGCAGCTGGTCGGCGACCTGCTGGTAGGCAGGACGCAGCCGGCTGACCGGCAGTGCGGTCGCCGCCCCCGTGCCGGAGCGGCCGCCGGAGGTGTTGTCTTTGGTGCTGGACACGTCGCCGTCCCCCTGGTCGGGCCTTCGAGGTGCTGGATCATTGAGTCGGGAACTCCGCGCCACCGGGACTCACAGCACGGTCGAGCATACATCGGACATCATGCTCGTCCGGGTGGTACACGCGGCGGGGACGCTCGGGCCGGAGGTGCCTGTCCTGCCGGTACCGGCCTTGCCAGGTGGCCCGGAGTAAACCTCGGACACCGTGGTGAACACTTCCCGGCAGGCCGGTGACGGCGCGTGGGTGCCGCCCTTCGCGGTGCACTCCGATAGCCTTGTAACGGAAAAAGGCAATACATCAGACTTTACAGCGGCGAGGCTTGCGACGGCACGTGGCGACAGTCAGGCGTACGACTCGCTTAATTGAATGATTCAAGAAAAGCGGCTATGGTCTGGCCATGCCGACCATCGATGCCGCCGCTCTCCTGCGGGGCGCTTCACTGCGGGTGACCCGCCCGAGGGTCGCCGTGCTGGCGATGGTCGCGGAGAACCCCCATGCGGACACCGACACCATCGCGACGGCCGTCCGCCGCGAACTGGGTTCGGTGTCCACACAGGCGGTGTACGGCGTCCTGCACGCGCTCACCGGCGCGGGTCTGGTACGCCGCATCGAACCGGCCGGCTCGCCCGCCCGGTTCGAGACCCGTGTGGGAGACAACCACCACCACCTTGTGTGCCGGACCTGCGGCGCCATCGAGGACGTCGGCTGCGCGGTCGGCGAGGCGCCCTGCCTCGACGCCGAGGACCCGCGCGGATTCGTCCTCGACGAGGCCGAGGTGACCTACTGGGGAACCTGTCCCGGCTGCCTGGCACGCGACGAATGAGCCCCGAGCAAATCACTGAGGAGCGAGCTTTGCCTGAGAACAACCAGAAACCACTGACGACGGTCGCCGGCGCACCGGTCCCCGACAACCAGAACTCCGTGACCGCCGGTCCCCGCGGCCCGATGCTCCTGCAGGACGTGTGGTTCCTGGAGAAGCTCGCCCACTTCGACCGGGAGGTCATCCCAGAGCGCCGGATGCACGCGAAGGGGTCGGGCGCGTTCGGCACCTTCACGGTGACCAACGACATCACCCGGTACACCAACGCCAAGATCTTCTCCGAGGTCGGCAAGAAGACCGACATGTTCGCCCGCTTCTCCACCGTCGCCGGTGAGCGCGGCGCGGCCGACGCCGAGCGCGACATCCGCGGCTTCGCGCTGAAGTTCTACACCGACGAGGGCAACTGGGACCTCGTCGGCAACAACACCCCGGTGTTCTTCTTCCGCGACCCGCTGAAGTTCCCCGACCTCAACCACGCCGTGAAGCGCGACCCGCGCACCAACATGCGCGACCCCGAGAACAACTGGGACTTCTGGACGCATCTGCCCGAGGCGCTGCACCAGGTCACGATCGTGATGTCGGACCGCGGCATCCCGGCGTCGCTCCGCCACATGCACGGCTTCGGATCGCACACCTACAGCTTCGTCAACGCCGAGGGCGAGCGGTTCTGGGTGAAGTTCCACCACCGCACCCAGCAGGGCGTCAAGAACCTCACCGACGCCGAGGCCGAGGCGCTGATCGGCAAGGACCGCGAGTCCCACCAGCGCGACCTCTTCGAGTCGATCGAGAACGGCGACTTCCCGAAGTGGAAGCTGTGCGTCCAGATCATGCCGGAGGCCGACGCCGAGACCTACCGGTACCACCCCTTCGACCTCACCAAGGTCTGGTCGAAGAAGGACTACCCGCTGATCGAGGTCGGCGAGTGGGAACTGAACCGCAACCCGGACAACTACTTCGCGGACGTGGAGCAGGCCGCCTTCACCCCCGCCAACGTGGTCCCGGGCATCGGTTTCTCGCCCGACAAGATGCTGCAGGGCCGGCTGTTCTCCTACGGTGACGCCCAGCGGTACCGCCTGGGCGTGAACCACCACCAGATCCCGGTCAACCAGCCGAGGAGCCCGGTGAACTCCTACCACCGCGATGGCGCCATGCGCGTCGACGGTAACCAGGGCGCCGCACCGGGCATCGAGCCGAACTCCTACGGCCGCTGGCAGGAGCAGCCCTCCTACCGCGAGCCGAGCCAGGCCGTGGGCGCCGTCGCCGACCGGTTCGACTTCCGCGAGGACGACGACAACTACTTCGAGCAGCCCGGCATCCTGTTCCGCAACATGAGCCCCGAGCAGCAGCAGGTTCTCTTCGAGAACACCGCACGAGCGATCGACGGCGCTTCGCAGGCGACCGTCGAGCGGCACATCGCCAACTGCACCCAGGCCGACCCCGCCTACGGCGAGGGCGTCCGCAAGGCGATCGAGGCGCTGGCCGCCGGCCGGCTCTGAGCCCGGCTCCGTCCCCGGCGTGGTGCGCGATCACGTGCACCGCGCCGGGCATGGACAGGGCAGGAGGATCTACTCATGAGCGACGCTGCACTGACTCCTGAACAGACCGAGCGCGTCATGGCGATTGCCATGGACCTCGCCCGGGAAGGCGATACCGGGCAGCTGACCGAGTTCATCGACCACGGGCTCCCGGTCGACGTGGCCGACCGGAACGCGAACACGCTGCTCATGCTCGCGGCCTACCACGGACACACCGAGACGGTGCGCGCCCTGCTCGCCCGCGGCGCGGACCCGGATCTGCGCAACGCCCGCGACCAGGCGCCCATCGCGGGTGCCATGTTCAAGGGCGCGGACGAGGTCGTGACCGTCCTCCGCGAGGCCGGCGCGGATCTCGACGCGGGCACACCGAGCGCACGGGCCACCGCGGCCATGTTCGGACGGCAGCACTTGCTGACCGACTGAACCGCGGAGACGTCCCGCCCGGTGTCCCCTCCCGGGCGGCCGTGGCCCGAAAGGGCTCGGCACCTCTCTCTACTTTACCTTCCAGAAGGTAAAGTAGCCGCCGTGGAGATGAACGCGCGACAACGCATCCTGGACGGCGCGCTGGAACTCCTGCGCGCCGAAGGCGGCGGGAAGATCACCCTGGACGCCGCCGCCCGCCAGGCCGGCGTGACCAAACCAGGGCTGATGTACCACTTCGCCACCAAGGACGCCTTGATGCTCGGCGTGGTCGAGTACGCCGCCGACCGGTGGGAACGGCGTCTGCTGGACTACCTGGGGCAGCCGCTCGAGACCGCCGCACCGCACCAGCGGATCCGCGCCTACGTGCGGGTGTCCCTGACCGAGGAGTTCGACCGCGCCGATTTCGCGATCTTCGCCGACGCCCTGTACCGCGACGCGCTCGGCGCCGCCTGGGTACGGCGTTTCGATCCCTGGCTCGCGCTGCCCGACGACCTGCCCGAGGCGGAACGGGGCCGGCTCACCGCCGCGCGCCTGCTGGCCGACGGCTACTGGACCGCCGCAGCCACCGGCGTCTTCCCCGTCCCCGAACGCGACCGCGCCCAGATCCTCGCGGTCGCCGACCACCTACTGAACGACGAGGCGTCCCGATGAAGAAGTGGGTGCCGCTGCTGGCGGCGATCCTGCTGGAGGTGACCGCCACGCTGTCGCTGCGCGCGGCGGTGGACCATCCCGCCTGGTACGCACTGGTGGCCGTCGGCTACATCGCCTCGTTCGTCGCGCTCAGCGTCGCGCTGAGGGCCGGCCTGGGCATCGGCGTGGCCTACGGCATCTGGGCCGCCACCGGCGTCGTGCTGACCGCGGTGCTCGCCGCCGTCATCTTCGGCGACGCGCTCACGGGCACCATGGGCGTCGGCATCGCCCTGGTCATCGCCGGGGTCCTGTGCGTGGAACTGGGCTCCCAAAGCGCCCGACGCCACGAGGAGGAGTCCCCCGCATGATCTGGCTGATGCTCATCGGCGCGATCCTCAGCGAAGTCGCGGGCACCCTGGCGCTGCGGATGGCCTCCCAGCCCGGCGGGAACAAGGCCTGGATGGTGGCCGTGGTCACCGGCTACCTGGCCGCCTTCACCTTCCTGACGCTCGCCCTGTACGACGGCCTGGGCATCGGCGTGGCCTACGGCATCTGGGCCGCCACCGGCGTCGCCCTGACCGCCATCGCCTCACGCGTGCTCTTCAAAGAGGCCCTGACCAAGGTGATGGGCCTGGGCATCGTCCTGATCGCCGCCGGCGTCCTGTTCATCGAACTCGGCGCCACCCACTAGACCCACCTCCGCGCGCGAGGCGATCGCGGGCCTCCACGTTTCAGTTCACTCGGCATCGCCTTTCGTCGAGCTGGCATTGCGCTAGGCGAGCGAGCGTTCGCCAAGAGTTTCGAGGCGGGCAGCGGCCGCCCGCGGACCGACCGTCGGTCCGACTACGCCCTGCTGATCTACACCGAACCCCGCCAAGCGGCCGCCCTCTGGGCGGCGGGGTGCTCGGTGGGACGTCTGCAGGTTGTCGTGGGTTTTGGAATTCGGGCGTGCATAAAGTGCAGACCTTTGACGCTCGGTATCCCGCGCGGCTGGTACGCCTACGACTACGGCGAACTCGACTACGACCTCAGGTTCGACGTCGAGTTCACCGAACGCTGGGCGGCGGAGGCGGACGCCCGCGGCACGCAGGCACGCCGCACCCGCTACGACGGCTTCCCCATCGACACCGGCCTGATCGTGGCCTCCGCGCTCCTCGACCCGGACCGCGCGCTGCGCTTCTCCCAGGTGTCGTGCAACCTCTACGCCGACGCGGCGACCCTGGCCGAGGTCGGCGCCGCCGGCGCCGCCGCCGCCCGCGAGGCCGGGGTACGGGCCGCCGTGGTCGCGGTGTCGGGCCTGTCGTCCGGCCTGATCCAGAAGTGGATCGAACCGGCGGAGGACCACATCGCCGAGCCGTCCCACGACCGCTGGAACAACCGGATGCTGGGCCTGCTCACCGAAGGCCGGATGGACGAGGTACTGGCCGCCCGGGACGACTTCGCCCGGCAGGCCCAGGCCGACAGCCAGTTCCGGGCACTGGCCTTCCTGAACGGCACCGGCGCCGCCCGGGGACCGGCCCGCCGGCACGCCTACGGGCCGCTGTGGGGGACCGGCGGAGCCGTCCTGTCCTGGAACCTGCCATGACCCGCCGGCACGAGCCCGCGTCCCTACCCGACAACCGTGAGGAGCACACATGCGCAACGTCGCAGCGGGATTCATCGAGGCCGAGGGCTTCGTCCCGATCTTCGACGCCGTCGACGCGATGGTGAAGGCCACCGAGGTCGAGGTGACCGGCGTCGTCCGGCTGGGCGGCGGCATCGTCGCCGTCGCGGTGCGCGGCGACCTGGCCACCGTCGAGGAGGCGGTGGACGTGGGCGAGGAGGTCGCCCGCGCCAAGACCGGCCGCAGCGTCAAGTCCATCGTGTTCGCCAGCCCCTGCGAGGCGGTCCGGGCGCTCAACGCCGAGCCGCGCCTGCTGGGCAACTAGCCGCACGAGACGAACGAGTCGAAGGGAGAACACCCGATGTCCACCGAGATCGCGATCGGCATCGTCGAGACCCGCGGCGTGGTCGCCCTGTCCGCCGGGGTCGAGGCGATGATCAAGACCGCCGATGTGCAGTGCGTCGCGATCGAGCGGGTCACCAGCGGCTACCTGGCCGCCGCCGTGCGCGGCAGCCTGGCCGCCGTCCGGCAGGCCGTCGCCTCCGGCGAGGCCGCGATCCAGCAGCACGGCGAACTGCGCAGCTCCCAGATCTACCCCAAGCCCGACCCGGCCACCGTCGCGCTGCTGGAGGCCCCCGAGGCCGCCCGCATCCGCGAGGTCATGGCCGCGCTGAAGGGCGGTGGCTGATGCTGCTGGCCGAGGTGGTCGGCAAGGTCTGGGCCGACCGCATCACGCCGCCGCTGCGCGGCCGCCGGCTGGTCCTCGTACGGGAGCGGCCGGACGGCCCCGAACGCGTCGCCGTGGACCTGCTGGACGTCGGCATCGGCAGCCTCGTGCTGGTCACCACGGACGAGGCCGCGGCCGCCGCCACCGGCGAGGCGACCTGCGACGCCGCCGTCGTCGGCCTCATGGCCGAACCGTCCACCGAATCCGCCTCCGAGCCGGCCCCGCACGACCCCGGCGCGCCGCATACGGAGGGCCGCGTCCACATGACCACCGCGGTGAACACGGGCCCGGCCCTCGACCCCGACCTGATCAGGGGACGCTCGCCCCGCGGCCCGGCCCGGCTGCCCAACTTCGTCGACGGCCGCTTCGTCCAGGACGGCCCCACGTTCGACAAGGCCAGCCCGGTCACCGGCGAGGTGATCTGGCAGGTGTCCCACGCCGGCGCCGACACGGTCGACGCCGCGGTCACCGCCGCACGCGCCGCCCTCCGGGGCCCGTGGGGACGGATGGACGAGCACCAGCGGGCCGCCATGCTGCGCCGCGTCGCCGACGAACTGGAACGGCGCTTCGACGACCTCGTCCTCGCCGAGGTCGCCGACACCGGCAAACCCGTCTCCCAGGCACGCACGCTCGACATCCCGCGAGGCGCGGGCAGCTTCCGCGCCTTCGCCGACATGATCACCGCCGCGCCGGGCGCGACGTACACCACCACGACGGCGTCCGGGGGACGGGCGCTGAACTACGAGGTCCGCAAACCCGTCGGCGTGGTCGCGGTGATCGTCCCCTGGAACCTGCCGCTGCTCCTGCTCACCTGGAAGGTCGCGCCCGCCCTCGCCTGCGGCGACACCGTCGTGGTCAAGCCGTCCGAGGAGACCCCGGCCAGCGCCACCGTCCTCGCCGAGGTCATGGCGGCCGCGGGTGTGCCCGACGGCGTGTTCAACCTCGTCCACGGGTTCGGGCCCGGCTCGGCGGGCGAGCACCTCACCCGCCATCCCGGCGTGGACGCGATCACCTTCACGGGCGAGTCCGCCACCGGCGCGTCGATCATGCACGCGGCGGCGGACGGGGTGAAGGCGGTCTCCTTCGAACTCGGCGGCAAGAACGCCGGACTGATCTTCGCCGACGCCGACCTGGACGCCGCCGTCGCCGGGGCCGCCCGCTCCTCGTTCACCAACGGCGGGCAGGTCTGCCTGTGCACCGAGCGTCTCTACGTGCAGCGCCCCGTCTACGACGAGTTCGTGGAACGGCTCGGCGAACGCGCCCGCGCACTCCGCGTCGGCTGGCCGGACGACCTCGACACGGCCATGATGCCGATGATCTCCGCGGGCCACCGCGCGAAGGTGCTGGGCCACTACCGGCTGGCACGCGACGAGGGCGCCGACGTCATCGCGGGCGGCGGCGTCCCGTCCTTCGGGGACGCCCGGGACGCCGGCGCCTACGTGCAGCCGACCGTCCTGACCGGCCTGCCGCCCGACGCCCGCACGAACCGTGAAGAGATCTTCGGCCCGGTCTGCCACATCGCCCCGTTCGACACCGAGGAAGAGGCGTTCGCCCTGGCCAACGACAGCTACGGCCTGGCCTCCACGGTGTGGACCCGGGACGTCAAACGCGCGCACCGGGCCGGAGCCCGGCTCGACACCGGCATCGTCTGGATCAACACCTGGTTCGTCCGGGACCTGCGCACCGCATTCGGCGGCGTCAAGGCGTCCGGGATCGGACGGGAAGGCGGCACGCACTCGCTGGCCTTCTACTCCGAACTGACCAACGTGTGCCTGGACCTCTCCGAGGGAGGGACATGACCGTCCTGGAGGACCTGGCCGAGCGGCTGGACAATGCCGCGCTGACCGCCACCGCGATCGAGCAGATCAGCGAGCGCACCGACCTGTCCGTGCATGACGCCTACCGTGTCCAGGACCTCTCCATCAGCCGCCGCCTGGACCGGGGCGAACGCCCGACCGGCATCAAGATGGGCTTCACCAGCCGCGAGAAGATGCGCCAGATGGGCATCGACGAAACGATCTGGGGACGCCTCACGGACGCCATGGAGATCACGGAAACCCTGGACCCGGACCGCCACATCCACCCCCGCGCCGAGCCGGAGATCGCCTTCCGCCTCTCCCGCACACCCGAACCGGACGAGCCGCCCGCCTCCCTCGCCAACGCCGTGGGGGCCGTCGCACCCGCAATCGAGATCATTGACTCCCGCTACGCGGACTTCCGCTTCAACCTGGCCGACGTCATCGCGGACAACGCCTCGTCCGCCGCCTATGTGCTGGGAGAGTGGCACGCCTGCACCGGCACGATCAACGGCCTGGACGTGACACTGACGGTCGACGGAAGGGTGGCGGAGTCGGGCTCGACCCCCGCGATCCTGGGCGACCCCCTGGCCGCCCTCGCGGCCGGAGCGCGGCTGGCCGCCCGATACGGCCGTCCCTTGGCCGCCGGAGACCTCGTCCTGGCCGGGGCCGCCACCGCCGCCGTGCCCCTGCGGGCGGGAACACTGGTCGAAGCCCGAGTCGAGGGACTGGGCTCGGCCCGCTTCCACGTGGCCGAGGACACGACGTGACAGCACCCGAACCCCCCGGCCTGATCGCGGGCAAGGCGACCCCGCGAGGACGCTTCCCCCATGTCCGCGTCACCGGTGACCTGATCTTCGTCTCCGGGACGAGCAGCCGCCGCCCCGACAACTCCATCGAGGGCGCCGAAGCCGACGAACTCGGCACGGCCAGGCTCGACATCCGCGCGCAGACCCACGCGGTGATCGCCAACATCCGCGACGTCCTCCAAGCCGCCGGCGCCGACCTGGCGGACCTCGTCCAGGTCACCGCCTACCTCGTCAACATGAACGACTTCGGCGGCTACAACGAGGTCTACGCCGAGTACTTCGACGAGACGGGCCCCACCCGCACGACAGTCGCAGTGCACCAACTCCCCCACCCCCACCTCCTCCTAGAAATCCAAGCAATCGCCGCCCTACCGTCATAGACCGGACCGAGCGGACGCTCAGGAGCGGCCCTGTTGACGACGGGTACCGGGACCGCTCGGCGATGACGCGGTCCGCAGCGGCCGACTCGCCGCGCTCAACCATCGAGGGCTTCGGCGTCCGGACGGTCTCGGGGCGGTTCGCAGGAGCCGCGCCGGACGAGTTGCGCGTCGACGCGGTAGGCGCGGCCGCAGATGTGGCGGTGGCCGAGGTCCAGCAGATGCCGGGTGGCCTCGTGGGCACCGTCGCGGTCGGCCGCGAGCACGGTCGGGGCGGCGCTCTCGGCGGCGCCGCGGATGAGGTTGACGACGGCGGTGGCGCTCGCCAGCAAGGCGTTGGAGGCGGCGGCGTTCGAACCGGTGCCGATCAGGATGAGGCCGTCCACGCCGTGCTCGCCCAGCGTCTTGAGGATGGTCCCAGCGGCCGGGGGACGTCGGTGTAGGGGCCGCATCGCGCGGCCGGACACGTCGACTGGGCCGGACTATGGCGCGGGGACGTTCCACGCGCTGATCACCGGGCGGTCGTGCTCGGTTCCCAGCGCCGACACGGTCCCGGTGTCCAGCGCGAACAGCCGTCCCCGTGCAGGCTCCAGGCCGAGCCACCGCGCCGTGAGCACCCGCAGGACGTGACCGTGCGCGACGAGCGCGACGTCACCCCCGGCCAGTTCCGGCCGGGCCCGCGCCAGGACGGCGTCCACCCGCCTCCCGACCTGCTCGACGCTCTCGCCGGGATGGTCGGCGTCACCGGGGATCACCCCGTCGTCCCACAGGAACCAGCCGGGCCGGTCCTCCCGGATCGCCGCCGTGGTGATCCCCTCGTAGCCGCCGTAGTCCCACTCCCACAGGTCGGGGTCCAGGTCGTCCGCCGGCAGCCCGGCCAGCTCGGCGGTCCGCCGCGCCCGCTCCGCGGGGCTGACGAGCGTCCGCGCGATCCGGCGCCCGCGCAGCGCGCCGCGCAACGCCCGCGCCTGCTCCTCACCCCGCCCGGTCAGCGGCAGATCGGTGCGCCCGGTATGCCGACGCGCCCGGCTCCATTCGGTCTCCCCATGCCGCACCAAGATCAACTCTCCCACGCCCCCAACCCTAGGGGCCGACCCCACTCCAAACTCGAGGCCGGTGGGACGAACGGAATGACGTGGGCTTCGTCGGCGGAGGTACTGAGGCCGCGGGCGAGGGCGGAGTTGGCGCGCAGGGCGTCGAGCCACCCTCGGCCGGCAAACTGGACAGCGCAGGGAGGACGGCCGGTTCGTGGGTGAGCACACAGTTCACGCCACCGCTGTGGGCCGCAGCGGCCGAATGCCCGCTTGCGTGAGGCGGCGGTCGAACGCGTTTGCAGCCGGGCATTACCTCCGGTCGCCATGCGTCGCGGGCGGGGCGACTAGGGTTCCGCCATGGCAGTCCCCGAGATCATCCCCATCGTCTACGACCCGGACTATCGGACCAGCATGATCGGCCGATACGCGGACGGCCAGTTCCTCGCTTCGATCACCTACGCCTTCCCAGAAGGACTCCGCCGCGGCGAAGGCTGGGAAGACGCCAAACGCCTCTACGCCGTACTCCATCGGTTCGACTTCGACGGCCACCACGTCGACTCCGACATCTGGTGTGCTGGAACATGGCGTGAACAGCAACAACGCCGCGACCAGGCAGCCTCTGTCCTCGCCCGGGCCGAAGCGCGCATGGCCGAACTTCTGAACGCTCTGCCCCGACGCGAGTACCAGGACATCGGGATCCGCCCGTTCCGGCTGACCGTCGACGACGTGCTGTTCGGTCTCGTTATCGAGCAGCACGGCGAGAACGAGGACGAAGACGACTGGGCCGAGCTCTATCCCGACCGCCTTGGATTTTGCGAGCCCTGGGACGGCGAGTACTCCACCTGACGGCCCGCGCCGAGACGTCGCCGCCCCTAAGAACAGGCCGCTGGATGCTTACTCAAGCCACCTGGGAAGGGGTTCGCGGGAGTCGAGCCATTCGGGTGGGATGCCGACGATTCCGGTTCTGGTGGCGATGATGCCGCCGGCGATGGCGGCGGTGGTGTCCATATCGCCGCCGGCCGTGACGCAGGCGCGGACGCCGGCCGGGTAGTCGTTGTGGTACCGGGTGGCCGCCCAGAGCGCGAACGGCACGGTGTCTTGGGCGGTGATGCGCGATCCGTTGCCCAGTACGCGTGCGGCTTGTTCCACTGTCGCTTTCTTGAGGTTGCGCGCTCGCTGGAGTCCCCGCCGGACGTAGGTTCCGGGGGTGTGATCGAGCGCTGCCTCGATCAAGGTTTCGGGGGTGCCGGTGGCGGCGAGGGAGGCGGTGACGGCGACCGCGACCGCGCCTGCGATGCCTTCGATGTGGGCGTGGGTGATCTCGGCTTGGAGGGCGGCCTGGTCGGCGGCGTGTGCCGGGTCACCGGTGAAGTAGGCGCCCAGCGGAGCGACGCGCATGGCGGCGCCGTTGCCGAAGGACCCGCTGCCGCCGAAGGACTCGGCCGAGGCGATCCGCCACGGGTGCCCGTCGCGGATGCGTTCGAGGAGTTCCAGGGCCCCGGCGCCGTAGCGGCGGCCTGTGTCCATGCGAGCGGCGAACGCGGCGGCGAGGGCGTCTTGGTCGATACGTCCGTGACGGTGCAGGCAGGCGACGACCGAGCAGGCCATCTCGGTGTCGTCGCTCCATTCCCACGGCGGCGGCGGAACGTCCATGGCGGTCAGATGGCGGTTGGCGTGCAGGAAGAACTGATCACCGAAGGCGTCACCGACCGACAGTCCCGCCAGGGACGCGTGCATCAGCGCGGTTCCTTGTTCAGGAGCCCCCGCGCGATCGCGGTGGCCGTCGTTCACGACATGGATCCCAACTAGCTTTGCTGTGGTGGCTGCCGACCCCGGCAGCCTACGCCGAATCAAAGACAGTCACGCTGGCCCGTGTCGCCGTGCTTCACCGTGACGATCGATAGGAGGGGCGTGCGGCAGGATGCCGATCTGGCTTGGTGTTGTGCCGCTCGGGCACTTGGTGAACCCGTCGAATCACGTCAGTGAACGGTCGGGTTGGGGGACCGGGTTGGTTGCCACGCATCTCGTGACGAGACCCTCCGCGGTCTGCAGCAGGCCGGGGATGACGATCGGCTGGAGGACCCGGAACAGGCGGGTCTCGGCTTCCTGCGCCGCGATGGTCTGCTGCCTGCGGTGTGCGCCGGCACGCCACTCGCGCCGCCACTCCATGTAGGCGCTGGAGATGTTCCGGACGGTCGCGATCAGATCGGGGACGTGGTCCTCGGCACCGGCCAGATGACACCAGGTCTTGATGTCGTCCTCGCTGGGAGTCTGCTTGCCGTGCTCGATCTTGGAGGCCTTGCTCTCACGCCAGCCGGCCAGCGTGGCCAGACGACGCTGGGCGAGCCGCCCGTCCTGACGCAGTTCGCGCAACCACAGGCCCAGGGCCTCGCGTGCCTGCTGGTGAGACGTGGAGATGATCGCCCGCTAGAGGCTCCGTAGGAACGCGTCCCGGCTGACCGAGGCGTCCCAGGCGATCCGTCGCCACGCCTTGTGCTGCTCGACGGTGCCGGGGTCTTCCAACAGTTGCGCGACTGTGAAGACGTCGTCCTCGTCGAAATGCAGGACGGCCACACGCTCATCGTAGAACAGCCACGCGTCCATGGGGGGTGTACCGGTAAGCCGAGCCCGGCGGCACGATCGCGGTCGAGATAGCGGATCTCCTCGCCCGCGACGAGGTTGCCCTGCGCCGACCACAGCGCGTACCGCGAGTAATCCCCTAGCGGGACGGTCACGACCCGGACACGAGAGAACGGGCGGCCCTCCCCGAAGGCTCGCCGGGTCATGTCGTACCAGGGACCGGAGCTGACCGATTCGTCCAGCTCCTGGCCACCGGCCATGAACCTTTCGAACGAAGGACGTTCGTCGGGCACGTTGTACCGGTCGCGTGTCTCTAGCCGGAAGGCGGAGCGCCGGACGGTCTGGAACAGCCTTCCGAGTTGGTCGCCGGTCAGCAGGTCGACCACCGATCAACCTCCTTGGTGGTGCTCCTGGTAGTGCTCGATCAGGTGCCGGACCAGGCCCGGATCGATCTCAACGAGCGTCTCGTCCACGGCCAGATCGCGGCCGTCGCCGAACGCCGAGCCATCGCTGACGACCTTGCCCTGAACCATGTAGGTGCTGCGGTCGGTGGCGTACATGGCCGGACAGGTGCCTTGGTTCGAGTCCGTACCGAGGAACCGTAGCCGCATGATCTCCCCTTCATCAGACGCTTGCCAAGGCGCTTGCTCCAGGACTCAGTTGCCGGACTTGCGGCGTCAAGGGTCGATCATGCCTGCCCCTGCGGTGCCTACCGTGTCGGTCGGGCGAACGCGGCCAGGCTGCGCCCGAGCCGGCGTCCTGGGCGTCGCGTACCGGGAGGGAGGCGGTGTGAGTACAGGACCGGGAAGGCACGCGCCTGCGGGAGCGGATGAGCGGGCGCACGTCGGAGGCGATGCAAGGCTGCCGAGAGCGGACGTAGAGGGAACATCCTCTTCCGGCTCCCCTCTGTGTCAAGGGGCCGTGCTGAGGGCGGTCGTAGGGTGGGTGGTGGCGGGTCCGGGAAGTGGCTTGTCCGAAGTGCCGGTATGGGGATGTGAGCGGGCCGCGCTGGAGTCTGTAGTCGCTCCCCGGTGTCCTCCCGGGCCCGTCGCCGCCTGG